>NZ_OY781378.1:0-645000 GCF_963676665.1 uncultured Tolumonas sp.
AAACCCACTGCATTGATGCAGTATTGCATGATGAATACATAGTCATGCAAGGCGAACCGGGAGAACTGAAACATCTAAGTACCCCGAGGAAAAGAAATCAACCGAGATTTCCTTAGTAGCGGCGAGCGAACGGGAATTAGCCCTTAAGTTTCTTGGAAGTTAGTGGAACAGTCTGGAAAGGCTGGCGGCACAGGGTGATAGCCCCGTACATGAAAACGACCTTGAGATGAAAACGAGTAAGGCGGGACACGTGGTATCCTGTCTGAACATGGGGGGACCATCCTCCAAGGCTAAATACTCCTGACTGACCGATAGTGAACCAGTACCGTGAGGGAAAGGCGAAAAGAACCCCTGTGAGGGGAGTGAAATAGAACCTGAAACCGTGTACGTACAAGCAGTGGGAGCACCTTCGTGGTGTGACTGCGTACCTTTTGTATAATGGGTCAGCGACTTACATTCTGTAGCAAGGTTAACCGAATAGGGGAGCCGTAGGGAAACCGAGTCTTAACTGGGCGATTAGTTGCAGGGTGTAGACCCGAAACCGAGTGATCTAGCCATGGGCAGGTTGAAGGTGCCGTAACAGGTACTGGAGGACCGAACCCACTAATGTTGCAAAATTAGGGGATGACCTGTGGCTAGGGGTGAAAGGCCAATCAAACTCGGAGATATCTGGTTCTCCCCGAAAGCTATTTAGGTAGCGCCTCGGACGAATACTACTGGGGGTAGAGCACTGTTTCGACTAGGGGGTCATCCCGACTTACCAACTCGATGCAAACTCCGAATACCAGTAAGTACTATCCGGGAGACACACGGCGGGTGCTAACGTCCGTCGTGAAGAGGGAAACAACCCAGACCGCCAGCTAAGGTCCCAAAGTACTAGTTAAGTGGGAAACGATGTGGGAAGGCTTAGACAGCTAGGATGTTGGCTTAGAAGCAGCCATCATTTAAAGAAAGCGTAATAGCTCACTAGTCGAGTCGGCCTGCGCGGAAGATGTAACGGGGCTAAACTAGTCACCGAAGCTGCGGATTTGCCGTAAGGCAAGTGGTAGGGGAGCGTTCTGTAAGTCTGTGAAGGTGTGTGGTAACGCATGCTGGAGATATCAGAAGTGCGAATGCTGACGTGAGTAACGTTAAAGGGAGTGAAAGACTCCCTCGCCGGAAGACCAAGGGTTCCTGTCCAACGTTAATCGGGGCAGGGTGAGTCGACCCCTAAGGCGAGGCTGAAAGGCGTAGTCGATGGGAAGCGGGTTAATATTCCTGCACTTTTTGTAACTGCGATGAGGGGACGGAGAAGGCTAAGTAAGCCAGCGGTTGGTAGTGCTGGTGAAAGGTGGTAGGGATGTACGGTAGGCAAATCCGCTGTACTTTATTCCGAGAGCCGAGACGAAGTGACTACGGTCATGAAGTTACTGATGCCACGCTTCCAGGAAAAGCCTCTAAGCTTCAGGTTACAAAGAATCGTACCCCAAACCAACACTGGTGGTCAGGTAGAGAATACCAAGGCGCTTGAGAGAACTCGGGTGAAGGAACTAGGCAAAATAGTACCGTAACTTCGGGAGAAGGTACGCTGTTGCTGGTGAAGGAATTTACTTCTGGAGCTAGTGGCAGCCGCAGTGACCAGGTGGCTGGGACTGTTTAACAAAAACACAGCACTCTGCAAACACGAAAGTGGACGTATAGGGTGTGACACCTGCCCGGTGCCGGAAGGTTAATTGATGGGGTTAGCGCAAGCGAAGCTCTTGATCGAAGCCCCGGTAAACGGCGGCCGTAACTATAACGGTCCTAAGGTAGCGAAATTCCTTGTCGGGTAAGTTCCGACCTGCACGAATGGTGTAACCATGGCCACGCTGTCTCCACCCGAGACTCAGTGAAATCGAATTCGCCGTGAAGATGCGGTGTACCCGCGGCTAGACGGAAAGACCCCGTGAACCTTTACTATAGCTTGACACTGAACATTGAACCTACCTGTGTAGGATAGGTGGGAGGCTTTGAAGTGATGACGCTAGTTGTCATGGAGCCGTCCTTGAAATACCACCCTGGTATGTTTGATGTTCTAACCTCAACCCGTTATCCGGGTCAGGGACAGTGTCTGGTGGGTAGTTTGACTGGGGCGGTCTCCTCCCAAAGAGTAACGGAGGAGCACGAAGGTGGGCTAATCACGGTCGGACATCGTGAGGTTAGTGCAATGGCATAAGCCCGCTTAACTGCGAGACGGACAGGTCGAGCAGGTGCGAAAGCAGGTCATAGTGATCCGGTGGTTCTGAATGGAAGGGCCATCGCTCAACGGATAAAAGGTACTCCGGGGATAACAGGCTGATACCGCCCAAGAGTTCATATCGACGGCGGTGTTTGGCACCTCGATGTCGGCTCATCACATCCTGGGGCTGAAGTTGGTCCCAAGGGTATGGCTGTTCGCCATTTAAAGTGGTACGCGAGCTGGGTTCAGAACGTCGTGAGACAGTTCGGTCCCTATCTGCCGTGGGCGTTGGATGATTGAGTGGGGTTGCTCCTAGTACGAGAGGACCGGAGTGAACGAACCGCTGGTGTTCGGGTTGTCATGCCAATGGCACTGCCCGGTAGCTAAGTTCGGAAAAGATAACCGCTGAAAGCATCTAAGCGGGAAACTTGCCACGAGATGAGTCATCCCTAGGACTATAAGTCCTCTGAAGGGCCGTTGAAGACTACGACGTTGATAGGTGAGGTGTGTAAGTGTAGTGATACATTGAGCTAACTCATACTAATGACCCGAGAGGCTTAACCATACAACACCCAAGTAGTTTTGAAGCGCTTGTTTGATTGATGAACTGATAGACAAACTGACTAGAGATAGTTGGACAGCTTTCCAAGACTTATTGCTGAGAGAGATAACACAAGCAGCGATAAGTAAACCGAATATGCCTGGCGGCAATAGCGCGATGGAACCACCTGTACCCATGCCGAACACAGAAGTGAAACGTTGTAGCGCCGATGGTAGTGTGGCATTCGCCATGTGAGAGTAGGACACTGCCAGGCTCCTAATTGATGTGAAGACCTTGACTGGGTGACAACGGTTGAGCGAGCATAGGAAGAAAAGTGCGGAGTGGTAGTTCAGTCGGTTAGAATACCGGCCTGTCACGCCGGGGGTCGCGGGTTCGAGTCCCGTCCACTCCGCCAATAATTTGAAAAGCCCTGAGCTAATGCTCAGGGCTTTTTGTTTTTATTAACTTTACTAATCAACGATATCATTCACTATTAATTACGATCATCGATGTAAAATTTGCGTTATCTCATTGAACGTACTGCCATAGTGGCTATGATCTGCCGCTAGTATTCGATATTGATGGATAAACAGGGTTTCGAAAACATGAAGTTTGTTATTTTTGCTCTAGGTTTGTTATTTGGTGTTGCAGCAAACGCAACGATAATGCCTAAAGCCGATCTTGTTGTAGTAAAAAAATCGCAATATAGCCTGACCTTGTATTCAAAGGGTGTCGCTTTGAAACGTTACTGGGTGGCGCTGGGTCCAAATCCGAAAGGTGCAAAGGTACGAGAAGGTGATTATAAAACACCCGAAGGTCGCTATTTGCTCGATTATAAAAAGACAGATTCGAATTATTATAAGGCATTTCATATATCTTATCCTAGCGTGGCAGATATGAAACGAGCCCAACAAATGGGCGTTAACCCTGGTAGTCAGGTTTTATTACATGGGCAACGTAAGGGGTCGATAATGAGCGACCAAACCTTACAGCGTTCTAACTGGACTAATGGTTGTATTGCGTTGATAAATGCTGATATGGATGAGTTGTGGGACTCTATAGAGCCAGGAACTCCAATTGAAATCCGCCCATGATTGCTATTTTTTAAAGCCGGTATTTCCGGCTTTTTTCATTCTGCTGTCACAGTTTGTTGCAAATAAATTTGTTTTCGACACAGATTTACAATATCTCTTCGCTAATTTATTGGTGTTCAATCAATTGGAGACAGCTCAATGAACGTGATGGTAACCGCCTTAGTTGCAACAATATTATGCGCACCAGTGTATGCGACAGAGGTTGTTCAGGGCAATTCTGCACCGGCAAAAGCTGACAATTTATTTACCAAAGCAGATAAAAATCATGACGGAAAATTAGACCGGGCTGAATTTGACACCTTTAAGCAGCTACAAGAAGATCGTCTGATTCAACAGATCAAACAGCGTATGGACAAAATGCAGTTCTCTATGTTTGATAAGGATGGCGACAATGGGATCACGCAGGATGAGTTAAAAGCAGCTCGTCTCGAAGCCCGGCAAAAAATGATGCAAAATTTGCGTGACCGTCAGCTGCAAATCAAACCTGTTGCTGTTGCTCCGGTTTCAGCTGCGGAACCTACGAAAAAATGAAGTTTATAAAACAGAGCCCCGGAAAGGGGCTTTGTTTTAGGTGCTATTTCTCTTCTTGTAACCAAATGGCTGCTTGTTTGGCAAAATAAGTCAGTATGCCGTCAGCCCCAGCGCGTTTGAAACAAAGTAGAGATTCCATAATACATTCACGCTCTTTCAGCCAGCCATTCTGGATGGCCGCCATATGCATAGCGTATTCCCCACTGACCTGATAGGCGAATGTAGGAACTGCAAATTGTTGCTTAACCCGGTAGACGATATCAAGGTAAGGCATACCAGGTTTCACCATCACCATGTCAGCACCTTCCTGAATATCGAGACCGACTTCCTGTATGGCTTCGTTACTGTTGGCTGGGTCCATCTGGTAGGTATTCTTATTACTTTTGCCCAGATTAGCGGAAGAGCCGACGGCATCACGGAATGGGCCATAATAGTTGGATGCGTATTTTGCAGAATAGGCCATGATCTGTGTGTTGATGAGATTACGTTGTTCTAACGCAGCACGAATAGCCTTGATGCGGCCATCCATCATATCTGAGGGGGCGACGACATCTGCACCGGCCTGAGCATGACAGAGTGCCTGACGAACCAGAATATCAGTAGTCAGATCATTCAGGACATAACCTTCGTCGTCAATAATGCCATCTTGACCATGTATCGTATAAGGATCAAGAGCAACGTCCGTGATCACACCGAGTTCAGGAAAATGCTCTTTCAGCGCGCGGACTACCCGCGGAACTAATCCATCATCGTTATACGCTTCTTCCGCTAACAGGCTTTTTTGCTCGGCTGGAATGACCGGGAATAATGCAATGGCTGGAATGCCTAACTGAACCAATTCTTCTGCTTCTTTGAGCAAGAGATCAAGAGACAAACGCTCAATACCGGGCATGCTGCTGATGCTTTCTCTACGGTTTTCGCCATCCAATACAAACATTGGATAGATGAGATCATCCACACTCAATCGATTTTCACGTACTAAACGGCGACTGAATTCATGTTTGCGGACGCGACGTGGACGACGAAGTGGAAAAGATGATGATATAAATTGCGGCATGAGAACTCCTGTTGCAGAGGGTTTAGCGGCGGGAAATCTTCCACCAGCCGTTAAGCCAGCAAATAACGCTAATGGTTAAGCCAGCCGTTGCTAACTGTTCATGAGTGGGTAATAAAATAATGCTGCCCAGCAACAATGCGGCTCCGGTGCCCAGCAGATACCGGGATTGAGCGTGACGTCGATGTTGCTGATGATATTGCTGATACAGCCCTTTCACCATATGTTGCTGATGCTGAACTTGTGTCAGGGTATCGTAAATCAGATCGGGCATATCAGGTAATTTTTCAGCCCAGAACGGCGCTTTCTCTTTAATCGCTCGCCATGCAGCTTGTGGCCCAATTTGCTGGCGCATCCAGTGTTCCAGAAATGGCTTGGCGGTTTGCCACAGATCTAATTGTGGATAAAGCTGACGGCCTAATCCTTCAATATAAAGCAGTGTTTTTTGCAGTAACACTAACTGTGGTTGCACCTGCATATTGAAACGACGTGCGGTATTGAACAAATTCAGCAATACATGGCCAAATGAAATTTCCGCCAGTGGTTTAGCAAAAATCGGTTCCAGCACTGTTCGCAGTGCGGATTCAAATTCCTCTACTTTCGTTTCTGGCGGCACCCAGCCCGATTTAACATGCAATTCAGCGACCTTTCGGTAATCGCGATTAAAGAAGGCAAGGAAATTTTCGGCCAGATAACGCTTATCCTGACGATTTAAGGTGCCAACGATGCCGCAATCAATACCGATCCATTGTGGATCGTGGGGATGCTCATAAGCAACGAAGACATTACCGGGGTGCATATCGGCGTGGAAAAAACTGTCGCGGAAAACCTGAGTAAAAAAGACTTCCACCCCGCGTTCTGCCAGTAGTTTCAGGTCAGTACCATTCGCTTCAAGCGCAATTCGATCTGAGACAGGAATACCGTAGATCCGCTCCATCACTAGCACATTTTCCCGACAATGGTCCGGGTAAACATGTGGCACATACAAAAGTGGCGAGTTTTCAAAATTGCGTCGCAGCTGGATGGTATTAGCGGCTTCACTCATCAGATTGAGTTCATCTAATAAGGTGCGGCGGTATTCTTCTACGACTTCTACCGGGCGTAATCGGTTGTTGGGCAGTAGCCGAGTGATGATCCGGGCGCATAAACGCATTAAGCGGATATCATCGTTAATAATGGGTTTGATGTCCGGGCGGATTACTTTAATGACGACGTCGGCATTATTCTCTTTCAGACGCGCAGTATGCACCTGCGCGACAGACGCTGAGGCGAGCGGAATGGGGTCGAATTCAGAAAATAATTCTTCAATTGGATGCCCTAACGCGCGTTCAATCAGTTTACGAGCTAGCTCTCCGTCAAAAGGGGCAACGCGATCTTGTAGCTGAGCTAACTCTTCTGCTAAATCGGGCGGTAATAAGTCCCGCCGGGTCGATAACATCTGGCCAAATTTGATAAAGACTGGGCCGAGTGTTTCGAAGGCATGGCGCAGACGTTGGCCGCGTGATTGTGTTGGATAGCGATTACGCAACCAGAATAACGAACGACGCAACAATCGTACTGGCCATGGCTGCCACTGGCGCGGAACCAGCTCATCGAGGCCGTGGCGTAATAGTTCACTGCCAATAGTATAAAAGCGTCGCCATTCGCTAAAAATCATTGTGCACTCCGCTGAAACAATTGCTCGGCGCGTTGCAGCAGTTGTTCACTGTCATGTACCAATGCGCCAACATCATCGCAAAAAGCGGCCAGTTGTAATGGTCCTGGGGCCAGTTGCCACTCTTCGGTAATGGCTTCGCGTAGATCTTGCTGACTTAGTTGCCATTGTTGAGCGGCGCATTTTTGTATTTTCTTGGCACCACGGAATAGCCAGTGAGCTAATACATCGCCAGTATAAGCAGAAAGCTGTTCTTCCCAGTCGATCTGTAATTCACTGAATAAATGGCTAAAAGCATGAAACAAGGCTGGGTCACCTTGTAGATCAAGGCGTTCTTCGCGGATATAACGGCTCAGATTTTCCGGTTGGCGTAAGACTTGTAAGCCCTGCCATTTTAAATTGAGACTGGCATGCGCTGGGTGTTCATAAGCGGCTAAAACATCGACCTGATGGGGTGAAAACATCAGCCAGATTGCGGGAATACCTTGCAACTCCAGTTTCAGCACTTTGCCGTGCAGTGGTTTGCTGCGATCACGAGAGTGAGGATCGAGCGACAATAGCTGGTTCAATCCGGTTTCGAGCAAAGCGCCCAGTGCGGTGCTCAAAGGTGACAGCGTCATGCAGTTATTTCCGTGATCTTTTTAGAATTTGAAGCCGCGGTGCAAAGCCACTACACCTTGGGTCAGGTTGTGATAGGTCACCTGTTCAAAACCGACTGTTTCCATCATGGCTTTCAGTGTTTCCTGATCAGGATGCATGCGGATCGACTCTGCCAGATATTGGTAACTGTCACTGTCTTTCGCGACCAGTTGTCCCATTTTCGGCAGTACCTTAAATGAGTAGAAGTCATATAATTTGGACATGACGACATTGGTCGGTTTGGAAAACTCTAACACTAACAAACGTCCGCCTGGTTTCAGTGCGCGATACATCGAAGCCAGCGCCTGATCTTTGTGCGTTACATTACGCAGGCCAAAACCGATGGTGATCAGATCAAAATAATTATCCGGGAAGGGAAGTGCTTCTGCATTGGCTTGCACATAACGGATATTATTCACCAGACCTTTGTTGCGCAGTTTTTCACGGCCAACTTTCAGCATGGAATCGTTAATATCGGCCAGCACCACTTCACCGCTGTCACCGACTAAACGGGAGAATTTAGCCGTTAGATCACCCGTTCCACCGGCTAGATCTAAGATCTTTTGCCCCGGACGGACACCAGCACAATCAATGGTAAAGCGTTTCCAGAGACGATGAATGCCAAATGACATCAGGTCATTCATCAGGTCATATTTCTCTGCCACAGAATGAAAAACATCCGCAACCAGATGTTCTTTTTCAGTTTCTGCAACGGTCTTGAAGCCGAAATGAGTGTTGTCCGACATGTGCAACGATTCCTTATGCCAATTACCTGCACAGTGTAACGTAATTTTAACCCGACTTCAGAAGCGATTTATTATCTGATGTGGGTATAAATAAAGAGAGCGCGAGATCGGATGAAGGGATAAACCATAAACTGCAGATATTAAAAGGGGCCCGATGGATGGGCCCCTGATCTAAGCTTAATCAATGAACTATTTAACGTTTAAACCAATTAACATTTAACAAAGTAACATTTTTACGAACAACATTGTAACGTTTAACCAATCAACACATTTTACATTTACGCTGAACAATTAACGCTTTTACATTTACTTTGAACATTAACTCTTTTAACCGTTTAACATGAACTCGTAACACTGGACTACTATTAAAAGATTACTCAGGGTGCTGCCTCCTTAGTTAGGAAGAGCCGTCTTCACTGGTTGTGATGCTATCCGGTATTGCCCGACAGCCAACTTAAGCAAAGCGCTCCCAGATTGTCTTTCTGATCTTTTCTTGTTGCTGCGCATGGCATCATCATGTGTCCTGACCGGGTCTGGCATTAAAGCCTGCTCACCGAGGTCGTTTGCAACAGAACAAAAATTGATCTCCCAGTCGGTCAACAAGTTGGCGTTTCATTATTGATTCGCTTCGTCATCCTTCCGGGTGCGAAGTTGAATCCTGTCGCCCGAGAAGCTTGCTGATCGCTTAACTTAATCATGGTACTGACTTGTCAGTTCTGCAAGAAAGAACATTCAATTTTATTATAAGTTTGATGTCTGGCTTGTTTCAGCAATCTTTCGCTGTATAATCCCGCGCCTTGCTATAGCCAGCTGCCATTTTGTGTGCAGAATGGTGAGTTAACTGCAAGCGAACATGGGTTCCCTCACCCCATCTTTTATCCAAAAAGGAAACAATATGCTATTTACCGAAAACCAGTCACGGCAGGCGCTGTGGCGTTTATCGCTGTTCCACATCCTGATCATTGCCTCCAGTAACTATCTGGTGCAATTGCCAATCGAAATTTTGGGTGTTCATACCACCTGGGGCGCATTTAGCTTCCCGTTTATTTTTCTGGCAACGGATCTTACTGTGCGGATTTTTGGCTCATTATTGGCACGTCGTATTATTTTATGTGCGATGTTACCGGCCTTGCTGCTCTCATATTTATTATCGGTGTTGTTTAATGCCGGTGAATTTCAGGGGCTGGCGCAAATTGCCCAGTTTAATTTGTTTGTGGCGCGTATTGCCTGTGCCAGTTTCATGGCTTATTTGCTCGGGCAGATTCTGGATATCTCGGTATTCAGTAAATTGCGGCAATTACCGCAATGGTGGATAGCACCAGTGGCTTCGACCATCATCGGTAATATGCTGGATACCGTGGCATTTTTTGGTATCGCGTTCTATAAAAGCCCAGATCCATTTATGGCGGCGCACTGGGTGGAAATTGCAGCGGTAGATTATGCCGTGAAACTGTTGATCAGTATTGGCTTGTTCGTGCCGGCATATGGCGTGTTGCTGCGTTATCTGACCCGTAAATTATTCGGGCAGACCACAGTAAACTGGCAAACTGTCTGAACTGATTGATGCCAAAGATCAAGCATTTTTGGCATCATTTATGCGTTTTTTTGGATCTGCAATTCTTTTTTCCACATTGACATAAATCATGTTTCTTGTTAATTCAGATCTCGATCTTTTTTAACTATATGAAATTAATGTATTTTTATTTTGTATTTAGAAGTTTTACACATTACCTAACAGGTTCTGCCAATTTCTTCAACAAACTTATCCACAATTTAAATTAGTTATCCACAGATTCCTGCGATGGAGCTGAATAGCTAGCTGTGGCATGCTAGTGCGATGACCTTTCCTAAGATCGAAATATAATGACTCAGACCCCTCCGTTGATTCTGATTGATGGATCATCCTATCTTTACCGGGCTTTTTTTGCTTCTCAGCAAGCGGATTTGCGCACTTCTAACGGCGAACCAACTGGTGCAATTCGTGTTGTCACCAACATGCTGCGTAGTCTGTTGAAACAATATCCGGACTCTATTGTTGCGGTAGTTTTTGACGCCAAAGGCAAAAGCTTTCGTAATGACATGTATGCGGAATACAAAGCGCACCGGCCACCGATGCCCGATGATTTGCGCAGTCAGATCGAGCCGATCCATCAAATTATTACCGCGATGGGTTTGCCGTTGTTAGTGATTGATGGTGTTGAGGCGGATGACGTCATTGGTACGCTGGCTCGTCAGGCCACCGAATCACAAATCGAAACCCTGATCAGTACCGGTGATAAAGATATGGCGCAGCTGGTGTCAGAACATGTCACGCTGATGGACACCATGAAAGATCAACTCACTGATCGGCAAGGCGTTATTGATAAGTTTGGTGTACCACCAGAGTTGATCGTCGATTATCTGGCACTGATGGGTGATAGTTCCGACAACATTCCGGGGATGGCTGGGGTGGGTGATAAGACGGCCGTAGCCGTGCTGCAAGGCGTGGGGAGTATTGACACTATTGCCGCACACCCGGAGCGAGTCGCTGAACTTAGTTTTCGCGGTGCCAAAACATTTGCGGCGAAATTTAAAGAACAGGAAGCGATGGTTCGCCTCTCGCAGCAATTAGCCACCATTAAGACCGATGTTGAATTGCCAGTGTCACTGGCGGAGTTGCGTCGCCACGAAGTGCAAAAAGAGGCTTTGTTAGCACTCTATCGTCAGTTCGAGTTTAAAAATCTGGTACAGGAACTGGAAAGCCTCAGTGAAGCGGCTGTTGAAACAATTACACCCGTTGATGTTACGACTCATTACGATACCATTCTGACGGCAGCCGATCTGACGCGCTGGCTGGAAAAATTACAGCAAGTAGCACTATTTGCGTTCGATATTGAAACTAATTCACTGGATTATATTCAGGCGCAGGTGGTCGGTTTGTCATTCGCGGTGGCCCCTGGTGAAGCGGCTTATTTACCGCTAGCACATGACTATCTCGGCGCCCCTGAGCAGCTGGATCGTGAGCAGACATTAGCCATCTTAAAACCGCTGCTGGAAGATCCTGCTCGTCTTAAAGTTGGTCAGCATCTGAAATTTGATCGGAATGTGTTGCGAAATCATGGCATTCATCTGCAAGGCATTGCGTTTGATACCATGCTGGAGTCGTATGTGCTGAACTCCACCGCCTCACGCCATAACATGGATGATTTGGCGAAAAAATATCTGAACTACACCACGCAAACGTTCGAAGATGTCGCGGGTAAAGGGGTAAAACAGCTGACCTTTAATCAGGTTGAACTGGAAAAAGCTGCGTTTTATGCCGCCGAAGATGCCGATATCACGCTGCGCTTACACCAAACTCTGTGGCCACAAGTAGAGAAAGAACCCGCGCTGAAAGCCTTACTACTGGAGATGGAACTGCCGCTGGCGGAAGTGCTGTCGGACATGGAGCGTACCGGTGCACTCATCGATCCGTTCCTGTTACAAAATCAAAGCCAGCAAATTGAAGTGCGTTTAGCGGAGTTGGAAGCTCAGGCGCATGAAATAGCGGGTGGCCCGTTTAACTTAAGTTCACCGAAACAACTGGGTGAAGTGCTGTTTGAAAAACTGCAGCTGCCAGTGATCAAGAAAACGCCAAAGGGAGCACCGTCAACGGCGGAAGAGGTGTTGCAGGAGCTGGCTTACGACTATCCGCTGCCGAAGTTACTGCTGGAACATCGTAGTTTATCGAAGCTGAAATCGACTTATACCGATAAATTACCGTTGATGATCGCACAATCCACCGGACGCGTGCACACCTCCTATCATCAGGCGGTAACGGCGACAGGGCGTTTATCGTCGACCGATCCTAACTTGCAAAATATACCGGTGCGCACGGAAGAAGGGCGCCGCATTCGTCAGGCGTTTGTTGCTGATCAGGACTATAAAATTGTTGCTGCCGACTACTCGCAAATCGAATTGCGCATCATGGCACATTTATCCGAAGACGAAGGTTTGTTACGGGCGTTTGCACAGGGTCAGGATATTCACCGGGCGACGGCTGCTGAGATCATGGGCATTGAACCCGATGCCGTGACCAGCGAACAACGACGGAATGCCAAAGCGATTAACTTCGGCTTGATCTACGGCATGAGCGCCTTTGGTTTGGCGAAACAACTGGGCATTCCGCGTCATGAAGCACAGCGTTATATGGATCGTTATTTTGAGCGTTATCCAGGTGTGCTGACCTATATGGAAAGAACCCGTCAGCAAGCAGAACAAGCGGGTTATGTCGAAACACTGTTTGGTCGCCGGCTATATCTGCCTGATATCAAAGCGAAAAATATGGGGCTGCGCAAAGCTGCGGAACGTGCGGCAATCAACGCGCCGATGCAGGGAACGGCGGCGGATATCATCAAACGTGCGATGATCAAACTGGCGGAGTGGATCAAAAGTTGTGATACGGATTCGATCCGCATGGTCATGCAGGTACACGATGAATTAGTGTTTGAGGTGCGCGAAGACAAGCTGGATGCGTATCTACCGGTGATCCGGCAATACATGATGGATGCTGCCAGCCTGAAAGTGCCGCTGGATGTGGGTATTGGTGTGGGTGATAACTGGGAGCAAGCACACTAAGCGCTAAATTCAGGCAGGGCTTAAACAACAGCGCCGATAGTGAGAGCTATCGGCGTTCGTTTTATTCGGCTTCGTCCGCAATGGCATCCAGATCGATTTCTGGTTGATACCAGTCGGATAAAATTCGGGTTACTTCAGGCACACCAATGCCTTTCAGAGATGAGAAAGCTTCCACTTTCACATTATCACCAAACACCATCGTGGCTTTACGCACTTGCTGCACAATGGCCCGACGTGGGTTGGCGTTTAATTTATCGGCTTTCGTTAACAGCACCAGAATATTCAGATCGCTGTTCGATGCCCATTCCAGCATTTGCAGATCCAGATCTTTCAGCGGGTGACGGATATCCATCAACAATACCAGCGCATGCAGTGATTCACGTTTCTGCAGATATTCTGACAAAGCCGCCTGCCATTTCAGCTTCATCTCGATCGGCACTTGTGCATAACCGTAACCAGGCAAGTCGACTAAACGTTTGCCAGGTTCCAGCTCAAACAAGTTGATCAGCTGAGTACGGCCCGGGGTTTTACTGGTTCTGGCTAATTGTCTTTGCTGTGTTAATGCATTCAGTGCAGATGATTTACCTGCGTTGGAACGACCGGCAAAGGCGATCTCAATGCCACCGTCATTAGGAAGATGACGAATGTCCGGCGCACTGGTAACAAAATGCACCTTATGAAAATTCAGCAGCGGTGTATCCAAAGTCGCAGTCCTGACTAAAAAAGAGATTAAGGGGCTATGTTATCACAGACTGCTGCATAGCCCCAATGATCCGACAAGATGTCCATGGGATGTTACAAGCCAAGCGAGGCTAAGAGATCGTCGGAATCATTATTGCCATTGCTATAGACAATTTTCTCTTCCTGGCTGTCTTGTTTCGACGCTTCAGCAGCCAGAATGGCATCTGGATCTAATTCCTGATTCGTTTCAAAATCATGTAATTGGATAAATTCGGTACGATCAATCGCCAGTTCCAGATAGAAAATATTGTTTTTTCCGGTATAAAAAGAGACCCGGCGCGCTTGCGGGCGATCGAGATTGGTATCAATAGACAGCAAGACTTGCTTGTTGATGGTCAGCATTTTCGGCTGGCTTTGTGTGATATGAGTTTTCAGTTCATGGCTGACTTTGCCGGTGAAATCACCCAGGATCTGGTTCATTAATTCACCCATAACATTACCGACTTCATCAGACGTATGCTGGGTTGCCAGTTCCTCTTTCGGGATGCCCATTTGCATCAGATAGCTTTGATACACTTCCAGCGCGGCAGCGGCGGAAAAGTTGATCACCACCAAGCCAGAAAAGGCGCCATCAAAGACTACAAAACAGCCGATATCTGGTTTCAGGCTGGTTTTGGTGATCCGTTGGATCATCGGGGAATAATCAATCGGTGTTTGTGCTGCTGCCGAGAGAACGTTTTTAACGGAATTACATAATTTGATCAGAATATCTTCGGTCGTGATGGGTTTGTTCTTTTTCATCTTTATGCCCTGTTAGCAGCAAGCTGCCGCAATAATATTCTCGTGTATCGTTGTGCCTCACTTTGCCTGTGAGTTTCATCACTGTCCAGTCAACCGTCATCACTGTGTGGTGTTGATCGATCAGTGTGGTGTTTTTTTAACTTCTTGTATTCGTCGCATCACCGCCATTAATAACAACACCTGATAAGGGGTCATCATGAAAAAACCAACCATCATCAGCAATAATTCATAATAGGGATAATGCCATGCTTGCGGCCACCAATGGAGCCAGCCGAAGAATTCTAACCCGCCCCACATGACTAATAATATGCCTGCCATATCTAACAGTAGCCAAGGTAACGGAACCAGCAATTTCGTCTTATTCATGCATATAACTCCGCGTTGACATGATTGAGTCTCTGTCTTTAATTGACCGATGCGATTGAATTCTATACATTTGCGGCGGCTTTTTTCTGAGCCAGGATAATTTAACTGGGAAAATATATGAAAAAGATAATTATTGCGGGATCTTTGTTAATTGCGGCGGGTGTTGCTCATGCTGGTTTATTGGATGCAGTGACTGATACTGCAACGGCGGTAACTTCAGCCAAAGATTCCGGTGTTTCTGCTGATCAGGCAGTGAAAGCGATGTTGAAAACTAAGTTTCAGGAAAACGTCACGACTAAAGCGCAAGTAAAACAGAAGCTGGGTGAACCAAAATCAACAGCGACGGAAGATTCACTGGAAGTTTGGACCTACGATATGGACAGTGTGAACAATAAATTAAGCACTGTAACCGGTATTGCGAAAGCTTTAGGCAAAGACACTTCTAAGGTCGAGAAAGTAGTTGAACTGAAATTCGACGGTGATGTCATGAAGAGCTACGCAGTGATTGATGCGGCTGGTTAATAGTTCACAGACATCTCTGAAGTAAAATGCTAAATGCCGCTTACAAAATATGAGCGGCATTTATTTTAGTTCAAATGCTGAAGGCATGCCCCGATTCAACCATGTTTCATAATTTACAAGTATGTTGTATTTATTGAACAATATGATAATCACGAACACCGTAATGGTTAATGCGGCGGCTAGTTATTTTTCTGTTTTTAAAGCAGAAAAATAAGTTAACTAGTATTGGTATTGATAGATAATTGATGTTTAACCCTGTGTGGTTTGATTGAATAGATAATGTTAACACTAAGAGTAAAACATTAAATGGTATGATTGTTTCTTTCACTTTTAATTTTGCTAATATTTAAAGTAACTAATGCCATCTTTGCCGCAATAATATAGATCTTTTATCGGATCATAGTACCCACCCGGAACAAAAACCCTATATGTTTTTCCTTTTTCAAATAAATAGTCTTTAGTTATGTTTATTATTCTTTTTGTCGAGCCATTTGGTGGTAAATCTTCATAGTCACTTAGTTTTGGTGTGTATTTGTCATAATAATAATACCCAATAAATGGAACATCTTTGCCATCTGTGGTTAAAAAAATATTGGGGTTTTTTATAAGGATTTTCATTGTTTTTTTTGATTCATTTTTTAATGTAATCAATATTACTACATTGTTGTTTTCTTTTTTGGCAGTTACGTTGGTAATAATGTTGAGGTCATTAGGACAGATTTCTGCATAGGTGTTTAATGATGCAATTAACAAGTACATATACAAACCAATCCTAAAAATCATCTGTCCTCCAAATAATATTCAAAGCTATCTGCATGTTTTAATGCCAAATCGGGTCTTTTATTGGCTAGAAGGTGCGAGTTTTCTTTATAGTAAATATCTTTACCGTGATTGTAGTCAGGAAAATGATCTTGTGTAGGCCCAATGTTGTAAATATGAGATATTTCATGTGACAAAACACCAGCCGTTGACTCGGAACCATCATTTTTACTGTTCGACCAAAATTTTTCACCTAAGTGTATTTTTCCATGATCTTTCCATCCCTCTATTTTTGCATAAATATTTTCATTTGTTTTGTCAAATGAGTCTATGTTTAATGAATCATTATATTCAATTTCTTTATTAACTCTATCAAAAATAGTTCTTCTTGCATTTTCATCAGTTGTGCCAAAAGCTGATTTAAACTTTTTTTGATCATCGTCACTCCATCGCATGAGTTCTTCTTTTTTATTGGATAACATGATTTTCTGATTATATATTGCTTTCTGTATTTTTTGTTTTTGTTCGAGAGTGAATGAATTAGTGCCAGCACATAGACTGGACCTTAAGAATTAAACATTTCAAAAATTCCATCTAAGGTCCTATTTTTCTTGGCTTTTCTTTGTTGGGCTTTTTTCGCATTCTTTGATATATACGCTATAGCCCATTCCAGCCGAGCCGTTATTTCCAACCATGCTTGATGAATATAAGCCTCCAGTAGTGGTAACAACCAAACATCAACATTCTTCCCTGCTTTGTACACCGAAGCGGATGGCATACTTTGCATCGCGATGTACCTGCGGATGATCAATGCCAGCAAACTGGCCCAGACCAATCCTTTCATGATGGCTTGTTGGCCCGTTGCAAAACTTCGCCAGTTTGTATCGGATTTCAGCTCTTTAAACAGTAACTCAACCTGCCAACGACACCGGTAAATCATCATGATCTCATCGGCTGACCACGTTGTTGCTGGTAAATTGGTGACCCAGATACAAAATCGTTTTTCTTCTGCAAACCAACGACGGACTAACCGGAATTCATCCGCGCCTCGCTTGATTTTTAAGTCCAAAACCTCTGAGCGATTCATTTTTCGGTCGATTTCTTTGAGTTTCAGACCGGCGAGTTTGGGTAATATCCGACCCTGACCATTGCGTGCTTCGATTATCACTGGATTGAGGTTTTTACCGCCTCTGACGATGAATGAACCGCCATGTTCAGATAACTGACTGAAATACTTGAAGTCTACATACCCGGCATCCGCCAGCAGCAACTGATTGCGCATCAGTTCTGTTTTCGGCAAATACGCCCGCTCTGAAGCTGTATCGGCGGTGATCATCATGGCTTTTGGCATTTGATGTTTTAGCGATAACGTCATATGACATTCAATCACCGCCGGATGGGTTGGAAATCGACTTGGGAAAACTTCCGCTAAGCCATCATGAACTCGGAAAGAACTGCCATCCTGTAACAGGATATCGTCAAAACAGTCGAGTTTGGTGGGCAACTTTGCTTTCAGTGCCAAAACAAACTGCGCAATAGCAAACTCGGTTAACTGTTGCATTAATTGTGCAAACGCCGGTTTTCGTAATTGATTATGAAAGGGCTTATAAGCCACAAACTGTTTTTCACTGAGACTCATTCCATTGAATTGTCGATGAAGATCCGCGATAGCATGACAATTCCCTTTACTGAGCGCAGCAAGCAGACTCAGGACTAACGATTGAGGTTCAATGGTCCGTTCACGTTTTAAGAAGCCAGTACGTCTGGCGACTCTGGTTATAAAATCTGGACAGAAGAATTGCGATAATTGGTGTTTTAAGGAGATAATCGTCATCGGCTTCATGGTTGATGAGAAATGGTTTGGCGACGATTATCTGATCATAAATGAGGCCATTTTTCTATCTGAAATAAAGAGTTATCGCTTAAGATCCTGTCTATGAGTGCCAGCATTAATAAATGTTCTATCCTGACCTGATTTAGATCCTTTTGCTTGACTGCCAAAATCACAAACACCATCTGCAATTTTTTCAAATTCCTCACTGAATGGGGCTTTTTTCTTGAATGTGGCAAGCTGAATGGCACTTAATGCGGGGTGTAACAGCATTTTGACCAGTGATGGGAATGATGCTGGAGACGCTGAACCACCGCTGTTAATACGAATGCTGGCTCCTTGCAGTTTAATGCCCGAATTATCGAGTAATAATATACTGCCGCCAGCATCAAAACTCATGGCGATTGTGGCTTCTAAAACCATTGTTTGTCCTGCTTTTACATGCAACTCTTGATCAGCTTTGGTTAACCATTTCTTATTAATATGCAGATTGTGATTTTGCAATATATGCAGATCTTGCTTGCCGGATATTGTCGTCAGGCGTTTTTTATTAATGGTCAGATGTGTTTCGCCTGACGTCTGTCGTAAATCTTTTCCACCTATCCATAAGTGTTCGTTGGCGCCAATTTCAGTACGGCTGGTGTGTTTTACTTTGCGATACCAGTTCCGTTGCGCATGCAGCACAATTTGTTCTTGGCCTTTTTTATCTTCAAAACGCAGTTCATTAAATCCATTGTCATCAGGGCTGGAACGGGTGCTAAACCCACTTTGTGACTGGTTGGCCGGATATTGAATAGGGGATGCATTCACGACATTGTGTACGCAACCAATGACGTAGGGGCGATCAATATCATGTTCTAAAAAGGCCACTATCACTTCCTGACCAATTCGAGGCAAGAAGTGCTGACCGTAGCCGGCACCGGCCCAGCTTTGTGCGACACGTAACCAACAACTGGATTTTTCATCGCGACGTTCTTCCCGATCCCAATGAAATTGCACCTTAATACGGCCATATTCATCGGTATAAATTTCCTGGTTTTTCGGGCCGGTAACCAGCGCGGTTTGAAAACCACCGGGTTGTGGTTTTTCATGTGTGCAGGGTAGAGCGAACGGTGCATTTTTATGATGCAGCATCACGTGGTTTTGATAGTGGCTGCGGCCTTCGGCTAACTCTTTTAAGACCTGTGGTTGTGCGCCTTCATGTTGAATAGAGACCACTAGCCACATCAGATTCAATTCAGGCTGTGGGTGCTCGGTTACGGGCAGGAAGCTGCCGGGGTAGATATTCCGTACATTACTGCGGGCAAAAATACGCTGACGCTCGTGTTGTTGCTGAGCGAGAATCAAACTGGCTTTGCTTGCTGCTTGTGACTGCGCAGCCTGTTGTGTCGCGTACTGATACCATTCATGTCGGGCATATGAGGTATTACCTGTAAGATTAAATCGAGGGCGAGTGAAATCATATTCGTTCACCGTGGATTGATCTGCGGTGGCTGTGAATTGCCAGTCGAATTGGGTTAGTACTGGGTGATCGGGGTTTTGCCCTGAATCGGGTTGATAACTGACTGGATCAACTTTAGGGCAATGTTCCTTCCCATCGACAACCACCATCGTATGCTGGTCTGCGGTGTGTTCAAAATAGTAGAACAGGCCATGCCATTCACATAAACGCTGCAGGAAATGCAGATCGGTTTCACCGTATTGTACGCAGTAGGTTAGCAATGGTTGTGGGCGTGTAGTTTGGATACGCAATGCGGCGGGGTTTAATCCGGCGTGTTGCCAGATCTCTTGAATAATGTCGGTGACAGATTGCCGTTGGAATATTCGTTGGTCGGTTCGGTAGCGCAGCAATTCTGCTTGTGGGACAAGCAGAAAGCGGTAGTGATGATGGTGATTATCGGTTTTGATATGACCAACACTCAGCACTATGCCATGGATAAAGCGGGGCTGTGGTCTGTTTTGTAGAGTCAGACAAGCGGTTTGATGCTGCAATGCCATGATATCCAGTGCGTCTGAGTCACAGACCACATCAATTTCAAAATGGTAGTTTTTGCCTAATGCTTCTTCACCGGAAAAGCGTAATACACCTAGTTCTTCACTCCAGCTATCAACGGTAAACAAAAACTGTGCTTCGTTTGCGGAAAAGAACCACATGTATTGACCCTTCCATAGAGCTCATCGAGAAGAACTCGTCGAGAAAAAAGACACCGCATTCCCAAAAGGAGTGCGGTGTGGTTGGTATAGCGATTTAGTAGTTATCTGCTTAAGCAGAAATCGGTGAACGCCAGTCATCTGAGCCGGAAGTGCCGGAGACTTCATGTGTCCATTTGATGGCACGGTAAGTCATATAGATATCTTCCAGATGGGTGAAATGAGCCAGAGAAGGATCTTGGCAATTTGGCATGCGTGCTTGCACGTCGACCACGATGGCATCGGTCAGTTCGGTGGTGAAATAATGCTCCTGCGTGCCAGCAGCAGAGGTACGGTACCATTTGATTTTTACGCTTGGCAGACGTTCACCGGAAGTCAATGAGTTATAAATCAGCGGGGAACATTTGTCGAAAACCTTACTGATTTTGACTGGTTTATGTACACGTTGACCGGATGGCTGACCTGATTGTGGATCGCGAGGTAAGACCACCTGATGTTCAAAACCTTGCACCATCACTTCATCTTCGTGGCCTTCCTGATAGATGTTACCGACAGAGGCTTCAGTAAACGTACCGGCTGTGATCAGACCCTGTTTTTCACCGTTAATGGTCATATACGCGGGAGTTGGCATGTTCGTGCTCCTAATTATTGTTTGATGCCGGAATTGGCATTCGGCATAGATAGAGCAGGGAATATGCCAGCCTTAAGTTTTTATTTAACTGATTGATAAATAACGATTTATATTTTCATTCCGGAGTGGGAACACTAGCAGGAAAACGAATATAAGCATTAAAACGGGATAGGAATTTTAGCTAACTGTCTGTTATTAAAGATATTCGTTATTGTGTGCAGAACTTGTGGCAGGGTGCAGTTTTTTGCGTAAATAACAGAGGGGGGTGAGTTGATCTCATTCCCTCTGTTATTTCTGTCAGGCTTATTTGGGCTTTTTCTTATAACCACTCAGCATGGCATGTACCAGATTTTCACGGGTCAGATGGCTGACCAGTACCACCGCGGTAATATGAATACCGGCACCTAACATGGTCAGATTGGCAAAAAACTCATGTACGCCGCCCCAGTCAATAAAATCGGTGGCGGAAGCGATGGTGGCTTGCCAACCGTCGAAAGCATCGCCAAGGGTTGATAACCAACCGGTCAGGCCAGTCAATAATAAACCACTCAGTAAACAGATGATCATGACGGCACCAGCCGGATTATGCCCTTCGTAATACGGATGCTCACCCCGCAACATAGCTCGCATGTAAACCTTAAATTCAGCCAGATTCGGCATGAAATTTTTGAAACGGGCATTTTTAGAGCCGATGACTCCCCAGACTAAACGTGCCAACACAAAACCAATCACGATGTAACCAGCATAACGGTGCAGGGTATTGCCACGCGCAAATGGCATACCTCTGTCGGATAACAGATAGTTGCAGAAAAACAGGGTGACAACAGTCCAGTGGAATATACGTACAAACGCATCCCATACTTTGACTTTTTCGGATGAAAATTCCATCGATTACTCCTTTACGGATGAAAGAGCTGAGTTATTTCTCTAAGCAGATAGTGATTAAGTTAACAGAGTTGCATTAATTTTTCATTAATCCGATTCGGCTGAATACTTGCTCAAAAAATGACCATGGTGGTTGTATATTGACTGCGTTAATATAGTCAACAGGCCAGTAGTAATGGGGTTGTAACATGAAATTCAAGTTCGGCATTTTGGTTGGTTTACTTGTTTGTGGGCAGGTAGTGCAGGCGGAAGAGGATAATGCTTCACCATTGTTGAAGATTGTTCATTCGCGGGTAAATTATCAGTTAAATGCCGATGGCTCTTATACCAAAACGGAAGAGCAGATCATCCAGCCGCTGACGAAAGAAGGGGTGGAGATGATCGCCAGTGATAGTTTGGGTTTTAGCAGTAAACGGGAACAATTCACTGCGATCCATGCTTACACCCAAAAAGCCGATGGCCGGAAACTCGTGGTGAATGACGATAAGATTTTCACTCAGGAAGATCCGGCGGCACAAGGTGCACCGCAATATTCCGATTATAAATATCGCTCGTTTGCTTACCCTGATGTCGAGGTAGGCGATCAGGTGGTGTTGCAATCAACCCTCAAAGTTGCAGAAGGCTCATTTAAGAACCATTTTACGGAAACGGAATCAGTGAATCCGGCGGTGGTGGTTGATCTGGCGGAAGTTTCATTGTCACAACCAGTCAGCATGCCCGCATTGAAGTTGGATGTCCGCGGTTGGCAAGCCAGTAAAGTGGTGGAAAAAAATGGTCAACGTCATTATTACTGGAGCTATCGCCAACCGAAGGCAATCCAAATCCACGGTGATGATTATGTGTCCGCAATGGATTATGCCCCTTTGATCGTGATGAGTTCTTTTGCTGACTGGAAACAGCTGGCAGCGGCTTACCATCAAGGCTCTGCTGATAAAGCGCTGCCTACCGAGTCCATTCGTCAACTGGCCGACAAAATTACTGCCGGTAAAACGAAACGTGATGATCAGGCAAAAGCACTGTATGACTGGGTTCGGGTCAATATTCGTTACGTGGGGATCTGGCTGGGTAACGGCGGGATAGTGCCGCATAAAGCCGAAGATATTCTGCAAAATCGTTATGGTGACTGTAAAGATAAGGCCACCTTGTTACAGGCATTGCTGGCGGCGAAAGATATTCCTAGTCAGCAGGTGTTGATCAACTTGGGCAGCAGTTTTTATCGCGCGAAAGTGGCCAATTCAGTGAGTTTTAATCATGCCATTTTATATGTGCCAGAGTTGAAGACGTATTTGGATGCTACCGCTGAGTTGATCCCATTTGGTTCACTGCCTTTTGATGACAGTGGCAAACCAGTATTGCGTGAAGACGGTACTTTGGCGACCACGCCACTGACCGCTGCACAAAGTGATGCGTTGCGGATTTCCAGTAATCTGGAGCTGAACCGTGAGGGCAAATGGACCGGTAAAACGCAGATCCAGGCGTTAGGCTCTTATAATCTGGCATTGCGCGGTATGGTGCTGGGGATCGATCCACACCGTGAAGATCAATTTGTGAAACAGCACCTGCGGTTTGGTTTGCAGCGCGGCAGTGGGACGTTACACAAAACAGATCCTTATGCGTTGAACGATTCTTACCAAATCAGCTCAGATTATCGTTTAAGCAACCATATGCCGATGAAACAATACGGCGCATTCCCAGTGCCAGCTGGTTTTGCGGCTCCTACCAATCTGGTTGATTATCTGTATTTGACCGAAGCACCAATGCGGAAGTTGAATCGGGTATGTCATCCATCCAGCGTGGTTGAGGAAACCACAATCCGTTTACCGGATAATCTGAAAGTGCAGTTCTTACCGCAGGATCAGGATATTGCCCGTGGTCGTTTCCACTACATGGCGAAATATGAACAGCAAGGCAATCAAATCAAAGTTGTGCGTCAAGCGTTGGACACCGGTAAAGTTGGTGTGTGTATGCCGAATGAAGTAGCGCAACTGCATGAAATTGCGCAGGTGTTAAGTGAAGACCTGAATGCTCAGATTGGTTATCAACCGGTTACGAAAAAACAGGGATGATGATGAAGAAAAAGCCACCGGAGGTGGCTTTTTCTATTTAACGGTGAACGAGCTGATGCTGAAACTCATCAACACAACGTCGCGCCAGATCGACAAATTCATCGACATGTTTGCGTGTCATCACCAATGGCGGTGCGGCGATCATGCTGTCGTGGGTGGCACGCATGATGAGGTTGTTTTTAAAACAGACATCGCGGCATTGCAGTGCCAGCGCATCACCATTGGCAAAGCGTTTGCGGCTGGCCTTATCTTCCACCAGTGTTATCGCAAAGAAATAACCTAAGCTGCGCACATCATCAACCAATGGATGATCATCAAATGCATCATGCCAGCGCTGGTGGGCATAGGGCATAACCTCGGCTCTCATCTTCTCGATGATGCGCTCCTTTTGCAAAATTCGGATATTCGCCGCCGCTACGGCACATGCCACCGGATGACCGGAGTAGGTGAAGCCGTGGTTAAAATCGCCCGCCTGCATCAGCACTTCGGCAATGCTGTCATGCACCAGCACGCCGCCAATCGGCATATAACCTGACGACAATCCTTTCGCGATAGTCATCAGATGCGGTTTGATGCCGTAATAATCGCTGCCAAACCATTCACCGGTGCGACCGAAACCGCAGATCACTTCATCGGCAATCAGCAAAATGCCGTAATGACCGCAGATGCGCTGAATTTCCGGCCAGTAAGTAGTGGGTGGAATGATTATGCCGCCCGCACCTTGCACCGGTTCGCCTATGAAGGCGGCTACGTTCTCCACACCCACGTCGAGGATTTTTTTCTCCAGTTCGCGGGCGGCCTTAATGCCATATTCTTCCGGCGATAAATCACCGCCATTGGCATACCAATAAGGTTGTTCAATATGAGCGATGCCGGGGATCGGCAGATCGCCTTGTTCATGCATATAGTCCATGCCACTGAGGCTGGCGCCACCAATGGTGGAACCGTGATACGCGTTGGTGCGTGAGATAATGACCTTTTTCTTTGGCTGACCGAGGCTGGCCCAGTAATGGCGTACCATACGGATCACGGTGTCATTGCCTTCAGAACCGGAGTTGGTATAAAAAATATGGTTAAAACCGGTCGGTGCGACCTTGGTGACGAGCTCCGATAACTCAGCCACGGGCGGGTGGGTGGTTTTGAAAAAGGTATTGTAAAACGGCAGCTCTAAAATCTGGTTATACGCCGCTTCCGCCAGTTCTTTGCGTCCGTAACCGATGTTGACACACCACAGCCCTGACATGGCATCGAAGATCTTATTCCCTTCTGAATCATAGAGATAAACACCATCACCTTTGGTGATCACGCGGCTGCCATGCGCATTTAAAGCGGCAGCATCAGAAAACGGGTGCAAGTGGTGCGCGGCATCCATATCTTGCCAGCGCTGTGTTTCTGGGTTGCCGCTGCGATTATTGGTTGAGTAAATCAGTGGGTTATTCATACGTGTTCTCCGATCTTACACATGCAGCAACAAGTGTTTACGTTCCCAAGGGCTGATGACGCGCTTGTATTCGATGTATTCCGCCTCTTTCACGGCACAAAAAGCATCAACAAACTTCTCGCCCAATACGTCGCGAATGGGCTGACAAGCGCGCAAATGGCTGACGGCTTCATCCAGATCATGTGGGAATACGCTGGGTAAACCATAGGCATCGCTGGTCAGCGGCTCGGTTGGTTGCATCTGATTTTTAATGCCGAGGTAGGCACTGGCTAAGGTGGCCGCGAGTGCCAGATAAGGGTTGCTATCCACACCGGGCAGGCGGTTTTCAATGCGCCGCGCGGCGGGGTTGGAATGCGGTACGCGGATGCCGCAAGAGCGGTTGTCATAACCCCATTGCACATTGATCGGCGCCGCCCAATAGCGGGTCAGGCGGCGATAACTGTTCACAAAAGGGGCCATCAGCGCGATCACCTCCGGCAGATAGGCCTGCATACCACCAATCGCGTGATAAAAATGTTCACTGGCGCGGCCATCAGGCAGCGAAAATACATTTTCACCCGTCGTTTTATCTTTAATGCTCATGTGAATGTGCATGGCGGAACCGGGTTCGTTTTCCATCGGTTTGGCCATAAAAGTCGCATACATGTTGCGGCGGATCGCCGCTTCCCGCACCGTGCGTTTAAACAAAAACACCTGATCGGCGAGATCCAACGGTTCACCGTGCAGGAAGTTGATCTCCATCTGACAGGCGCCGATCTCGTGGATCAAGGTATCGATCTGCAGGTTTTGCACGTCGCAGTAGTCATAGACATCTTCAAACAGATCGTCATATTCGTTTACCGCATCAATGGAGTAAGCCTTGCGCCCCGTTTCTGGTCGCCCTGTTCGACCTACTGGCGGGCGCAGTGGCAAGTCCGGGTCACGGTTCACCTCCACCAGATAAAACTCCATCTCCGGTGCGACGACAGGTTCCCACCCCATTTCGGCATACAGTGCCAGTACGCGACGCAGCACATAACGTGGCGCGATCTCAACCGGTGAGCCATCAAAATGAAAGCAATCATGGATCAACTGTGCCACGGGATCTTTCGCCCACGGCACCAGCCGTAAACTATTTGGGTCGGGCAGCAGGATCATGTCCGGATCGGTGCTGGGAATGATGTTGTCGGCATATTCGCCGGTCACGGTTTGCGCCAGCACGACTTGCGGCAGGCGCATGCCATCTTCTTCACTGAACTTTTCTTTCGGAATAATTTTACCGCGTGCAATGCCGGTGAAGTCGGGCGTGATGCATTCCACTTCGGTGATGCGATGTTCACGCATCCAATCGCTGATGATGCTCATAGCTTATTCTCCAATCCGTGAGGGGATAATCCGTGGCGGGTTGCATGATGTTCACGACATGCACGGCCAAACGCCTGAAAGATAGCCTGCGATAGCGGGTTTTCCTGATGACGCCATTCGGGGTGCCATTGCACGGCAAAACTGAAACCAGGGGCATCCGTGACGCTGAACGCTTCGATTAAACCATCGGGGGCGGTGGCTTCCACCGTTAGTTGACTGGCTAATTCCTGCACCCCTTGGTGATGCAGTGAGTTGACCATCGCGTCGGTTTGGCCTGTCCATTGCTGTAACAAACCGTGCTCAGCAAAGTGGATCGAGTGGGCGATACGGCAGTATTTTTCGTCGGCAGTGTTGCCGATATCGCGGTGATCCAGCATCTGTGGCTGTTCATGCACTTTTTGATAAAGCGAACCACCGAACGCGACATTCATCTCCTGAAAGCCACGGCATATCCCCAATACCGGCACACCTTGCGCGACGGCTGCTCTGATCAACGGTAGTGTCGTGGCATCGCGGATCGGGTCATTAAAATCGTTATCCAGCGGTAATCCGCCATAATGATACGGCTCGATATTCGACGGGCTGCCGGTAAACAGCAGGCCATCGAGCGCCCCCAGTAATTGCGAAATCGGTAAGTTATCTTGCAAGGCCGGGATCAGCAGCGGGAAACCGCCCGCACCCAGACGCACGGCATCGACGTATTGATCGCTTGCGAGATGGAAATAACGTTCATCTTTGATCTGCCAGTGACAGCAAATCACACCAATCATAGGTAACGACATACTGTTGTTGTCTGACCTTAACGGAGAGACACCCTTTATCTTTTCTTATAGAAAATGTAATTACGCAAACTGTGCGTAAGGAATGCGATGGCGGTATCAGCGCTAGGTGGCTGCTGGGGCGATAAGATGCTGGTGGAACGGTGCAGGCAAAAAGAAGGCAGGACAATGCATCGGCAATGGGTCGAGCGAGTCAAGGGTTAAGCCGGGACATCGGGATGTGATTGAATGCGGGCGCATAGGCACTCCTTATTACGCTAACTCGGTAGATAGCTTCTTATGAAACAGAGCAAATTTGGTGCCATCAGAAACAGTGCTGATTACACCGGAATATGTGCTGTTAACAGACAGAATTGCACCAATGTGGGGTTTGTTGCACAGGAACCGCTCTGATCGTATGACTGACAGATTACCGCCTGATTACGTTATGGAGTGAAACATGACACTGGCCTGAAAACTGCTTTGTGTTCCGACAAAATGTATAAATCAATAACAAAACAGAGGTGGGTATGCGGACTTATGCTGAATGGCAATCAATGACGACAGCTCTCTCTATTGAATCCAGAGCGTTCATTGCCGGGCAATATGTTACGGCGCAGTCAGATATGACGTTTCCGGTGCTGAACCCAGCGACAGGAATAGTATTAACGCAAGTTGTGGCGTGCGGCCCGGCGGAAGTGGAAGCCGCAGTCGATTGTGCCAAAACTCAATTTGAGAACGGCAGTTGGGGCGGGTTTACCGGCACGGGAACGCAAACGGATTTTATTGGCGTGGGCGGCGCTGATCCGCGAGTACGCGGATGAATTAGCCTTATTGGAAACACTGAATACCGGCAAACCGATCAGCCATGCCATGGCGATTGATATTAATAACACCGCTTATTGTGTGCAGTGGTTTGCGGAAGCGATCGATAAGATCCATGGCGAAGTGCCCGATATAGCTAACCACCTACACGCAGTGATTCGCCATGAACCGATGGGGGTGGTCGCGGCAATTGTACCGTGGAACTTTCCACTCATGATGGCGAGCTGGAAATTTGCCCCTGCGTTAGCGGCAGGCAATTCGGTCATTTTGAAACCATCGGAAAAATCACCGTTAACTGCGATCAAAGTGGCCGCGCTAGCCAAACAAGCCGGCATTCCGGATGGTGTGTTTAATGTGCTACCGGGTGATGGTGCAGTTGGGCAGCTACTGGCACAGCACATGGACGTTGATTGTATAACCTTCACTGGTTCCACTGCGGTCGGGCGGGCAGATTGCAAAAGAGGCTGCCGCTTCCAATTTGAAGAGGGTCTGGCTGGAATTGGGCGGTAAGTCGGCCAATATCGTCATGGCGGATGCGGATCTGGCAGCGGCAGCGGAAGGGGGTTGCGGCAGGCATTTTCTTTAACCAAGGGGAAATGTGCTCGGCGGGTTCCCGGGTTTTGGTGCAACGTGCTGTGTACGAAGAATTTGTGGCGCTATTAACGGTGGCGGCAAAGGCATGGCAACCGGCAGATCCGCTTGATCCAAATACCTTGATGGGGGCGATCATCGATCAAACCCAGTTCGATAAGGTGATGAGTTATATTTCTTTAGGTAAAGGTGAAGCCGAGCTGATTTTCGGTGGTGAGGCGCTGAAGAGTGAGCAAGGCTGGTTTATTCCGCCGACTTTGTTTGTCAGCGAACAGAACACTCGCATAACGCAGGAAGAGATCTTTGGCCCGGTTTGCACACTGATTATTTTTGATGATGAAAACGAAGCGCTACAAATCGCCAATAGCTCCATCTATGGGCTGGGGGCCGGTGTGTGGACACAAAACATCAGTGTGGCGCATCGTATGTCACGGAAGCTGCGGGCGGGTTCAGTCTGGGTGAACTGCTATGAAGAGAGTGGTGATCAAAACTTACCGTTTGGTGGCTATAAACAGTCGGGCAATGGACGGGATAAATCGTTGCACTCGTTGGAAAAATACATTGAAATCAAAACTTTATTGATGAAGGTCTGAGTTTTTGTTACGTGAAATAACGGTAATTAGCTTAGTTTTTGATACAAAAAGGGCTCTCGTTTGAGAGCCCTTTGATATGGGATGGTGCTTGCGCTATTTAAGCCAGATCCACTTCTTCCTGCAGATTGTTTTCATGCAAGTCAGCATCTTCCGCCATGCATGCCGCCGCAGTAAATAACACGTCAGTAGAACTATTCAATGCGGTTTCCGATGAATCTTGTAATACACCGATGATGAAACCAACCGCCACCACCTGCATCGCCACATCATTACTGATGCCAAACAAGCTACAAGCCAGCGGGATCAGCAACAGTGAACCGCCGGCCACACCGGATGCACCACAGGCACTGATGGTCGCCACCACGCTCAGTAAGACAGAAGTTGCGATATCAATATTGACACCCAGCGTATGTACGGCCGCCATACTCAGTACGGTAATGGTAATCGCCGCACCGGCCATATTGATAGTCGCACCCAATGGAATAGAAACGGCATAGGTTTCTTCTGGTAAACGCAGCTTTTCACACAGTGCCATATTGACCGGAATATTGGCGGCAGAACTGCGGGTGAAGAAGGCGGTTACGCCACTTTCTTTTAAGCACATGAACACCAGTGGATATGGGTTGCGTTTGATTTTCCAGAACACAATCAGTGGGTTCACGACTAAAGCTACAAACACCATACAGCCGATCAACACGACCAGCAGATGTGCATAACCCAACAATGCACTGAAGCCGGTTTCGGCAAACGTAGAAGCAACCAGACCCATGATGCCCAGCGGCGCACAGCGGATCACGCCACGTACAATCGATGATACGGCATGTGAAAGATCAGTAATTAATGTTTTGGTGGTTTCACCGGCGTGACGCAGTGATAAGCCAAGTGCAATCGCCCAAGCCAGAATACCAATGTAGTTACCTTCCAACAGAGCCTTCACTGGGTTAGCGACAATATTAAATAGCAAGGTATTTAATACTTCAGCGATATCTCCTGGTGGCACGATATCGGCATTCTGTGAGCTCAAATGTAACACGGATGGAAAGGTAAAACTGGCAACCACGGCAACCGCTGCTGCACAGAAGGTACCAAAGAGATACAGGATCAACAGGGGGCGGATGCTGGTTTTCTGGCCCTGTTTATGCCCAGCAATTGATGCTGTCACCAACAGTAAAACCAATACTGGCGCGACGGCTTTCAGGGCGCCGACAAACAAGGTTCCCATCAATCCTGCGGTTTTCGCAGCGGAAGGAACAAAATTAGCCAGTAAAATACCAGCAACCATACCAATCAGGATCTGAGTGACCAGACTGGTGTTGTTAATCAGTCGAACAAATAACGGGGGTGTTTGGCGCATAAAAATCCCTGACACTAAGTAGTGGGTAAATCATTAACTCCTGTAAACCGGTGGTAGCTGATTGCGCTGTTTTAAAAGTAACACGCGCAATAATGCAGCAGTCGATTCATGTTCTGATCGAGCTTTTTGCTGCAATAACCATTCGGAGTAGTGGAAATATCCCATTCATTGCCGAAATTTGCTACTAAAAAGGCCAAAAAATGCTGAAAACACCAAAATGTTGCACGTAAAAATAGTGTGTTCGGTGCTATTTGAGATAAGAGCGTAATACTTTCACCAACTCTTCGGTTGCTTCAGGCTCTTCTTGTTCAAGCAGTGGTTGCATATGTTCACGAATATGCCCTTCAATCACAGTCGCCATTAATCCATTAATCGCCCCGCGAATCGCTGTGATCTGTTGCAGGATCGGATAACAACCTGTCTCTTCGTCGAGTGCACGTTCCAGTGCTTCCAATTGGCCTTTCAAGCGTCGAACCCGGTTCAGTAGAGGCTTCTTGTGTTTTAGCGTGTGGCTCATCAAAGATCCTTGTTTATACTGGGGGGGAGTATATGCTTAATAATAACTCTCAATATCAACTCTGTTGTAGCACAGACTTTTTCAGTCAGCGAGGATTGTATGTCAAGCGTTAAGGAAATGATGCAATGCTGTCAATCGGCCGCCTTTCAACGGCCTCATCAAGGGGCAGAGCAGCGCATTCGCTGGGTGGTTATACTGACTGTTGTGATGATGGTGGTCGAAATTACCGCCGGTTGGTTATTTCACTCCATGGCATTGCTGGCCGATGGCTGGCATATGAGCACGCACGCGCTGGCCTTAGGTATTTCCCTGCTGGCTTATGCATTGTCGCGTCGTTTGGCGGGGGATCATCGGTTAGCGTTTGGTACCTGGAAAATTGAAGTGCTGGGTGCTTACACCAGTGCGCTAATTTTGGCGGTGGTGGCTTTTCCCATGATCGCGGAGTCAGTTTCCCGCCTGAGTAACCCTGGTCATATCAACTATATCGAATCGATGATGGTGGCTGTAGTTGGGTTAGCAGTGAACCTGTTTAGTGCCTGGTTATTGGGTGATGAACATCATCATGGTATTGGACATGGCCATTCGCATGGGCATCATGCTGACGACCACGACCACGACCACGACCACGACCACGACCACGACCACGACCACGACCACGACCACGACCACGACCACCATGCTCATCACGATCTGAATAAGAAAGCAGCCTATATTCATGTGTTAACTGATGCCGCGACATCGGTGCTGGCGATTTTCGCCCTACTCGGTGGTTTATGGTGGGGTGCGGCCTGGTTAGATCCGCTGATGGGGATCATTGGTGGTGTGGTGATTCTGGTTTGGGCTTGGGGGTTGGTAAAAGAAAGTAGCTTGATCTTGATTGATGCAAATACAGAAACCTCGATGCGGACCGTTATATTGCAAGCCGCGGAAGAACATGATTTACAGATAGAAGATCTGCATGTCTGGCGGATTGGTGAGCAGCGTTATGCTGCCATTATTGGCCTGGCTGTTTCTTCCGAAAGCTCTATTATTGCCTTACGCCAGGCACTGCAACAGCAATCGCGCTTGGTTCATCTGACGATTGAACAGGCGTTATAGCCTACAAACTTGATAATACTTTACATCCTTTGCTATCCGAGTCTTGTCTGACCAAGCAAGCTGAGTGATCATATGCACAATTATTTAGAATGGTTATCTCTGGTCAGAGTTCAAGGATACAAAGGATGTCTCGGTTACGAGGATGGTTAGGGGTTGCGGTTAGCCTGTTATTGTTAGGTTTGGCATTAAGTGTTTTATATCATCTGGATCATGAATATCGGTGGAATGATGTAGTCACTCATATGCGGGAAGTTCCGGGCTCTTTATTATTCAAAGCGCTGATCTTTACCTTTCTGAATTATGTGTTACTCACCGGTTACGACTGGATGGCGATCCGCCAGGTGGGGGCGCAAGTGCCCTATCAAAAGGTCGCTCTGACCTCTTTTATTGGTTACACGTTTTCCAATACGCTTGGTTTTTCATTATTAACCGGCGCATCGGTACGTTATCGTTTCTATACTGCAGCCGGTTTAAACCCAGGCCAGATCGCCCGAGTGATCGTCTATTGCTCGGTGACCTTCTTTTTAGGTTTGTTTCTGGTTGGTGGTGTCGCGTTATTGCTGGGCGTTAAAACGCTGCCGGCGGCCTTACCGCTCCCCTTGTGGCTAACCTCGTCACTACAGGCCATTGGCGGGGCTTGTGCTGCGGTTGCGATTGGTTATTTATTCTTAGCTTTTTTCCGCCGTAAACCATTGGCTTGGCGTCATCACCGCTGGCAGATGCCGACCTTTGCTCAGGCATCCAGTCAGTTGCTGGTGGCCAGTTGTGATTGGTTATTAGCAGGGGCTATTTTCTTTAGTCTGTTGCCCGATACTCCAGGTGTTACTTATTGGTCCGTGTTGGCGGTATTTGTTGCTGCTAACCTGATTGGTGTGTTGGCGCATGTACCGGGTGGGCTCGGTATTTTCGAGTCCATTGTCACGCTAGTATTAAGCCCGTTCATGCTTCCAGGGCATATTCTGGGGGCTCTGATCCTATTCCGTGTTATCTATTATCTGTTGCCATTTTTGATCAGCCTGACGTTATTTGTCGGTATCGAAATGTTGCAGCACAAAGACAAGTTAAAACAATGGCTGGCCCCGTTTCAGGGTCTAAATCTGGTGTTACCGCCGCTGTTGAGTATTGCGGTATTTATCACCGGTGCGGTATTGCTGTTTTCTGGTGCCACACCGGCCGTTGATACTCGTTTGCTCTGGTTACAAGATGTCTTGCCGCTACCTTTGCTGGAAGTTTCGCATCTGGCGGGCAGTCTGATTGGTTTTGCCTTGCTGCTGTTGGCGCATCGTCTGCAACGTCGTTACGATGCGGCGTTCATGCTCACCTCGCTGTTGCTGGCTGCCAGTACCGTATTCTCGCTATTAAAGGGTTTGGATTGGGAAGAAGCTTCATTATCGGCCTTGATCCTGGCTTGTCTCTTACCTTGCCGTCACCTGTTCTATCGTAAAGGCCGCTTGCAAAATGAACCCTTCTCACTGAACTGGACACTGGCGATATTAGCGGTGCTGCTGGGTACGGTGTGGCTGATTTTCTTTTCTTACAAACATGTCGAATACCGTAACGAACTGTGGTGGGAGTTTACCCTGTTCCACAATGCACCGCGTGCAATGCGTGCGGGAGTGTTGGTGGCTATTGTGGCCTGTGCTTACGGTCTGCACCATTTATTGCGCCCGATCCGTATGCAACCCGATCTGCCGTCGCAGGATGAACAGCTATTAGCGTTTAATCTGGTACAACGTTATGGTCGTACACAGGGTTATCTTGCGTTGTTAGGCGACAAATATCTGTTGTTCCATTCAAGTCGTGAAGCCTTTTTGATGTATGGCATGGAAGGTCGCAGCTGGATTGTGTTGGGTGATCCGATTGGTCCGGAAGAGTATTACGATGAGTTGTTATGGCAGTTCCGCGAACTGTGTGACAACTACGATGCGTGGCCGGTCTTTTATGAAGTCAGTAATGAATATTTACCGCATTATCTTGAACTGGGTTTAACGCCACTGAAATTGGGCGAAGAGGCCATTATTGATCTGAGTAAATTTACGCTGGAAGGTAGTTCACGTAAGAGTTTGCGCCAGACGTATGCCAAGACACAACGTGATGGCCTGAGTTTCCAATGGGTTGATGCAGCTGACGTACACACCTATCTGCCGCAACTGCAAGCCATCTCTGATGCTTGGATGGGAGAGAAGCAGGTTCGGGAAAAAGGCTTTTCGGTTGGACGTTTTGAAACGGATTATCTGTGTCGTTGTCCACTGGCGCTGGCTTGGTGTAACGGCGAACCGGTTGGTTTTGCTAATGTCTGGACAACTGACAGTAAAACCGAGTTATCCGTGGATCTGATGCGTTATGATCCCGAGCGCTCACCAGGTGGCGTAATGGATTTCTTGTTCATTGAGTTACTGCAATGGGGCAAAACACAGGGCTATCGTACCTTTAATCTGGGGATGGCGCCGATGTCTGGTATGTCGCGGCACCCGCTGGCCTCTTATTGGAATAAGCTGGGGCAGTTGCTGTTTGCCAAAGGTAATCGCTTCTATAACTTCCAAGGCTTACGCCGCTTTAAAGAAAAATATCAGCCGCAATGGCGCCCCAGTTATCTGGTGAGTCAAGGTGGGTTGCGTTTGCCACGTATTCTGGCGAATACGGCCTCGTTAATTAGTCGTGGCATGTTAGGTACTATTCGTAAGTAGGAGTTCCAATGGTGATTCGCTGGTGCATGACTATATTAATGCTGTGTTCTCTGCAGCTGTCGTTTTCCGTGTCAGCGGCAACGCCAGTTGATGATTTAGAACTGGATCCTTTGCCGGTAACACAGGTGAATCCAGCAGATAAAGACAAACCGATGGTGGTTTTTTTCTCTGGTGATGGTGGCTGGGCCGAACTGGATACCACGGTATCTGAGAATCTGGTCAAACAGGGGATGCCGGTTGTTGGCTGGAGTTCGCTGACGTATTTCTGGAGTTTCAAAACACCAGAGCAGACGACGAAAGATTTTCAGCGGATCTTGGCCTATTACTCGAAAGCATGGCAACGTTCCCGGGTCATTTTAATTGGCTATTCATTCGGTGCGGAAACATTCCCCTTTGCTGTCAATCGCCTGCCACCGGAATATCGCAAAATGATTGTTGGTGGTGTGATGCTGGTGCCGTCGATCAGCTCCAATTTTGAAATTCATGTATCCGATTGGTTACAAACCAGTGCCGCTGGCCGTTATCCAACGTTACCGGAAGTGAAGAAGATCCAGGATATACCGCTGTTATGCATGTACAGCGAAGTGGAAGATGGCGATCTCTGTCCGCTGTTAAGCAAGCAGAGCAACGTGACTCTGACGCAGCTTTCTGGTGGTCATAATTTTGGTAAACACTATTCGTTGATCACGAAAAAAATCCTGCAAGCGATGGCACCAGCGCTTCAAGTGCCTGCCAGCCCAGCCACTCCAGCCAAGTAATCCAACGATATTTAACGATATGGAAACAGCACTTAATGTGCTGTTTTTTTTGTCTCGCTTAAAATTTGCGGCGGAGGGAGCGGGCAATCCAGACAATAGGTTAGCATCTGGAATAACTCGGCTTCATGGGCAGATATTTTCCCATCGTATTCGATCGCCTTCACTATAGCCTGTAAGAAATTTAAGCGGATCGCTGGGCTGCTTTGTTGTAGCTGATCTAATGCATTGCCGAGCGCATCCTGCGTGGGCAACGGCTGTAAGGTGAGCGCCGCTTGCGATAATTGTGCAACGCCCGCAGAAAAAATGCGCGCCGCATCTTCGTCATTATTGGCCTGATGAGCCAGATAACTGAGCCATTGTTCTATGGCTGGCATGAGGGTGTTGATGTCCCGATATTTTACAAACTGACGCGCCTCATGACTAAAGTGCGGAGTCAGCTGATGGGTCAGCATGCGGTAAAGTAACCATTCTGCAAACGAGGTTTGCTGGTCAGCTTGGATCAATTGCCACAGCATGTTGTGAAATGCTTGATATTGTTCTGCTGTCAGCTCTTTGAGTGATGGGATCGCCAGCTCCACCAGCGCCAGTCGTAGGCCACAAGGAATACTCTGCTGTGCCAAAGTCGCAACCGCCGATGCCTCTTGCCCTAATAAATTATGTTGTATCCGCCGTGTGGGTTGATCATCCGCTAATACCAGACGGTATAGCAAAAAACGCGCATCAAAGGGTGAACGGGCCGCTTTTACCAAGGCATCAGGTAATAAGGGTAACCACTCACTGGGCGCGGTCGTGTCATATAACACGGGTTCTGTCTCTGTGGGTTGTTTTTGTGGCTTATGATTTTGTGCATTTTGTGCGACAGCGTTGGGTTTATCTACCGGTGCAAGAGTCAGCGCGCTCTGTGCTAACAACAAGGTGGCCAGATCATCATTGCCGGCGGCTTTTAGTTGCACGGCAGCAGTGAATGCAGATGGCAATGGTGGTGGCGGCTCATCGGCCATTGGTTGTAGATTGGCATAATACATACCATCCCAATCAGGCTCTAAGCGTCGGATCCGCTCTTGTAAGGGGGGATGACTTGCCAGCCAGCCGCGAAAATTCTGCGATAACCCCTGGCTGAAAAACAGATGACTAAATGTTTCCGCTTGCGGGTGGAAGATCAGCGAGGCATAACGATGTCCGCCGACCTTTTTCAACGCACTGGCAAGCGGTGCTGAATAACGGGTGAATTGTACTGCTGAAGCATCGGCCAGAAATTCGCGCTGCCGATTCAGTGCTGATTTCATCAATTTCCCCCAAACAGTACCGGCAGCACCAAGTAACATCAGGGTTAAACCAAAAAAAGGCACGGCAGAACTGCTTTTGTTTGGCGAGCCGCCTAAGCCATGATGTCGTCCTCGACCCGAACCTTGCGATAACCAACGCCCGAGTTCGCCGAGAAACATCAAACTACCAATCAGTGCCGCCAATTGCTGATTTAACCGTATGTCACCATGCTGAATATGGCTAAATTCATGCGCGACCACTGCTTGTAACTCATCGCGTGTGAGATAACTGATCGCACCCTGAGTGACCACGATGACCGCGTCATTAATGCCCATGCCGGCAGCAAAGGCATTGATCCCGGGCTCTTCATCTAATACATACACACTCGGCACTGGCATCCCTGCGGCCAGCGCCATCTCTTCCACGACGTTGCGTAGTCGGTTATCGCCAGGATCTTGTGTATTGACGTGTACATAACGGGCACCTAATGTTTCAGCAACCACTCGGCCACCTTTACACAGGCTGGAATATTTCAGCAGCGTGATCAGCACTAAGACGGCGAAAATGGTGATGTTCCCGATCACGTACCAATGCCAGAATTGGCTATTGGTATCGATATTAATTACCTGATCGGTTAACTGCCACAAAAATAAACCTGCCAGCGTCAGCGCCGCCGATAAACTGATGAGGCCTGCGAAAAACAGAATGAGCAAACGCGTGCTGAGCTTTTTTGCTTGATCCTGATAACGATAAAAATCCATGAGTTATCCGTGCTTAGAAGCTGACTTTTGGTGCTTGGCGATATTCCTGCGGATTTTCTATTTCCAGTAATGACGCATCGGTCGTGTGACCGAAACGGTTAGCAACCAGTGTATTGGGGAATTGATTACGATAAATGTTGTAAGCGGTCACGCTGTCATTAAATCCTTGGCGAGCAAAAGCGACGCGGTTTTCGGTGGCCGTCAGCTCTTCGGATAATTGCAGCATGTTTTGATTTGCTTTTAGATCAGGATAGGCTTCGATTTGCACACTCAGACCTTGCAAAGCGCCCTGTAGTTGTTGTTCAGCGGCAGCTAATTGTTGCATTGCCTGTGAACTGCCTGGAGCTGCGGTTGCCGCTTTGAGCCCGGCCAGTGCTGCGTTACGAGCTTCGGTTACTGCAGTGAGGGTTTGGCTTTCATGTTGCAGATAACCCTTCGCTGTTTCGACCAGATTCGGGATCAAATCATAACGGCGTTTGAGTTGTACTTCGATTTGCGCAAAGCCATTCTGATAACGGCCTTTGAGTGTCACCAGTTGGTTATAAATAGAAATTAACCAGAATGTTACGAGCAAGAGCAGCCCTAACACCACCAGAAATCCGGTCATAAATTACATCCCTGTTTTAATGCCTATGCTGTTACAGAGTGTAGTGCAGACGGGGGAGTTAGTCGCATCCTTTAATCAGGATGCTCATGATGAGATCACGAAATGATGGCCCGGGAGGTACAGAAGAGTTGGTTATCACTGGTCAGGGTAATAAGTCCGACCTCCCGGATAACAGAAAAGAGGGGAAGTAGCCTTCCCCTTTTAACGTACAGCAGCGTACTGCTAAGTCACACTGGATTATTGTGCTGGAGTAGCTGGCGCTACTTCAGCTGGAGCTGGTTTCATCATTTTTTTCTTAGCCACTGCTTTGTGTGCTTTTTTCTTCGCAACAGTTTTGTGTACCGCAGTGGCTTTTTTATGCATTACTTTTTTAACTGCAGGTTTTGCTGGTGCAGCGGCTTCGGTTGTCGCAGCTGCAGACACTGGAGCGGTATCAGCTGCCGCAGCAGCGAAAGAAGCCAGACCAATAACACCAGCAACAGCAACAGCAATCAGTTTTTTCATATCGGTTACTCCAGTATGTAGAAATGAGTTATGGCCGTTTCGTTTGACCATGAACAGATAGTAGATCTGAGTTGCATCGTGTTCAGTGCATGAATGGTATCGGGGTGTAACTGATTGTACGAACCATGTCGTCAGGCGGAAATTCAGCCTGACGACTGTGCGTTTTTGGCGGGTATTTGGGGGAGTAGATTAAAGCGCTTCCAGACGGGCATAAGCAACGACCAGCCATTTGCTGCCTGCCGTAGCGAAATTAACCTGGATCCGACTTTGTGCACCGACACCTTCGTAATTCAGTACGACACCTTCCCCAAAGGTAGGATGAAGCACCCGTTGTCCCAGTTTAAAACCGGTGCTGCTGAAACTGTCTTGCAGGCGTTCCTGACTAAAACGCCCTTGTGATTGCGCACTGTTGCTCCAACTCACCTGAGTGCGTAAGCGGATCTCTTCCAGACAGTCACTCGGTAACTCTTTGATGAAACGGCTGGGGCGGTTGTAGCTCTCTTTGCCATATAAGCGACGGCTTTCGGCATGCGTCAGATAAAGTTTCTGCATGGCGCGGGTCATGCCGACATAACACAGGCGGCGTTCTTCTTCGAGACGGCCGGGTTCTTCCGAACTTTGCTGGCTGGGGAACATGCCTTCCTCAACGCCGACCATAAAGACTAACGGGAATTCCAACCCTTTGGCGCTGTGCAGCGTCATTAACTGCACGGCTTCTTCAAATTCATCCGCCTGCTTGTCACCCGACTCCAGCGTAGCATGGGCCAGAAAGGCGGTGAGCGGGCTCATATCCAGATATTCTTCGGCGGGTCGGAATAAACGGGTGGCGTTGACCAGCTCTTCTAAGTTTTCTATCCGCGACTGGCCTTTTTCACCTTTCTCGTTTTCGTAATGCGCCCACAAACCCGACTGGCGGATCACGCGGTCAACTTGCACATGCAGGGGTAATTCTTCGGTGTCGCTTTCCAGTTGATTGATCAATGCCAGAAAATGACGTACCGCGCTGGCGGCGCGCCCGGCCAGCACCCCTTGTTCACACAACTGCCATGCGGCTTGCCACAGATTCAGGCTGCGATCGCGTGCTGCTTCGCGGATCAAACCTAAGGTGCGATCACCGATACCACGTGTTGGTGTATTCACCACCCGCTCGAACGAGGCATCGTCACCGTGGTTACTGACCAATCGCAGATAAGCGAGGGCATCTTTAATTTCTTGTCGTTCAAAGAAACGCAGGCCGCCATAGATCCGGTAGGGCAGCTGTTCCTGCATTAAAGCTTCTTCCAGAATACGCGATTGGGCGTTATTGCGGTAAAGAATGGCGGCATCCAGCAGGCTGTTGCCTTGCTCACGCCAGGCTTTCAGTCTGCCGACGATAAAGCGGGCTTCATCGACTTCATTAAAAGCGGCATAAACCGAGATGGCTTCACCAGCGACACCGTCGGTCCATAATTCTTTACCCAAACGGGCGGAGTTATTCGCGATCAGCTGGTTGGCTGCTTTCAGTATGGTACTGGTAGATCGATAATTTTGTTCCAATCGAATGGTCTGCACATCAGAGAAATCCTGCATGAAACGCTGAATATTCTCGACCCGAGCACCACGCCAGCCATAGATAGACTGGTCATCGTCACCAACAATCATGACCTTGCTGCTGTCGCCGGCCAGCATGCGGATCCAAGCGTATTGAATGCCGTTGGTATCCTGAAATTCATCAACCAGAATATGACGGAAGCGTTGCTGGTAGTGTTCCAGCAGATGCGGTTTATTCAGCCACAATTCGTGCGCACGCAGTAATAATTCAGCAAAATCGACCAAGCCAGCGCGATCACAGGTGGCCTGATAGGTGGCATAAATCTGCTGATAGATACGGCCAACCGGATCAAAGGCATCAATGTGTTGTGGGCGTAAACCCTCATCTTTTTTGTTATTGATATAACCGGCGACAGCACGTGGCACCCACTGTTTCTCATCCAGATTCAGGTTACGCAAAATACGTTTCAGCAGACGCAATTGATCGTCACTGTCGATGATCTGGAAACCTTCTGGCAGATTGGCATCCAGCGGATGGGCGCGTAGCAGACGATGCGCCAGACCATGGAAGGTGCCGATCCACATTCCGCCGCGTCCAGCACCGAGACTACTGCCCAGCAGACGTTCGATACGACCGCGCATTTCCGCCGAGGCTTTGTTGGTGAAGGTCACGGCTAAGATGCTGTGTGGTGAAACTTGTTCTATTTGCAGTAACCAGGCAATACGATGGACTAACACGCGGGTTTTACCGCTACCAGCACCCGCCAGCACCAGCATGTTTTGTTGCGGGGCAGCAACTACATCCCGTTGTTTATCGTTCAGGCCATCCAGCAGGTGGGAGATATCCATCGCAGCTCCAGAAATAGTGCGCCACCCGCGTGATTTGGGGGTGGGTTTTTATACAGTAAAAAGAGTATACCTGTTGTTGCGCAGAGACCCAACAGACAAAAAAGCCGGGGCAGGCCCCGGCTCGTCGAATCAATCGATTTACACTTCGACCTGAACGCCCATTTCCACCACCCGGTCGGCGGGCACATGAATGAAGTCGTTGGTACGCAGTGAATTTTTGCTTAACCAGATGAACAAGGCTGCCCGCAGTCTCGCTAAGATCGAACGATGTGATGGCAGTAAAGTCTCTCGTGACAGGAAAAACGAGGTGGTATTCAGGTTAAATGACATCCCTTTCATCGCGCAGCGACGGAACACTTCATACACATCGGGTGTTTCATGGAAACCATAAGTGGCTGAAATTCGCCAGACATTCGGTGACAAGGATTTGATCTCGATATGCTGGTCCGGGTCGACATACGGCACGTCTTGGGTACGGAAGGTCATCAACACGATCCGCTCATGCAATACATGATTGTGATTCAGGTTGTGGAGCAAGGCGTGTGGAATCCCTTGTTGGGTGCGTGACAGATAAATCGCGGTGCCCGGCACTTTCTGCGGTGTCTCTTTTTCCACCATCGCAACAAAACTTTCCAGTGGCATACTCATGCGGCTGAGTTGGCGTAATAGCAGGAAACGCTCCCATTTCCAGGTCGCCATTACCATGAACATGATGGCACCTAACATAACAGGTAACCAACCACCGGCCAGAAACTTAACAACGTTGGCTAAAAACAGCGGCACATCAATAACGAGCAAACTGACCAGTAAGATTTTGACCATCCGTTTTGGCCAGTCCCAATTATAGTGTGCCACAGTGCAGGCCAGAATGGAGGTAATGACCATGGTTCCCGTTACGGCGATACCATAGGCTGCGGCCAGATTGGTCGATTCTTTGAAGGCGAGGACCACAATCAGCACGGCGATGTAGAGCATCCAGTTCACGAACGGGATGTAAATCTGGCCAGCTTCCACTTCTGAGGTATGCAGAATATTCATACCCGGCAGATAACCTAAACGCACTGCTTGTCGCGTCAGCGAGAACACCCCTGAGATCACGGCTTGTGAGGCAATGACTGTCGCCATGGTGGACAGAATAACCATTGGAAACACCAGCCATTCCGGTGCTAACAGGAAAAATGGGTTTTCTATCGCCTCTGGGTGGCTCAGGATCAGCGCGCCCTGACCAAAATAGTTCAGTACCAGAGCAGGCAATGCCACCGTAAACCACGCCAGCTGAATTGGGAATTTACCAAAATGGCCCATATCAGCGTAAAGCGCTTCCACACCGGTGATAGCCAGAACTACAGAGCCTAACGAGAAAAAGGCTACGGTTTTATAGGTAAAGAAAAATTGAATTGCCCAATGAGGGTTCAGTGCTGCGAGCACCTGCGGGTTTTTAAAAATACTGATCGCGCCTAATATACCGAGTGAGACAAACCAAACCAGCATGATCGGGCCAAACAGTTTGCCCATGTTGCCGGTGCCGTGTTTCTGAATAAAAAACAGTCCGGTTAACACGGCAATTGCGGCGGGTAAGATATAGGGGCTGAGCGCGGGCGTGGCAACACTAAGACCTTCCAGTGCCGATAGCACCGACATGGCCGGCGTGATCACCACTTCCCCATAAAAGAAGCCGCCACCGACCAAACCTAACACCAGTAAAACGGTCGTTGTTCCAGCAAAGGTGTTGCGGCCCGCTAAAGACATCAGCGTTAAAATACCGCCTTCACCACGGTTATCAGCCCGCAGTACGAAAGCCAGATATTTTACTGATACCACTAAGATCAAGGCCCAGAAGATTAAGGACAAAAACCCAAAAATTACTGGTTGTATTGGCGGCAAACCGATGTGCGGAGAAAAACACTCTTTAAACGTATACAGCGGGCTGGTGCCGATATCACCATATACCACACCGATGGCCGCCAGCGTGATGGCTGGTAATGATTGTTTCTGATGTGCATCCATGTGATTACCTGACATCCTCAGCGTTCAATTCGGTCAAAGTGAATGACGGGCTCAGCATCCTGCTGGCGAGGTGGGGCTGGTTGTGCCTGCTGGTGTTCTAAATTTTCCAGATAATCATGCACCCGAAAACGCTTGTTCTGTAGCGGTGATGGTGGTTCAGGTCGAGCTGCTGGTGGCTCTTCGGTGTAGCCGGAGAAATCGTCACGATCACGATTCAGGCGTGTTTTATTGCGACTTGGTTTGGTTGTCGCCCGGTCAGGTGTGGATGCACGATTTGCTCGTGGAGTTTTTTGGGGCGTGGTCGATGGCGCAAAAAATGAGCGCAACAACCAGCGTAACGACAGGATGCTGACCACAATGATAGCAACACCGACGGCAGCATAAACACGGCCACTACCAATAGAGGCTGATTCGATCAGTGGTTGCCAGTCGGGTTGTGCGGCAATACTTTGCTCCAGTGCATCAGGGAACAGCATACGGGCCATAAATAAAATATCGGCCAGTAACGTAGTGAGTACGCCGGTTTTGAATAACCCGGGTACTAACAGCAGTAATACACCGGCAAGAAACAGCATCACGCCGCCACCAATAAACAGGGTATCGACGAATTCAGCGACTGGTTCGGCTGACGCGAGCGAAGGCAGCAGCAGTAATCCACAACTGAGTAGGCATTTTCTGATTTTGTTCATACAACCAAAACTGACTTAATTAAGGGTCTGTTATTCGGCGCAATACTAGCACAGAAGCAGTTATAAAGTGCATCGCTGGCGGAAAAACCAGCAATGACGATGGCGCTGTCGTTGCTGTAAAAAGAAAAAAGGCTTCATATCAATGATATGAAGCCGGTTCGGCAAAATGCCGGAAAATACCAAAATAACCTGTTACCAGGTTAGAACCATCCTTTAACCGTTACGATTTAGTTTGGCTCCCTCATTTTGGCGATGACGATCCATTACTTCTGCTGCCAGCCACCACCAACCGCTTTAAATAAACTGACGCGGTTACTGAGCAAGGCTAAACGAGTGCTGACCAAACCTTGTTCGGCGGTAAAGAGTGAGCGCTGGGCATCTAACAGTGTCAGATAACTATCGACGCCTTTTTCATAGCGGCTTTGTGCCAGCTGATAGTAGGTTTTGTTAGCATCGACCAGCGCTTGTTGCGCCTGCAATTGTTCGCGATAACCATCTTGCGCCACTAAACCATCAGAGACCTCTTTAAAGGCGGTCTGAATGGCTTTTTCATAGGTCGCGACTTCGATTTTTTCCTGCACTTTGGCGACATCCAGTTGCGCTTCGCGGCTGCCAAAATCAAAGATCGGCAGATTGATGCTTGGCTGGAATAACCAAGTGCCAGAGCCGCCATCAAACAGTTTGTTCAACGATGAACTCATGCTGCCAGCATTCGCCGTTAAGCTGATGCTGGGGAAAAATGCCGCGCGTGCAGCGCCAATATTGGCATTCGCTGCTTTCAATGCATGTTCAGCGGCCAGAATATCAGGACGGCGAGTCAGCAGTGATGACGGCATATCGGCTCCCAGCGATGCCAGCAGTGTCAGATCTTGCTCTGGTAAACCGTTGGATAATCCGGCTGGAATATCGGTGCCCAGCAATAAACGCAACGCATTCTGATCGAGGGCCACTTGACGGCGATATTGTGCCAAACTGGAACGCACGCTTTCTAAATTACTGCGCGACTGGCTGACATCCAGCGAAGACGAGATCCCGGCTTCGTAACGTTGTTCAATCAGCTGATAGCTTTGTTCATAACTTTTTGCTGTTTGTTCTGCCAGACGCAACAGATCGTGATCTGCCAACAGCGTCATGTACGCGGTCGCAACGTTGGCGATCAAGCTGAGCTGGGTGCTACGTTGCGTCTCTTCCTGTGCCAGATATTTTTCCAAAGCCTGATCTTTCAGGCTTTGCACCCGACCAAACATATCCAACTCATAGGCACTGATACCGATGGTGGCTGAATCGGTGTTGTTGATCGAACCACCGATAACGCGCTGGCGTAATTGATAACCCGTAGCGGTAATATCAGGCAATTGTGCTGCCCGTTGAATTCGATATTGCGCCTGATAGGCTTCTACATTCAAAACGGCAACACGCAGGTCGCGGTTGTTTTGTAATGCAGTATCAATCAGTTTTTTCAATGCTGGATCAGTAAACACTTGTTGCCAGTCTGTTGCTTGCACAGCAGCCGGAGAAGTTTTAGTTTCATAATTAACTGGAATAGGAGCCGCTGGACGCTGGTAATCTGGCGCCAGCGAGCAACCGGTCAATAACAAGGATACTAATAACGCGATAGGGCGTTTAATCATGACGGTTCTCCGCAGAAGACGGTGCACGTAAAGCATGGCGATGCTTACTGAAATACTTCATTACGAGTACAAAGAAGCACGGTACATAAAAGATAGCAAGAACTGTGGCGGCGATCATCCCGCCGGTTACACCGGTACCGATCGCGTTACGGCCACTGGCTCCGGCGCCGGTACTGATCACTAACGGTAGCACCCCTAAAATAAAGGCCATCGAGGTCATCAAGATCGGACGTAAACGCATCCGGGATGCTTCTATGACCGCTTGTTTGATGCCCATCCCTTTATCGAACAGCTCTTTGGCAAATTCCACTATCAGGATGGCGTTTTTCGCCGACAAGCCGATCGTCGTTAACAAACCCACCTGGAAGAAGATGTCATTAGACAGACCGCGCATGGTGGCTGCTAACAAAGCACCGATGACCCCCAGTGGCACGATCAACATTACTGAGAAAGGAATACTCCAGCTCTCGTATAATGCCGCCAGACTCAAGAACACGACCAGCAATGAAATCGCATACAGTGCCGGAGCCTGACTGCCAGAGACTTGCTCTTGATACGACATCCCCGTCCATTCATAACCGATCCCATTCGGTAATTGGCTGATCAGTTTTGCCATCTCAGCCATGGCTTCACCACTGGTTTTCCCTGGAGCAGCTTCGCCGACAATTTCTACCGCTGACGAGCCGTTATAACGTTCCAGTCGTGGTGAGCCATAACTCCAGAAACCTTCGGCAAAAGAGGAGAACGGCACCATCTGCTGTTGCGCATTACGCACATACCACAGTTGCAGATGTTCTGGTTGCATACGGAATGGGGCATCAGCTTGCACATACACCTTTTTCACCCGGCCCCGGTCAATAAAATCATTGACGTAGTTTGAACCCCAGGCAGTCGATAATGTGCTGTTAATGTCACTGACGCTTAAGCCCAATGCCATGGCTTTTTCATAATCGACCCGGATATTGTATTGCGGCGTATCTTCCATGCCATTCGGGCGGACACGCACCAAGGCCGGATCTTTCGCTGCCATCCCCAGTAACTGATTACGCGCGGCGATCAATTTGTCATGACCCAGGCCACCGCGATCTTGTAAATAGAGATCGAAGCCGGTGGATTGGCCTAATTCGGGAATACTCGGCATATTAAACGCGAAGATTGAGGCTTCTTTGATCTGGGAAAACGCTCCCATCGCGCGACCAATGATCGCGTTCGCAGAATTCTCAGCGCTCTTACGCTTGCTCCAGTCTTTGAATTTAACAAATGCCAGACCGGCATTTTGTCCGCTACCGGCAAAACTGAAACCGGCGATGGTAAACACTGATTCCACCGCCTGTTTTTCATTGTTGTAGAAATGGTCAGAGACTTTATCCAACACTTTCAACGTGCGCTCTTGGGTTGCACCTGTTGGTAGCTGCACCATGGCCAGCGCGATACCCTGATCCTCTTCCGGCAGGAACGAGGTTGGCATGCGCATAAATAACCAGCCCAAAGTAACCAGTAGTGCGGTATACACGACGAGCATGCGGCCACTGCGTTGGATCACGCGCCCAACCACAGTCCGGTAACGGCGGCTGTTACGATCGAACATGCGGTTGAACCAGCCGAAGAAGCCAGTCTGAACGCCGTGATCGCCTTTCTGCACTGGTTTCAGTAAGGTTGCGCATAACGCAGGCGTCAGGATCAAAGCAACCAGCACCGAAAGTGCCATTGCGGAAACAATGGTCAGCGAAAATTGACGATAAATTGCACCAGTGGAGCCACTGAAAAAGGCCATCGGTACAAATACGGCCGACAGAACCAATGCAATACCTACTAAGGCGCCGGTGATCTGATCCATCGATTTTCGCGTGGCTTCCAGCGGTGAGAGGCCTTCTTCGGACATCACCCGTTCGACGTTTTCTACCACCACGATGGCATCGTCGACCAACAGACCAATGGCCAACACTAAACCAAACATGGTCAGCGTATTGATGCTGTAACCCGCCGCCGACATAATGCCAAATGTGCCAAGCAAGACCACGGGTACGGCAATGGTTGGGATCAAGGTGGCGCGGAAGTTTTGCAAAAACAGATACATGATGAAGAACACCAGTATCACGGCTTCCACCAACGTATGTGCAACTTCTGTAATCGAAATTTTAATAAAAGTCGTTGTGTCATACGGATAAACGACTTTAATACCTGGCGAAAAGTATTTCGACAGATCGGCCATTTTGGCTTTTACCAATGTCGCGGTCTGCAGTGCGTTAGCGCCAGTGGCCAGATTAATCGCGATACCCGATGCCGGTTTGCCATTATAACGGCTGACCGAATTGTAACTTTCCGCACCCAGCTCGACACGGGCAACGTCACGCAAACGCACTTGTGAGCCGTTAGTGTTAACTTTCAGCAGAATATTTTTGAATTCATCCATGCTGGTCAAACGACTTTGGCCAGTAATGGTGGCATTAAACTGCTGACCGGCTACAGCAGGCGCTGCACCCAGCTGACCAACCGAGATTTGTGTGTTTTGTGAGGTGATCGCTGCTGTCACATCACTGGGGGTCAGGCTATAGCTATTAAGTTTGTTCGGATCAAGCCAAACCCGCATTGCATACTGAGCACCAAAAATCTGCACACTGCCCACGCCTTCAATACGGCTGAGTGGCTCTTTGATATTAGTCACTAAATAGTCACTGAGATCGGACTGATCCATCGAACCATTTTCAGAAATCAAACCGGCAACCATCAGGAACGATGAGGACGATTTTTCGACCCGAACCCCCTGATTTTGCACCGTCTGTGGCAGTGAACTGAGCGCTTGTTGCACCTTGTTCTGCACCTGAACCTGTGCGGTGTCGGCATTGGTGCCAGCCATAAAATTCAGGCTGACCGTGACATTCCCGCTGGAGTCACTTTGCGATGACATATACAACAGGTTATCCAAGCCGGTCATATTTTGTTCCAGCACCTGAGTAACGCTGTCTTCGACCGTTTTAGCTGACGCGCCTGGGTAGCTGGTGCTGATCCGCACTGAAGGCGGCGCGATGGTTGGGTACTGTGCAATAGGCAGGTTTTTAATGGCTAATGCCCCGGCCAGCATAATAACAATAGCGATAACCCACGCGAAAATCGGGCGATCAATAAAAAATCTGGACATAACGACTCCGCGAGTATTACTGCTTAGCAGCTGGGATGTTGGTAGTCAGTGTGGCGATATCAACAGGGGTCGCCTTCACTTTCATACCAACCTGAACTTTTTGTGAGCCATTCACGATCACCTGATCTCCAGCAGATAAACCTTCTTTGATGAGCCAGCTATTGTTGACGCTACGAGCAGTTTCAAAGGCTTTTTGTTCAACCTGACCCTGGGCATTGACCACTAAAACTGTCGCCTTGCCGCGCGGATCATGGCTAACCGCTAATTGCGGCACCAGCAAGGCATCTTTAACTGACGCTTCACCTAATTCGGCGCGCACAAACATGCCTGGTAATAACTGTTGCTCGTGGTTAGCAAAAATGGCGCGGACCGTTACACTGCCCGTGCCTTCATCGACGGTCACATCAGAAAACTGCAATTTGCCACTTTCGCCATAACGAGAACCATCTTCCATCAATAACTGAACTTTTGCTTCCTGCGGGCCGGCTTTTTCTAACTGACCGTCAGCTAAAGCTTTTTTCAATTTCAGTAAGTCGCTGCTGGATTGGCTGACATCGACATACAGCGGATCTAATTGCTGAATAGTAGTGAGAGCCGTAGTTTGTTGTGCGGTCACTAAAGCCCCTTCGGTAACGGTTGATTTACCGATACGACCGGAAATTGGTGCTTTGAGTTTGGTGTATTCGACATTAATCCGAGCGGTATCAACCGCCGCTTTCGCTGAGGCAACATCAGCCACAGTCTGTTTCCAGCTGGCTTCGGCATCATCATTTTCCTGCCGGCTAACCCCATTGGTTTTGCTGAGATCACGATAACGTTCAGCTTTTAAACGGGCGATAGCTTCAGATGCCTGTGCGCGTTCCCAAGCGGCTTTTGCGCTCGCCAAACTGGCTTCATAGGTTGCGGGATCAATCTGATACAGCACTTGGCCGGCTTTCACATCACTGCCTTCGCGGAAAAAACGCTTGATGATAATGCCACCAACCTGCGGACGGACTTCCGCGACACGATATGCGCTGGTACGGCCAGGTAATTGCGTGTGCAGGGTCAATGTCTGAGGTTGTAATGTGATCACATTAACTTCCGGTGCCGGCATATTTGCCGACGCCTGATTCTGTTCGGCAGATGGCTTACAACCCGCCAGCAGTAGCGTTGCAGTTAATAATGCAACGGGGGTTGCACGGAACAGAGCGGAGTGGTGCGGCATGTTAACCTCAGATTCGTCATGGCTGTTTGCATTGGTCTTACTATCTGAACTGGAAATTGTCACAAAACTTTGACTAATTCGACTTCAGAACGTTAAGTTGTGCAAAAAATTGAACGTTCATTCTATTTAGAGTACCCATTCTAGATTAGAATTTTTTCAGTATCAATCAGGATCAAGTTAATATATGTCCCCCAACTAGCTGGATGGTTCTATGAACGAGATCACAATGACGCCCCCGGAATCAGATCGTGCGGCACAACGGCGCCATCAGGTGCTGGATGCAGCTGCCATTTGTTTTCGTAATCATGGTTTTCATGGTGCCAGTATGGCGCAGATTTCTAAAACAGCAGGAATGAGTCCGGGTCACATTTACCACTATTTCGACAGTAAAGAAGCGATCATTGCTGCGATTGTTGATCGTGATCTGGAAGAGATGATGGAATGGACGGAAATATTTTATTCGTCCGACGACATCCTGCAATCGATGGTTGATGGCGTGACCTGTGGTGTGGAGGCGAATACCAATCCAGAATGTGCTGCATTGATGCTGGAAATTATGGCTGAATCGGCACGCAACCCGCAGATCGCTGCTACAGTGCAAAAATCCAATCAGATCGCGCGCCAGCGTTTGAACGATTTGTTAATCAAAGAAATGGCGCAGCGTTGTGCGGTATCCAGTGTGGATGTTCAGGTTAAAACAGATCTCATTGCGGCGATGTTTGATGGCCTGCTGATGAAAAGTGTTCATAACCCCACACTGGATAAAGACGCACTGACGGTGTTGATGCGTCAGGTTATGCTGTTTGTGTTGACGCTCTGACCCGCGGTTTCGATTTTCTACCTGTGCGAACAGGCTTATTTTGTTGTCTTAGCAACTTTACAAACTCATCGGCGGGTAACGGCGGGCTACGCAGATAGCCTTGATAATAATCACAACCTTGTTGTTTTAAGAACGCCAGTTGCGCATCTGTCTCAACGCCTTCTGCCAGCACGGTCAAACGTAATGAATGACCCATGGCCACAATAGCGGCGGCTATCTCCATGTCATCACGTTCATGTGGAATGTCGTCGACAAAGCGTTTATCAATTTTGAGTACATCCAGCGGAAATTGTTTCAGATACGCCAACGAGGAATAACCAGTACCAAAATCATCAATAGCAATACGAATGCCTTGCTGACGTAATCCTTGCAGTATTCTGACCGCCTCTTCCTGTTGTTCCATTAAGGCACTTTCAGTTAATTCCAACTCCAAACGATGCGCCGGGAAGCCGGTATTTTGCAAAATGGTACCAATGAGTTGCTGAACATCACCGTGATGTAATTGCAACGGCGATAAATTCACTGCCAGATTAATATCTGGCAGATGTTGATCCAGCCAGAGCCGACCTTGGCGGCAAGTTTCATAAAGCACCCATTCCCCGATGTTTTGGATCAGGCCAGTGTCTTCAGCAATCGAGATAAACTCAGCGGGTTTTATCAGCCCATATTCAGGATCATCCCAACGCAACAGCGCTTCGGCACCGATGATTTGGTTGGTTTCAATAGAGATCTGTGGTTGGTAATAAACCTTGAATTCTTGTTCTGCGATGGCGCGATGTAAGCGTTGTTCTAATTCCAAACGCGCTTTCGCTTTGAGGAATAACTCTTCCGAAAAATAACGATAACCGTCACGGCCATCATGTTTGGCCCGATACATGGCTGTATCCGCTTGCTGCATTAGCTCTTCTGCACTTTGACCATGTTCAGGGAACAGGCTGATGCCAATACTGGTACCAATAACGACATCCCGATCATTGGATAATGAGAAGGGCTGATGTAAGGCATCGATAATTTTTTGCGCTAATACAGATACATCATCCAACGAGGGGTTATTTTGTAATAACACCGTAAATTCATCACCGCCCAAACGACAGACGACATCCGTTGCTCGCAGTTGATGACGTAGTCGGGCTGACACTTGATGTAATAACTCATCACCAAAATGGTGACCAAAGCTGTCGTTCACATTTTTGAAATGATCCAGATCCAGCATTAACAGTGCGACCCGAGTGTTATTTCTAACCGCATCTTGCAAGGCCATGGCTAACTTTCGCCCTAGCATGGCACGATTAGGCAGACCTGTTAGCGGATCATGCAGTGCCATATGTTCCAGACGAGCTTCGGAATCTTTCAGCTGGCTGATATCGGTATAAATACTGACGTAATAAAGGATCTCGCCGTTACTGTCACATACCGGATTAATGCTGGTCATCATGGGTAACAGTTCACCGCTTTGTTTGCGGTTCCATAATTCACCACGCCAAAATCCGTGCTCATCAATCGCTTGTCGCATCTGATGATAAAACGGCTCATCGTGTTTTCCAGAACGGAAAATACGCGGGCGTTGACCTAATAATTCATATTCCTGATAACCAAACAGGTCGATCAAGGCACTGTTTACCTTGATGATATTGCGTTCAGCATCGGTGATCACGATCCCTTCACGGGTACTTTCGAACACAATGGCCGCTTGGCGTAATTGCAGTTCATTGGTCTTTTGCTGGGTAATATCGGTCATGACACCGGTAAAACGCTGCGGTTTTCCTTTACGATCAAAACTGGTAGTAACGTGGTTTTCTACCCATAGGTAATTGCCATTGGCCGTACGGATCCGGCATTCCAACGTGTATTCCCGATGACGAGCTTCAATATGCCTGATCACCTCCGCCCATACGCGGTGCAGATCTTCTGGATGCAGCAAATCGCTCATGGTCAGTTGACCATGAATAAAATCGTCAGCCTGATAACCCCAGCGTTGTACGTTGCTGGAGACGTACTCCAGTTTCCAGCTGGAATTGGGCTGCCAGCGGAATAACACGGTCGGGCTGGCATCGATTACTTCACCGGCATTTTGTAATGCAGCCAGTGCACTGGCGCGCTCTTTCGCCTGCAGCAGCATGTCTAAGGCATAGGTAACGTCCATGACCATGTCATTGAGGGTGGCTAACACGGCAGAAGAGAAAAAATCAGGCTCATCGGCATACAAGTTCAGAGCGCCAATAACACGGCCATTTTCCCGAATAACAAAATAGCCCGCTGATTGGAAACCTGCTTGGATGGCGGCATCATGAAATGGCCGAACGGACTCATCCGTCAGGAAGTGATTCAGGATCAGATGCGCGTTATTGGCAATCGCACGATCGGTGGGCACTAAAAAACGCGGTTCGGCGCCGGTTCGTTGCCGTACTTGCTGTCGATAATTATCAATAAACTGCAGAAAACCATGATCATGGCCATAACTGGCGGCGTTACTGGTTTTTTCTTCCTCTAGCAAACACACCCAGGCAAAAACAAAACCACCATGTTGTACAGCAATCCGGCAGATATTCTGCAATAGAGCTAAACGATCCTGACTGCGCACAATGACCTGATTAGTCTGCGATAACATGTCATAGAGATTATTTTGTCTGATCAGATGTAATTCACTGTTTTTACGTGCAGTAATATCCTCAATGACGTTAATGACGCAGTCAATTTTACCTTCGGCATTACGTATGCAGCGACTATCAATGATGGCGTATAAAATTGAGCCATCAAGGCGTACAAAGCGTTTTTCCCGGCGATAACCTTGTGACTGGCCTGATTGCATCAGTTCCCATTCATGCAGATCATTGATCCGATCATCGGGATGGGTGAGAGCTAACAGATTCAGTTCCGCTAACGCAGCGCGAGGTGAATCAAAGAGGGTGCATAGATAATCGTTGAACTGTAACCAATGGCCATGCGCATTGGTGGTGATTGCCATGCCTTGCATTGGTAACTCAAAAAAATGATGTAATAACTGGTCTTTTTCTGCGACGCAGCGAACCATATCCTGCTGGTGTTGCAGATATTGTTGTCGCCAGACCAACAGAAAAAAAATACTGACAGTGATGCCGGTGATGAAAGTTGTCAGTGTGACCCAAAATGTCATACCGTTAAACGGTGAGGTATTACTGGCACCAGCGGGAGGTAATCCATGACTGGAAAAATAAAACCAAGCCAGTGATAACACGGTATAAAACAGCATGATCCGCGTCGCTGAACGCAACGGGATCTTTGCGGCGGCACTATTCATGATAACGACACCATCCTTGCTCTTGTTCTTTATAATATTTATGTAAATGTTTCAGGCTGCATCATAGCCGGATTATTCGCCGTTAACCGCGATGTATCCCAACTTTTATGTGCTCGTTATAGCAATATCAAAAATAAGGTAAGTATCCTTCCTGTTTGGTGAGGATATTCCCGTTGTTGTCAGCTGAGCCTAACCAGCTGAGTGCAGAATGTAAACCATCCGGTAATTCGGTATCAGGGCGTAAAGTGGCCTGTAATTTATATTGCCCCAGCAGGTTGAGTTGCAGTGAAGCTTGAGTATGCAGAGAGGCTGAGTCTTGCTTAATCGCTGTGGCATTAAACGCGTTATTTTGGCAGTTAAAGTTTGCGATTGGATTACCTAAGACTAAAGCGCCTGATGGTGTATTAATTAATGCTTGTTGCCAATTGAGTTGCCCAGTCAGGATTTGGCAGGTTTGGTGATCAACAATCAGTTGTTCAATATTAAGTTGTATGGTGCCGGCTGCAGTTATTGGTAGGGGAACCGGAGCCCAGTTTTGTAAAATGTTGGCGGCGGTTTTGATGTGCCAGTTATTCAAATGCCATTTTCCCCGCCAACCTATCGTCCCCGTTGCCGTGATAGTTTCTGGATCCTGAATGTCTAACTTTATGGTAGGCATCCCTAACCATAGATGGCTGAACAGCACTTCCCACTGCAGATTGTGTAACCGGTATTTTTGCCAGCTAATTTCGCTGATGCTGCCTTGCCACAAGGTGCCATTAATATTTCGTAGCTGCAGACCGGCGGGCAGCGGCAAGCGTGGCAGGATCTGCGCGGCCGGTAACGAGGCCAGCAAAAAGAGCAAATAGCCAAGCAAAAACAGTGTTAATAGCAGAGGGCGGCGGAATAAATAGTTTTTTATCATCGGATTATTTTTTGTTTCTGCCTAGTAATAAGCGCTTCACTTGCACTTTGCCGGGTAGCTGCGGTAATGATTGCAGCTCTATTTGTTGTGGTGTGATGCCGTATTGTTGTTCCAGCAGATCTAACCAAGCTAATAATTGTGCAAAATCGATGGTCTCAAGTTCAACTTGTGCATTTTCGCCCTGTGGTTGAATACGCTTTAATACGAGTTGTTGCGTTTGGCTACTGGCGGTCAGTGCACTGGCGATATCAATGTTGGTGGGTGCATCGGCATGGTTGGTTTGTGTTAGCTGGTTCACCAGCGGTGCCTGTTCACGCATCCAATTTAATTGCTGGCGTAACTGCTGAACCTGAGTACGGCTTTGTTGCAAATGTAGTTGTAGTGGATGCCAGCCTCCCCAATAGAGAATGGCAAAAAACACAGCCAATCCGCCAATAAGAACAACACGGCGTTCTCGTGCTGCCAGATTTAACCACCACTGTTTCATGATTTACTCCTTACCATCAGCATTACCCCTGACTTTTCCATCCTGATTTTGCATGTTGGTGGTTTCTGTTTCAAAAATCGTGCTGGCCTGCTGGCGGAATTGCTCCAGCGTCTGGAAATCACGAGCACTGATTTGTAATCGGAACTCCTGTTTGCCGCTATCAAATTGTAATTGTTGTAGCTCAAGCCCTGAGGTTTCATGTAACAGCGGGGCTAACGAAGCCAATTGGCTGAGAAAACCATTGGCTTGCGGGGTTTGCTGCAGTGCATCTAAATGTTGTTTTAGCTGTACTCTTGGATTAATAACCCGTTTTTCTGTTGGAAATAATTGCCGGTATAACGCAGTCATTTGTTGCTGCAGTTGTTGTTGCTGCGTGTGCAATTGAGCATATTCAACACCCTGATTGGCTGCCACTAACAGCAGCCATAATCCGATCAGAATGGCTGGCAGGCGCCAGCGAGTCCATTGCTTTTTCCATGGTGCGACAGAGCGGTAAACGCCTTGCAGTAAATTAGCCTGTTCTGACGGTAGATTTTGAGCCAGCAGCTGCATCGGCAATTCACACAAAGCGATTTGCCATTCGCCAATAATTTCGTCTGGTGCAGGTGTATAACTTTGTAAGCGTGGTAACTGCTCATGGCTGTTCATCCAAACGGGCAGCCAGCTATCATCCACGACTGCGCCTTGCCATGTATTCTGGCGGATCAGCCATTGCGAACCTAATTGGAGTAGTGACCAGCCATTGTCTGCTGGTTGTGGCAGCGCGAGAACATCCGGTAACAGTTGTTGTGCGGTCAATCCGGCATCACTTAACCAAGAGAGCCAATGCTGCATCTGCTCTTGCTCAACCGCTGCAATTTTTACCTGCTGCCCTTGATGCTGTAATACGGTGATATGCAGTTTTTCTACATCACTGGCGACATCGTCTTCCAGCATAAAAGGCAACGCCTGCATAGTTTGCGCATTGAGCCGCCCGGGTAATGTCAGTTCACGAAAAATAACATCACAACCCGGAACGAGCACGACCACAGGGCGATGACCCGCGCGCTCGGCCAGCTCGGATAATTGTGTCGCATTGTTGAGTTGCCCGCTGGCAATCACTTCTTGCTGAGTGGCTGACCACACAAACCAGTGCACGTTATCCTGATGGCGGGACCCCAGTCGTATCAGTAAAAATTCGTTCACTCTAACCCCCCAAAGTGACGACGGATAACAGTCACCTGATTATTACTTTGTCGTTGAAACAAACTGACGATACGAGTCTGATAATGATCGCTCTCGGCTTGTAAGGTTGCCAGAAAATAGAAACTTTTTATGGTCAGTGCCGATTGTACCTGATCTCCTGCCGCGGCAGTGTTGCTTAATGTTCCCAGCTCCAGGAATTCTGCCACACTGTTCCAACCTTCGCGCGGGCGTTGTTCTAATATGTTACGTGCATCATCCACACTGATATTATTGAGGAAAAGCGCTGCCAGTAAGGGGGCTTGAATGGTGCGTAACGTATTGACATTTACCTGCAACATTTTCTCTGGAATCACACACACCAATGGTAATAACTGACGGTAGAGTGCAGCATCGACACCTTTGACGGCACGCAGTTCACTGACATCTTGCATCAGGCCATTGGCTGGCAGATAGGGGTGGGGCAGTGCTTCATACTCACTGTCTTCAGCGCCGAGTGAGCGGGCAGTCGTGTTATCATCCAACCAGTCTTGTAGTGCGGCGGTAATTTGCTGAGCTCGATAGTCTTCAACTTTTAAGCTGATTAATAATTGGCGGAAAACATTCGCCCGATATAACACATTGGCACTCGTGGTTGTTTCCTCTGATCCGGAACCTGTGGTGCTCAGGGAATTCAAATTAAAGCAGGCCTGTGAATCGCGAACCACCCCTTGCAGTATCGCTGCTTCAACGGGGAATATTTGGCCTTCGTTAGCCCAATATTGGGCCAGAGATGTCTTCTCTGGGTTGTCTTTTAAATCTTGTATGAGTACTTTTGAGATCAAGGCTTCGGAACCAAGCAGATACCAATAGTTTTGTAACTGTAATTGCTGGTTATAGGTGCGTTGCCATTCCATGCGAAAACGCTGCGTCATGCTGCTGGCCATGGTCACCATGACGGCAAGCAGTAATAAGACCACCAACAGAGCCATTCCTCGCTGTTGTTTCATCAACTGCCTCCACTGCTGGTGGTCGTGGTGGTATCGGTCAATAAAAACAGCCGCCGAATGGTGCCGTAATCATCGAGCGTGAGTGTAACTTCAACCGCTGCTGGCAATACCGCGGGGGTCATCCATTCGGTTAACCATGCATCATTTTTATAAAATCGCAGAGTGAATGCTGACACATGATTTAGTAATGGCGTGACGGTCGGTTCAGTCCCTGTAACGGCATCAGGATACAAATAAGTCAGTCTTTCCAATGTGTGTTGCCGCAACCGGTAACCCACTTTTTGCAATTCTGAACGGTGTAATTGCCCCCCGGGATTTAACCAGCCGGCGCGAACAAACATCACCGCCCAGTCATCACTTTCCAGCTGGAAACGCTCGGCTTGAAATAAGATAGTTGTGGCTTCGCCATTAACACGCGTTGTACGCGGCAGTATTTGTGTGAAATCACGCGATAAAGTCGCAAAACCTCGTTGTAACTCGGATAAGCGGGTTATTTTGGCTTGGGAAACCTCATCATTACGCATAACGCCCTGTAACACGGCATAGGCGCTCAGGCTTAAGATGGCAAAGATGACCAGTGCCAGTAAGACCTCTAGTAAGGTAAACCCGGCGTGTCGTATTTTATAAGGGATTGATGCAGACATCATGGTTAGTTCTTCGAGACGTAGCTGCGCAGCGTGGCGCGCGGATCGGGTGCTTTTTCTGTATCACGAACTTCAACGTCTACGGCACGAAACGATGGATCGGCGGTTTCTACGCCGTGCCAGCGCCAGTAATAGGTACGTCCGGCCATCTCTTCTTGACCATTGCTCCAAGTCAAATTGGGCCATTTTTCGGTCAATCGAATGGTCGCCAGCTGGTTATCTGCCACCCAGCTGGCGAACGTTTTATCTTCCAGTGTAGCCAGTGCCACGACCTGCTCGGTGACGGTCTTCATCAATGTAATGCCTGCAATAGCAAAAATGGCCATCGCAACCATTACTTCCAGCAAGGTCATGCCACGACAACTCAAGAGTGTCCTCCGGCAACCTGATCCGTTTGTGTCGTCAATACATCAATCTGACCATTTTCTAAGCCATTGATTTGACGAAATTGCGTATTATCACCGCCATGTTCCTGCATAGTGAGTGAAAATGGTGTGATCTCCCCACTGGGTAATAACAGTATTTGGGGCGTTTTCGCAGTCAGTTGGTTATCGGTGTCAAACCATTGTGGTTCTGAGCGGCCTAAATGGTTGTCTTCATCCTGCAGTTGTAACCCATCCAGTGTTAGCGCCAGTGATATTTTTTCATCAAACTCACCAGTGGTGCGCAATTTTTCATTTTGATAGGGCTGCCACGATTGATGATCCCAATCCAATAACGTATCCAATGATTTCGTCGTTGTTTGCGTGGTATTTTCATCATTATTCGATGGGTTTTCCTGACGGATCATGAATTGATAACCATGCTCGGAAATATGCAAACCAATCGTACGCCCTTGTTGTGTGGCCTGTTCACTCATGACCTGAATAGTGGAGGCTAATTGCTGACTTTCTTCTGATAAGTTGCTACCAAGTTTCGGATTCGGGCCACCGGGGATCGATAATACAACGATCCCTGCGGCGCAGCCGATGATCACGATAACCAGCATAATTTCAATCAGCGTGAAACCACGCATACGTCTTTGCATCACTGTTGATTATCTCGTTTTTTATCTAAATTCCAGTTGCCGATATCATCGTCGGTGCCTGCTTGGCCATCTGGCCCCATTGAGAACACATCAATACTGCCATGTTCGCCAGGGCTGAGTAGTTGATATTCACCCTGCCAAGGATCGGAAGGCAGGCGTTTGATGTAGCCCCCTTCTTTATAGTTTCGAGGTGCTGGTTCGCTGTCGGGTTTGGTAATTAACGCGTTTAAACCTTGATCGGTGGTGGGATAACGGCTGTTATCCAGTTTGTACATATCTAATGCGTTTTCCAGTGCCACAATGTCACTGACTGCTTTTTGATGATCCGCCTGATCTTTATTACCCATTAAGTTGGGGACGATCAGACTGGCCAAAATGCCTAATATCACGATAACGACCATGATTTCCAACAGCGTAAAGCCGCTTTGTTGTCTGCGTTGCATGCATAACCCCTTTTAGTAATAAAAATAAAAACTAACGTCCGACCATGTTATTCAGTTCGAGGATCGGTTGTAAAATAGCTAACACGATAAACAGCACAATGACGGCCATGCTCACAACTAAGGCTGGTTCAAAAATGCTCAAAGCGATATTGACCTGACTTTCGAACTCCCGATCCTGATTATCGGCTGCACGTTCTAACATGTTATCCAATTCACCGCTGCGCTCACCGGAAGCAATCATATGCAGCATCATCGGTGGGAACAGTTTGGTTTGCTCCAATGCGGCCCGCAAACTACTGCCTTCCCGTACCCGTTCGGATGCTTCTGCTACCCGGATTTTAGCTTCATCATTACTTAATACATCCCCACTGATACGCATACCATCCAACAATGGCACGGCACTGGAATTTAGTATGCTTAAGGTGCGGGCAAAGCGTGCGGTATTCAGCCCTCGGCTGACACGTCCGATAACAGGCAAACGCAGCAACAGAGCGTGGTATTGCCGGCGATGGAGCGGTTTTTTAACCCAGCTACCCCAAGCGATGGCTAAAATCGCCAGCAGCAATAAAAACCACAGCCCATAATCGCGCACCAGATCGCTGGCGCCCATTAAAAAACGGGTGCTGAACGGCAGTTGTTGTTTCATATGAATGAATTGTTCAACGACTTTGGGCACGACAGTCGCCAGCAAGATTGCAATTACACTGATGGCAACCAAGGTCAGGATAATGGGGTAGATCATCGCCTGCAGCAATTTACTTTTCATTTGCTGACGCTGTTCGGTGTAATCGGCCAGCCGATCGAGCACCGTATCCAGATGGCCGGATTTTTCTCCGGCAGCGACCATGGCACGATAAAGCGGATCAAAAATCGATGGAAATGCTGATAGGCCATCTGCCAGCGAGTGCCCCTCCAAAACTTTGGTGCGAACGGCCGCAATCAAGGTGCTTAATTTGGCCTTTTCGGTCTGCTGTGAAACGGCTCTCAGTGCTTCTTCAATCGGTAATGCGGCAGCCACCAGTGTTGCTAACTGTCGGGTCAATAACGCCAGTTCATTGGTGCTGATCTTGGGTTGTAGCCAACTGCGGTTTTGTGTTTGCTGTCGGACTTGTTCAACCGCTTCCGTGAGAGATAGTGGGGTAAGCCCTTGCTCGCGTAATGTTTGTCGGGCCTGTCGAGGGGAATCGGCTTCGATCATGCCTTCTTTACGCCGGCCTTTTGCGTCCAGCGCCTGATATGCAAACGCTGACATGTTAGTCCTCCCGCGTCACACGCAAGACTTCTTCCAATGTCGTCTCACCGTTTACTACTTTCTGCAAACCGTCGGCTCGGATGCTTGGTGTTTTGCTGCGGATCAAGTGTTCAATTTCCAGCTCACCTTTGTTACTGTGGATCGCTTCCCGCACCGCTTCATCGACGATCAGCAACTCATAAATACCGGTACGTCCTTTGTAACCGGTAAAATTACAGGCTTCACAGCCTTTGGCGGTATACAGATGGCGAGCACCGATGGGCAGATCGTAACGCAGGCGTTCTTCTTCACTCAGCGGCTGTGGTTGTTTACATTCCGGGCATAAAGTGCGCACTAAACGTTGCGCCAGCACACCGAGCAAGGAAGTTGATAACAAGAACGTCTCAATGCCCATATCGCGCAGACGGGTGATCGAACCAATCGCGGTGTTGGTGTGCAATGTGGATAACACTAAATGGCCGGTTAACGAGGCCTGCACGGCAATTTGCGCTGTTTCCAGATCACGGATTTCGCCCACCATCACGACATCAGGATCCTGACGCAGAATGGCGCGTAACCCGCGCGCAAAGGTCATGTCGACTTTCGGATTAACCTGCGTTTGGCCGACACCTTCAAGATCGTATTCGATAGGATCTTCTACCGTCAGAATATTACGGTCTTTGGTATTGATCTCGGATAATGCGGCATACAGCGTGGTTGATTTACCCGAACCGGTTGGGCCAGTCACCAGAATGATGCCATGTGGTTTGCGGATCAAATCAGCGATATGAGCCCGATCGGCATCAACCATTCCCAGTTGTTTGAGCTCCAGGCGCACATTGTTTTTATCCAACAAACGTAACACGACCCGCTCGCCATAGCTGGATGGCATGGTTGAAACTCGAACGTCGACCGCACGGCCACCAATCCGCAGACTAATGCGACCATCTTGCGGCACACGTTTTTCGGCAATATCCAGTTTTGCCATGACCTTGATGCGTGAGACGAGCAGTGATGCTAATTTGCGCTGTGGCCGCAAGATCTCACGTAACACACCATCAATACGAAAACGGATGGCGAGGTGCTTTTCAAAGGTTTCGATGTGAATATCCGACGCTTCTAGTTTGATCGCCTCACTCAACATGGCATTAATCAGACGAATAATAGGCGCATCATCGTCAGCATCCAGCAGATCTTCACTGGTAGGTAGTTCTTCTGCCAATGTAAAAAAGTCGGCTTCGTTACCAATGTCTTCCATCATCTGTCGCGCTTCAGATGAGTCACGCTGATAGTCTTCAGTGAGTTGTTGCTCAAAGGCTTCGGCATTCAACCAGCGTAACTGGAACGGCTGGCGTAATAAGCGACGGACTTCTTGCAATGTTTGATTACTCACGCCAGTACGACAGAACAACACCGGTTCGGCATGCTGCCATTGCAATAACACACCGTGATCACGGGCAAAGGCAAAATTTAACCGCAAACCTTGCAACGAAGTATGCAAGGTTTCTGATGTTGTTGAGAGCAGCGCCATTACTGCACACCTTTCGCTTGTTGTTCCAATAACGCTTTCATCTTCGGCGATAAGGTCGCATTAGTGCCATAAGCAGGCAAAATTGGACGATCAACCGCAGGCGACAGACTATCGGTATCTTGTTCCTGCGATAACTGCTCCGCCCGGAACAGGTTATATTTGCTGCTGGATACACCGGTATAGGTAATCGGATCACGCAATATGGTTGGATGGATGAAAACCATCAGATTTTGTTTGGTTTTAGAGGTGCTGTTATAACGGAACAGATAACCTAATACTGGAATATCACCCAGCAAAGGCACTTTGTAAGTAGATTCTGAGGTGTTGTTACTGAGTAAACCACCGAGTACAACGGTTTCACCACTCTTCACTAACACCGCATTTTTTACGGTACGGGTATTAAACGTATCGCCCAGACTGGCACCGCTTGTTGATGAACTGCTGGTGGATGTTGACGTGGCAACACTGGAGACTTCCTGTTCAATATCCATCAACACGGAATCGCCTTCGTTGATTTGTGGGGTTACTTTCAGTTTTGTACCCACTGTTTTACGTTCTACGGTATTAAACACGCTACCCGTGGTGCTGGATTGACTACCGGAAATAACCGGAACTTCCTGACCCACGTTAAAAGAAGCTTCTTTGTTATCCAGCGTAACAATACTCGGTGTGGCCAGAATATTGCTCTTGGTATTGCTGGACAGCGCCGTCACTAATCCAGCCCAATCGCCGGAATAAAAACCCGCCGCTAAACCGTTAAAATTGCTGAGGGCTGAGGCGGTGTTGCTGGAAAATGCCCCGTCATTTTTATATTGCAATGCGGCATTGGCAACGGTACTGGTGGATAAATTTGTCGCGGTGAATTGTGTACCACCACCATTTTTATTGGCCCATTGCACACCCAGATTGAAGGCGTCGCCATCTTGTACTTCGACGATGATAGCTTCGACCAGCACTTGTGCGCGACGAATATCCAATTTGGCAATAATACGTTCCAGTTCCTGCATGATATCTGGTTGCGCGGTGATTACGAGCGCATTAGTTTGTTCATCGGCAACAATACTGAGATCTTTGCCATTAAACGCATTACTGCCCGAACCTGAGTTGCTGGCTGTTGCATTCGACGTGTTGGTAGCACTGCCACCTTGTTTATCTTGCTGAATGGTTTTACTGGAGCCCGATAATACATCGACCAGATTTTTGGCTTTGGCGTATTTAAGATAGAAAACGCGGGTATTGCCCTGACTTTGCTGCTCACGATCTAACTGACGAATCATGGTGACGAGTCGTTGACGAGATTGATTATCACCACTGATCACCACGGAATTAGTGCGTTCATCAGCCACTAATTTCGGCGTTAATACACTGGTCAGTGCATTTTTATCGTTTTTGGTTAACGCGGTAATTAAACGCACCATTTCACTGGCGGACGCATATTTGAGTTTAATAATGTCGACGTTTTCATCACCGACTTTATCAACCCGATGGACGATTTCGACGAGTCGATTAACAACGGCAGCTCGTCCGGTTAATAACAACACGTTGGACGGTTCATAATGCACCACATTACCACCACCCGCATTGTCGTTTAGCTGACGTAGCAAAGGCGCGAGTTCACGAACGGAAACATTACGCACCGGTACCACGCGCGTGACCATTTCGTCACCATTTCCCGGATGGATATCATCAGTGACGGGAATTGAAGAGGTTTTCGCATTTTGTGCTTTTACGACTTTCAGAATGCCATTCGGCATTGGTACCACAGCAAAACCATAAACTTCTAATACGCTTAAGAAAAATTGGTAATACTGTTCTTCATTGAGCAGATCATAACTGCGAACATTGATGGTGCCACGGATCCCGGGATCGACCACGATGGTCTTATTCAGGTTTTTACCAACGGTGTTAATAAATTCCTGAATATCCGTGCCTTTGAAACTGGCCGAATATTCGGCAGCCCAGAGAGGTTGCACGTTGAGTTGTGTGAACAGGCAACTGATGATCAGACTGCGTTTGAGAAATTGTTTCATCTTTGGCTTATCACTCCACGTGCTTATGGTTGTGCCAGATTGACATAAATATCCTGTGTCTCACCATTTCGTTCTACAGAGATATTCATTTCCGTCTGATGCGCAAGTTGTTGCATGGCCTGCATAGCTTCGGCATTGTTACGCAGATCTAAGCCATTGATACTGATGGCAAGATCATTGGGTTGCAAGCCTAGTTGATTAAATATCTCTGGATTTCGGCCCGGATTTAAACGATAGCCTTTTAACTGATTATTTTCTCTGACCGGCGCTACCGTCAGATAATCCATCAGCTGCCCCGGATTTTTCAGTAGTTGCTGTCTGACATTGGGTAAGCTGCTGTTATTTAGTGTAGGAGCTGTCGCCGGTGCTGTCATCGCATTTTCATCCAGCAATAACGCTTCCTGCTGCTGTTGACGTTTGATGATGACGCGATCGGGCAGAATATTAATAATCTGCGCATCAGTGCCCTGAATAACATCACCGATCACGTAACTTTGCTGTTTGCCATCTCGGGCGATGATAGCGATAGAACGGCTGGCAATACTGCTGGCCATGATCCCCGTGAGTTGTGCATTCAGGCGACTTTTGGGCGCGATAATAGTCTGAGCGGTATCTTGTACTGCTGTACCAAATAGCTTGGCATCACGAATAATTGATAAGCGCTGCTGGTTGGTGGTTTTTGCATCCGTACGTACGGATAGATTAGGGCTAATAGGCGCAGAGGTTGCTGTTTTGGGGGCGGGTAATAATCGCCAGCTAAGTTGCGCCAGTTGATAACTGCCACCTAAGAGTAAAACCAGGACCACACTGCGTTGCAGCAAGACAATCCCTCGTTCACCTAGTATCCAATGTTGGATCGCCAATAGCCTCATTTTTGTTCTCTTTATATTGATGCCCATGTCTAGGGTTCTTCATTTTGCTATGTGAACCCTTATGACACAACCATTTGCCGATGTGTCTGATGAAACTGGTAATAAAATCACAGAATATCGGCAAAGACAGTGTTAATTGGTGACGATATACTGTTGTTACCGTTTTTTAACATTATGTGATTTTTATGTCAGAGACGCCGGCTAAATCAGACCATATTTTACCTGAAATTCTGCAACGCGATGTTGTCGCGCAAAGTCGCCTATTCCGGGTTGAAGCTTTACATCTGCGTTTCAGTAATGGTGAAGAGCGGGTCTATGAACGGATCCCCGGTGGTAATCGTCATGCGGTGATGATTGTGCCCGTTCAGTCGGATGGTACTTTGTTACTGGTCAGAGAATACGCAGCCGGTACACACGCGTATGAATTGGGTTTTCCAAAAGGCTTAGTGGATGCAGGCGAGACAGACACCGAAGCAGCAAATCGGGAGCTTCAGGAAGAAGTTGGCATGGCGGCCAATCAGCTCACATTTTTAAAACAGGTTTCTTTGGCGCCTGGGTTTATGAATGCCCGTATGGCTATCTTTCTGGCGCAGGGGTTGTACCCACAGCAACTAGTGGGTGATGAACCGGAGCCATTGGAGATTGTGCCGTGGCCGCTGCATGATGCGGAAGCACTATTGGAACATCCTGAATTTCATGAAGCACGCAGTGTGGCAGCATTATTATTGCTATTACGGCAGTTGAGAAATAACGTTTAAAATTAGCTATTTAGTTTCAATTGTTGACTAAAAACACCACATAACCACGAAAGAAGGGGGCTGATTCCAAATAGTCCGGTGCTTGCCATTCGCCGTGCTGTACCAGCCCGATCTTAAATGGGATCCGCAATTGTGCCAGTCGTGGCAGATAGGCTGCATAGTTTTTTATCGTCTTCCGGCCCTGATACGTTTGTACCACCACCTCATCAACAATGCCATTTAACTGATTAATCACCTCAGGTGAGCTGTTATTGCTCCAGTCGAGCAGCCCCGTAATGCTCAATGCATAGTGGGTTGGTAACTGCTGACGCAGGCGTTGCAAAAAGGCGACATATTGCTGCATGCGCAACGTGCGGGCATCAAAATCGATCTGGATACCAACCACCGGATTGCCCTGTTTTTGCCAGCGAGTTAGCTGTTGCGAAATAGACATGAAAATAGCATCAGACCAATGCAGTGTTTCCACCCGATAGGTTAGCCAGATCTTACCGTGTCGGAGATGAGGAATTGTAATGCCTTGCGGAATAAACTGATTTTGCCCGCGTCGCTCGCTGATCTGTCCTTGCAGGATATACAGTGACTGCGCTTGTGCCAACACGGGTTGTGGGCGCACGGCACTCCATAACCAAAACGCATGGTGATCGCCTGCATTCACTTTGGCCTGTGCTGGCAGAAGGAAGATGCCTGCCAGCAACGTGAGCCACAAACGGGTTTTACGCATTACCAATAATATTTAAGTTGCTGACCCCAACGGGTATCGCCATATTGCGATTTCAACGTATGGAACCATTGCTTGCGTTGTTCAATAGGAATTTCTTGTGAACCACAGCTGTTATAACCGCTCGGTGCAAAACAGTTCACCGCACGATACAAGGCATAGGCTTTATCGTCATGCGCTGCCGTTTTGTTCGCTATTACTTGTTGATAACCATCTAAACGGGAAAATAATTTGCCGGCAAACTGTGTGGCGGTACCGCCCAATTCATGACTTTCTGGCTGGTTGTTGAGCGGGAAATCATCCAGGCCATGGCGGAAGACAAACTCTCCCAGACAGTTCAGGGCGCGAGGGTTGTTGTGATCATCGCGCAGTGTTTGTGCTACTTCACCCAACGCCGGGCACTGATATTCGGTGGCGTTTTTGCCATCCCATTGGAACAGTGCTAGTGCTTGTTGCGCGTTATAGGTAAAGCCCATAAACAGCGGTTCGGTGCCGGCTTTTTCCGGCAGTTGTTTTACGTCGCTCAGGAAATCAGCATAAAAACCGTGGGTGAGATCCTTATATAACAGCGTAAACAAGGCTACATCGTGCTCTTGGGCGGAAGCCGGTTTTCCTACCTGTTGCCGTAATAGCGCCGGACCGGCCACATTACGCAGCAAAATCTCCCGTACCATGGGGGTTTTAATCAGGGAATTATGCGCAAAGATCTGAGCTAATTTTTCATTACGTTCATAATTCATGGCTAACGCTAATTCCAACTGTTGTCGTTGTAAGGGTTGTTTCGCCAACGGTAATAATTTCAGCCACAATTGCTCGGCCTGCGTCCACTGTTCGTTACTTTCCAGTGCAAATCCGCGCAGTGTTTGTTGGCTGAAAGCTAGATAATCTAATGCTTTATCGGTTGGTTCTTTTGACAAAATAGTCAGTGTTTTATCGGCATCTTTTTCTACATACAAAGCGTATGCACCCAGTAGGTAAGTATAAAGCGCCGGTTGTTTAGCAAATCGTGCCTGCTGTGCCTGCAATTGCGCCAGTGTAAACGGCGGGCGACTGTCATCGTTGTTACGTTGTCGCATCAACATCAGGTCGATAATGGCCAATAATTGCGGATCATCAATGTTGTCCACGTTGCTGGTGGATAACAGTAGTTTGTTATCAATCTCTTGTACCAGCTGATTGCTGGAGATATTCGCTTCTTTGGTTGGGTGTTCAAACCAGTATGCGTAAGACTGCGCCAGACGTTTTTGATCATTCATGAGCCAATACACACGGCGTAATAACCCTTTTGCCGATGCCGTGTATTGCCCTTGCGGATAATCAGTCAGGTAACTGTTAAAGGCGGATTCTGCGGCCTGCAGCGAGGCCATATCTATTTTTTCGTTGTTGGGAAACCCCATGTCATCAAAGGCATCTTGTTGTGCGGAATTTAAAAAGACACGACCTTTCATGTAACTCGCGGTTTCTTTTAGCCACGGTTGTGTGCTGAGGCTTAATGCGTTAAAAGAGACTAATGCCTGGGTGAAATCAGCGTTATAAAACGCCAGCGCACCTTGCAGATAATTGGCAAATAACAGACCGGATGGGGATTGAATATTAGCGGGTAACAACCCCGATTGCTGGCTTTGATCAGCATCGCAGCTTTGCAGAATAGCGATACGGCTTTGTGTCAGGGACTGACGTTCTTCTGTGGGAATGTCTGTTGCTTTCGCCAGTTGTTGTAAATAAGTCAGTGCCGTTTGCTGGTTGTTGGAGGCACAACGACTACCTTCCCAAGTATTATTTTGTGTAAGCAGTGTGCTGACTGTTTCACTGGTCATGCCGAGTTGGATGGCTTGATTGGTCAGTGGCGAGGGTGGCGCCGTGGTTTCGGTATTGGCAGTTTCTGCTTCATCAGATAAATCAACCGGGAAAGGAACCTGTGCGTACCCTTGATCTTGATAGTAATTATCTGCAGTCGATATTGGTAGTGGCGTATGAACGTAATCAGCCAGCAACAGTTGGAGATTAACCCGGCTGTCGTTGGCCGGCGAAAGGAATGGTGTATTGTTGCAAGTATCCAGCAGATCACGTTTCAGATCCCAAGTTGGATAACAGCTATCATCGCTGCAAGCCTGAGCCGGAAGGCTAAATAATACAGATAAAATGAATCCGCCGGTAATCGAGTGACGCAAAGACATATCCCGTCCTTTTATTGTTGTTGTCGGCATGATTGTTTGATTATCAGACAATCATGCTCAGGATGCCAGACCTGTATTTCTGCCTGAATGTGCTAAATCAGATAGTTGCCTTAGATAGCTGCTTTATTGCTGTGGCAAGATCTGATGACACCAATCCAATAAATGCTGTGAGATCTGGCGGTAAATACCGCGTTCCAACACCCAGCGTTGCCAGTAAAGCGTGCGCTCACGCAGTGGCGTCTGCGGCATCAATTCCACCAATTCCCCGCTGAGTAATTCGGCACTGATTTGCAATTTGGGGATCAGACAATAAGCCACGCCCGCTTTTGCTAAAGCAACAAACGCCTCTGATGAACGCACGGTATGGCAGGGATAACTGCCGGGCGGTAAGCCAAAATGTTGCGCCACAAACCCGACATGCATATCGTCACGTTGATCAAAGGCCACTCCGGGCGCTTTGCGCAATGTGTGCTCGCTCAGCCCGTCGGGAAAATATTGCCGGATAAAGGCCGGTGATGCGGTCAGTACATAATCCATGAAGCCGAGTAAATCGGATTGGCAGCCTGGCAATGGTTCGGCCTGCGTGGTGATGGCACCAAACGCTTCGCCGTGGCGTAAGCGATCAATGGTGCGGTTTTCATCTTCAATCAGCAGATTCAGTTCAATTAAGCCCGGCTGCAACAGAGGCGTTAGCGCCGGGATCAGCCAGGTCGCTAGACTATCCGCGTTGGTTGCGATCGTGACCGGTAACGGTTTGGCGGGTGCCTCGGGTGACAGATGGGGCAATAGCTCCTGCTCCAATTGTTGTACCTGCTGATAATGCGTTAACAGTAATTGTCCCATGGCTGTCAGCTGTAGGGGTTGTGAACGGATCAGCACGGGTTGAGCGACCAGCAGCTCTAACTGTTTGATGCGTTGTGATACCGCCGATTGCGTGAGATGTAGCTGTTGTGCTGCCCGGTCAAAGCTTTGTTCCCGTAACACGACATCGAGTGCTTGCAGCAATTTATAGTCGAGATGGTTCATTAATTTTTCTTATCTTATATAAGAATCATGAATTTTACTTAATTGTACGCTTTTCTTATGCTGCTGCCATGATCGAAATAGAGATGAACATAGCATGTTGAACGGAGCGATTTATTTGCAGGGGATGTTGGTGGGGGCGAGTTTGATCGTGCCGATTGGTGCACAAAATGCGTTTGTACTGGAGCGAGGGATTCGCCGCAATCATGCCTTATTAGTGGCAGCACTTTGTTTTCTTGCCGATGCATTTTTGATTGCCTTGGGTGTAGGTGGTGCCGGTAAAGTGATAACACAATCGCTGACATTGCAATTGTTACTGACGCTGGGTGGCGCGGTATTTTTGTTACGTTACGGCTGGTCGAGTTTAGTTCGTGCATGGCAAGCCACGGCCCAGACCTTAGCGCAGCAAGGCGGCATGCCCCGAGTTCGAGCGGTCACGATGACACTGGCGGTGACCTTGTTAAATCCGCATGTGTATCTGGATACCGTGATGATCCAAGGCGCTGTGTCTGGGCAATATCCGCGTGTGCAGCAGCTCAGTTTTGCACTGGGTAGCATCTCGGCGTCTTTCCTCTGGTTCTTTGGTTTAGCATTGCTGGCCAGCTGGCTAGCGCCCCAATTACAGCGTGTTCGCGTGCAACAATTTATTGATGGCGGGGTGGGTGTTGTGATGTGGTTGATTGCGTTCGGGTTGTTACGTCACGCGGCATTTATCGTATAAAAAACAAGCAGAATGGACTTGATATCTGCGCATATAGTCCTATAACCATAGTAGGCGTGATCGTTAGTTTTGATCCCACCTGCGCCGAAGGAGGTTTATATGCGTCTCGAAAAATGGAACCCGTTCCGTGACCTTGACGATATTTTCCACAATTATCAGCGTTCTTTCCTGACGCCATCAATGGGTCGGGAATCTATGGTTGGCAGTGAATGGGTACCTGCTGTGGATATTGTGGAAGACGACAAAGAATATCAACTCAAAGTCGAAATTCCGGAAATCCCGCGTGATGCCGTCAAACTGCAAATTAATCACGGCATGCTGACGATTACCGGCGAACGGAAGATGGAAAAGAGCGATGAAAAACATCATCGCATCGAACGTTACTACGGTAGTTTCAGTCGCAGTTTCACATTGCCGGATGATGTGAAAGCAGAAAACGTCAGCGCCACTTTCAGTGATGGCATGTTGTACGTGCATATGCAGAAGAGTACACCGACGGGTGATAAGCCACTGGAAATTGAAATTCATTAATTCAGTGAAGGAACAACGGCGTGTCGGTTTAACCTGCACGCCGTTTTGTTGTCTGTTATTTCCGCACCAGCCAGACACCCGATTCCATATGATGGGTGAAGGGGAACTGATCAAACAGCGCACAACGGGCGATGGTATGTGTCTGACACAGGGTCTGCAGGTTGTCGCACAAGGTTTCCGGATTACAGGAGATATACAGGATCTGGTCGTAAGCCTGGATCATCGTCAGCGTTTTCGGATCTAACCCGGCCCGCGGCGGATCAACCAGAATGGTGTTGCATTCATAACTTTGCAGATCAATGCCTTGCAGGCGATTGAATTCGCGTTCGCCGTTCATCGCTTGTGTGAACTCTTCCGCCGACATCCGCAAGATCTGCACGTTATCAATCTTATTCACGGCGATATTATGTTGCGCGGCATGCACCGATGGTTTGGCAATTTCAGTGGCTAGCACGCGATTAAAATTTTTCGCCAGCGCCAGCGAGAAGTTACCGTTACCGCAATACAGTTCCAGCAAATCACCCTGACAACCGGTGGTGACATCAATCGCCCAGCCCAGCATCTGCTGATTCATCCCGGCATTCGGTTGCGTGAAACTGTTTTCAATCTGCATATATTCGAGCGTGCGGTCGCCGACCTGCAGCTGTTCCAGCACATATTCGCGTTCCAGCACAATTTTTTGTTTGTGCGCACGGCCAACAACATCAACTTCACCAAACTCCGCTCGTAATGCCCGGCGCAATTCGGTCGCCGCCGGCTGCCACTCATCACCGAGTTTTTTGTGATACAGCAGGCTTATCAGTGATTCACCGCTGAGTGTGGTAAGAAAATCGATCTGGAACAACTTGTGTTTGAGTGTTGGGTTAGCACAAATTAAAGCGCGTACGCGCGGCATGAGCTGGTTGATCAATAAACTGGCCGTGGGAAATTCGTGTACATAATAACGTTGCTTGGTTTCGCTGTTAAACATGACATAAAACAGATCATCCCCTTCATGCCAGATGCGAAATTCGGCTCGCATACGATAGTGACTTGGCGCGGAGGCAAACACTTGTGGCATTGGTGCCTGAAAAGGGGCGAGCAATTGCGTCAGACGCTGCTGTTTGTCGTGCAATTGTTGCTGATAAAGGGCATCCGAATGGACTGCGTTGGTCATGTTGTACTCCGTCACTGCAGGAAGGGCGGAAATTGTATGCAGTTGTACGAGGTTGTCCAGTTTTTCTGCTCAAGTTTTGCGCAGTCAGGCCGCTATACAGTTAACCGTGCGTGTAATCGGTTTCGGAGATGATCATGAAATTAGATCAAGTAAACAGTGCTGCATTGCAAAACATGCTGAAAAGCACGCAGCGTAATACCGGTAAAAATACTCAGGCGACAACACAGGCAAACGATGAAGTGTCGTTGAGCCATTCCGCAAAATTGGGTAACCGGGTGCTTCAGTTTTCACTGTCGCAATCGCTGACGATCAATGGCAAGAACTACAGCGTAAAGACGCAAGATCCAGCTGACGATGAAAGCCCTGAGTCGTTATTCGATTTTCAGAAAGTCGCTGATAACGTCTTGTCATTTGTGACGAATACTATCAATGCCCGCAAGCAAGCCGGTGATGATAATGAAGCGCTGGAAAAAATGTTGGGGCAAGCGCGGAAAGGCATCGATCAAGGCTTCACTGATGCACGTAAAGAATTGGACAAAAGTGGCACCTTAACCGATCCGCTCAGCAAGGGAATCGACAAAAGTTACGACTTGATCCAGAAAGGTCTGAAAGATTTTGAGAAAGACCTGTTTGGTGAGTCAACCGATGGTGCTACGGGTGATAATACGGCAACGGCTACCGATGCGGCACAAACTACCGACAGCGCAAAAAATACCAAAACACCAAAAGAAATTGGTAATAGTATTTTGGCGGCCTTTGCCGGCAAGCAATCGGCCAGTTTGGAATTAACGACCAAAGAAGGCGATAAAATCACGATCCAGTTTGATGATCAGCAACAATGGCGTCAGCAGCAAAACAGTGGCTTGGCAAAAAAAGCATTACAGACTTACGGTGAATTAGGTGGTAATGCGAAAAAGAGTGACGCGACTAATGCAAAATCAGACAGTTCTATTTTTTATAGTCACACGACCCAGTTTAGTTTCAAAGTTGAGGGTGATCTCAATAGCAGCGAACTGAAATCGATCTCGGAGATGGTCAATAAAGTCGGCAGTCTGTCAGACAGTTTTTTTGGTGGCAATATTACTGATGCATTACAACAGGCGCAAAAACTGGATCTCAGTGACAGTGAGTTGACCAGTTTGTCGCTAGATCTCTACCAAAAACAAGCCCTTGGTTGGCAAAGTAACAGCGGCAATGATGCGCTGAGGAATGCAAGTAGTGATAGCTCGGCAACGACTGATTCAGCATCAAGCTCTGATACGACGAACAACCAATCCGGTTTGACCGATAATCAGCAAGCGGCAGCCGCTTTACCAGATGTCTTCAGTCAGTTAGGTGATTATTTGACCCAGTTACAATCGATGTTTAATCAGATGATTGCGTCGTTTAACCCCGACTCGCAGGGGAATCTGCAAAGCTGGGTGGCTAAACAGCAGCACCCGGAAAAATCAGATGAGCAGATTGGTCAATTTGTCAGCTTTAATCAGCGAATGCAGCAAGCCATGGCTTCTTTAGCCGATAACCAGCAAACCAATACGACTGATACAACAGCTGTCTGATTTAATTGTAAAAAAATCAAAAAATGTGACAGCGGACTCTGCAAAGATCCGCTGTTTTTTGTTAATTAAACGTCAAATCCCGCTATACAGCCAGTGACGTGCTCTCTATAATCCGCGACTCTCTGGCGCTTAACCTGCTTAAAAGGGAATCCGGTGTGAATCCGGAGCTGGCGCGCAGCGGTAATGGGGAACGAAAGCGACCGAGTGCAAACTCAGGCACTGCCATTGGGTGGGAAGCCATCGCCGTAGGACAAAATAGCCCCTAAGCCCGAAGACCTGCCAGAGCAAAATCTGGGTCATATCATCTGATATGGCAATTAGGGACCACTACGCGAACTAGGGATTGCCCAAATGTCAAAACGACTGACTGCCTCTGTGCTGTCGGCGCTGGCTATTGCTGCGCCAACACATGCCGACGAATCTACTGGCCTGCCGATCACGGTAACGGCAACACGATTCAAAGAATCTACCAAAACAGTATTAGCCCCTGTCACTGTCGTGACGAAAGACCAAATTCAGCGTCATAGCTGGGCCACTTTGAGTGAAGTGCTGCGTAATCAGCCATCATTAGAAGTGCGCGGTAATGGTGGCAAAGGTCAGAATACCAGTGTTTATATGCGCGGATTCAGCCCTGCACAATCACTGGTGTTAGTTGATGGTATGCGTCTAAGCCGCGGCAGCATGGGCTCGGCTGATATCAGTGGTATTCCATTAAATCAGGTTGAGCGCATTGAAATCATTCGTGGTGCTCGTGCATCTGTGTATGGTGCTGATGCGGTGGCCGGTGTAATTAATATCATCACGCGCAGTAATCAAGGTGAGACTGGTCACCGCGTAGCGATGGGGATTGGTTCGAATGGTTATAATAATGCCGATTGGTCGAGCCGTATGGCGGCAACAGACAAAGACACATTAAAAGCCGGTGCGGCTTATTCACGGGAAGATGGCTATAACATTAAACCAACCGGTAGTAATGCAACTGATGAACATGGTTACTGGAGCAAAAATGCGCAAGTAAATGATGAGCATCAATTCAATGATGAATGGCGTCTGTTTACTTCAGCCCGTTGGATGCAGATGCAAAATGCCTATGCCGGTAGCAATTCAACCACTTGGGCGAATGAAAAGCAGTTTGGTTACACTGCAGATCAGTCTTATCAGGCAGCATTAGAAACCAGCACGGATAAATATCAGAGCAGTGTTGTGGCTCAGTATGCTGATACTGACTATCTGAGCGGATTTAACAGTGCACAATCAAAAGATGATGCGACCTACAGAAACTACACGGATCAGACAACGTTGGGTTGGTACAACCTGGTGCCGTTGTCGCATGGATTCTCTCTGGGCGGTGGTGTTGACTGGCGCGAAAACCGTCTGAAACCAGATTCGGCATTTGAAGCACAAACTCACAACACCGGTGAGTATGCCTTAGTACAGTATGAACAGGATGCCTGGAGTTGGGAGCTGAGTGGTCGTAACGATGACAATTCAGCTTATGGTACTCATCAGACCTGGCGTACCGGCGCCGGTTGGGCATTTATGCCGGATTATCGTTTAACCGCGAATTATAGCACCGCATTCCGCGCACCAAGTTTTGTTGACCTGTATTACCCTGGCTATGGCAACACCAACCTGAAACCGGAAGAGGCCAAAGGTGGCGAAGTGGGTCTGGAAGGTCAGAATGCCTTTTTCCAATGGAAAATCAGCGCTTATCGTTCGCTGGTTGATAATATGATCACGCCAAACTCATTATATGTTCCTGAAAACATTGGTCATGCACGTTTAGAGGGCGTTGAAACAGAGGTGAGTTTTGCGACTGGTCTGGTTCGTCATCATGTTTCTGCTGATTTTGCTGATCCTAAAAATGAAGAAACCGGTCAACAGCTGAAAGAACGTGCGCATCAATCTTATAAATGGCAGGCGGAAACCAGCTGGCAGAGATGGGATGCAGCAACGAGTTGGATGTATCAAGGTGAACGCTTTGCGAATGATACCAACACGGCTGAACTGGGTGGTTACAGCCTGTGGGATGTGTCTGCCGGATATCACCTGTTGCCACAACTGCGCTTAGGTGGGCGGATTGATAACCTGTTTAACAAAGAGTATGTGACTGTGCGTGGTTATGTACCGGAAGGCCGTAGTTACTATCTGAACTTTGCTTATCAGATGTAATTAGTTCTCGCATTGATATAACAATAAAAAAGGGTTCGCATAATAGCGAACCCTTTTTGTTTACCTAACTGTTATCTGAAAAAAGTTACTCATCTTCCAGATAGGCATAACCTTGCAAACCGGCTTCCAACTCTTCCAGCAACTCTTTACGAGTTTCTTCACTGAGTGATGGGTGTGCCACTAATTTTTGATAATCACGACGGATCACTGAGGTATCGATGTTGACGTAACGCAGCAAGTTATCGACATTATCCCCTTTGATAATATTCGTGATAACGGCTTCGCCATTGTCGTTCAGCGTCACTTCTGCACTGTGCGTGTCGCCAAACAGATTATGCAAATCACCCAGAATTTCCTGATAGGCACCGACCAGGAAGAAACCCATATAGCTGGTTTTATCCGGGTCAATTTCTGGCATTGGCAGTGTGCTTTCAATACCGACGCCATCCACATACTCTTTGATAGTGCCGTCAGAATCACAGGTGATGTCCATGATCACACCACGGCGGGTTGGTTGTTGATCCAGCCCACTTAATGGCATGATCGGGAAGATCTGGTCGATCCCCCAGGCATCGGGCAGGGACTGGAACAATGAGAAATTGACGAAGCATTTATCGGCCAGTTTTTCATTCAGTTCGTCTTGCAGATTCCGATGCATGCGGTTGATCGGGTTCAGCATGTCTTTCAGTTTCAGACACAGATTGAGATGCAGATCTTCTGCCCACGCGCGCTGTTGTAAACTCAGCAGGCCCAGCGTGTATTGCGTGTGCACATCAGCCAGATCAGACACCGAGTCGTGGAAAATTTCCAACAGGCCCGGATCTTCTTTGTCATGCAGCTCATTCCAGCTGTCCCACATATTTTGCAGTAACAGTGGTGCGTCAGTGCTCGGCGCTTCCGGTGGGAAGGTCGGCAATTGACTTTCCATGCCGACGATATTCGAGATCAACACGGCATGATGCGCGGTAATCGCGCGGCCGGACTCGCTGATGATCATCGGGTGCGGCAGACCGAACTCTTCGCACACATCACCGATGCCCCAGACGACGTTATTGGCATATTCGCGCAGGTTGTAGTTCGCCGAGCAATGGCTTTGCGAACGGGAGCCTTCGTAATCGACACCCAGACCACCGCCGACGTCGACCACTTCAATGCTGGCGCCCAGTTGACGCAGTTCGGCATAAAAACGACCACACTCGCGGATACCGCCCTGAATATCGCGGATATTGGCGATCTGCGAACCTAAATGGAAATGCACTAACTGCAGACAATCGAGTTTGTTCGCTTCGCGTAGACGTTCGACCAGACGCAGAATTTGTGCCGCATTCAGACCAAATTTGGATTTTGCCCCACCGCTGGATTGCCATTTGCCTGAGCCTTGCGCTGCCAAACGGGCGCGCACACCAATGCGTGGTGTGATATTCAGGCGGGCGGCTTCATCGAGGATCAGTTCCAGCTCTGATGGTTTTTCCACCACGATATAAACATGATGGCCGAGCAGTGAACCCAGCAGTGCATGACGTACGTATTCGCGGTCTTTATAACCGTTACAGACGATCACGGAACCTTGGTCATGGTGATGTGACAACACCGCCAATAATTCTGGTTTTGAACCGGCTTCCAGACCCAGGGCTGGTTTATCAGCAAACGCGCGGGTGACTGATTCGATCACCTGATTTTGCTGGTTTACTTTGATCGGATAAACGCACTGGTAACGGCCTTTGTAGCCGTAGCTTTGGATCGCCTGTTCGAAGGCGCCAAACAGCGCATTGATACGGGTTTTGATGATATCCGGGAAGCGTAACAAGACCGGCGTGGCGTAACCTTGTTCGCGCAGTTGTTCAATGATATCGACCAGCGCAATCTTGCAGTCCAGACGGGTTTTGTCTGGCGTCACCATTACTCGACCCTGTTCGTCGATATGGAAAAAACCGGCACCCCAGTAGGGAACGTTATACATTTTTAGGGCGTCTGTGGTAGACCAGTTTGCCATGGCGGTTCCTTAGGTGAAATTAACAATAATCACATCGTAGTATCAGGCGCGTTCGTGTCAGCAGCATGGCAGTATCCCTATTGCGCCCATCTGATCGCGGCGTATTTTATGCGTAATGTCTGAGGGATAAACCTTTTTTTACGACAGTAGTAAGACTCAAAAGAGGTGGTTTGATTGACTATGAGTTAAGTATGAATAAAAAGTCAGATACCGGCAGGTATTATTGCTATTCATGCAAAAAAAAGTTGAAAAAACACAGTAAAAAATAGGAGAAAACAGGCTGTTTTTGTATCAAAACAACCTGAAGAAATAAAAGGTTTTGTTGCGCAGTTACACGCGGTCTTGTTCTGGTCGTAAGTAATGCACAATTTGATTGCTACTGCCACGCCAGACTAAGGAAGGGTCAGCCAACCCTTGTTCAAATTTACCATCAATCAGCACGTCGATCAGTGCCACGATTTCTTGCTGACGCGGTGATAATTCCGCTAACAGATAACCCGTCCACATCCAGATATCTTTACCCGGACATTCGGCGCGTACGCGCTTTACTAGCGCCAGTACCTCAGCCTGATTCGCCGGATGCAGTGGATCGCCACCAGATAATGTTAGCCCACGGCGTTTAATGGCCTCGTCATTCAGATCGGCGATGATGCGATCGGCCATTTCGGTGGTAAACAGATGGCCGGAATCGACGCGCCAGGTAGATTGGTTGTAACAGCCACGGCATTGATGTTCGCAGCCAGAAACAAATAACGTGCAACGCGTGCCAGGGCCGTTCACGACATCGATAGGGTAATACTGATGATAAAACATGATAGCCGGTTCCTGATTTGTTGCTGATGTTGCTCACCATACTCGGCAAGCCCATAAAAATCAAAGTGCAAAAAACAGGGATATTTACAAGGAAAGCCTCTCCCCAAACAGGAAGAGGCGCATGTGTATTATTCGAGAATTTCGCGTGCATTCACCGCTTGTAGTGGGCGATTGTTGTCGTGGCCCATCACTTTTTTGAACGCATCAATTTGTGCTTTAGACACAAATACTGGTTTTTTCATCACGATCCAGCGAACGCCTTCGGTGCAAGGCGGGGTGGTCAGTGAACCGCTGAAACGGTAGTAAGCATGATTTTTTGGCAGCAGATCCAACGCGTTATGAGCTGGCGTCAGCGCGATTTTATCGCCTTCTTTAGCCGGCAAATGGGCCCACAAAGTTTCTAACACTGGGTTCGCTTTGCCTTCTTTGAACATTACCGCGACAACGGCCAGATTACCGTTTTTATCGGCGTGCACGAAATGGCCTTCCAGTGGATAAGATTCACCTTTGATTTCATTTTCACTAGGAGCATGGAAGTGGAATTGCTTCAGTTCATATTCGACACCGTCGATCACCACATTGCTGCCCGCATCGTAAACGACCTGAACGGTATGGCCGTTATTCAGGATCTGGCTGCCACCCACTTTATAGTTGAATTTTAGGGGTTTCAGGTCGGCTTGGATGAAACCCGTCAGGTTAACCGGAGTCTGGTTTTTACCCGCACAGGCACCAAATTCCGGGGTCAATTTAGCCCAGTTTTCCGGCCCTTTATCACCACTGTAATCCCAGTGAACGTGCTGTTCGGCCGCGAAAGCAGAACAGGAGGCAAACAACATAGCAGCGCAAAGCAGATTTTTTTTCATGTGAAGATCCCGAATGAATAATAAACCAGAAAAAACAGCGCCTTTTGAGGCGCTGTAGTATAGCCCTAGTTAAAGCATGGTTTTGTAACTAAATGTAGAGCCTGATGGATCAGCGTTCTTCGCCGGGTTTATACAAGAACTGTGTGCCATCGGGGCGGGATTTAAAGCGGCGGTGTAACCACATATATTGCGCCGGAGCTTTGCGCACTGCGGTTTCCAGCACTTGATTACTGCGGGTGGCATCGGCGATATCGTCGCCGGTGGGGTACCCTTGCAGGGGGGCTTCAATGATCAGCTGATAACCACCTTTGGGCAGACGAATATTGTAGCAGGGCAGAACTACCGTATTTTTTACCCGCGCCAGTGTTGATGTGCCAGTGATGGTTGCTGCATCACTGACGCCCAGGAAGGGCACAAACACGCTGGCATGATGACCATAATCATGATCGGGGGCATACCAAAGCGCTTCGCCTTGGCGCAAGGCTTTAATCATGCCTTTGACATCAAGTCGGTTTACCAGATATTTGTTACTTTTACAGCGGCCGGTGTATTGCGCATATTCCAGCACTGGGTTTTTGTTTGGCCGATAGACGCCAACACCCGGGCGCAACATTCCAAACATCCGGGCATTCAGTTCCAATGTCATGAAGTGTGCTGATAACAGCAACATACCCTGACCATTCGCCACGGCTTGTTCAACATGTTCGGCACCAACCACCTGCATGATCTTGCGGATCCGACGATCAGGCCAAAACCAAGCCATACCCGTCTCAAAAATACCACGACCCACATTGGCAAAATTTTCCCGGATCTGTTGCTCGCGTGTCGCCTCATCCCATTCCGGAAAAGCCAGATGCAGGTTCTTGCGTGCAATCGCCACCCGGCGCGGCAGGATCTTCATCGAGAGCCAACCTAATGCAGCTCCCAGTTGCATAAGCACCGGATAGGGCAGTTGCACGATCAGCCAAAGCAGTGCCTGGCTGAACCATTGCGGCCAGTAGCGTGGATGAAACAGAGCAGCCGTCAGACGTGGGGCTGCGTCGGGTAATGGTGTCGCTCGCATAACAGATGACCAGTGAATATCCCCTTCGTACTTGAAGTTGCAGCGTCGTTGACGGCGTTCATTCGCCCAATCACATAGCATCTCTATGCTCATGGGCACTCGTTCACTTGTCGCCTTGTTGCAACACCAATTACTTTGGGTCTAGGTTAAAAGAAGATAAAAACCCCATCAGTTTAGCAAATGGTGGTCAGGGTGGCGAATAGCTGTTTGGGCTGTGATAAACTGCGCCGCATTCAAGTCAGTATCGAGTGAACACTATGACTATGCGCATTACCTTACCTGATTTTTCTGCTGCCCGCGTGTTAGTGGTGGGCGATATTATGTTGGATCGCTATTGGAGCGGCCCAACGCGCCGGATTTCACCAGAAGCACCGGTGCCGGTGGTGAAGGTTGAAAAAAATGAAGATCGCCCGGGTGGTGCGGCTAACGTGGCGCTAAATATAGCTGCTTTAGGCGGCCAAACTACGTTGCTGGGTTTTGTCGGTCAGGATGAAGCGGCCGATTGTCTGGAAGCGAAACTGGCTGGTCATAAGGTGAACTCTGATCTGGTGAAAGTTGCTGATCTGCCAACCATCACCAAACTGCGTATTCTCAGTGGTAATCAGCAGTTGATCCGCCTGGATTTTGAAGACTCTTTTGCTACCGCAGATCCGGCGCCATTATTGGCAAAACTGGATGCAGCATTGCCTCATTTTAATGTTTTGATCCTGTCTGATTACGCCAAAGGTGCGCTGACCTGCGTGCGTGAAATCATCCAACTGGCGCGTAAACACCAGGTACCGGTGCTGATTGATCCGAAGGGTGATAGCTTTGAAAAATACCGTGGTGCGACCTTAATCAAACCGAATATGGTGGAATTTGAAGCCATCGTCGGCAAGGTTAAAAACGAAGAAGATTTGATCGCTAAAGGTCAGGCATTACTGCAAGAACTGGATCTGGAAGCCTTGCTGGTGACACGTTCTGAACACGGTATGTTGCTGCTGCGTAAAAACGGGGCGGTGTTAACACTGCATACGCAAGCGCGTGAAGTGTTTGATGTTACCGGTGCTGGCGACACAGTAGTAGGCTCATTAGCCACCGCGCTGTCGGCCGGTAAATCACTGGAAGAAGCCTGTGCAATAGCCAACAGTGCAGCAGGGGTCGTGGTTGCCAAACTGGGTACTTCAACCGTCAGCCCGCAAGAGCTGGCGCAGGCACTGCATGAACATAGCAGCACTGAGCAGGCATTTGGCGTGATGAGTGAAGCTGAGTTAAAAACAGCCGTATTAGCGGCTCGTCGTCGCGGTGAGAAGATCGTGATGACCAATGGTTGTTTCGACATTCTGCATGCCGGTCATGTCTCTTATCTGAAAGCAGCACATAAACTGGGCGATCGTCTGATCGTGGCGGTAAATACCGATGCGTCGGTGCGTCGTCTGAAAGGCGAAAAACGTCCGATCGTGCCGGAAGATCAACGTATGGCGGTATTGGCAGGTCTGGATTCCGTCGACTGGGTGGTACCATTTAGCGAAGATACCCCACAACGCGTGATTGCCGCGATCCTGCCGGATCTGCTGGTCAAAGGTGGCGATTATCAGCCACAAGATATTGCCGGTTATGCAGAAGTCACTGCCAACGGTGGCGAAGTGCGGGGGTTGCACTTTGAAGACGGTTGCTCCACCAGTAATATCGTGAAAACCATCATCGAACGCGAATGTAAATAAATTCGCAGGCATCCTGCTCCTGCGGGGCAGGATGTCGCAATTTGTCACACTTGTGGCATAGCTTTGCCAATTCTCTTTGTTTCACTAAAGATATTCTAATTAAACGGATATCTTTCATGCGTTATCTCACTCTTCTGCTTTTGCTTTGCTTGTCCGTTTGGGGGCTGGCATTGCCATCCGGTGCTCTGGAACAAGGTTTTATGTTCTGGCGTAATCAAGGTATCAATTTGTCCGGTTTGATTGCTGTTGCCCTGATGGGGGCATTGATCTTGATGGCAACGCGTCCGCATTGGCTGGAACAACGCCTGGGCGGGCTGGATCATCTGTATCAGCTGCATAAATGGAGCGGGATCACCACGGGTTCTATGGTGATCGTGCACTGGTTGCTGACCAAATCACCGCGCTGGCTGGTGGATTGGGGGCTACTGCAGTTAGGGCCAAGACCTACCGGAGCGCATGTTCCGGATGCTTGGCGCGGGATTGCCAAAGAGGCGGGTGAATACTGCTTCTATGCGATGATCCTGTTTATCATTATCAGTCTGGTCAAAGTATTGCCCTATGGCCGTTTCCGCCAGATCCACAAAGTGGGCGCGGTACTGTTTTTGTTGGCAGCATTTCATAGTGTTTATCTGTTGCCTGATCAACTCCGTTGGGCGCCGTTTGGTTTGCTGACGCTCACGGTGAGTGTGTTGGGCAGTCTGGCAGCATTATGGAGCTTGTCTGGTCAGATTGGCCGTCTGCAGTGTTATCCGGGGCAGGTGTATTCCATTCATCGGCATGAAGGGAATGTGCTGGAGTTGGAAATTACCTTACCGACTGATTTCAACGATGAGTATTTACCGGGCCAATTTGCGTTATTGACGTTTGATCAGCAGGAAGGGGCACATCCGTTTACTATCGTGCGGGAAGATGTGCAAAATGGCAGTATCATCTTTGCTATCAAAGCATTGGGTGATTATACCAGTCAGCTGGCCGAACGTATTGAGCTGGGTGATCCGGTGACCATCGAAGGCCCGTATGGCCGCTTCGTGCTGCCAGAAGCCAAATCTCAGGAATATTGGATCGCCGGTGGTATTGGTATCACGCCATTTATTGCCTGGCTGGAAGGCTTGGCTGCCGAAGGCGAACGCCGTCCCGCTGCGCATCTGTATTATTGTGTGAACAGCCAGCAAGAAGTTCTGTTTGCCGAACGTTTACAACAACTGGCGAAATTAACCGGTGTCAAAGTCACCATTGTTGATCGTCAGATCGATGGTTTTCTCGATGCTTCCCGGCTGAATATTGATGAAGACACGCAGCTGTGGTTTTGTGGCCCGAAAGGGATGCGTACGATGTTATTAACGCATGTACCCGCAGCTCAGTTGCATTATGAGCAGTTTGATTTTCGCTGATGAATCATTGAGTTGATCGATGTATACCCAAACCACTTGAAGTTGCAGGTAGGCGGCAAGTGAATGAGACCCCATGAGCATAGGTAAACTATGTGATTGGGGTGAATGAACGCAGCCAATACCGCTGCAATTTCAAGTGGGAAGGGTATTATTGAGCCGCCTTATTTGGCGGCTTTACTATATAACTGCCCACGAAATAACAGTTGTAGTGTTCGCCATGCCAGATAACCAATAAACAAATTGGCCCCGATAAATATCGGAATGGATAACCATTGCGCGGAAGGTAATCCGGCCGCCGCCAGCTTTAAACCACTCACAGTGGTGGCGGCAACACCGAACGTATAGGCCCAATACGAGGGCGCAAACGCTTGTGCACCCAACCAGTTGCCAAGACGTAATCCCAGCAACAACTGGAACAGACCATACCCCCATAACATCAGTAACCACGGCGCCGTGCTGCCCGGCATTAAGAGTAAACTGGCCATCGCACAGACCACGGGGGGCGCAAACTGAATGCCGAGCAGTGGCCGTTGTGCAACCGGCATGGTTTTCGGATGCCATAAGCGCTGAATGATCAACGATTCTAATGCCAGCCAGGAAAACACACCCGCGCCGAGAAACAGCCAGCCCCAGTCAGCATGACCTAAGGCGCCTAAGGCGGCCGCACTGGTAAAATTGCCAGCGACGGTCGGCAGGTAGAGGGTTGGTGCGGTGTCGAGCGTATCACGACCTCCTTGCCAGAGCGTGCCGGTGTGCCATAACGCAAACAGCAGATGCCAGCTGATCCCGATCGTAGTCAACACCCAGGCGGCTGTGCGGGAATAAGGCAAGACGGCTAATACAATTAGCAGTGTCGATACGCCGAGCAAGGCGGGGGTGCTGCCTTGGACTGGATGCAGAAACTCCGCACGCACCAGATCAAAATGGCGAATGGCCTGCCAGATGTAACCAAGCAGTAAGATCACCCAAACGAAGCCCGCCAGCAAGAGCAGGCTTTCGCCTATTGGGTGTGGTAATTGCCAAAGTGGTGCCGCAATGCGCCAGGCTTGCCCGAGACCGGACAAGCCTAACACCATGCCGAAGAAAGACGCGGGGATCCGTTTTTGTGTCATTACTTCTTCGCCATCAGACCCTGATTAATGTCCAGCAGATCCTGCTCTGACAGCGTGCCGGCGGTCTGTTTCAGTTGCAGTGCGCTCAGAATGTAGTTGTAACGGGCATCCGAGAGTTTTTGCTTGGCGGAATACAGTTTGCTGGTGGAATTCAGCACATCCACGATGGTACGGGTGCCCACCTGATAGCCGGCTTGTGTGGCGGTCAATGCGCTGTCGGCAGAAACCACTGATTGCTGATACGCCTTGATAGTACCGATGCTGGCAAACACATTGTTGTAGTTTTTATACAAATCGGCCTGCATGCTGCGATAGGTTTTCTCCAGATTTTCACTGGCGGCGACATAGTTAAACTGTGCCTGTTTGACCTGCGATTGTGTCGCGCCACCGGAATACAGTGGCAGGTTAAATTGCAGACCGATGGTGCCTTCGTTCAGGGTGCCATCTTCTTTCGACGCCGTATTTTTTTCATAGTTGGTGTAGTTTGAATTGGCACCCAGTTTGAGATCCAGCGTTGGCATATGACCCGCTTTCGCCAGATCGATCTGCTGTTTGGCGACATCTTTACTGATGCGTAACTGGTTCAATGTCAGGCTGTGGTCTTGTGCGTCTTTCAGCCATTGATCGGCGCTTTGTGCCATTGGGCTTGGGCTAAAACGTTCGGTATTCAGCACATCCAGAAAACGATGTTCATTACCGGTGAGCTGACGTAATGATTCAAAGCTGTTTGCCAGCGTATTTTGCGCATTAATACTGTCGGCCACGGCTAAATCGTGTGCGGCTTTGGCTTCCTGTACATCGGTAATGGCCGTCATACCAACATTAAAACGTTGCTGCGTTTCATCCAGCTGACGTTGTAAGGCTTTTTCATTGGCATTGGTGTATTCCAGCGAATCTTGTGCGGCTAATACACTGAAATAAGCCTGTGCGGTGCGCAACATCAAACCTTGTTTCTCGATGTTCAGTGCCACATCACTGCTCATCGCCTGTTTGCTGGTAATGTCGGAATTCATCCAGACTGACTCACGGAACAACGCTTGTGTCAGCGATAAACCTGCTCCGGCAGTACGCGCAGTTTGTTGATCGTCACGGTTAGTTTTTTGATAACCAGTGGTAGCGCTTAAGCCAATTTGTGGCAGTTTAGCAGCATCGGCTTCATTGATTTTTTCAAATGCGGCATCGCGTTGCGCTTGTGTTTCCTGCAGTTGAGGGTCTTTTTCCTGCGCTTGATGGTAGATGTCGAGCAGGCTTTCCGCATAAGCCAGTGGTGATAAGCCGAGCAGGATCAAAACGGATAATAACGATTTTTTCATCAGAACTTTTTTCATCAAAACTGTACCCCAGTTAGTCCAGTGTTTTCCGAAAGCGCAGTACGCCCACGAATAACATCGTGAATAAAAATAGTAGTAATGGCCACAGATGTGGCCACATCTCGATCACGCTATTGCCTTTCAGCATAATCCCACGGATCAGTCGGATAAAGTGTGTCAGTGGTAATAACTCACCAATGTGTTGCGCCCACTCGGGCATGCCGCGAAACGGAAACATAAAACCGGAGAGCAGCATCGATGGCAGAAAAAAGAAAAATGTCATCTGCATGGCTTGGGTCTGATTACGTGCCACGCTGGAAATGGTGATGCCAACACTCAGATTTGCTGCGATAAATACCAGAATTCCCAGAAATAACCAACTGGCGGGGCCGACAAAAGGCACGGCAAATAATAAGCGTGCCGCAATCAGGATCACGCCAACCTGCACAAATCCAATCAATACATACGGCAGGATCTTACCCAGCATCACCTCAAGCGGGCGTACTGGTGTGGCCAGCAGATTCTCCATGGTGCCGCGTTCTACTTCGCGCGTTACCGCCAAGGCGGTCATCATGATCATGGTCATGGTCAGGATCACCCCCATCAGACCGGGCACAATGTTGTATTGCGTCAGTCCTTCCGGATTAAACCGCCGCTGGATCACCAGCTCATAGGGTTGTGTTTTGCCATTTAAATAGTTGAGTGTGCCGGTCAGTTCATGTTGCAGCCATTGCTGACTGAGCTGTTGTAAAGCACCGATAGCATTGGCAGTGGCGGACGGATCGGTGGCATCGGCTGCTACTAACAGTTGTGGCCGTTCGCCACGCTGCAGTTGTTTGGCAAAACCAGCCGGGATCACGACGGCAAACTGCGCATCACCTTCCTCTAGCCAACGATCGGCTTCGGCATCACTCAAATCGGTGGCAACCAGCTGGAAATAACCGCTATTTTCGAGGCTTTGCACAATGGCGCGAGTGAAGGGCGTTTGTTCATGCGCGACAATGACGGTAGGCAGATGTTTCGGATCACCGTTGATCGCATAACCAAACAGCACCAGCTGGATCAACGGAATGCCCAGCATCATGGCGAAGGTCAGTCGATCTCGGCGCAGCTGAATAAACTCTTTGGCGATCATCGCCAGCAAACGGTGCCAGCTTAATATCTGATTCATAAGCCCTTCTTTTATCGGCATTTCTAGCGGAAATTATCCTGACTTTGCTGCATCAGATGAATGAATACATCTTCCAGTTGCGGCATGATCAACTGCCAATGCAGATCGCTGCGCTGCCGGAACGGGGCAATCGCTTGCGCTAAAGCATCGGCGTCTAAGCCATTGATGTGCAAGCTGGTACCAAACCGCGTGATCAGGGCGATGGCAGGGTGATGTTGTAACACTGGCACCAATTCATCGACCCGACCTTCCACTTGCCAGGTGATAAACTGACTTTGTTGGATCAACTCTTTCGGTGTGCCGCAGGCCAGTAATTTGCCGTACGCGATATAGCCTAAGCGGTGGCAGCGTTCGGCTTCATCCATGTAATGGGTGGACACCAGCACGGTCATGCCATTTGCGGCTAATTCATGGATCTCATCCCAGAAATCACGTCGTGCTTTGGGGTCAACACCGGCGGTTGGTTCATCCAGCAACAGCAGTTGGGGTTCGTGCAGCATACAAGCGGCCAGTGCCAGCCGTTGTTTCCAGCCACCGGATAAGGTGCCTGCCAGCTGGTTTTGTCGCCCCGCAAGGCCCAAACGTTCCAGCGCCTGTTGCACGCGGGGTTTACGTTCTTTCATGCCATAAATACGGGCGATAAAATCGAGATTTTCGCGCAAACTTAAATCGTCATATAAGCCAAAGCGTTGCGTCATGTAACCAACGTGGCGTTTGATCTCGATGGCCTGTTGGGTGATGTCATAACCCAGTGTATGACCGGAACCACTGTCGGGGGTCAGCAGCCCGCACATCATGCGGATCGAGGTGGTTTTACCGCTGCCGTTCGGCCCGAGAAAACCGTAGATCTCGCCGCGTCGTACCTGCATCGATAGGTTATCTACAACCAGTTTGTCGCCGAAGCTTTTGTTTAAGCCTTGCACATCGATGATCCAATTATCCCTGTTCATGGCTTATTGCTCCGCTTTCGCCAGTGTCACGGCGACCGGCTGCCCCGGATGCAACGGGAAGGTTTTGCTATCTAACGGCTTAGCTTCGACCATAAACACCAGTTTGGCGCGGTTCTCTTTGCTATAGATCACTGGCGGCGTGTATTCCGCGCTGTTGGCGATAAAACTAATGCGGGCCGGGATCGGCTGTTGACAGCTGTCGCAACTGACACTGATGTGCTGGCCCTGTTTTATGGTCGCCAACGCGGCTTCCGGGATATAAAAGCGGATCTTCACCGCCTCTGGCGCTAACAAGGTCACCACGGGGGAGCCGGCCGGGATCCACTCGCCAACCTGATATAAGGTCTCTTCGACCCGCCCGGTGACGGGGCTGTGGGGTGCAGTTTGTGTCACCAGCCAATCGGCATGGGTGAGCTGTGCGGTGGCTGCGGTGACGTCGGCCTGTGCCGCTTGCCGTACATCTACACGCGCAGCTTGTGCTGCCAACGCCAACTGCGCGTTCAGATCGCGTACTTTGCCTTTCGCCTGTAACCGGGTGCTGGCGGCCTGATCCAATGCTGACTGGTTACTGAAACCTTGCTGGCGCAGCCGTTGCTGACGCGAAAGTTCCTGCTCGCTCAGTCTTAGCGCGGCTTGTGCGGCACTCAATTGTGCTTGTAAGGCCGATATTTCTTCGCTGCGTTTGCCTTTATTTAAATCTGCCACCTGGGCTTGGGCTTTTTGTAACGCGGCCGCCGCTGTTTGCTGATTACTGATGGTCTCGTTGCTTTCTAAACGAAACAGCGGTTGATCCACGGTAACGGCTTGCCCTTCGGTGACCGGCAGCTCGCGCAGATATCCGGCCACTGGTGTGGCGATCCGCACGTAATCACCTTCCACATAACCCGGCAGTGAGCTGTCAGCTTCTTGCTGGCAAGCACTTAAGCCGATCCCGCCCAAAAATAACCAACCACACAAACCAATCAATTTACGCATGTGAGGCCTCCTGTAAGGCCTGCAAACCGGCCCAGCTGAAACGCACAATGTGATTTTCAATCTCATCCAGCCAGCCGGGGTAAGACAGCAGATCCGGGTTGGTTCTTAAAATGAGTGGGCGGGCCAGCACATAGATAATGCATTGCCCAAACAGACTTAACGTGCAGCGTAAGAGCGCGGTTTGATCGGCGTTGGGTAAGATCTGGTGCAACAGGCTGAATACTTGCTGCATCTGCGGATATTGAAAACGCTGAAAAATATCCTCCTGTGCTGCGGTCGGGTTCACCATTTCACGCAGCACTAACTGCGCGAGTTGGCAGCCTTGGCTGTCATCCAGCATGCGCTGCAACAGACTGTGGATCATAAAGCGGAAATGTTGTTGTAACGATTGTTCGGTATTTGTCAGCAACGGTCGTTGCTGGATCGCGAGTTCTCCATGATGGCGTAATACCGCCAGATATAAGCCGTCTTTGCCCCCGAAGTGATAATTGATGGCCGAAAGACGCACACCGGCATTTTTTGCGATCTGCTGTACCCGCGCGGCACGAAAACCCTGTTCAATAAATTCAGGTGTCGCGGCTGCGATCAGTTTCAGGCGGGTTTCTTCACCATGCGCGGTGAGTGGCTGCGTTGGAATGACAGTTTGCTCTGGCATAATAGAACCAAATTAGAAAACTTTTTCTAATCATTGAGCAGGTACACCACAAACGCAAGGTCAGATTAGAAATTATTTTCTAATCTGATGGTATACCCCAAGTAATTGGCTTTGCAGTTAGGCGACAAGTGAACGAATCGCCATGAGCATAGATACACTATGTGATTGGGGTGAGTGAACGCTGTCAACAACGCAGCAACATCAAGTACAAAGGGTATAAATGAGAATCACTCTTGCCCCTCTGCAGGCTTCGGGGTAACCTGCTTTCCTTTGTTATAAAGCCAGTACGGGAGCCGTCACCATGGTGGATTCAGTCTTAGCCGCTGATCAACATTACGATCGTAATGATGTCGAAATCGTGAAGTGTGAACCCTGCTTTAAAGGATTCTTTCGTATTAATCGCTATCACCTGCGGCATAAATTGTTTGCTGGTGGTTGGGGTGACGTGATCCAGCGTGAGATGTTTGAGCGCGGTCATGCTGCCGCCGTATTGCTTTATGATATTGAACTCGATCGTGTGGTGTTGCTCGAGCAGTTTCGTCTGGGCGCTGTCGAGACCAAACAAGACCCATGGCTGTTAGAGTTGGTCGCTGGCATTATCGAAGAGGGCGAACAACCGGATGAAGTGATCCACCGTGAGGCGGAAGAAGAAGCGGGTCTGCACTTACAAAAAGCCGAGTTTGCGCTGAGCTTTATGGTCAGCCCCGGTGGTACCACGGAGCGCATTCATCTGTATGTCGGTAAGGTGGACTCCACGCAAGCAGATGGTCTGCATGGGCTGGCGCATGAAGGTGAAGATATTCGTCTGCATGTGGTGAGCCGCGAGCAGGCTTATCGTTGGGTAGAAGAAGGGCGCATTGATAACGCGACTACGGTAATTGGTTTGCAATGGCTGGAATTACACCGTGCTCAGTTGCAACAACGCTGGTTGGGTGGATCGTGACGACGCTCTGTGCCACCCGGCGCCATGTGCCTGATCTGCCCGAGCTGCATCGAGCCTATGAAACCAACTATATGGCTTTGATGAAGCTGCTACCTTCTACCGTAGACGGCGGGGCGCGGTTGTATAACGTTGCGCAATCATTACAATTTGCCGTTCGCATTCTGGAAAATACCCGCTACACCACGTTGTTGGAAATCTGTCAGCACAATGAAGAGCTGCCTGATTTTTTGCGAGGTTACATGCAAGTCCGGCTGTACCACGATGCACGTATGGCGGAAGTGTGTGTCAGCCAGCAGATTTCCCGTTTACACCCCAGCTATGATTATCCCAACCCAGCTATGCATCAGCGGGATGAAAAAGAGCAGTGTAACCACTTTCTGGCAGAATGGCTGCGTTTCTGCCTGGCCCACGGCTATAGCGCGCAGGCGCTGGCATATTAAAAGAATAAACAGATAATGCCTTTCGCCTGATTTGCCCTAATGGGCATTTGGGAAGGCATTGTCCGCAAGTTAAAAGAGAGAGATTTTGGAAACCTGCACACTAAGTAACACGAATGATGGCATCGTTCGATTATTGCAGATTTCAGATACGCATCTGTTCGCCGATGCTGGCCGCGATTTATTGGGAATCGCTACCGCGGATAGCTTTCAGGCGGTGCTGGATGCCATTACTGAATTGCCACAAACTTATGATGTGGTGCTGGCTACGGGCGATCTGTCACAAGATCACTCGGCGGCATCGTATCAGTGTTTTGCCCGTCGTGTGACTGCCCTAAACAAACCCGTCCATTGGCTACCTGGTAACCATGATCACCGGGTATTGATGCAAAATGAACTGCAGGTTGCCAGTATTCACCCGGAAATGCGCTTAGTGGGTGACCACTGGCAAATCATTTTGCTCGATAGTCAGGTTTATGGCACGCCACATGGCTGGTTAAGCCACTTGCAGTTAGAACAATTGGAAGCTGCACTGCTGCAATACCCTGAAAAGCATGCCCTGATCTGTTTGCATCATCATACCTTTCCAATTGGTTCGATCTGGTTGGATCAACATGATCTGAAAAACGCGAATGATTTCCTGACCTTACTGAGCCGTCACCCACAAGTGAAAGCAGTGCTCTGTGGTCATGTGCATCAGGAGTATGATCAGATGCATCAGGGGATACGTTTTCTGACTTCTCCATCAACCTGTATTCAATTTAAACCATTGAGTGTCGATTTTTCGCTGGATACCATGTCACCGGGCTGGCGTTATCTGCAACTCTATCCGGATGGTCGGCTGGCGACACAAGTCTGGCGCCTCGATCCGGGCCAGTTTGTTCCTGATTTAAAATCTACAGGCTATTGAGATGTCTCCCACGCTGATTTATCTGCACGGCTTTAATTCCACGCCGAATTCTGTAAAAGCGCTGCAAATGACCGACTATCTGGCCAAAGAGTTGCCGGATATTCAGATCTGTGTGCCGGCGCTGCCGAATACACCGGGGGCAACCTGGCAGATGCTGCAACAAACGATGGCTGATCTGGGCGATCGTCCGATTGGGCTGGTAGGCAGTTCTATGGGCGGTTTCTGGGCCATGAAAGTGGCAGAAACCTATGGGCATCGGGCGGTAGTGATTAATCCGGCCGTGTACCCGCATTTTTTGCTGCAGCAATTGCTGGGATTGCAGCGTAATCCGTATACTGGCGAAGAATATGTGCTGGAACCGGCGCATGTTGACGAGTTGCAAGCTCTGGGTGTGCCCGAGCTGCAACATCCGGAACGGATCTGGTTATTACAGCAACAGGGCGATGAAGTGTTAGACTATCGCCTCGCATTACAATTTTATCATTTTGCACGAACGACTGTTGAGCAAGGTGGCAATCACGCCTTCACAGGATTTGAACGTTACTGTGCTCAGATAGTAAGATTCCTGCAGTTATAAACCGTCTTCACGGAATACCATGACTCAAGCTTATACCGCTGAATCCATTGAAGTCCTCAATGGTCTGGAACCGGTGCGTCGTCGCCCCGGCATGTACACCGACACTTCCCGTCCGAATCATCTTGGGCAAGAAGTTATCGATAACAGTGTCGATGAGGCACTGGCGGGGCATGCCCGTCGTATCGACATCACCTTATATGACGATCAATCGTTGGAAGTTACTGACGATGGCCGTGGTATGCCGGTCGATATCCACCCGGAAGAGGGTGTTCCGGCGGTTGAGTTGATTTTCTGTAAACTGCACGCGGGCGGTAAGTTTTCCAGCAAAAACTACCAATTCTCCGGTGGTCTGCACGGTGTGGGGATCTCGGTCGTCAACGCCTTGTCGCGCCGGGTGGAAGTGACGGTACGGCGTGACGGCAATGTCTATGAAATGGCGTTTGAGCAGGGCGATAAAGTCTCTGATCTGACCATCACCGGCACTTGTGGCAAGCGCAATACCGGCACCAGCGTCAAATTCTGGCCGGAAGAAAAATATTTTGATTCGCCGAAATTTTCAGCCAGTCGTCTGGTACATATTCTCAAAGCTAAAGCGGTGTTATGCCCCGGCCTGACCATTCACTTTGATGATCGCGTCAATAAGCAGGTGTACGACTGGTGTTACCAAGACGGCCTGCGCGACTATCTGCTCGATAATCTGAAAGAGACCATCCGTCTGCCGGAACAGCCGTTTACCGGTCAGTTCAGTGCCGATAATTCGGCGGTGGATTGGGCATTGTGCTGGTTACCGGAAGGTGGCGAGCTGATCAGCGAATCTTACGTCAACCTTATCCCCACCATTCAGGGCGGTACCCACGTCAACGGCCTGCGTCAGGGCTTACTCGATGCGATGCGCGAATTCTGTGAATTCCGTAATCTGCTGCCGCGTGGTGTCAAACTAACTCCGGATGATATCTGGGATCGTTGTGCCTATATCCTGTCGATCAAAATGCAGGATCCGCAGTTTGCCGGTCAAACTAAAGAACGCCTGTCGTCACGCCAGTGTGCCGCGTTTGTCTCCGGCATTGTCAAAGACGCTTTCAGTTTATGGTTGAACTCAAATATTGAGTTGGCCGAACAGTTAGCTGAGCATTGCATTAACAGCGCCCAGCGTCGTCTGCGTGCCGCGAAAACTGTGGTGCGTAAGAAGGTCACTTCTGGCCCTGCGCTGCCGGGCAAACTGACCGACTGTAATTGCTCAGACCCGATGCAGGGTGAATTGTTTCTGGTGGAAGGGGACTCTGCGGGTGGCAGTGCGAAGCAAGCGCGGGAGCGTGAGTTTCAGGCCATTATGCCGCTGCGTGGTAAGATCCTGAATACGTGGGAAGTTGATGCCTCGGAGGTGCTGGCGTCGCAGGAAGTACATCACATCTCGGTAGCGATCGGCATGGACCCGGACTCTGATGATCTGAGTGGGCTGCGTTACGGCAAGATTTGCATTCTCGCCGATGCAGACTCGGATGGTTTGCATATCGCGACCTTGCTGTGTGCACTGTTTGTGAAACATTTCCGTCCACTGGTGGAAAAAGGGCATGTGTATGTTGCCATGCCACCACTGTTTCGCATCGATCTCGGCAAAGAAGTGTATTACGCGCTGGATGAAGATGAAAAACAGGGCGTGCTGGAGCGGCTGAAAGCCGAGAAAAAGCGTGGTACGCCGCAGGTCACCCGCTTTAAAGGGCTGGGTGAAATGAACCCGAAACAGCTGCGTGAAACCACGATGGATCCAAACACCCGGCGTTTAGTACAACTGACATTGGATGGTGAAACGGAAGAAACCATGCAGCTAATGGATATGCTGTTGGCGAAAAAACGCTCCGGTGATCGACGTGAATGGCTGGAGAGTAAAGGTAATTTGGCAGATCTTGCGCTGTAGTTGTTGGAGCCTGCCGACTGACCTCGTTATAATGTATGTTAATCCAATTAACATACAGAGCGCGAGATGATGGAAAAAAAGACCGCCCGGTTAACTTTGCTGATTGATCCGGTAAAGAAACAGGCTTTCGAAGAGCTCTGTACTGCGCAGGATCTGACACCGTCGCAGGTGGTTCGCCAGATGATCCGTGATTATCTGGATGAACATGGCGTGACCTATGCCACCAAAAGCAAGATTGGAGCAAAGGTCAAAGAAGAGTCCGCGCCTTAGGCGCGGTCTGCTTTAACGTTATCTGTTAGTGGTGGTTGACCACCGCTTTTTCGCTGTTATCTGCAAAAAACATTTCACAGAAATTCAACGCTTCTTCAAATGTACTAAAGCAATGTCCCTGTCCGATCTGTTCAATTAAACCTGCGCGCGTTAATTTTTGCTGCACGGCATCATTGGCTTCCGACAACAAAATCGTGATGTTGTGTTTCGACAGGGTATGAATGACATTTTCCAGCGATTGCAACGCCGTCATATCCATAAAAGGCACATGCGTCAGGCGCAACACCAACGCCTTAGGCTCGGTATGGGTTTGTGCCAGTGCGCGCTGGAAGTTTTCTGCTGCGCCAAAAAACAGCGGCCCGTCGATGCTGTAGACCAGCACTTTCGGGGGCAGATGACTGCGGCCTAACTGTTTCAGCTCCAAGTCGAGATCAGCAGCGGTATGCTGCTGAATCTCAACTGAGCCCGCCATGCGTTGCATAAACGTCAGCGATGCTAATACCACCCCGATATTGACCGCCACCACCAGATCGGTAAACACCGTCAGCAGGAAAGTGATCAATAAAATTGCGGTATCAGTTTTTGGTGCTTTTTTTAACATGCCGATGAAATGCGGTAATTCACTCATATTCCAGGCGACAACAAACAAAATCGCAGCCAGTGCACACAGGGGAATGTTGTTAGCCAGTGGCGCGAGAAACAGCAAGATCAACAACAGCACGATCGAGTGAATGACACCCGCTAATGGACTGTTTCCGCCATTTCGAATATTGGTGGCGGTACGGGCTATCGCGCCAGTGGCAGCAAAACCACCAAGTAGAGGGGCTACAATATTCGCCAACCCTTGCCCGATCAGTTCTTGATTGGAGTCGTGATGGGTACCCGCCATACCATCGGCCACCACCGCCGATAACAGTGATTCGATAGCACCCAGCATGGCAATGGTGAATGCGGGACCAATCAATTGCACTATATGACTGAAACTGAAATCAGGCAGAGTAAAACTCGGTAATTTCTGTGGAATGCCACCAAATGCACTACCAATGGTCGCAATGCCAGTGGGGTGGAATATACTGACGATTAACGTGGCAAAAACCATGGCCACCAAGGGGCCCGGTACTTTACGCAGGTAAGGGATGCGGGGCGTGAGAATAACCAATGCCAGACTGCTTAATGCTAAGCCAGAAGTGATTAGATTGGCATGTGGTAGCTGTTGTAATAAATGCCAGAGCTTTTCATGGAAATGTTCACCACCGACACTGGGTAAACCAAAGAAATCTTTCCATTGCCCAACCCAAATGATCACGCCAATCCCGGTGGTAAAACCCACGATCACGGGGGCGGGAATATATTTGATGATGCTGCCCAGTCGGCTGAAACCCATCAGCATTAAGATGACACCGGCCATCAACGTCGCCAGTTGCAGCCCGCTAATGCCATATTTAGCCGTAACACCGGCTAAAATGACGATAAAGGCACCAGTTGGGCCGGCAATTTGCAAACGGCTACCACCAAACAGGGAAACCACCACCCCGGCAACCAGTGCCGTATATAAGCCTTGTTCTGGTTTGGCGCCGGAGGCAATGGCAAACGCCATCGCTAAGGGCAGTGCGACCACACCCACGATGATGCCGGCAACCAGATTTGGTAGCCAGTTTTTAGCGCGCAACAACCCTGCTCTCTGCGCCTCCAGTATTGCAATCATAGCCACCTCAAATACTAATAACATTAACATATGGTGATAACTGTTGATGCATTCTAACGCGTTACCGACTCGTAGGTCATGAAAGATGAGCAAAAAAATCTCGGCTAATAAATCTTTGCTAAAAAAACCGCTTTTTCTGCAGGATTTGCGGCAAAGCTCCCATATCTTTCGCTGCAATGTACTAGAATTATTAGCATATGCTGCTGGTGGTTACAGCGCATTCTCCTCGCATTACGCTACGAGTCGCGGAGGTATCCTATGACTAAGCACACATTGATGCATGCCAAGATCCCACAGTATGCACAGCGCCCACACCATGATGAATCTACGTTATCTCATATTCAGCATCTGCTGCTGTTATGGAAACAAAACTGGCAAACACGTCGCCAATTGGCACAGCTAAGTGCAGAAGATCTGCGCGATATTGGCCTTAGCGAAGCGCAACGTCAGGAAGAGCTGAATAAATCGTTCTGGGAACCTTAGAACACAAGCTGAAAATAGATTCATAAAACCCCCAAAGAAATTAGCTTGGGGGTTTTTGTTTTTAGCGATCTAACTGATGCAGTAACCAAGTTACTGCCAGTAGGTCGGCACTGCCGCCGGGGCTGAGATTACGGGCGATCAGTTGTTGATCTAAATGTTGCAAGGCGCGCATCCGTTCAATGGAAAGAAATGGTGTCTGCTGGGTAATTGCTTTGGCTTGCTGCTGCACATAATGCAGCCCATCAATGCCGCCGCGGGCCACTAAATTAGTGTCGTTATTGTGCGCCAGTAACGTCAGCATTACTTCGAGCAGTGCGCTGTTGCGATCGGCACCATGCGCAATAGCGTTGGCATAAACAGGCAGCGAATATTCCCTCACGGTCGAGAAGCCCGATTCCACTTCACCGCGAACCCCGGTTAAACCATGTTGGTGGAAGAATCGTTCACCTGCGGTTTTCGGTTGTGCATTGGTGGCTAATTCCCGTTGAACCAACCCTTCGGTGGCGCGCGCTACTTGCTGACACACGGTTTGCTGGTTGAGAATTTTACCTTGTTGCCACAAGCGCCCGGCAGCAGCACACAGCAGCGCCAGTGAGAACAACATACCTTTGTGCGTGTTGACGCCGGCGGTAGCGAGCAACATATCGCGTTCACACTGTTTTCCATGCGGGCGTAACATCGGCAGCAGTTGATTGGCCGGTAAGTTGGCACTATCGATACCAGTTTGGGTGAATAACGCCAGCCAAGGCGCAATCGCTTCTGCGCTGTGTTCAAAAGTGGTGACGGTCATATCACGATGTGAGCCGTTATTGGCGCGATCGACCAGACCGGGTTTCGGTGTAGTGTAAACCTCAATCAACATGGCGTGATGGGCGAGGGAGGCCATGTCCCGCACGATAGCAGGTTGAATGGTAACCGGCATGGTGCAATCAGTATCAAACAGTGCATACATGGCGTTGTTCCTGTGTCGATAAATAAGAGTGTAAAATCTGATGGATACGAACCTGCAGTTCTTCATTGCTGTGGCGACGACTACGGCCACACACGGCGGCAAGTTCATCGCAAATCAGGCAGCGGCGTGGCGGCAAATCGAATTCGCGGCGCGACAAACTGCGGCCATCGGCTTGTAAAACATCAAGATCAAACAGCCGTCCGAGCGGGTGTTGCTGTTCCAGTGTGATCATGGCGCTTTTCAGTGTTGCGGCCGGAACGGCGACGCTCCAGAAGGCTTCGGGGCCAGTAATGTGTCGCCAGGACGCATGAGCTGACACTCGCCAGCCCAACGCTTTGAGTTCACGCTGCACGGCGAGGATACCAGCAGCCTGTAACTGATGAGCCGCCGCGTTATCTTTAATTTCCCCCGGGATATTGATGCAAAAGGAGATCAGGCTTTCGCCATAACGTTTCAGCCAAATCCGCTGGCGTTGCACTCGTTCATCACGAGCGGCCAACATTTGGGTGAGCCCGATCCGCAGATTGGTCGGGCGGCTGCTCATCAGTTCCATGCTTATTTCACCTGTTTCGCTATTTCACTTGTTTCACAACATCAATAATGCTGCCATCGCGGTAGCGGATCACGCCGACAATGCGGTCGGTGTATTCGATCTCGGCAGGCGTTCCGGTCAGTGAGTAAGCGCGCTCACTCAGCTCTTCTATCGACATGATCGGTAGTTTGGCGGCCAGCAGACGTTCTTTCACTTCCGGGCGCGCCGGGTTAACCGCAATGCCGTGATCGGTGACCAGTACATCAATGCTGCTGCCGGGGGTGATGCAGGTGGTGACTTTGTTGACGACGGTCGGAATTCGCCCGCGTACCAGTGGTGCGACGACTATGGTCAGATTGGCCGCCGCTGCGGTGTCGCAATGACCGCCGGACGCACCTCGGAACACGCCGTCAGAGCCTGTGATCACGTTGACGTTAAACTGGGTGTCGATCTCCAGTGCACTTAAGATCACGACATCGAGTTTTTCGACACACGCACCTTTCGACGATGGGTTAGCATATTGATTGGCGGAAATTTCCTGATGATGCGGGTTTTTACCCAGGGATTCTGCTGCCACGCTGTCAAAGCACTGCACATCGAGCAGGGTTTGAATCAGCCCGCGTTCATGCAATGCCACCATGCTGGCGGTGATACCACCAAGACCAAAGCGCGCCTTGATCTTGTTGCGCACCATTTTGTCGGCCATGAAGCGGGTTACTGCCAGTGACGCACCACCGGTACCGGTTTGCAGCGAAAATCCGTCGTTGAAATAGCCAGAATGCTCGATAACATCGGCAGCTTGACGAGCGATCAGCAATTCACGTGGGTTGGAGGTCATGCGGGTGGCATCACCTCCAATTTTGGCCGGATCGCCCACATGCTCAACCCGCACAATGCTGTCGACGCAGTCTTGCGCGATGCTGGCCGGGTAGTTGGGGTAGGCGACCAGCTCTTCGGTTAATAAAACCACATGACGGGCGTATTCGGCATCGACACGGGCATAACCCAACGAGCCACAGCGTGATTTACCGGAGAAGCCATTGGCATTCCCAAACTCATCGCTGCATGGCACGCCTAAAAACGCGACGTCGATGTTCAGTTCACCGGATTGGATCAAGTGCACGCGGCCACCGTGTGAGTGGATATGCACCGGTTCCTCCATCAGGCCGTTAGAGATCGCTTCGGCCAATTTTCCGCGCAGGCCGGAGGTGTAGATCTTGCGCACTACGCCATTGCGAATATGTTCCAGCAAAGGTGCATGGCAGTTGGTCAGTGAGCTGGCGGCTAAGATCAGATCTTTAAAACCTAGCTCAGCTAGTTTATCCAGCACCATATTGACGGTTTTATCGCCGTCGCGGAAGGCGTGGTGAAACGAGATGGTCATGCCATCGGTTAAGCCACTGTTACGGATCGCCGCTTCCAGCGAAGTGTGTAATTTGTTCTGTTTTTCCGCCCCAGTTTCGGTTCTGTTTTCGTGTTTGGAAAACAACGGAATATTGGGTACTACAGCGGAAATTGCGGCCGGAATTGGGCGCGCTAATACATTGGTAGTCATGGCAAACCTCATTGTCTGATGCCGGAAGCTTCTGCACGCTGGAGAACCCAACGGGCGCGTTCAATGATCGGTGCATCGATCATCTTGCCGTTCAGTGACACGACACCGAGCCCCTGACGGGAGGCATTTTCTGCCGCTTCAATGATCAATCGGGCATTACCGACTTCTTTGCGCGTTGGTGCGAAGACGTTATGCAGCAGTTCGATCTGGCGTGGGTTGATCAGCGATTTACCATCAAAACCCAGTTGCTTGATGTGTTCGGCTTCGTGAATAAAGCCCTCTTCGTTATTGGCGTTGGAATAAACGGTGTCGAATGCCGCAATGCCTGCGGCGCGTGCCGCTTGCAAGATAGAGCAGCGGGCAAACATCAGCTCAATGCCATCAGGGGAGCGTTCGGTGCGTATATCACGCACGTAATCTTCCGCACCCAGTGCAATGCCGATCAAGCGTGGCGATGATTTGGCGATTTCTGGGGCATTGATAACACCTTGTGCGCTTTCTATGGCGGCCATCATGCGGGTGCTGCCTTCGGCGCGGCCACATTTGCGTTCCACCGCCAGAATGTGGCGTTCCATCTCCAGAATATCTTCCGCCGAATCGGTTTTTGGTAAACGGATAACATCCACACCGGCGCGTACCATGGCTTCGACATCGAGTTTGCCGTAAGGCGAATCAATCGGGTTAACCCGTACGACCTTCTCGACATTTTTATACAGCGGCATTTGCAGCGCATGGAACACCAACAGACGCGCGGTGTCTTTCTCGGTGATGGCGACCGAATCTTCCAGATCGAACATCAACGCATCGGGGCTGTAGATAAAACTGTTGCTGAGCATGGCGGCATTGGCACCGGGCACGAACAGCATGCTACGGCGTAATTTACTCATAACGCCCCCCAGTTCAGATCTAACAACTGCGTGCCGGTAGCGCGGATCAATGCGGCCTGCACGCGAGCGCGGATCACACAATCAAGCGCGCCTTTGTCTTCGACAATCACGCGCACCCCCTCAATACTGAGTTTATGCAGCGTGTCATGGATCAGGCGGCGAATGGCGTCACCGAACTGTTTTTCCACCACACTCTCCAGCTCGATTTCGACCTGATGCGAATCGATAGGTTGAATGCGGATCAATACATCGCCGGACTCCAACGTGCCGGCATGCGATTGCTGTATTATCTTCATTTGTTTGACCTTTGTTGTTGACGGTTTGGCCGCTCAAAGCAGAGCAACACCGTGAAAAATACGTTACCCGGCCAAGCTGCTTACCAGTGGTTGTGACAGTGCATTGTGTTGCCACAAATGGCGTTGCCGCAGATAACGGTAGGTGCTTTCCGGTACCAGAGCTTTAACGGCTTCCGGTCCTTTTTTCGCTAACAGATCACGTACGCGGCAGGCGGAGATCGGCTGTGCGGCCTGCTGGCGACGTTCAATTTCATGCAGCTCAATTTGTGGTGCGCGTACTTCTGCTGTGGTCAGCCAATACGCCATTTCGCGGTTATATTGTGCAGTCACTTCACACATCGGCTCGGTGCCGACATAACGGCGATTGATACCTAAAGCGGGGGCGATATCATGACGGAACAGCTGGAGATCAAGCGCCATGTGGCAGTGATTAATGATCTTCTGACTTTTCAAAAAGTAACTGGGGAAGGTGGCGCGTGAGATCAGATAATCAGAGCCCGGATGAATGGTGAGATTTCTCAAATCAGCCACACCGGCTTTGATCAGATCGAGACGATCTTCATAAGGAAATTCCGAGGCGTTTTCCTGCACCACAAACAAATGAACCCAATCGCACTCTTTACAGGCTTGTTGCACTAAATAACGATGGCCTAACGTGAACGGGTTGGCATTCATCACGATGCCGCCAATATGCTGACCGTCCTGTCGTTGTTGTGCCAGGCGCTGGCAATAACGTTTCAGCCGGGTGGCACTGTTTTCCAGCAGAATAATCTGCCCTTGGACAGTCGCCAGCAGATGAAAACCACATTCGGTAAACATCGCTTCATTTTCAGGTTTGGTGTAGATGAACAACTCATAACGATGCAGGCTAAAGGCCTGATTCAAGAGCGTGGTTAACAAACGCAGCGCTAACCCTTGGCCGCGCAGATGCGGTTCAATAGCGATACATTTCAGCACCCGCCCGGCGATGCCGCCACAGGCAACCAACTGTTGCTGTTCATCAAACGCAACAATAAATTGTTCAATATCGGTATCGATGTTTAAGTTATTTTGTTGCAGGAAATTAGCGATCTGTTGCCAGCGCATTATTTCCGTTTTTAACACGCAACAGAAAATATATTCTTCGTTCATACCAATACAGATTGCGATAAATTCGGTTTTATATGAAATGATATTTGCTGTCTCTATTTTTTGATCGCGCGCAACCTGCGGTGAGGTTTAAATATTGGTAATAATTTTTATGATTTAAAATATTTAACGTTTTGTTTTTGTTGGTATTTTTATTTTTTTATTTATCGAGTACAACATACGTTAGATATAAAACCAGATAAGATAATTAAACACATTAAAACGCTGACCTAATCAGCTGTTGATCAAAGTTAATAATGATTTTTCCCATTAATTTCTCATTATCGTAAATCCAACAAAAAATGCCCGAGTTTGCAGACATCTGGTTTTCATTTGCTGTCAGCAATGTATTCGAGGGAACACCGTGTTATTTGTTTAATAGGAGACGTTACAATGGGAAAAGAACAAGCAAGTGTTGCCGATGCGAGTGAATTGTCACTCAGCACTGCAACTAGCGAAAAATTCTGGCCACATGGCTGGTGGAAAATATTTGAAATTAAAGTGGGCATTATTCCGATGCCGTTATTCATCATGGCCGCGGCATTAATTGCAGCATTATGTATGACAGGGGAATTACCAAGTCAGATCACGACTATGGTGGTAGTGTTGGGGTTCTTTGGTTTTGTTTGCGGTGAAATCGGTAAACGTTTACCAATATTAGGAAAAATCGGTGCTGCCGCTATTTGTGCCACCTTTATTCCTTCTGCGATGGTTTATTATCATCTGCTACCTACATCGATTATTGATTCGACGAAGGTATTTTATAAGGCAACGGGTATTCTGTATTTGTATATCAGCTGCATTATTGTTGGCAGTATTTTCAGTATGGATCGCAAAACCATTATGCAAGGTTTTTTGCGTATCTTCATTCCGATGCTATGCGGTGAAATTGTGGGTGCCATTGTGGGTACGACCGTTGGCACTTTGTTGGGGTTAGGCTCTTTTAATACCTTGTTTTTCATTGTGTTACCAATCATGGCCGGTGGCGTGGGTGAGGGTGCTATTCCGCTATCGATCGGTTTCTCGGAAATTATGCATATCGAACAAGGTGTGGCCTTTGCTCGTATTATTCCGATGGTGATGTTAGGTAGTCTGACCGCCATTCTGACGGCGGGTATTTTGAATCATTTGGGCAAGCGTAAACCGCATCTGACTGGTGAAGGCCGTTTGATGCCAGGTATGGAAGAAGAGATCAGCAGCTCAACCAGTCATAATCCGTTGAAAGGGGCAATTGATGTCACCGGTCTGGCCTCTGCCGCGATGATGGCGTTGTTGCTGTATATGGTGGGTATTCTGGGCCAGCGTCTGGTTGGGTTGCCTGCGCCAGTTGGTATGTTGTTCGCTGCCGTATTAGTGAAACTGACACAAGCCGTGTCACCACAAATGACCAGTAATGCAAATGTGGTGTATAAATTCTTCCAAACATCAGTAACTTACCCAATTCTGTTCATGGTTGGTGTCGCCATTACCCCTTGGCAGTCATTGATGGCCGCGTTCACTATTCCTAACCTGATCGTGATCATCGCTACGGTATTAAGCTTGGTGACTACCGGTTTCTTTGTCGGTAAGAAAATGGGTATGCACCCGATTGATGTGGCGGTGGTTTCTTGTTGCCAGAGCGGTCAGGGTGGCACGGGTGACGTGGCAATTTTAACTGCAGCAAACCGTATGGTGCTGATGCCTTTTGCCCAGATCGCCACTCGTATCGGCGGTGCGATCAACGTGACGCTGGCCTTGGTGGTGTTATCGCATTTCTTCACATTTTAATGGTATTAGCTGACAGATCGTCATTTTTGCCCGGTTGGTTTTCAACCGGGTATTTTTAATACTGGCGGATGCTAATAATTAACTATTGATGAGACATTATTATGAAGTTACTCAGTTTTATCAGAGCGGATGGCTCAAAAAGTTATGGTATTTATAAAAATGATGGCATTGTCGATTTAGGTTTACGATTAGGCGATAAATATAAGGATATTAAAGCACTGTTAGCAGCGGATGCTTTATCGTTAATAAACCAATACACCGATGCAAAAATTGATTATTTACCCGATGCGTTTAAATTTTTACCGATCATTGAATCACCCGGTAAAATACTGTGTGTGGGCATGAATTATTTAGCGAAACGGCAGGAATTCTCCGAAACTAATAATGCGCCAACCTTATTTGTGCGTTTCCCAGAGTCACAAACGGGTCATGATTGCCGGGTATTAAAACCGCAAATCAGTGATGAATTTGATTATGAGGGTGAGTTAGCCGTTATTATTGGCAAAACCGGTAAACATATTAAACGCGCAGATGCATTACAGCATGTCGCCGGTTACAGCTGTTATATGGATGGCTCGGTGCGCGATTGGCAGCACAGCTGGTTTACCGCCGGTAAAAATTGGCAGGAAACCGGTGCGTTTGGCCCTTGGATGGTGACAACTGATGAAATAACCAATCCACATGAATTGGATATTCGCACTTATCTGAATGGGCAAATGGTGCAAAATGACAACACCGGTAATATGGTGCACTCGATTCCGGAATTAATCGAATATATCAGCACCTTTGCTACGCTCTCTGCGGGCGATGTTATTATCACTGGCTCGCCGGGTGGTGTGGGTAAAAAACGTACACCGCCATTATTCCTAAAAGAAGGCGATATTATCGAGGTGGAAATTCAGAAGATTGGCAAGTTATGCAATCAAATCGCCAGTGAACAGGTGTTTAATTAAGTTAAAAATTTGATTGGTATAAAAACAGGGGGAATCCGTGATGGTATTCCCCCTGTTTTTTAGCCGTGCCGGCGATATACGCGTTCCGGGCGACCTACCTTGCCATGCATCACTTCCGCATACACAAATGATAATGCCGCGCAGTGTTCCAGATAACGGCGCGCGGTGGTTTTACTGATACCGATGAGTTCACCCAGCGATTCCGCAGTGTGGCAAACTTCGGCCGATATAAAAGCCTCTTTCACTTTATCCAGCGTCAGCTCATCGATGCCTTTCGGCAAATTCCGGTACGTCATCTCGCGGGCCTGCAGATTAAACATCTCATCGACATGACGTTGATTGACGTTATCACCGGCATTGATCGAACTACGGTAACGTAAATAGCGTTGTAATGTGTCTTGCAGACGGTCGTAGCCTATCGGTTTGAGCAAATAATCGAAGGTGCCGCAGCGCACGGCTTCACGCACGGTTTCAATATCACTGGCGGCGGTGATGAAAATGACATCCGGGGCATTTTTATCCGATAACATTTCGCGCATCAGATCGATACCTAAGCCATCGGGCATAAAATTATCCAGCAAGATCAGATCGGGTTTCAGCACCCGGATCATCCGGCGAGTCTCAGCTTGCGAGCTGGCAATACCGACCGGATTAAACCGAGCATGCTGACGGATGAATTGCGCATGCAATTCGGCGATACGCAGTTCATCTTCTACGATTAAAACGTCGAATTTATTCATAAGCCTGACCTTGTAAAGGAATAAATAACGAGATGATGGCGCCCATCGGGTCGGCGTCATCCAAAATGATGTGTCCGCCTGCATGGCTGACGTAGCGCTGAATTAAATACATGCCGTAACCGTGGCCGCCTTCCTCTTTGGTCGTCACGCCACGCTCAAAAATGTTGTCGACGATATGCGGAGCAATACCAGTGCCGTTATCGGCGACTTCTATTACCAGTTCATTGGTTTGGTCACTGATCAACAACGAGATTTGTTTTGAGCTGGTTGGGTTTTTCAGCGTCGATTCAAATGCATTATCCAGCAAATTGCCTAAGATAGTGGTCAGATCGTCGGCAGTGAGGGCATTGGGCAGTGGTTTGCTCAGTCGGCAAGTCGGGTCAAATTCCAGTGATAACCCCAGTTCTTGTGCTCGAATATATTTGCTGAGTAACAGCCCGGCGACCTGATTGTTATTAAATGTGCTGATGAAGAAATCGACCAGCTGCTGCTGCTGGTTGGATTCCTGGCGGATGGTTTTCAGTGCGTCATCATAGGCACCAAGCTGAATTAAACCGCCAATGGTTGAGAGTTTATTGGCATATTCATGCCGCATCACACGCAGGCTTTCGGCGTGCTGTTGTACCTGTGATAACTGATGTGACAGCGTGTTGATATCATCTTTACGGCGGAAACTAACTACCCAACCTAAAGCTTTACCATCTAACTGGCAGGGCACCCGACTGGCAATCACGTAATCGCCGTTCAGCGATAAGATCTCATCTTTTACTGCAGTTTGTTGATTAACATCAGGAATAAAAAATTGACAAGGCGTCACGATGTCACAAATCGAGGTGCCTTCTAATAATTTGGTGGCTGGCGGTAGCCCTAAAATTTGCCGCGCATTTTGATTGATGGAATAGATCAAGCCCACGCTGTTGACGGCAATCACGCCTTCATACACTGACTGCAATATGGCCGATTCCATACGCAGCGACAGCGCGATCTCTTCCGGTTCCATATTGAGCATTTGTCGTTTGATATGGTTGGAAAAGAAATATGCCGCCAGAATAGAACTGAATAGCATCAAACCCATCATCGATATGATGGGACTCAGATAAAGGTTGCGCCACGAATCGATGCTGTTCAGCAGATAACCCACGGAAACAATGCCGATCACCTTGCCGTTTCGATTGATTATCGGGGCTTTGCCACGCATGCCAAACCCCATAGTGCCTTCACGTAGCGACAAATAGGTTTTTTTATAGATTAACGCCGGTGAATTATCATCACCCACCATAGGAAATCCAATTTTCTGTGGGTCGGGGTGAGTGATCCGGATGCCTTTTTCATCACCGACCACAATGTAACTTGCATCAGAATAGAATTTTTGAATGTTATCGACATAGCTGCGTATTTCGGCGTAATTGTGGGTTTCCATTGCCTCAATAATCGTGGGGCGAGATGCAATTTGCTCGGCTTGCAAAATAGCCCGATTGCCAACTTCTTTATCAAGAATATCGGCCAATCGATGATGCACAAAAATGCCAATCACCAACAGTTGCAGGCCAATGACCAGCAACAGCAGTAAAAACAGACGATTCTTAAAGGTCATGCCTGTCGCAGAAGGCATCAGCAAGGGTTGCGGCCGCATTGTTAACGTTAATCTCTTAAGTCGGGCGGCCATTATAGGGGCTGATGACCTGCATTCCGTGACTCTCTTCGCAGGCAATCGTAAAACTGAATTGGCTAATTAAATAAACTAAAAACCATAAAAACCACGGTTCTGTTATTCCGGCTGCATGGGGTTTGTCTGGTCGTGGCCAATCGCCAGCAATAACGTACGCAGCAGAGCAGCAAGTTCTTGCTGTTGCGTGTGATCCAGCGAATGCAGTAACCGTTGTTCATTGGCCACATGCGCCGTCATGGTTTCATTGATCAGCGCCAGACCAGCCTTGCTCAGCGCGACCAGCATGCTGCGGCGATCTTCCGGTGACGGTTCACGATAAATCAACCCGCGCGCTTCCAGTTTATCTAATCGGTTGGTCATCGCGCCGGAAGAGAGCATCAGCGAGGTATACAGTGCGGTCGGGCTTAAGGTGTAGGGTTCACCACTGCGGCGTAGGGTTGCCAGCACATCGAATTCCGGTTGGGTCAGGCCAAATTGCAGATGAACTTGCTCCACCGCTTTGCTGGCAATCGCGTTTAAACGCCAGAGGCGACCAAAAATACTCATCGCCAGCGGGTCGAGTTCCGGGCGTTCGTGTTGCCATTGTTGCAGAATGCGATCGACATGATCCGTTTGCATGATCTCCCTCCTTTTTATCTTCATGTGAAGATAGTTGACGGCATAAATATAGTTGACGAGGAGGGCAAAAACAAATGAAAATATCTTCATGTAAAGATTCTTAATTAAAAGATATATGCCTCCATTTCTTGTGGCTTTAACTCCAATACTCTGGGGAACAACCTATCTGATCACTGGTAAATACCTGTCGGATTGGCCCGCATTGTGGCTGTCGGTGATGCGCGCTATTCCGCCGGGGTTGTTGTTGCTGGCTATTCGCCCTGCGCGAGTACCGTGGCGGCAAGTGCCTTATCTGTTACTGATTAGTTTTTTGTATATCGGTGCCTTTTTCCCCTTGTTGTTTGTCGCGGCGTTGCATTTACCGGGATCAGTGGCCGGTACGTTATCGGCAACCTTGCCGCTGTTGTTGTTAGGGCTGCAATGGTTGTTTTTACGTAAGGTTCCGACGCGACAATCGTTATGTTGTTCTTTGCTGGGGCTGGGTGGCGTCATGTTGTTGCTGGGGCCGGGTGCCAGTTTAGATTGGCTCGGCGTAACGGCTTCACTGTTATCCGTGCTGTTAATTGGGCTGTGTAGTTTGTTGCTGCAACAACGGCCCTGGCAGGGGGAATTGATCAGCTTCACCGGCTGGCAATTACTGCTGGGGGGCTTGATGATCCTGCCGCTGGCGTATTGGCAAGATGGTGCGATGCCGATGCCAGCCGGGGATGACTGGTTTGGTTTGTTATGGTTGATCGTGCTGAATTCAGCGTTAGCTTATGTGTTATGGCTGTGGGGTATGGCGCATCTACCGTTAAACCGCTTAGGTTTGCTGACGTTATTAAACCCGATGACCGCCGTGCTGGCGGGTAGTTTTTTGATGCATGAGGCATTAAGTCGCCAGCAATGGATTGGGGTGGCGGTAGTATTTGCATCATTGTTGCTGGAATTATTGTTCCGGCCGAAACGCAAACAGCCGCTGATATCTGCAGATGTAACCACATAAAACATCAGGCAGCTTCTGGGCTGCCTGATCCGTAACAAAGCGGTTTTACTTAGTAACGAAATTGTTTGACCAGATCCTGCAGTGCTTTACCGGACGAAGCCATTTCTTCAGTGGCCTGCGCGGATTTCACAGCGGCGCTGGAAAGCTCCTGCACGATATGCTGGATATTCTCCAGATTCCGGCTGATTTCTTCCGTCACGGCATGTTGTTCTTCCGCGGCGGTCGCGATCTGCAGATTCATATCATTAATCATCGTCACTGCATGATTGACGGTGCCGAGTGATTGTTCGATACGTGCGGTTTCCGCGACTGTTTCCTGACTGTGCTGTTGGCTGCTATCCATCGCATCGACCGCCTGACGCACACCTTGATGCAGGGTTTGCAGCATGCTGTTAATTTGCTGGGTGCTTTGTTGCGTTCTGCCGGCTAATGCGCGCACTTCATCGGCGACGACAGCAAAGCCGCGACCTTGATCACCAGCGCGCGCCGCTTCAATGGCTGCATTGAGTGCTAGCAGGTTGGTCTGTTCGGCAATACCTCGGATCACATCGACCACCGAGCCAATTTTGGCGGTTTCTTGGGCCAGCATGGTGATCACCGATGAGGCTGAATCGACCTCTTCCACCAAGCTGTTAATGCTATGAATGGCGGTATTGACTACATTGCTGGCTTCTTCCGAATTTTGTGCGGCTTCACTGGTTGCATTGGCGGCATTTGAGGCACTGCTGGCAACCGATTGTGCCGTGGCACTCATCTCGTTTACCGCACTGGCCACCTGCTCCGTTTCTTTACTGTGTTCCAGCATCTGACGCGTGTATTGCCCAGAAATGCGCGTCAGCGATTCAGTTTCACTGAAGATCCGCTGGCTGACATTACCGACTTGCGCGACCAGCTCCTGAATGCGTTCCACAAAATGGTTAAAGGCTTTACTGACATCACCGACTTCATCCTGACTTTCTATTTGCAGTCGTTGTGTTAAATCGCCTTCACCATTGGCAATATCATTCAGTGCAGCTACGACATGACGTAAAGGAGAGCTTATTTTATTACCAATGACAGAAGTTATTATTAACGTCAATGCCATAATAATTAATGAAATCAACGAGACGCGTGCCATGCTGCTGCGTGTATCTGCTTCCTGTTTTAGACGTTGTTCAGCCAGAGTATTCTCTATATCGTCAATGTAAAATCCAGTGCCGAGCACCCATTGATATTTATCTAATGCCAGTGTGTAAGAAAGCTTGGATACATCCTTACCAATTGAGGGTTTATTCCACAAATATTCAGCGTAACCATCGCCACTGCGGGCTGCGTTGATGATGCTTTGAATGAAAAACTTACCGCCGGCATCTTTGGCATTAAACAAATTTTTGCCTTCGATTTCTGGTTTCGGGCCTAATACCTGATTCACACCGTCATAGTTATAAACGAAGAAATAACCATCTTTACCGTAACGTAACTGACGCAGGATTTTCTTCACTTGCTCGCGAATTTCTGGATTGTCTGGTTGTGCATATAAATCAGCGATGGATGTCTGTGCTATTTGCAGATAAGTGCTGAGTTCGGATTTTTTATCTTCCATTAATTTGGTGCGCAACTCATTTTGTTGCGTCGCGATTTGAGATTGATTTAATAAATAGACGGTAGCGTTGATAGCAAAAATGACAAACACCAAAGGCAAAATGGCTAATAACAGGATCTTTGTTCTGATCTTCATGCAAGAGTCCTTCTCGACAGGTACTTACTTCTTAAATAGATCTATCTTTATAAAGACTATATGAAAATGAGATTGTTGTTTGTGAAGTCAGACTTAATTGCCCGAATTATCACAACATATGACGGGAAATGAGAAATGAAACGGCAGATATCGTTATCTGCCAGTTTGTATTTACTGAAACATGCTATCGCCACTTTGATCGATAAAGATCTCGGCTTTACGCACCATCCATTGTGCTGCATCTTCTTTGCTGGGAAACAGATCAGAACGGATAAAGGTATGCGTCTTTAATTCCCCATTGATCTCTTTGCAGATCCGGCCAGCCAAACGATATTGACTGCCATCATCCATCGGTTCGGCATAGATCATATAGCCTTTATATTCGACCGGCTCAGCTTGCGGGGCAGGCGTTGATGCACCTGAAAATAGCGATTTGAATAATTTACTGAACATAATAAGGCTCCTTTTTTCTCTATTCTGAACATATCGCATACTGACGGCAAATTCATGCTTTTGTTGTCATTTTGTCGGCTTTGTAACGCCTAACCAACAGTTAACCCCTTGTTATTTCTATATGCAGCATCGGCATCGTTCTTGATAGGGTCTGATAAAACAGATCGCAGGATGATGTATGCGTACAGAATTAGATTGGTCGGAATATCAAGATCGTGGCATGGGCGATGCGTATGCGGATATTCCCAAGCAAGGTGGTGATTTTGCCAAAGCGGTGGCAGTGTGTATTCGCAGTGGTGTTTGCGAGCAGCACGGGCGCGGGGTGATGTGTCCCAGTTTCCGCGTTACTGACCAGCCATTACTGTCACCGGGTGGACGCGTGCAACTGCTGAAACGTGCCCTTAACAGTGATGAAGCGGCGCTGACCGCTGACACTGAATTAGCCGAAGCGATGGATCTGTGTGTCGCTTGTAAAGGCTGTAAACGGGAATGCGAAAACAATGTTGATATGGCGCAGATCAAAATTGAATATCTGGCGCAGCAACTAAAAACGCAACCACTATCGTGGCGCAGTCGGTTATTTGCCTATTCCCCAATTTGGTTGAATCAATATCCAATTCTGGGCTCGTTAATTCGCTGGCGGAATAAGTTGGCATTGCTGGCGAAACTGGGTGAAAAATTACTGGGTATCGCGGCGAAAGTGCCATTGCCGGAAGCAACGCATAAACCCTTCTCGCCACAAGAACAGAGTTTCCCTCCCTTGGTGCCACACCCATCCGGCGAGACGCGGGCGGTGGTGTTATGGCTGGATAGTTTTTCCACCCTATTTGCGCCGCAACAAGCGGAGGATGCGCTGTATCTGCTGCGGTTGGCTGGTCTCACGGTGCATGTGGTGCACCCCAAATCCCAGCCGGGAGTGGTATTGGACAGTGGCCGCTCATTGCTGACATTTGGTTTGGTCAATGAAACCCGCCAGCTGGCGAAACAGCTGCTGAGCGTATTGTCGCCGCATGTGGCGGCTGGCTTGTCGATTGTCGGGCTAGAACCCTCCAGTTTGTTGATGTTACGCGATGAATATAAAACGCTGGGGCTAGGGCAACCCGCTGTCGCATTGGCCAAACAGGCGTTGTTGTTTGAAGAGTTTATTGCCGCGGAACTGACGCGCGGTGGTTTTCAATTACCGTTTCAGGCTGGAAAAATCGCTCAACCGGTGTTGATCCACGGGCATTGCCATCAAAAAGCGATTGGTGCGATGAAGTCGGTACGCCGTGTGCTGAAAACCGTGCCTGAATTAGAGTTCAGTTTTATTGAATCATCCTGCTGTGGCATGGCGGGCACGTTTGGTCTGGAGGCAGAACACGTTGACTACTCGCACCAGATGGCGCAGCAATCGTTGGTGCCAGCGTTGCAGGCGGCGCCGGCTGCATTGGTGGTCTCGAATGGTTTTGGTTGTGCCCATCAAATCAAAGTAACGGCTCAGCGAGCAACATTGCATTTAGCGACATTATTACGACAGGCTCTAGGTGAATAAATAAAAACAGGCCGGGCGGAATGTCCGGCCTGTGCAGAATACATTGTTGGGATAGTTATTGGGGTTGGTTCAGATATTCGTACAACTTGGCGGTGTCGTCTTTACTGCACAGTTTAGTGCCTTGATTCATAGTGGCCGCGGTGCCAGCTGCAACACCAAACCGCACCATATCCACTAGCGGTGCATTGTCAGCCAGTTTCATAACCATAGCGCCCACCATACTGTCACCGGCACCCACGGTGCTGCGTTTCGTGACCGGTGGCGGCACCACTTGCACACACTGTTCGGCATCCACGCCTAACGCACCTTGCGGGCCTAGCGATACCACAATCCGTTTTGCCGCGCCCTGACTGATCAGCAAGCGGGCGGCGGTGACGACTTGATCGGGTTGATCCAGTGTCTGACCACTCAACTCTGCCAGTTCTGATTGGTTGGGTTTCAACAGCTCTAAGCCGCCAAAAGCGACCGCCGCTTTCAGTGCCTCACCCGAGCTGTCGACTACACAACGCAAGTGATGATCTTTGGCACATTGCAGTAATTCCGTAACCGCTTGAGTGGTCATATTTGGCGGCAGACTGCCACTTAAAATCAGCAAACTATCGGCGGGGAGTTGGGCGATTTTTGCTAATAATTGCTGCCATTCGTTTTCGTGTAGCGCCGCGCCCGGTATCACAAAACGGAACTGCTCACCGGTCGCTTCCGACACCACATGCAGGTTTTGACGTGTCCAGTCATGCGCCGGCAATGCGTCAACGCTCACCCCTTCTTGTTGCAGCAGTTCCACCAGATGTGCGCCAGTTGGTCCACCGGCTGGCAATAACGCGGTGGCTTGTCCGCCCAGATGGGTGATCGCCCGCGCCACGTTGATCCCGCCACCGCCGGGTTCAAATACCGGTGTTTGGCAGCGTAGTTTTCCTTCCGGGTAAATTTTGGCTGTGCTGGTGGCGCTATCCAGTGATGGCGTCAACGTCAGGGTTACGATCAGAGGCATCTGAAGATCCTTAAATGGTTTTATCGGTGTGCAGTTCTTGCAGGGCGAGGCGTTCTTTTTTGGTTAATTTCGCGACGACCAGTTGATAGGAATCATCAATCAGACCGGTTAATTGCGTATCACTGAGTTCGCCGGATAACTCAATGGTATTCCAGTGCTGCTTATTCATGTGGTAACCCGGCTTGATGGAAACAAACATTGCACGTTGCAGATCAGCTTGCGCCGGATCAACTTTGAGGGTGATTTTAAGCGGCGTTTCCTGCCAGGCGACCAACGCATACATCTTGCCGCAGACTTTATAGACCAGCGCTTCCGGGCCAAATGGTAACTCTTCCGTCACCGCCAGTTTGTTGATCAGATAGGTTTTAAGTGAAGGCAGTTCCATAACAAAGGCAGTTCCTGTTGTGCTGAGCCGAAAAGGATGACTATGCTTTACAACATAGTCCATTTTTCGAATGCAGCACAACGATGGATGTCACAACGTGACACGGCCCATTAATGTTTACGGGAAAATACCCACAGCTCGCCTTTTCGTTTCAGTCGCACCGATTGACCACCAATCATCAAAAATATGCTGTTGGCGTGTGCAGGAACATCAAACAACCGAGGACCATGTTCGGGTGAAAACCAGACCAGACCGGGTGCATTCGTCAGTTGATGGTCGACTTCGTAATAACCCATAAATTTTTTCGAGCGCAAGCAATTGATGGTTGAGTTATTGGCGGCACAGGTTGCGCCGGATAACAGGGTCATTGGCGCACCAATCACGATGGTCGGGGAAACCGACACGACCGTAAAATGATAGGGCATTTTACGCTTACAATGGTCATATTCACTGACGGGCCAGCCTTTTGCTTCTTTGGTTTTGGCCAGCGTGTCATCTAACTGCGCCACCAGATCGGACTGCGGCGCACTCTTGTCTGCATTGGTTGTGCTCGATGTTTGACACTCACACGGCTGATTCGCTGCGCATTTTGTCTTCGTGGCTTTCTGTTGTTTCAATACTTTTTCGGCATTGATCTTGGCTTGATTGAATTCAAACCGAGTACAGCCCGATAAGGTAACTCCCCAACAAGTGGTGAGTAACAGCAGGCAATAGCCCGCATATTTTTTAGGTGCAAAGGCGAACCGATTTTTAACGAGCTGGATCTTCATGTACATCTACTTCAAAGGCAAAAACTAGCTGCATGATAGCGTAATGCTGACTAAACAAAAGCCCGGCTGGTTTGCTCGGTACTAGGCACTTTGCTCTTCGCGCATATTCACCAGTAATTCTTTATAACCATCGCCCCAATGTTTGAGATCCATCAATATCGGTTCCAGCGTGCGGCCAAACTCGGTCAGGCTGTATTCCACCCGTGGCGGTACTTCGGCATACACTTCGCGATGCAGAATGTTGTCGGCTTCCAACTCGCGTAATTGTAACGTCAGCATGCGCTGAGTGACGCCGGGCACCATGCGGTGCAGCTCGTTAAAGCGTTTTGTGCCACTCAATAAATGAAACAAGATCACGCCTTTCCATTTGCCACCAATCACGGATAACGCCGCACTGACTGAGCAGCTAAAACTGTAAGGTTGTTGAGATGCCATTTTTGTTCTCCATTAGTATACAAAATGATACTACATCACATTTTTGTGCGTACTTACTAATAAGTTTGTTTAATGATACAACAAGAATGAATTTAATAATTGGAGCACAACATGACTAAACAACAGATCCTGGATGCATATGCATTTCGTCACGCCTGCAAAGCATTTGATAGCGACAAAAAAATCAGTGATGACGATTTTGAACTGATTTTGGAAACCGGACGCTTATCACCCAGCTCATTTGGCTTTGAACCATGGCAATTTCTGGTGATGCAAAACCCGGTATTGCGGGAAAAATTATTGCCGCTGGTGTGTGGGCAACAGCAGGTTCCGACGGCGAGTCATCTGCTCATTACCTTGTCGCGTCGTGGTGACAGTCTGAAACCGGGTAGCGATTATCTGACTGGCTTTATGCAAGATGTACAAAAATTGCCGGCCGAGATCGTGAAGATGAAAGGTGATTTTTACGCGTTATTCCATCGTGAGCTATTTCAGTTGGCAGGCGATGAACGCAAGATTGCGGATTGGGCGGCAAAACAAACTTATCTGCCGATGGCAAATATGATGACGACGGCCGCGTTGCTGGGCGTCGATTCATGCCCAATCGAAGGTTTTAAACAGCAGGAAGTAGAAAATTTCTTAGCCCAAGAGATCGAGCTGGATTTAACCACCTTTGGTGTCGCACATATCACGGCCTTTGGTTATCGCAAGGCAGAACCGGCCAGAGCGAAAACCCGTCGTGCGGCGGCAGATGTCGTGCAATGGTATTAAATCTGTAAACCCTCATGCCGGTATATTCCACGCCGGCATGACCTCTTCTTCCACGTTAATCCCGGCGGGTAAATAGCCAGTTATTTCCCTTGCGTCTCAACTGCGCCGACTGCCCTGCAATGGCAAAAAATATCGTATTTGCATGGGGTGGCACTTTAAACAAGCGTGCACCGTGTTCCGGAGAAAACCAGATCAGACCTGAAGAGTAAGCAAATTGGGTGGCTATTTCATAGCGCCCAGAAAAGCGCTCAGAATGCAGATAGTTACACGACGAACCTACGGATGAGCAGTGATCTACCGCAGATGGTTGGAGCGGATATCCGACGACTATCGTGGGCGATAACGACAGGATCGTGAAATGATAGGGGAATTTATGCTGGCCGTTGTTATTGAGCGGCCATGCCTGCGCTTCTTTGGTATGCAGTAAGGTGTCATCCAACTGTGCGGTCAAATCAGACAACTGAATTTTGTTGCTCTGACTATCGGCAAACGCCCACTGACAATCACTATCACGAACACTGGTCGCCGGACATTGGCGATAAAGCGGTGCAAACTGATTTTTGGCAATCAACGGTCCATGCCCTTTTACTTTCGTCCAGCCAGCCCCGTGATGTGAACAGCCAGTCACTGCGAAGAGCAAGAGAGAAACTAAAACAGCACAGCATTTATTGAGTAAGAGTGTTGTTGTGAAATGAGCGAATTTACCAATGAAAGACGTATTCATTTACCTTTACCAACAAGGTCAGAAAGAATCAGCATGATAACGCAATGCCTGCGTAACTGCGAAAATTACCGGCAAATAACATCGATTCATCAAGGGGTTGGATTGGGTGGCGGCTCTATCCATCGACGGATAGAGCCTGATTCTTTAGCTGATTTATCGTGTTAGAAGTTTGGTAAGTGTTTTACGCGGCGCTTCACTTCTTCCTGTTTCCCCGCATTAAATGGACGGGCATCCGGGCTGCCTAAATAACCACAAACACGGCGGGTCACCGAGACTTTAGTCGAGTCATGATTGCCGCATTTCGGGCAGGTAAAGCCCTTACTGGTACAATCAAATTCACCGGTATAGCCGCACTCATAACACTCGTCGATCGGTGTATTGGTGCCGTAATAAGGTACGCGGCTGTAGCTGTAATCCCAGACGTTTTCCAAGGCTTCCAGATTATGCTGAATGTTTGGATATTCGCCGTAGCAGATAAAACCACCGTTCGCGATTGGCGGATAAGCCATTTCAAAGTTCAGTTTGGCGTATGGGTCAACTTTCTTCTCGACATCTAAGTGATAGCTATTGGTGTAATAACCTTTCTCGGTCACCCCATCGACCAGACCAAACTCTTTCGTGTCTAGGTTGCAGAAACGGCTGCACAGGTTTTCACTTGGTGTACTGTAGAGGCTGAAACCATAGCCAGTTTCTTCTTTCCATTCATTCACGGCATCACGTAATTTTTGCACAATGGCGATGCCTTTCTGGCGCAGCACTTCATCATCAAACACATGCGTTTTATCACCAAACAGCGCGTTGATGGTTTCATGCACACCGATGTAGCCCAGTGAAATGGAGGCGCGGCCATGTTTAAAGATTTCCGAAACATCGTCATCGGCTTGCAGGCGTACACCACAAGCGCCTTCCATATACAGGATCGGCGCCACGCGTGCTTTCACGCCATTCAGGCGTTCAATGCGTGCCATCAGTGCTTTTTTACACAGACGCAGGCGGCTATCCAACAGGTCATAAAAATGTGCTTCATCACGCGCTTCCAGTGCAATCCGTGGCAGATTCAGACTCACCACACCTAAGTTATTGCGACCTTCGTGGATCATTTTGCCATCTTCTTCATACACACCGAGGAAGCTGCGGCAGCCCATTGGCGTTTTGAAGGAACCCGTGACTTTAACCACCTGATCGTAGTTCAGGATATCCGGATACATACGTTTGCTGGCACATTCCAGCGCCAGTTGCTTGATGTCGTAGTTCGGGTCTGCTTTTTTGTGGTTGATGCCATCACGGATCGCAAACACCAATTTGGGGAATACTGCAGTTTTGTGATTTTTACCTAAACCGGCAATGCGGTTTTGCAAAATCGATTTCTGGATCAAACGTGATTCCCAGCTTTCGCCCAGACCAAAACCAAAGGTCACAAACGGAGTTTGCCCGTTGGCGGTGTGCAGCGTGTTTACTTCATATTCCAGCGACTGGAACGCGTCGTAACACTCTTTTTCGGTGCGAGACAGCGCATAGGCATCGGCGTCGGGAATATTCCATTCCACCGCCACCTGATGGTGTTTCTGATAACTTTTGGTGACATAAGGTGCCAGCACTTCATCAATCCGGTTGATGGTGGTGCCACCATAAATATGGCTGGCCACCTGCGCGATGATTTGTGCGCTGACGGCGGTCGCGGTCGAGATCGATTTCGGTGTGTCGATCTCCGCGTTACCCATTTTGAAGCCGTGGGTCAGCATGCCTTCCAGATCGATCAACATGCAGTTGAACATCGGGAAGAAAGGAGAGTAATCCAGATCGTGGAAATGGATCTCGCCTTTTTCATGCGCCTGCACCACATCACGCGGCAGCAGATATTGTTTGGCGTAATGTTTCGCCACGATACCGGCTAGCAGATCGCGTTGGGTTGGGATCACTTTGCTGTCTTTATTGGCGTTTTCGTTCAGCAGTTCGGCATTGGTCTGCTGGATCAAGCCCTGGATCTCTTTATTCAGGCGACCCTGTTTCTCACGTGCTAAATCGCGATCGTGTCGGTATTCAATATAGGCACGCGCCAGCGTCTTATGCGGGCCTTCCATCAGCAGGTTTTCGACCAGCGTTTGTACTTCACTGATGTCGACTTCATCGCGTCCGGCTAACAGCGAGGCGATCTGACCAGCAACTGAGGCGCAATACGCGTCGTCTCTCACATGCACGGCTTCAGCCGCTTTGGCGACAGCTTGCCATATGCGTGAGCCATCAAACGATACGCGGCATCCGTCGCGTTTGATTACCAGCGGTTTTGCTTGCATTTTTTATAGCCCTCATGCTAGTCCGACAATAGTGTGTCGTTATGATAGTAATACTATATATAGATCATCTGGCGGAGGATTTAACTATATATTGCGATTTTATTCTGAAAGATAGTCGCATTTTTTTTGATCTAAAACAGGGAATCTGGATATTTGAATAGCTCTTCATCAGCCAAAAAAAGTGAAATTTGTGAGGTCAAACCACTTGAAAATCCTGTAGCCCTTGGTGGATAAGGGCTGGCAAAAATCAGCATAAAAATGGATAAAAAAATGGAGCCGCACAATGCAACTCCATTAAGAGCAATAAATCAGGTTCACATTTTAACCGAACGAAAATCAGGGTAACTGCGGGCCTGCCGCGATCAGTCGTTTACCTTGTTCATTGTCGGTGTACTGCGCGAAGTTTTTGATAAAACGTTGCGCCAGATCTTCGGCTTTCGTCTGCCATTGCGCAGGGTCGGCGTAAGTATCGCGCGGATCGAGGATCTGCGGATTTACGCCGGGTAGATCAATGGGCATGGCTAAATTAAAGATCGGCAACGTTTTCATTGGTGCTTTATCAATCGAACCATCCAAAATGGCATCGATAATCGCACGGGTATCATGGATCGAGATCCGCTTACCCGTGCCATTCCATCCCGTATTTACCAGATAACAATCCGCACCAGAGGCCTGCATCCGTTTCACTAACACTTCACTGTATTGGGTCGGGTGCAGCGTCAGGAAGGCTTTACCAAAACAGGCCGAGAAGGTGGGGGTTGGTTCGGTGATGCCCCGTTCAGTTCCGGCCAGTTTGGCGGTAAAGCCCGCCAGGAAGTGATATTGCGTCTGGTCATGTGTCAGTTTTGATACGGGTGGCAATACGCCAAACGCATCCGCAGTCAGAAAGATCACTTTCTGCGCTGGGCCGGCTTTTGACACCGGCTTAACGATATTTTCAATGTGATAGATCGGATAAGAAACACGGGTGTTTTCAGTAATTGAATTGTCATCAAAATCGACATTACCTTCCGCATCGACAGTGACGTTTTCCAACAATGCATCGCGGCGGATCGCATTATAAATATCCGGCTCAGCTTCTTTGCTCAGCTTGATGGTTTTCGCATAACAACCACCTTCAAAGTTGAACACGCCATCATCGTCCCAGCCATGCTCGTCATCACCAATCAACAAACGTTTAGGGTCCGCTGACAGGGTGGTTTTACCGGTGCCAGATAAACCAAAGAAGATCGCCACATCGCCATCTTTACCGACGTTGGCAGAACAATGCATAGATGCAATGCCACGCAATGGCAGCAGGTAATTCATGACCGAGAACAGGCCTTTTTTCATCTCGCCGCCATACCAGGTGCCGCCGATGACTTGCATATTTTCGGTTAGATTGAAGGCAACAAAGTTTTCAGAATTTAAGCCCTGTTCTTTCCAGTTAGGGTTAACAGTCTCGGCGCCATTCAACACGACAAAATCAGGTTCAAAATCAACCAATTCTGCATCAGTTGGGCGAATAAACATGTTTTTGGCAAAATGTGCCTGCCAGGCTACTTCAGTGATAATGCGCACCTTTAAGCGGCTATCCGGGTTGGCGCCACAAAAACCATCAATAACAAACAGACGTTTATCGGAAAGCTCTTCTACCACCAGTTTTTTCAGTTCAGACCAGATCGCGGGGGTGATCGGTTTATTGTCATTTTTACCGCCGTTGGACCACCAGACAGTGTCGCGGGTGGTGTCATCCATAACTAAATATTTATCTTTCGGAGAGCGGCCTGTGAACACACCGGTATTGACGTTGACGGCACCGAGTTTGGTCACTACGCCGCGTTCATAGCCAACCAGTTCAGGGTTTAGTTCCTCTGCGTACAACTGATCGTATGAGGGGTTGCGAATAATCTCTTTAACGTTGTGTATACCATAGCATGCAAGGTCTAAACGGGCAGTCGTCATAAGTGTGCTCCTGAGTGTGACCAGTAGGGGGTAGTTAGTACAACTGGATTCAAGTTTAGGAGCTTCTACCGTTATTTATGCTGGTAACTTCAAATAATGCAGATGAGCTTACACTTTTTATGGATTAAATTTGTTTTGCGATCACTTCAGCAGATCGTAGCCATTTGAGGTGTAAGAATGTTGAGTTAATAAAGAGACAAAACATCCGGCGAGATATAAAAAGAGGGCAGCGGCATTGATCCGCTACCCGCCGTCATGATTAATGCAATACGGTTTTTGGTTCTTCCGGTGGCGTCAGTTGATCGTTAAAGATCTTCGCCAGATCTTCTGCGGAAAAATGATATTCAGTACCGCAATAATCACAATCCATTTTGATTTCGTTCTGTTCTTCTAACAAAGCGTCCACCTCGGCTTTACCAATTTGCAAAATGGCCGCTTCACAACGCGCACGCGAACAGTTACAGACAAAACTAACCGCTTGCGGATCAAACAGGCGCACTTCTTCCTGATGATACAAACGATACAGCACTTCCTGTGCAGACAGGTTGAGCAATTCTTCGCTTTTGATGGTGTCGGTCAGTGTAGTGACATGTTCAAAATCGAGGGCATGTTGTTCGGTGTTAATATCCGGCATGACCTGTAGTAACATACCTGCGGCTTTCGGTAATTCATCATGTGGTTCGGTTTTGATCCAGATCCGGGTCGCCAGCTGCTCTGACTGCGCGAAATAGTTCTCCAGACAAGCGGCTAAGGTGTCGCCGTCCAGTGCCACCACGCCCTGATAACGCTCACCCTCTTCCGGGATCACGGTGATCATCATATGACCTTCACCGATCAGCTCATGCAGACCGGCATTTTCCGCGATAACGCCGTCGTAACGGGCAACACCGCGCATTTGCTGCAAATGGTTGCCATTGATCACCGCAAACCGGACCGGGCCATTGCCCTGTAATTGTACGGTAATCGCGCCCTCAAATTTCAGCGTCGCGGTTAGCAGGCTGGTCGCCACCAACAGCTCACTCAATAAACGCTGAATGGCTTGTGGGTAATGATGGCCACACAGCATGTCGTGGGTCGTTGTGCTCAACTGCACCAACTCGCCGCGCACTTCATAATGTTCAAATAAAAAACGGTGTAACTGATCCGGTGTTTGACTCATTTCAGGCATTCTCTGTGTGTAATCTGGAATGACGCGAATGCGTCATTCACCTTGTTTGAAGCGCATAAGATCGCGCCGTTGTTTTTTATCCGGTTTACTGTCCGGATGTGGCGAATACAGGGTATTCAAGCGGCGGGCTTCCGCATTACGTTCACGTTTGACAATACTTTCTGCTGTTTCGCGATACAGCAATTGTGCTTGTACCGCCGAAAGGCGTTGGATACTTAATGCCAGCACCACCACTTCTTTTTCATCAAATCCCTGACGCAAGCGGATAGTGGCCCCCACTTCAACCTGTTTGCCCGGTTTTGTGCGCTGACCGTTATAATGCACTTTCCCGCCTTCGATCATGCTGCGGGCTAAGGCCCGGGTTTTACAAAAACGGGCCGCCCATAACCACTTATCGAGGCGAATTTCTTTGTCATCTGCAGGGTCTGACATGGCAATTTCCCATTTTTATTTGTTATTAGTTTATCAGAAGCAAATATCAAGGCGAACAACTCACATAGTTCTATCCTCAAACTGCTGAAAATTTGATATACTAGTTGGCCTGCTTGTGTTACCCGCTCAGAGTAATACACCCCGGATCTGATGAAGATGGCATGCCGCCATCGTATTTTTCTTGTTCTGAATGGAGGGAACAATGGCTTTCGCTGCCAACAAGCGCTCCGTCATGACCCTGTTCTCCGGCAATGACATGTTTAGTCACCAGGTACGTATCGTCCTGGCCGAGAAAGGCGTGACCTTTGATATCTGTATGGTGGATGTAAATGCTCTGCCAGAAGAACTGCTGGAGTTAAATCCGTATAACTCTGTTCCTACACTGGTGGATCGTGATCTGGTGCTCTACACCTCTCGCATCATCATGGAGTATCTCGACGAGCGTTTCCCGCATCCGCCGTTGATGCCGGTTTATCCGGTGGCGCGTGGTAATTGCCGCCTGATGATGCACCGCGTTGAGCTGGACTGGTACACGCTGGCAGACAAGATCCTGAACAATGCACCGGATGCAGAAGCAGCACGTAAACAATTACGTGAAAGCCTGCAGGCTATGGCACCGTTGTTCCAGGAATATCCTTATTTCATGAACGAAGAATTCAGCCAGGTAGACTGTTACATGGCACCACTGATGTGGCGTTTGCCAATCATGGGTATTGAATTCACAGGCAAAGGTGCCAAAGAACTGAAAGCTTATATGACTCGCTTGTTTGATCGTGATTCATTCCAAGCTTCACTGACTGATGTTGAACGTGAAATGCGTAACGGACCACTGTAATGGAACCGAACATGACGCCCAGTCGCCCTTATCTGCTGCGGGCTTTCTACAAATGGTTGCTGGATAATGATATGACGCCGCATCTGTTAGTGGATGCTAACGCGCGGATGGTTCAGGTGCCGCAACAATTTGCGCGCGACGGACAGATTGTTCTTAACATTGCTCCGCAAGCAGTGGTTGCTTTCACGATGGACAATGAAGCCGTGAGCTTCAACGCCCGTTTTGGTGGCGTACCGCAACAGGTTTATATTCCCATGGCCGCGGTGCTGGCGATCCATGCCCGCGAGAATGGTGTCGGTACGTTTTTCCCGCCAGAGCCTGCTTATGCCGCCTGGCTGGAAGATGAGACATCATCACCTGAAAAAGGCAAAGCCACTGACGATGAAGCGCCAAAATCGCCTCGCCCAGATGGCCGCCCAACCTTACGGGTGATCAAATAAAATAAAAAAGGGAACTTCGAGTTCCCTTTTTTATTTTCATCAAACGGACTATTTTTGAACGTATTCAAATGCTCGAATTACTTTACTGACTCCAGAAACATTACGTGCAATTTCAACAGCCAGTTCACCCTCATCTTTAGTGACCATCCCCATCAGGAATACTCGGCTATTTTCAGTGACGACTTTAATGTGGCTGCTATCAAAATGTTTTTCAGCAATCAGCATGGTGCGGACCTTTGATGTGATCCAGGTATCATTGGAGCGGATGTCATAGCCAATGGGATCTTCCACAGTTATTTCATTAAACACCTTACGAACGCCATCTTGCCGTTCAACCATGGCTTTGACTTCATCGCGGTATTTTTGGTGTGGTGTCTGTCCGACGAGTAACACAATGCCGTTATTACTATTAATTGAGATATGGCTGGTACGGGAAATGTCGGTGCGTTCTGACAGATCATGGCGCGCATTTAGCTCAATTTTTTGATCATCGACCTGTGCCGTAACGGTGCGGCGGTCTTTGGCAACCACAACACCTGTTGTTGCACCACCAGCCAACAATACGCCGACACAGCCTTGTAGCATTAGTAAACCAGCTAGCGATAACGGGAGCAGCTTACGAAACATAGCGATTCCTCAATGAGTTATTGGGGGAACAGGGTTTGGTCAATCAAATCACTCAGGCAGTTTAATACCAGTAGATGGACTTCCAGAATGCGTGAAAAACGAGCAGAAGGACAGCGAATTTCAACATCACTTTGTCCCAGTAAACCTGCGAGTTCTCCGCCGTATCCCGTATTTAAAATCACCATCGTCATGTCACGGGATAACGCTGCTTCCGCGGCATGGATCAATTCCCGATTATCTTCTTCGGTGGTGATCAGCACTAAAATATCACCTTGTTGTCCGAGCGCCCGGATCTGGTGAGCATAGACATCTTCAAATTTACCGTAATGGCTGAGCGAACTCATCAGATTACCATCGCAGGTTAATGCAATAGCAGGTAAAGCAGGGCGTGCCGTTTCAAAACGACTCATTAGGTGTGACACAAACAATTGTGCCAAGGCCGCTGAAGCACCGTTACCACAGGCAAGGATCTTGTTACCGTTTAACAGACAGATGGCCAGCATTTGTGCTGCGGTCTGAATGTTTTCTGATAACACTTCAGCGGCGGCAATTTTTGTCTGAATACTTTCGGTAAAATTTTCTCTGATCCGATCCAACCCGGTTCTCCTAAAATGCGTTTTTTAGCCAGCTTTGTTGCCCGTCATCGTACGATACTATGTCAAAACGGCAAGCCTGATGTGCTTCGTTGATCTGCTGATTTAATAAAAAATACCGGGCAGTGTGGCGAATTTTCTGTTGTTTCGCAGGCGTTACGGATGCTAACGCGCCACCATAATCACGAGAGGCCCGATAGCGGACCTCTACAAATACCAGCGTTTGGTGTTCTCGCATAATTAAATCAATTTCGCCTTGACGGCAGCGATAGTTGGCACAAACGAACAACAGCCCCTGCTGTTCAAGAAAGCGACGGGTCTGCTGTTCGTAGTATTGCCCCTTACTTTGCCGGCTGAGAGACGGCGGGTTGAGCTGCGGTTGGCTCATTACTTAATTGCCCATTATTGTAGTGAGTCCAAATCAAGTCATGAAGAATAACCCCATCTGTTGTCACATGCAGGACACCGGTCAGACCATTGATGGTCATATCCGGATTCTGACGTAACTGACTTAATTGGTTTACCAATGCGCCAGCGTCATGCCCCATGGCATACAATCGCAATTGATCACCACTGGCCTGTGGCAATGCTGCAGTTGCTTTAGCAAACTCATCAGGAACTTGATTTAACATCAACGGCATATCGCCCAGTTGCATGCCGTTTAGTGCCAACGCTACATCTGGTTTTAACCCACTGCTATTACTTTTAGAGCCTAAATAATAACTAGGTCGAACCGTCGAATTACCTAACATCAGATCGACACTGGATTTGATATTAGATGCTTCAAATGCTGATGCCAGCATATAAATAGAATCTACCCGATTGGGATCATTCGCTGGGTCATTGGCTAGCGACTGTACTTGGCCGGCTTGTAATGAACCAACTTTACCACCGAGTTTTTGGTTTAACAGAGATAATAGTTCATCACGGCTACGGAACTTAGCAATGGCCGCATCGCCGAGATCTAAAGATTGCCAGTAATTGTTAAAACCGGCCGCGGTACGTTCACCCAAGGCGTTGGACGGTAACAGTAACAACGGATGCTGCATGCCATCTTCGTGGATCTTTTGTGCGATCTGTGCGGCTTCTGCTTCCGGTGACAATGAGAAATAATAGAGATTGTCCGCAGCAGGTTGTCCATCCAGTTGATTCAATGCCAATACCGGCACGGAAGCGTGGCTGGCGACTAACTGTTCTACTTTATTCTTCTGCAATGGGCCGATGATCAGTTGTGCACCTTCTTTTTCGGCTCGCGCCAATAATTCTGGCATCGACTGACTATTCTCATCGTAATAACTCAGCGTCAGTTTATTTCCTGTTGCCTGGTTAGCTTGTTCCAGACCGGTTTTCAGCGCGCCAGCCGGGCCAGCCAATTTGCCTGACAGTGGCAATAAAACAGCAACTTTCTGGATCTGTGTAGTGTCGGCTACACCCTGATTATTTTCGGCAATAGTTGGTTGCTTTGGTGTATCAGCTGCTGGTGTAAATAAGCCGATTGCCGGATGTTCAGGATGACGTTTTTGCCAGTCAGCATATTGTTTAGCTTGATCTTGCGAACTTTGGCTAATTTGCGCTAATTCAAACCAGCCCGCTGCTTTTTCCCGTTTCATACGGTTGGCGGCATTGGTATAGGTTTTTAATGTTGTGGCATCGCCAGCTTGTAATAATGACCAGATCTGCTGGTGATTTTTACTGGCCGATTCACCGTTTAAATAAGGATCTAACGAGATCAGGCTATTCGCAGCTGCTGTTTTCTGGCCAGTTTTTAGTAACAGGTCAGATTGCAGGCGATAATAAAATTGCACGGTATTACTGTCTAATGGTCGCAAGTCGATACCAGCAATGCGGTTTAACGCTTTACTGGATTGTCCTTGTTTACCAAGTTGTAATGCATTTAACAGCCGTAAAGCCACCTTTTGACGTGGTGTAGTAGCTTCTCTGGCTAATTGTTGTTGAATGGCATTGGCCTGCGAGGCATCGCCATCGGCGATCAAACGACGAGTCGCTAACACTTGCAGGGCAAAACGGTTTTCCGGTGCCGTATCATTGATGTGAGTCAGATACCATTGGCTGTTGTGTGTCAGCGGCCCAAAGGCATTGAGTGCGGTGCTATCATCATTGCTGTCGTTGCGATTTTCAGCCGCGCAACCTGACAATAACAGGACAATGGCAAACAGCCACCAGAAATATGGTACAGTGCGCAACTTGTTAACCCGGCTCAAGATTTATCTCCAACCTATCTATGTCTGGTCCCTAGTGTAATCTTCACACCAGAATGAAACAAATTTTCGACAGGAGTTTTCATGGCTATATCACCTTGTCTGTATATCGTACCGACGCCGATTGGTAACCTGTCGGATATTACCTTGCGTGCAATCGAGATTTTAAAGAGTGTCGATTGTATCGCTGCAGAAGATACCCGCCACAGTGGCATTCTGTTGCAACACCTGCAGGTCAAAGTGCCGATGCTGGCATTGCATGATCACAATGAACAGCAACGGGCGGGTGTGTTGATCCAACGAATTCAACAAGGGCAAAGTATTGCGTTGATTTCTGATGCGGGTACTCCGCTGATCAGCGATCCTGGTTATCATCTGGTGAAAGCCTGCCGTGATGCGGGGGTAAAAGTCGTGCCACTGCCGGGCCCTTGTGCGGCGATCACGGCATTGAGTGCGGCGGGCCTTCCCACCGATCGTTTTGTTTTTGAAGGTTTTTTACCAGCGAAAGAAAAAGGGAAAGACGATCGGTTGCAGGCCTTGGCCGATGAGACTCGCACTATGGTGTTTTATGAATCACCACGTCGGGTGATGGATACGCTAACCGCGATGTATCAGGTATTTGGTGAACGTCAGATTGTCATTGCCCGTGAGCTGACTAAAACCTTCGAAACATTACATAGCTTACCGCTTTCGGAAATGCTGGCCTGGTTGCAGGAAGATGATAACCGTACGCGTGGTGAATTTGTGCTGATGTTGGCAGGTAAAACCGATAACAGTGATGAGTTACCCGCCGAAGTATTACGTACCTTAACACTGCTGATGGCGGATTTACCGTTGAAAAAAGCGGCGGCCCTAACGGCTGAAATTTATGGTGTGAAAAAGAATGCACTCTATGCCTGGGGCTTAGAAAAGCAGAATTCTGAGAGATAGTTTGCTGTGTGGGCGTAACCTCCCTATAATGCGCGCGGGGTTGGCCGGGCAGTCGCCGTCTTGTTGTTGTGCCTTCGGGTAGACAAACAGGAGGGAGGAAAGTCCGGGCTCCACAGGGCAGGGTGCCAGGTAACGCCTGGGAGGCGTAAGCCTACGACCAGTGCAACAGAGAGCAAACCGCCGATGGCCCGTAAGGGATCAGGTAAGGGTGAAAGGGTGCGGTAAGAGCGCACCGCGCGACTGGTAACAGTTCGTGGCACGGTAAACTCCACCCGGAGCAAGACCAAATAGGCTTCCATGTCGCGGCCCGCGTCGGAAGCGGGTAGGTTGCTTGAGCCTGCGAGCGATTTCAGGCCTAGAGGAATGGCTGCCACCGCGCAAGCGGAACAGAACCCGGCTTACAGGCCAACCCCACTCAATATCCCGTTGACAGTCATGTCGCGGGATTTTTTGTTTTTATTCATCTCGTTCTAAATTTCATCCACGGCCTGATTCATTTTTCACTGCATTATTTGAACTATACTTCATTTAATCGCGCCTATTTCATCCGCTTTTGCGGACGTTATCCTTTTGTATCAAGAAGCACGATGTCTGTTGTTCGTGGCGTCATTAGTGTAATTACACGGTCGTTTTCAGTTGTGAATGGCGTTTTTTCTTGTGCAAAACTCAGCAGAAGGACGGCAATCCCATGACTGATATTCAAGATACGGTGATCCCCGAATCGTCACACAAATTACGATTACGTCAACTCAGACCCCAGGATTTCGACGATATTAAGGATGTCTGGCAAGAAGTTTATGGTGGCCTTGGCGGGTTATTCCGGCTAACCAAGACAAAATATCGTCAGCAGATTGCCCGTTTTCCAGAAGGGCAGTTATGCATCGAAGACAACGGTAAAGTCGTTGCAGCCGCGTTGGCGATGATTGTCGATTATCAGGCGTTTGGTAATAAACATACGTATTCGGAAATCACCGACAACTGTACGTTATCGACCCACGATCCACAGGGCGATGTGTTATATGGTGTAGATGTATTCATCAAACTGGAATATCGCAGTATGCGTCTTGGCCGGCGATTATATGATGCAAGAAAGGAGTTGTGTCGCCGTTTTAATTTGAAAGCCATTATCGCGGGAGGGCGGATCCCCAGCTATTTAGAACATCAAGCGGATATGTCGCCAGAAGAATATATTGAAAAAGTAAAAGCGAAGGATTTTTATGATCCGGTGCTGAGCTTTCAGTTATCCAATGATTTTGAGGTGCAGGGCGTTCTACAGGGGTATTTGCCCGAAGATAAAGAGTCTGCAGGTTTTGCCACATTGTTGTATTGGGAGAATCATGATTATCAGGCCAGAGCCCGCCCGTTAGTCGGGGCTCAGAAAATCAATGTACGCATTGGCACGATCCAGTGGCAAATGAGACGTCTGGATTCGTTTGATGAGTTAATCCAGCAGATTGAATATTTCATCGATACATTGGCTGACTATAAGGCTGATTTTGCGGTATTGCCTGAACTGTTCAACGTGCCATTAATGGGGCAATTTCCGTTGGATACCCCAACAGCTGAAGCCATGCGCATGCTGGCATCTGAATATACTGCACCGATTTGCGAAGAAATTGCCCGGATGGCCGTGCATTACAACATCAATATTATTGCGGGGAGCCTGCCCCAATTGGAAGAGGGTGAGATGTATAACGTGTCTTATCTCTTCCGGCGGGATGGGACGCAGGACTGTCAGTACAAACTGCATATTACGCCGACGGAACACCGACTCTGGAATATGAAAGGCGGTAATAAACTGAAGGTTTTTAACACGGATGCTGGCAAGATTGGCATTCTGATTTGTTATGACTGCGAGTTTCCTGAACTGGGCCGACTTCTGATGGATAAGGGACTGCAGATCCTGTTTATTCCGTTCTGGACAGAAACTAAAAATGGTTATCTGCGGGTGCGTTATTGTGCGCAGGCGCGTGCGATAGAAAATGAATGTTATGTAGCGATCAGTGGCAGTGTTGGTAATTTGCCCCGGCTTGATAATGTGAATATTCAATATGCGCAATCGGCCGTATTCACACCGTCGGATTTCTGTTTTCCTCACGATTCTATTTTGTCTGAAAGCACGCCGAATACCGAAATGCTGCTCATTGCCGATCTGGAATTGGAGAAGCTGAAACAGTTGCGTTATGAAGGTGGCGTGCGTAATTACAACGATCGCCGACATGAATTGTATCGGGTGGAATGGCTGGAGCCGGATTAGTTTTTGTGAGGGGGTGGGTGTTAAGATGTTTCTGCCAGTCGCTTAAATTCTGCGCGGGGTAGTTTCAGTTGGCCAGCTGACAACGTTGGCCACGGCAAATAGCGTTTCGGCAACATATAGGCGGGCAAAAATTGACGTAACCACACGGATAATTCCGTAGGTGAAATAGGTGCTTGCTGCCAATCGATAAAACAGACACCACGCATGCCCCACTCTTCGTCTGGCATAGGAACGACAATCGCTTGTGCGATGGCCGGGTGTTGTAGCAGTCGTTGTTCAATCTGTTCTGGTTGGATGTTTTCCCCGCCACTGATGAACTGGTTATCAATGCGGCCATTAATCACTAACGCATCGTTCTGCCAGTAGCCGGCATCGCAGGTGTGAAACCAACCATCTGCATCCAGCGGTAGTAATAAGCTGCCATCAGCTTGGTAATAACCAGCAAACAGCGTGTCACCTCGGACACAAATTTCATCAGCTTGAATAGATACTTCCCGTCTGGCTAAGGCTTTGCCCACGACGCCTGCCGCCCCAGCGGGTGTGGTGCAAACCTGCGATGCCATTTCCGATAAACCATAACTGACCCATGGCGTTAGCTGTTGTGCTCGACATTGGGCGATCAGGCTATCCGGGAGTGGTGCGCCACCCAGCAATAAGTGACGAACTTGTGTGGCTGAAAAATGAAAGTCCGGTTGCTGTAATAATCGATACAACTGTGTTGGCACCAGCGACAGATGTGTGATCGGCGTTTGTTGTAATAATGCCGTGAGTGGCAATGCGGGATCAGGCAATACAACACAAGCACCCGCCAGAAAACAGCGGAACAGAATCGCCAATCCACCAACATGGAACAGTGGCAGTGATAATAACCAACCATCATGGGCGGTGATGGGCACAATGCTGCCTTGCGCATTGGCGAAATGATTCCGCAGACGATGCGCGACAACTTTAGGTGAGCCACTGCTACCGGAAGTAAAAATTAAATTACTAAGCGCACTGTCATTCAGTTCACATGCTGTAGAGGCTGGCGCTTGTGCCGTAAAATCTAGCTGCAATTCATCCGATGGCCAACGCAATGAGGCATGCACTTGTTGCTGAAGTTGTCGCTGTCGAGTTTCGGGAAAGGCCGGATTTATTGGGCAGCAGATGATCTGCTCACGCCAGCAAGCCCACAACAACATCACCAGTTCTACACAGTTAGTGCTGCACAAAAACAGATGATCGCCAGACTTTAATCCGGCGTGTCGGAGTTGCTGTTGCAGGGCATTAAGCCGGGCATCCAGTTGTTGGTAATTGAGGGTAATACCGGCATTCCATAATGCCGGTTGTGTCGGGTACTGTTGTGCGTGTTGCCGGATGGGGCAAGTTAGCTTTGCCATACCAACTGCAACTGTTTGGTATCGACTTGTTGTTTATCGTCCAGTACGGAACCACTGAAATAACGCAGTGTATCCAGACCAGGTGCTTGTTCGGGTGACCATTCAGCCGCCAGTAAGGCCAGCAGACGGTTACCGAGTTGTGATTCGTGGCTGGAAGAGATCACCACTTTGACTCCATTTGCCTTGGCTTTCTTAACCAGTTCCTGGCATTTATCCAATGAACCGATGAGCGTGGGTTTTAATACCAAACCTTTGAGCTGCGGGAAGAAATCCCAGTTAGTTTCGGCGCTTAATATCTCATCCAGTGCCACCGCAATACCGGTATGTGACGCGACCGCTCGGATATCCGCGTAAGTCGCACAAGGATCTTCAATATATTCAATGCGGGCTGGATCGAGATGGCTCATGAAGGTCCAGGCCTCTTCCCGTGTCCACAGCTGATTGGCATCAAGGATTAGTTTAGTTTTCGGTGCTAACCGGATGATTTCGCGGATCATCGCCAGCTCATCACGCATTGGATAACGGGCGACTTTGAGTTTTACCCGGCTGGGGTAGTCATATAACCACTCTTTCCAGCTCCAGATAATATCTTCCGGCGTGCCTTGTAACAGCAGATAAGGCGGCAGTGGCGTATGTTTTAATACCGGCCAGCTACGACGGGCGCAATCTAAGCCAAATTGCACTGATGGATAAATAACAGGAATGGTTTTGCCTTGTTTAAACGCAGTCAGAAATGCAATGGTTTCTTGTTCAGCTTCTGCCAGTGTTTCACGAGAAAAACCTGGTAGCGGTGCTATCTCACTCCAGCTACTGCCCCAATGCAACAATAAGCCTTCGCGTTGCTGGATAGTCTGGTTGTGAAATGTCAGCGGATGCGTGAGCGGCAGTTGATACCGATACAGAGTGATATCCATAAGTTGGCTGTCCTTATTCTCGGCAAAATCAGTCGTCTGTCATGTTATAACAGATCCCGATGCAGAGATCAGATCTGCATCGGAGTGTTGTGGCTGCTTTACGGGTTTCGTGGGAATTTATTGAAATCCGGTTCACGTTTTTCGTTAAAGGCGTTACGACCTTCCTGACCCTCTTCGGTCATGTAAAACAGCATGGTGGCATTACCGGCGAGTTCCTGCAGACCAGCCTGACCATCACAATCGGCATTCAGTGCGGCTTTCAGACAACGCAAGGCCATCGGGCTGTGTTGCAAAATCTCACGACACCAGCGCACGGTTTCACGTTCCAGTTCAGCCAATGGCACCACAGTATTCACCAGCCCCATCTCTAGTGCTTCTTTGGCGTCATATTGACGACACAAGAACCAGATCTCGCGGGCTTTTTTCTGGCCGACTAAGCGTGCCATGTAAGAGGCACCCCAACCACCATCGAACGAACCTACTTTTGGACCAGTCTGGCCGAAACGGGCATTTTCCGCGGCAATGGTGAGATCACACAGCATATGCAAGACGTGACCGCCACCAATGGCGTAACCGGCGACCATAGCCACAATCGGCTTTGGGCAGGTGCGGATCTGGCGCTGGAAGTCGAGCACGTTCAGATGGTGCGTGCCTTCGTCATCTTTGTATCCACCGTAGTCACCTCGTACTTTCTGATCTCCGCCGGAACAGAACGCCAGCTCGCCTTCGCCAGTCAGAATGATGGTACCGATCTGCGCGTCAAAGCGAGCATCTTGCAGCGCTTTCATCATCTCCATCACAGTGAGTGGACGGAACGCATTACGCACCTGTGGGCGGTTAATGGTGATTTTGGCAATGCCATCGGCAGATTTGTGATAGCGGATGTCTTGGTAATCGGCGCTGCAATCTTGCCATTCGATAGGGGCATACCAGCGGGCATCGTTATCGTGATCTTGCATAGTCGTCTCTCATAATTAACAGTAGATACCCTTCCCACTTGAAGTTGCAGCGGCGTTGGCTGCGTTCATTCGCCCCAATCACATAGTTTATCTATGCTCATGGGGCTCCTCACTTGCCGCCTACCTGCAATTTCAAGTGGTTTGGGTAGACATTAGTTAGCCACTGCCGGATAGCAGCCGCCATAGATTCTGGATCGGCGCGGTGCAGATTGTGCCCGCCGGCCAGTATTTGCTGTGTTACCGAACTGCAGTGGGTCGCCAGTTGCACAGCAATCGCTTGGAATTTCAAATCTTGTTTGCCGCACAGATACAGCACTGGTAGTGATGTGTTTTTTAACCATGGGTACAGATCGGCTTGTTTCGCTAACGAACAACAACACTGCATATGTGCCAGTTGTGCAGCATTGTTTTGACTGCGCTCGGCGATGAGTTGGGCACGTTCTGCCGGGCTGACATCGGCAAAGACCGGTTGTTGATACCAGTCGGCTAACACCTCGGTTAATGGCTCGCGATAAAATCGTCGTGCCCAGCGGGCATCGGCACGGGCGCGTGTTTTTCGCTCATCCAACGAGCTTAAACCGGAGTGTGCATTTTCCAACAGTAAACTTTGTAAACCAGCCGGTTGTGTAGCGGCAAACTGCAACGCCAGTCGCCCGCCGAGTGAATAACCAAGTAAATGATAATGCGAAATATTTCGTTGCTGTAATTGCTGATTAAGCCAACAGGGAAAATCAGCCATCCGGCTTAAACGTTGTTCGCGTGCGTCACCGTGCCCCGGCAGATCGAACGCAATGCAGTTGTAGTTGGGTAATTGCCCGATCAGCGCCGACCAATCATTGGCAGAACCTAAAAAACCATGCAGTAAGACCAGCGTTGGCTTACTCACGCCGGTAAATCCCGCACATGTTGCGCCAATCCTTTCAGCCAGTTTGCTGCTTCACCTACCGCGACCTTACATTCCAAAATGGTGGCACTGTGTCGTGTTAATGCGTGTTGATAATCATTCTGGAAGCTGGTTGCATCCGTTGGTGCGGCATAAGCGAGCTGAAACTGTTCGGCACTGGCTTGGAAGTTGAGCCCATGAGGCAGTTGGTAAAAATGTTCGCGGATCTGGTTGTGCTCCGGCACCGGCAGCATGTGAAAAATATTACCACCATCATTATTGATGATGATCAGCACAAAAGGGCTATTCAGGCTACGTAATAACGCCAGACTGTTAAGATCAAACAGCGCTGATGTGTCGCCGAGCAGCACGGTGGTTGGCTGCGTCGGCATGGCTTTGGCAATGCCTGCAGCGGTAGCGATTAAGCCATCAATACCGGAAGCACCGCGATTGGTGTAAATATGCGTAGGTCGTGAGCCGGTTGTACCGAGCATATCCAAAATACGGATCGGCATGCTGTTGCCAATAAACAGCTGACCGTTGATCTGGGCATTCAACTGATGACAGAGGGTTATTTCCCCCCATGTAGGCAGTTGTTGCTCGATCAGTGCCGCGAGCTTTTTATCCCATGCGGTGAGTTGATGCCATGCCGGACTCGATGTCTCAAGTTGATGCGCCTGACACCAGTTACTAATTGCGCTGACAAACCGCTGTTGTACGGCGAGGCCATTATCTACTCGTTCTGCACTGCTATCGATTTGCCAGCAGTGCTGCCATTCCTGCTCAGTCAAAAACTGCTGCAGACGTTTGGAAATCAGGCGTCCACCGAATAACAGCAGTGTTTCAGCCTGAGCTAATTCGGCGCGAAATTCAGGGTGATGCAGCGCCAGATCGGCATAGTTGATGGCGTGTGGATGAAAGCGCAGTTGTGACTGAATATCCGCAATTAACGGCCAACCGGTTTGTGCTGCAAATTGCAAAATAGCGTTGGCATCTTCTTGCCGAGTCAGACGGCCGACGACAATCAGCCCTTTACTGCGGCACACAGTTTCCCATGCCGGATCGGTTGGGCAGACTGTTTGTGCCGGCGTGTAACGCGTCCAGGGTTCATGACTGTCGACCCAACGACTTAACCCTTGTAGCGCATGGGCTGGCAGCTGTTGCCCTTCTACCGGATAAAGTGGTTCGCGGAACGCACAATTCAGATGCACAGGGCCGGGCGTTTGTTGTTGCTGAAACGCAGCTTGATCGACCGAGGCCAACAGCCATGCCGGTGTTATATCATTGCTCGGGGTTGGCAATAATTGCTGATAAACCGGATAGCTGGAAAAAATAGTGCTTTGATCGATAGCTTGATTGGCACCATTACCGATCAATTCGGCAGGGCGATCGGCAGTCAGCAACCAAAGAGGAACACCCGATTGGCGCGCTTCCACCACGGCAGGTAGCAAGTTGGCTACCGCACTGCCGGAGGTGACGATCACCGCGACCGGTCGTTGGCTGCCTTGCGCTAACCCCAGCGCCAGAAAACCCAAACCGCGTTCGTCAAAATGCAGGTGTGTCGTGATCGCGGGGTTTGCTGCCGCGGCTAAAGTCAGCGGCGTAGAGCGTGAACCCGGCGCAATACAGATATCACGCACTCCCAATCGCGCCAGCTCTTCAATAATCAACGAACTCCACAGGGCATGCAGGCTACCTAACGCTTGCCACTGCTCAGTCATGCCAGACACCCAACATGCTGTTGAGTTTGGTGTCGAGCTCCTGCCATTCGGCTTCTGCATCAGAACCGGTCAAAATGCCGGCACCGGTATAGAGGTGCAGCTGATTTTGATGCCACAAGCCACTGCGAATGGCGACGGTAAATTCCGATACATCTTCGCTGATAAACCCGCAAGCGCCGGCATACCAACCACGCTGATGTTGCTCCAGTGCGCGGATCTGGCTTAATGCTTTGCGACGAGGCGAGCCGCCGACAGCTGGTGTCGGGTGTACCTTTTGCAGCAATTGCCAATCGGCGGTTTCCGGTAACAATGTGGCTTCGATTTCCCGTTTGATATGCTGGATATGTTTCAGTGGCAGGATCTGTGCTTCCGACACTACTGCGGTATCGGCCAGCCCGTCTAAACGGGTCAGAATGTCGGTGTGCACAAAGCGATTTTCCAGCCTATTTTTACCGTCCTGCAATAACAATGAGGCAAGCTCTGCATCTTGCTCGGCATCGCCGGTGCGCGGGGTGCTACCTGCCAGTGCCTCACTGAACAACTGACGATCATGCCGGCGATAAAGGCGTTCTGGTGAGCTGGCGATAAAACAGCTCTCCGGCGAGAATTGATAGCCGATATGAAAACAGGCCGGCGTGGCACTTTGCCAGGTGGCCAGCAGATCCCACGGGTTGAGTTCTTCATTAAATTGCAGTGTGGTGCGACGCGATAACACCACTTTGGGGATGATTTTTAAGGCATCCGGCTGCAACACCTGCGACAACCACTGTATCCAGCGTGGTTTATCAGGGGTGTCGTGGCGCTCACGTTGGGCCGGTAAATAGTGCGACAGCGTGGTTTCCGGCTGTAACTGCTGCAACGCTTCACGTGCCGCGGTCAGTTCGCTGGCTTGGTTGTTACCGTCAAACCAGAGATTACACACCAGCTCGGTTTGATTACCCTGACGGATCAGCTCAATACGCGGTAGTACAAAACGGCATTGTCCAAACTCTTGCCATTCACCCGTGACTGGTTGTTGGTAGTCAAAGGCCAGTCCGCCGTAATAACGCGGGTAGCTGCCGGCATGTGGGCGCAGTTGTCCGGTCAGTGAGGCCAATTGCGCTGGATCGGTCAGTTCCCTGATTGCGCCTAACACGGCAAATTCGCGGTCACGCTCGCGAGCATGCCAGTAGATGCGCGGAAACAGCGGCTGCTCTTTTAACCAGCCAATCAGTGAAGTGACATCCATCGCGGCGCGCAGGCGAACAAAACCTTGTTGCTCGGCGGCGGTGAGTGCGTCTAGTTGTTCCAGTAAATGAATTTGAGCCAGCATTGGAATAATCGCATAAATCGGAATGCCGTCTGTCGCGAAGGGGGCGGTAAACTGCCAAAAGGCGTTGGCATCCGGTATAGTACGCCCTTTACAGGAAAGGCTTCCGCCCGCGGAATCGCACCAGTATAGGGCTGGGCGCATCATGGGTAAACCCACCTGTGCCAGTTGTGATAAATAGTTGCTGTGTAACGTAAGGAAAAAGTGGCCGAATGAATAAACCACGTTGGAAAGTTTGGTTGCAAGCAGCTCGCCTGCGTACATTGCCATTGGCCTGTGCTGCGGTGTTGTTGGGCAGTGGTTTGGCGGCAGGGGCGGATCTTTTTCACGCCAATGTCTTCGTCTTGTGTTTGTTAACCGCAATTGGCTTGCAGATTTTATCGAATCTGGCGAACGATTACGGTGATGCTGTCTCAGGTGCTGATAATGATGATCGTGTGGGCCCGCAACGCACTGTCGTCAGTGGTTTGATCACTCGCGAACAGATGCAGCGCGCCATGGTGCTGGTGGCGGGGCTGACGATCATCAGTGGGTTGATCTTATTGTGGACGGCCTTTTCCGGCGATTGGCTGGCGATCCTGACCTTTATCGGTTTTGGTGGTTTAGCGCTGATTGCCGCAGTGACCTATACCGTGGGGCGTCGCCCGTATGGTTATCGTGGTTTGGGTGATTTATCAGTATTCCTGTTTTTCGGTTTGCTGGGTGTGTTGGGAACTTACTATTTATTTACCCAACAGTTTGATCCGTTACTGATTTTACCGGCAGCCAGTTGCGGTTTTCTGGCGACCGGGGTGCTGAATATCAACAACATCCGCGATATGGATACCGATCTGGCCAGTGGCAAACGCACTTTCGCGTCACGGCTGGGCACGATCTGGTCGCGCCGCTATCACTGGCTATTGGTGTTGGGCGCAGGCGGAATGACGATCGTGTTCATATTGTTACGCGCACATACGGCATGGCCGTGGTTGTTTTTGCCGGCATGGGTGCCGTTGATGCTGATTGCCCGCGTGGTGCAGCAGAGCCATGATCCTGATGTATTGGATCAACAGCTAAAGCGTACCGCGATGAGCAGCCTGCTGTTTAACTTACTGCTGGCAATCGGTTTTGCGCTCGACTAGTCTATCTTTTTCGAGTGTGTTTTAAGCAGATTCTCCGGAGGAAGAAATGGATTTTCATGTCTGGCTGACGTATCTGGCAACCACCATTGTATTTAGTATTTACCCTGGTTCCGGTGCGGTAAATACGATCAGTAACGCTATTCGTTACGGCGTGCGCGGCTCCGTACCGGCAATTGCCGGATTACAGCTCGGGTTGTCGATCCATTTAGTGCTGGTGGGCGTGGGCTTGGGCACGTTGTTAGCGCAATCCGCGACCGCTTTTGCTGTGCTGAAATGGTTTGGTGTGGCTTATCTGGTCTGGCTGGGTTGGAGCAAATGGCGCGAAGTGCCACAACTGATGAAAAGTGGTGTCGGGCAGCAAGATGGCCCACGGCCGGCCCTGTTTTGGCCAGCCGTGTTTGTGAACCTGACCAATCCGAAAAGTATTGTGTTTCTGGTCGCGCTGTTTCCGCAATTTCTGCACGCCGATTACCCGCTGTGGTCACAAGCGCTGATTTTATCTATCACTTGTGTATTAGTGGATGTAATTGTCATGCTGGGTTATGCCGCGCTGGCAGCACCGCTGACCCATCTGGTACAAAACGAAAAAGGCATGCGCACGCAAAACCGCATTTTTGGTTCCCTGTTTATTGCTGCGGGCGCCTTGCTCTCCGGCGCCTCACGTTAGATTCCAGCATGAACAGCCAGACCTGGTTTCTGGCTGTTCATGTTATTCACGGTCATTTCTTCATCTTTTCCTTTTATCGGCATCACATTTTTCTATAATCTGCGCCGCTTTCTACACCGTGCCGGAGTTGTGTGATGTTGTTCCGTGGTTTGTTGTTGTCCTTTTTATTGTTGCATTCACTGTTAGTCCACGCGGCATTACCGCTCACGCCATTTGAACGCAGTGCAACTTACACCTTACCCAATTCCGCCGAAGTGTCGGCTTATCTGCATCAACTCACGCAACAATCATTACAAGCGTCTGTGCTCTCGTTAGGCCGCTCGGCAGGGGGGCGCCCGATAGAAGCGTTGCTGCTGTCGCACGATGCCGCATTTTTGAAAAATGGTCAGCCAGATGCGTATCGGCCGACCGTGATGCTGATTGGATCGCAACATGGCAATGAACCCTCTGGTACTGAAGCGGTGCAGATCTTGGTGCGTCAGCTGTTAGATGGCGATCAGCAGCATCTGTTGAATAAGATGAATTTTATCGCAATTGTGTTAGCTAACCCCGATGGTCGTGATTTGAATCGTCGCCTGAATGCCAAAGATGAAAATCCGAATATTGATTTTATTGCCACGGCAGCATCAGAAACACAGATCTATATTGATGCACTGCAACGTTTCCAACCGGATGTTGTCTACGATCTGCATGAAACCGGGCGGGTAAAATATCCGCTTACATACAAAGAAGGTTACCTGACCACCATCAATGCACAGTTTGAAGTGGGCGATAACCCCAATATTGATGCCGGATTGCGTCACTATGCGGATAATATTTTTCTGCCTAATTTATTAAAACAGGTCAGTGCGCAGGGTATTCCGGCTACCCGTTACGATGGTGAAATTATCACTTTGTCGCAAGCCGTGACCCGCGGTGCCATGAATCTGAGTAATTTTCGTAATTACGCTTCGCTGATGGGGTCGTTAACCGTAGTGGCGGAAAGTTTGTTAGATGAGCCGGGAAATTATTCCACGCCGAATAACATCAAAGAACGTGTGCAGCGACAATATGTAGCCTTAACGCAGTTTTTATCGCTGGTGGAACACGATGCGCACAAGATCCAGCAATTAAGTCGCCATGCGCGGCAAGACTGGCGTAATAAAACCGATCTGCAAATTGCGCTGGAATTTGGTTTCGCGCCTAACCCACAAACACCGAAAATTGATGTGACTTTAGTCGAGCAAAAAAGTGGCAAACGGGTGATAAAGCCATTCCCGTATACCGATAAAATTGTGGTCACGGAAATGGAACCGTTACCCACAGGGTTTGTGATCAGAGCGGAGCAAGCTCGTTATAAAACGTTACTTGATCATCATCATATTCAATATCGCGTTGTTTCTAAGGCGGAAAAAGTTCGTGTAGAACAACAACGGATCAGTGCGTTAACCGTCTCGGAAGTGCAGCGTCCGGGTGTGCGCGACTGGCTGGATGTCGGTGTGCAGGAAAAAGAGCTGACGACTGAGCTGAAACCGGGTGATTTGATCGTGAGCACACATCAACCGCTTGGGCGCCTGGCGGCAATTATTCTCGATCCACGTTCAGATAATACGATCTATCAGGAAGAGGAATGGCGAGGGTTGTTATTACACAATCCATTGCCGGTTGCCGTGTTGCTTACGCATTAAAAGACGAGTGAATTGAAGCAGTTGAACTGTGATCGTGTCGTTATATGCAGATAAAAAATGTCGGTATATCTATTTCTGAGAACAATTAAGTTGGCTGATAAATATACATTTCACTAGACTCGCGTATGGGCTTTATTTATTCGTCTGTAGGTGATGGCATGCTGACTTGGATTTTGAATTGTTCGATTCGCCGCTTTGTACTGATTTTTTCTATTTTACTCATTCTGATTTTGAGCGGTTATTTGATTTGGCGTGATGCTGCGCAACAAGCGATAGAAAAACTGTATCAGCAAGATAAAGCCAATGCTGAACAATCATTGCTGATGCAGGAGTTACGTTATTCGTCGGTGCAGATCCAGCAATATCTGACCGATGCTTCACTCACCGGTGACTCTGAATCGATCTCAGATGCCAAACGCTATGCAAACTTGTTGTTGGAACAGCAGGCTGCGCTTTCTCAGTTAGGTGATGCGGAATATCTCAGCAAACTACCGGAATGGATCCCACAGCAAATTAAAATTGGCGAAGAGATGACCCAGGCTTATTTGTCCGGCAATAAAACGCAGGGCAATGAGCTGATGAAAAAAGACCCAGATGGTTTTGATTGGTTGTCCGATCAAATTGGTAATAGCGTCGCCAAGCAGAGTAAACAACTGGCACAGGCCAGCCTGGCGGCACAAACAGAAATCCAAAAACAGGAACAGTCGCTGCATACCATGAATGCCTGGTTTTCGGGCGTGGTCATGCTGTTGGTGCTGTTAGCATTATTCTCATTACGTTGGAAAGTGAATCATTCTATTAATGAATTACGTCAGCATCTGAAAGTGATGACTGAAACGGGCAATAACCTTGCTTACCGTTTACCCACAACCAATCAAAATGAGTTCTCCCAAGTTGCTTCCATGCTGAATGGCTTGATGGAAAGCCTCGATCATGTGATCTCTACCATTCAGGAAACCTCTAACGTTGCGGCCAGACAGGTCGCCGAGTTAAGAGAGTCGTCTGAATCGACGGAAAAAGGCATGGGCCAAATGTTTGAGCAGGCTGATATGCTCAATGATGCGGTCAGCGAAATGATGGATACACTGCGCAATATTACCGAAAGCACCCATGCTGCCAGAGAGCACACACAAGGTTCTCGTGATCAGGCGGATGAAGGTTTAGCGAAAGTTGAGCAGACCGTCGTCTTGATTCAAAAGGTAGCGGGCAATATTGCGCGTTCTACGCAAGCCATTTTACAACTGCAAGCCGACAGCGCCACGATTGGCGATATTGTGAATTTGATTAAAAACATTTCCGAACAGACCAATTTGCTGGCATTGAATGCTGCCATCGAAGCGGCCAGAGCGGGGGAAGCGGGGCGCGGTTTTGCCGTGGTGGCAGATGAAGTGCGTTCGCTTGCCAACCGAACCCAGGCATCCACTGCAGAAATACAGAAAAAAATTGAGCAACTACAGCACCAGACAAAAGTGACGGTAGGCTTAATGGAAGAAACCCAAGCTGTTGGTGGACAAGCCGTTGAGCAAGCCGAACAAGCAGGGCAAACGCTAACAGAAATCGTGCAGATCGTTGGTCAGATCGCCGATATGAATACCCAAATTGCCGTTGCTGCAGAACAGCAAGCCAAGGTCACGGGTAATACCGCCGCCATGGTAGAAAAAGTAAATGAAGTTGTTAGCGGCGTAATGGATGACACTTTGCTGAATGTGCAGGTGACCCGTGAAGTGGCGTTTGTTATTGATGAATTGGAACAGTTAAGCGGTAATTTTGCGATCACCTTTGATACCAAAGAGTCGCGTCAAAATGAAGAGTTGGTCCACTGGTCTGATGCATTCAAGATCAATGTTGCCAGTATGGATACCCAACATGAAGGGTTGTTTCACGCTGTGAATGCGGCGTATTCCGCCATAAAATTCCAGACCGGTAGTCATAACGTACAAGAAAAGATCGCTCAACTGGCGGAACAGGTAAAACAACATCTGCATTCGGAAGAAGTTTTGCTGGCCAAAGTAAAATACCCAGACCTGATCCCGCATGCCAAAGTGCATGCTGCAGTATTAGATGAGTTAGCGTCACGCATAGCCAAAGCGCAAGGTAAAGGTGATGACGCATTGATGAATGTGGTGCTTTTTGTGAAAATCTGGCTTATTGACCATATTTTCCGTGTCGATCGCCGCTACAGTAAGGCAGTTATTGCGGCAAACCTGCAATAGCTGCTACGCGCAACCGGCGTGGTTATGTAGAATAGACAATCAGATAATTGATCGAAATTTTGGAGTAAATCATGGCTACTAAGCCAGAGAAATCAGCCGGAAATGCAAAACGCCCCGACAGCAAAAAGAAAAAGCCGGCGTTTAGTGCACAAGAAGCTCGTGAACAGAAAAAACAAGCCAAACGCAAAGGCTTGCGCCCTGGTGCTCGTAACAGTGTGGAAGCTCAGGAACAAAAAGGTCAGAGTGCTAAAAATAAAGACGCCCGTGTTGGTTCTCGTAAACCGATTGCGCTAGTTGCTGAAGCGCCAGCCAAAGCGGCGAAAGCACCGCGCCCTGTTGCGCCGAAACCAGAACCTGTCGTGACCCAAGAACAACAGCTGGCGAAATGGGAACGCGAGCTGGATAAGCTGGAAAACGATGATCGTCTGAATGCATTGCTGGATGCGCTGGAACTCGAACAGGCTATTTCTGCGGAAGACCAAGCGTGGTTAGATAAAAAACTGGCTCGTCATCAGGAGTTGTTAAAACTGCTGGGTCTAAACGAAGAAGAAAAAGCAGCCAGCGATCCTGACGAATTGTTGCAACGTTTTATCGAAACCGACTTTGATCCGAAAGAATTCGACAGCCGCTATAAAGAAGACTAATTGTGTCAGTCTCCACACGACAACCCTGTCGTGTGGTTTCCTTCCTTGTTGATATCTCATTGTTTTTTCATCGTGACCAAAATGCGGCATAGCTATCATTCAGGCTAACCGATGTTGGTGAATGTTTATTTTGGTGATGTAAGTTCGATTCCGGCGTGATTATGTCTGTTATAACAAAGACTCAATAAACTACCGGAGTGCGGTTGTGGTTAATGTTGAAAAATTGAAGAAAGAACACTTTACCCATCATGATCTCGTTTTGCCTCATTTCCATGGCTATCCTATTCGGGTTGTTACAGCTTCATGTCCATGGTCAGAGCCTAATATTGCAACCAATATTCTAAATGTGGCCGTTACCCAGCCTGGCGAGGAAGGGGTAGCCGAGTTGAAGCAAATGCTAAAATCGATCGATGTTATTCCCGGCGAATAAACATCGTTCATGATTTATTAGTTTTTATTAATATTATTTCGTTAAATGAGGTCGCATGATGCGGCCTCATTTTTTTGTGTGCTGACACGCTGATTTTAAGGCACTAATGTGATCGTCGTTCGATATGACAGTGATGACTTGGTGAACAGATCTGTTGTTATGGCGTTGCTGGTGAGTTTATTTTTCCATTGAAAAAATCTCGTCAAATCAGCATGCACAATTAGTTTCAGCTATCGTTAATAGATGACAAATAAAAAACGAATGGCAACAGATGCTTTCAACACTGACAACAATTCAGGGCCTGTTTCTGATGGATATCATGATCGGAATTGGTCTGTCAGCAATGCTGTTTTTCAGCTTACGTGAAGAGTATATATGTCCTGGGGCTTATGACTGGTTTATCAGTATTGTATTGACCACTCTGGGCCTGATTTTTCTGCTTGGGCGAGAAATAATCCCTATTTGGATCAGCATTTCTCTTGGTAATGGGTTCGTAGTTTTAGGCAGCATTTATTTCTGGATGGCATTTCGGAAATATACAAAAACCTATCGTAAAACAGACATCTCTTTTACGTTAATTGCGCCATTAGCCTCTCTTCTTCTTTTGTATTGCTATTGGGTCGAGCCGGAAAATATCGCGATCAGGGGTGAAATCGTTTCATTTGTTCTGGCATTATTTTCATTGGCGAGTTTATATATCGCGTTAAACCACATACATAAATACGAAACAGGCCGATGGCTATCAGTGGTTTCGCTGATATTCAATTTGGTTAGTTACATCTACCGAGGAACGTCTCTTCATCTAGGAAGTCATTATTCTGGATTACTGGAATATAGCTCTGCCAGCATCATCTTGGTGTTTTCTACCGGTATTGCTCTTCTTACGGCTGGATTCAGTATCATGCTCATGACATACCAATGGCTTGCCAGACGGTTATACATACATGCTACTTACGATGCGTTAACCGGTGTTTATAACAGATATGCATTGCTAGAAATGAGCGACACACTGGAGTTGACGACTGATCTATCTAAAACGAAATGGTGTTTAGCTATGGTTGATATCGATTTGTTTAAGTCGATCAATGATATGCATGGCCATCCGGTAGGCGATTTGGTATTGCGGCATATAGCTCAAACGCTTAAACAAAGTATCCGGCATAACGATATTTTGGCGAGATACGGTGGGGAAGAGTTTGCAGTAGTACTTCCTGGTGCCAATATTGAAAATGCAAAAAGTTGGGCTGAACGAGTTAGACAGCTCATTGCAAGCACGCCCATAACCATTGGCAAAGCCTCTATTTCTGTGTCTGTTAGTATTGGTTTAACTGAATCAAGTACGGCAGAATATCGCTTACCTGATTTAGTAAAAAATGCAGATTCAGCGCTATATCAGGCTAAGCAATCAGGAAGAAACAGGGTTTGTTGTAGTGAAAAGAATGCTCCATCCAATTAGTTCGGGGCATTATGATGATAAAACCGGAGTATGGTTCATCAAATCTGATGAGGTTGAACTAAAGCTTAGTAGCGCGTTTTCCTGCCCGTAAAATAACTTTAATGGGAAGAGTTAGTCTTTTCTTTTGGATGTTGCGTACACCTGATATAACTACCATAAAATACAGCGACTTTTCACTATGGCTACACTGGTAGCTACACTATAAATATTTGTCATTAATTTAATCATTTTAAATCAATAATTTAGGCTACCAAAAATCATGTCTACACAGCATGTCATCTGGGATGACGCCCTGATCCAGAAATATAATTACAGTGGCCCACGCTACACGTCTTATCCAACCGCGCTGGAATTCTCGGAATCCTTTGATTACCCACAATTTGTACAAGCGACACAGCAATATCCGCAGCGCCCGCTGTCGCTCTATGTACACATTCCGTTTTGCCATAAGCTTTGTTACTACTGTGCTTGCAACAAGATCGTGACACGCCAAACACATAAAGCAGAAGAGTATCTCGGCTATCTGGAACAAGAGATCCAGCATCATGCCAAGCTGTTTGCCGGGCGCACGGTGACACAGCTGCATTGGGGTGGTGGTACACCGACCTATCTGTCACATGAGCAGATCGCGCGGTTGATGAATATGCTGAAAAGCAACTTCTCGTTTGCTGAGGAAGGTGAATTCAGTATCGAGATTGATCCACGTGAAATCAGTTTAGACACCCTTGATGTATTACAGCAGGTTGGTTTTAACCGCATCAGCCTCGGTGTGCAGGATTTTGATAAACGTGTGCAGGAAGTGGTGAACCGCGAGCAGGATAACGACTTTATCCGCGCGTTGATCCAGCGGGCGAAAGATCTGAAATTCCGCTCCACCAATCTGGATCTGATCTACGGTCTGCCGCTGCAAACCCGTGCCAGCTTCCGCCATACCTTGGAGCAGATCGCGGCATTGCAACCTGATCGGCTGTCGGTGTTTAACTACGCGCACTTGCCGAGTCGGTTTGCCGGTCAGCATAAAATCAAAGAAGAGTTGCTGCCTTCACCAGCAGAAAAACTGGCGATGTTGCAGGAAACTATCGAATATCTGACGTCGCAGGGTTATGTGTATATCGGTATGGATCACTTCGCCAAACCCGATGACGAACTGGCGCAAGCGCAACGTGATGGTGTCTTACACCGTAATTTCCAGGGTTATACCACGCAGGGCGATTGTGATCTGCTGGGCTTAGGGGTGTCGGCGATCAGCATGCTCGGTGATGCTTATTCACAAAACCAGAAAGAGCTGAATGTTTATTACGAGCAGGTCACGCAGCTGGGGCATGCGCAATGGAAAGGGTGTGCGCTGCAGCGCGATGATTTGATCCGCCGGGATGTGATCAAACAGCTGATTTGTAATTTCACGCTGGATCCACAACAGATTGAGGCGGCTTACGCGATTCAGTTTGCCGATTATTTTGCCGACGATCTGAAATTGCTGCAGGCATTTATTAATGATGGGCTGGTTGAGAGCGAAAACCAGAAACTGCGGATCACCGCAACAGGCCGCTTGCTGATCCGGAATATCTGCATGTGTTTCGATATTTATCTGCGACAAAAAGCCCGGCAACAGCAGTTCTCGCGGGTTATTTAATCGCACATACGTATTTGTTTTAGTAAAAAAAGAAGCGACTTTTTAGTCGCTTCTTTTTTATTCGCTGCACTGTCTTTCAGCACTTTAACTGGAGGAGGATAACGAACCAACCGATTTATGTTCGGTGCGTTTACTCCAGTAGGACAGCGTCAGGATCACGCCCAGTGTTAACAGATAAAATACCACCTGAATACCCGCAGGTTGTGCCGTATAACCAATCAAGGTGCGTAACATTTTACCGACGATGCTGGAATCAGAAAGTAGCCATGAGCTATCCCACACCGTTCCCCAAGCCGGCAGAATATCAGCCGAGACCAAAAAGCCAGCGCCCTGACTAGCCATACCCGCCGCGAGCAGGATCACTAATGTATTGGTCACACTGAATAAGCGTTTTGCCGACACCTGCAGCAGGCCAAAATACATGGCTGCGCCCAATGTGACACCACCGACCAAACCTAATGTGCCACCAATGACCATTTGTGGAATTTGGCCAGCGTCTCCCGCGGCAATGCCATACAGGAATAACACGACTTCAGCACCTTCGCGGATCACCGCTACACCCACAACGATAGCTAGCCCGGTCAGAGGCCGAGTGCCTTGACTAATAGCTTCACCCACCGCATTGAGCTGTTGTGCCATTTCCCGACCGTGTTTGCTCATCCAGACGCAATGCCATGTCAGCATCACCACGGCGATAAACATCACGCTGGAATTAAACACATCCTGTCCCATACCAGATGCAAAAGAAGAGATGGCATCGGCAAAAACAGCAACCAAACAAGCGCCCAGTACGCCGCCGACCACGCCGCCACTGACCCACCATCCGCGTCGGGGCACTGTTTTAGTCGCCGCTAATACGATAGATATCACCAACGCGGCTTCCAGGATCTCACGAAAAACGATTAGTGCAGTCGATAGCATGGCAGCGTCCTATCCGGCTTATTTAACGATCAGATGAGTTTCTGAAATATCTTCGTGATATTCATCTTTAAATTCGTATTTGCCGGGTTTTAACGGGCCGATGAAAAAGCTGGCTTCTTTGCCACCTGGGATCACGCGTTCTGCTTTGAATTGATGGCTTTCAAATTCAGCCGGGGTTGGATCCAGATTTTTTACGGTCACTTTCACTTTGGTATTGGCTGGGATCACCGGTTCTGCGGGTGTGAATTTATGGTCTTTCAGCGTCAATAACAAGGTTGCCTCGGCTGCCAAAACGGAAGCCGACATTGGCAATAACAGCGCGGTGGCGAGCAGAACATTACGTTTAATACGGAAGGTCATACAGATTCTCCTTGGTAAAACAGCATCAGTTATTCATGGGTTATAAACTGTTAGTATTGATGGAAGAATAAAAACACCTATACAGTAATGATAGTCATTATCATTACATAAATTAACAAATACAATACTTTTTATATTTGGCCGAGTTTATGTTGGTTCAAAATAGCAAACGGCTCCGCCTATTTTGGGGCTTTGCACACCATTGAAGTGCGTAACGGATTAATCGCGTTAAGCTCGTAAATTTAACGCATTATTTTGGTGCAATAATCTGTATATTTTTATCTCCGTGTTATGTCGTACTGATAAATAATATATATTTGGTTTATTCAACTGATTATTTACCAGATATGCCGCAGGATTATTAATGACTATCAGCTTGTTTGATCTCTTCAAAATCGGTATCGGCCCGTCCAGTTCACACACAGTGGGGCCAATGAAAGCGGGTTATCTGTTCAGTCAGTTATTGCTGCAAAAAGAGTTGTTACCATCGGTTGCCCGAGTACAGGTTATTTTTTATGGCTCGTTAGCCGCAACGGGTCAGGGGCATGGTACGCCTCCGGCGTTATTGCTGGGGTTGGAAGGTGCATTACCGGAATCGGTGGATCCTGACATCATCGTTCCCCGTTATCAGGCTTTGCAGTCGGGGGCCTCATTGTTGCTGGCTGGCTCCCATCCGGTTGCGTTTGATGAGTCGCGTGATGTGTTATTGCGCTGGGAATGTTTGCCACGCCATACCAACGGTTTACAACTGACCGCGTTGGATGCGAAAGGGGAAATCTTACTGGCAAAAACCTATTACTCGGTTGGCGGCGGTTTTGTCGTGGATGATGATGAACCGGAAACGGCTGCCGATGTGGTTTCTGCTTCCGTGCCTTTCCCGTTTTCCTCCGCCTCTGAATTGATTTCTCTGTGTCATCAACATCAGTTATCCATTGCTGAGTTGATGCTGGCGAACGAGAAAGTCTGGCGTAATGAAACAGCGATCGCGGCGGGCATTGAGCAGATCTGGCACACCATGCAGTTATGCGTGCAACGTGGCATTCAGCAGCAGGGCGTTTTACCCGGTGGTTTAAATGTGCGCCGTCGTGCTGCGCGTTTACATGACAGCCTGTTAAAACAGATCGGATCTCCGGGTTGGAATGCGATGGAGTGGGTCAATTTGTATGCACTGGCGGTGAATGAAGAAAATGCCGCTGGTGGTCGGGTAGTGACGGCCCCTACGAACGGGGCGGCAGGCATTATTCCGGCGGTATTGCACTATTACATGCAGTTTTGCCCGCAATTCAGCACGCAGGCCTCCGCCGCCAAAGTGCAGGAGTTTCTGCTGACCGCTGCGGCGATTGGCATGTTGTGCAAACTCAATGCGTCGATCTCCGGTGCCGAAGTGGGTTGTCAGGGCGAGGTGGGTTCTGCTTGTGCCATGGCGGCGGCAGGGTTGGCTGCCGTGCTGGGTGGCACACCTGCACAGGTAGAAAATGCCGCCGAAATTGGCATGGAGCACAACCTAGGTCTCACCTGCGATCCAGTTGCTGGATTGGTACAAATTCCCTGTATTGAGCGGAATGCGATGGCCTCGGTCAAGGCGATTAATGCCGCCAGCATGGCATTACGCGGTGATGGTCAGCATCATATCTCTCTGGATAAAGTGATCGCCACTATGCGTGATACCGGTAAAGATATGTTGGATAAATACAAAGAAACCTCACGTGGTGGTTTGGCGATCAATATCACAGAGTGTTGATTTATTTTCTATTCTGCTTATTTCATCTGATCCGGCAGTGATTGGCTGCCGGATGTTCTCTCTTGCATTCCTGTAACACCCGCTTTTTATGCGATTCAATCAGCGCTTATTTAATTCGATCTCAGTCACAAAGCGTAATAAGTGTTACAAAAATCCAGTTTAGGCATGGTTTTTCCAATATCGTCTACCTTGCAGACTGGAATAATGTGCCGCCTGTAACTGTAATAAGATCACCCGCCTACAGAATGGAATCAGAGATGAAAGAACATCTGCAGCGATACAAACAGTATCTGCTTACCGGCGTGTCGCACGTTATCCCGTTCATTGCCAGCGGCGGGATCTTGATGGCGCTGGCGATCGCGTTTGCCCCGATGACGGCACAAGGGCCGAATTTTGATAGCTCACCGGTGCTCAAATTGATTGTTGAGATCGGTAACTCGGCTTTTACGTTGCTGCTGCCTGTTCTGGCCGGTTATATCGCCTATGCGCGGGCAGGTAAACCGGCATTGGTGGCGGGTATGTTGGGCGGGCAGATCTCGTTAACCATTCATGCCGGTTTTCTGGGCGCGTTAGTCGCCGGGTTGCTGGCCGGTTGGGTGGTTGATGTACTGAAAAAAATGCCGGTACCGAAATCATTAAAACCGCTGATGCCGATTTTGATCATTCCGATTTTTTCGGCGTTGATTATTGGCGCGCTGATGTTTGAAGTGGTCGGAGTGCCGATCGCTAATCTGATGGTTTTTTTAGCGGAATGGCTGAAAACCATGGGGACCGCCAATGCGGTGGTGTTAGGCGCATTACTCGGCTCCATGATCGCATTTGATATGGGTGGCCCTATCAATAAAACGGCTTTTTTCTTTGGCTCAGCCATGATTGCAGAAGGTAACCCGACCATCATGGGCGCGGTGGCGACAGCCATTTGTATTCCGCCGTTAGGGCTGGGGCTGGCGACGAAATTGAATAAAAAACTGTGGTCCAGCCAGGAACAAGAGGCGGGTTCGGCGGCACTGGCAATGGGTTGTATTGGCATCACCGAAGGGGCGATCCCGTTTGCGGCAGCCGATCCGCTGCGGGTGATCCCCAGTATTTGTGTTGGCTCGGCGGTTGGTAGTGTGATGGCCATGTTATCGGGCGTGGCCGACCACGCGCCACATGGCGGACCTATTGTTTTGCCAGTCATTGATAACCGTTTGATGTATTTAGTGTCTATCGCTGTCGGTGTCGTGGTGACGGCGTTATTGATTAATTTTCTGAAAGCACGTTCAGGCCAGCATGTTGAAACAACATCACCTGAACGTGTCTGATCCTGGAGTATTTAAACATGAAAATTGTTGCCGTCACGGCTTGCCCGACGGGTATTGCGCATACCTATATGGCAGCGGAGAAATTACTCGCGACAGCCAAAGAGTTAGGGCATGACATTAAGGTCGAAACACAAGGTGCGATGGGCATCGAAAATGAGCTCACGCTGCATGATATTCGGGCGGCTGAAGTGGTGTTGATGGCGATCGATATTGTCATCGAAGGGGAAGAGCGTTTTGACGGTATGCGAGTTATCAAAGTGCCGATCCAGGATGCACTGAAAGATCCGAAAGCGGTATTTAAGCGACTGGAAGCCTGATCTCCGGTTTATCTGGCTGGCCAGAGAGCACTCTATGCGTAACTATAAGATCGAATATCGCTGCTTATTACCTCATGGTTTGCATGCGCGCCCCGCGACGCAGCTGGAGGCGGTGTGTCAGCGTTTTTCGGCCACTATTGAATGGTGTAATCGGCGTAACGGCCGCTGTGCAAATGCCAAAAGTGTGTTGGCATTACTGAGCACCGATACCTTGTTTCGCGATGTGTGTGACATTGTGGTCTCTGGCCATGATGCACAACGTGCAGCGAATTCATTACGTCATTTCTTACGCTATGAACTAAACGAGCAAGACGATAGCGCGGTGGGGCAAAACAGCTTTGTGGTGCCGCGTAACCTGCGGGCCAGTCACAGTCTGATCTTTCCTGGTCTGGTGGCGAATGCCGGATTTGCCCGTGGTCAGCTGGTGTTGTTTGACTCGCCAGAACCGAGCTTGCCGGTCGATTTACCGCTGGAAAAAACTGAAGAACAACAGCGGTTATTACAGTCAGCGCTAACCCAGTTACAACAGCAACTCAGCGCGCAATACCGGCAAGCCAGCACACAGACTGCGCAGATATTGCAGGCTCATTTATCGCTGCTGAGTGACATTACTTTTCAGCAAAAATTATCGGCGCTGTTGACTGATTCGCCAACGCTGGCACACGCCATCCTGCAGCTACAGCGAGACTATCAGACGCAATTTATGGCATCTGACAGCCCTTATTTGCAGGAACGCGAATTGGATCTGCGCGATCTTTGTCAGCAATTGCTGGTGTTGATTTATCCGACATGGGCGAAGGCGAAAACGTTACAGCTGCATACCGCCAGTGTCGTGCTGGCTGATGAGCTGACGCCCAGCCAGTTTTTATCGCTCGAGCGACCGCATTTACGGGCGTTGTTACTCACCAAAGCGGCACGTACATCACATGCGGTGATTTTGGCCCGAGCTGCCGGGATCCCGGTGCTGACCGGTATGTATGATAGTCGTCTGACTCTAGCGGCCGGGCAAATGGTGTGGGTTGATGCCAATGCTGGGTTTTGTTTGTTGCAGCCCGATGCCGTAGCGGAGCGTTATTATGCGTTAGATGAGCAGATCAAACTAAAACGGCTGCAGCAATTACAAATGCGTAGCCAGACGCCGGGTGTCAGTGCTGATGGGCAACGCTTAGAGATTGCTGCCAATATCGCTTCGGCGTCAGATACGCTGCTTGCGTTTCAATCTGGCGCGGAAGGCATCGGTCTGTTTCGTACTGAAATGCTGTTTATGGATCGGGAGCAACCCCCGGATGAAGAGGAGCAGTATCAGGCCTATGTTGCGGTATTAACGGCAGCAGCCGGCAAGCCGGTGATCATTCGTACCTTCGATATTGGTGGCGACAAACCGGTGACTTATCTGCCAGCAATCGCAGAAACCAACCCCTATCTCGGTTTACGCGGCATCCGCCTTTACCCTTATCAGGAAACCTTATTTCGTACTCAGCTCCGTGCACTATTGCGAGCTGCCGTGCATGGCCCGTTAAAAGTCATGTTGCCGATGGTGTTACAACCCGAAGAAGTCATCTGGGCGCGGCAGTTAATGGCTGAAGAGCAGGCGGTATTACAATCAGCGCATATTCCTCATGCGCAATTTTTACTCGGTATCATGCTGGAGATCCCCGCTGCGGCATTACAAATCAGCGCCTTTTGTCCGTTGGTCGATTTCTTCAGTATTGGCAGTAACGATCTCACGCAATATTTACTGGCTGTGGATCGCAATAACCCGCAGGTCGCACGTTATTACCAAACTGCACATCCGGCGTTATGGATCTTATTACGGCAAATGGTCTTGCAGGCGCATCAACACGGTCGCTGGATCGGCTTATGTGGCGAATTGGCCAGTGATCGACGCTTCCTACCGCTGTTACTGGGCTTAGGGCTGGATGAACTGAGTCTGGCGACACCGCAGATTGCCGAAACGAAGGCGTTATTATCGCAATTAAATGCCGGGCAATGCCGTGAATTACTGGCCGAGGTTTGTGCCTGTGCCAACAGTGAACAGGTGTTGGCGAGCTTAAATACTGGCTCGGTGGCTGCAGTGCGTTCCATGCTGAGTGAAGAGTGCATGACTTTACAGGCTGATTGGCGCAACAAAGCCGAAGTGCTGAAAGGGATGGTGGACACGCTCTGGCTGGCAGGGCGAACCCAGCAATCGTTACAGTTGGAAGAAACACTCTGGCAACGCGAAGAAGCTTATTCGACCGGGCTTGGGCATGGTATTGCCATCCCGCATGCGAAAACCGATGTTATTGAGCATTCGGCGATCAGTATTGCCCGATTAGCTCATCCGGTGGATTGGGGCTCGTTAGATGGTCAGCCGGTTGATTTAGTGATCATGCTGACGTTGAATGCGCAGCAAGGTGCCGATGAGCATCTGCGTATTTTTTCACGCTTAGCCCGTCGCATGATGTATGACGAATTCCGGCAACAATTGCGTCAGGCACCCAATGCGGCTGCGTTGTGTGCGTTGTTGCAACAAGAATTGGAGATGTAGTATTTTCCTTTTAATGAGCGTGCTTTTTAATGTGTGTCTTTCGGCGGATCGTTCGATCCGCTATTTTTCCAACCGATATTCCGTCGGGGTGCGACCGGTCTTTTTCTTAAATACCCGGCAAAAATAGTTGGTGTCTCGAAAACCGCAGCGATGCGCGATCTCTTCTAAATGCATCGGGTAACGGCGCAACATAAATTTAGCGCGGTCGATGCGCACATACACCATGTAGTCGGCAAAATTCATGTGGCCTTGCTGGCGGAACAAACGGGAGAGGTGGTTGGGGCTGATATTAAACCGATCCGCCACTGAGTCGCGGTTAATGGCTTTATGAAAGTTTTCCTGCACGTAGATACAGATCCGCTGAAACACACTGTGCGCACGTTGGTATTTATCCGGCAGTGGCTGGCGCAATAATTCCTGCGTAAAGGTCAGCACCGTCATGAGCTGCAATTGCAGGCTGCGTGGCGCCTCAAGTTCGGATTGCTGCAGATCACTCAGTGCTTGCAACATGCTGTGCACCGGGCTTTTCGCCGACAGCGGGTAACTGTGTTTTTGTACGTCGATAAAACTCTGTTGCTGTTGGCTCCAGTTGACCAGACTTAAACCTAACTGGCGGCGGCCAAATAACAGGCTTAATACGCAGACATCTTCCTGCCACAGCGGTTTATTCCAGCAGTTGGCGGGCACAAACAAAAACTGGCCGGTGCTCAGCCGATGTTCAATTTTATCGCCATGACTGTCGCACAGCACGTTCTGATAATTACCGGATAACACCCATTCCAGCCGGGGGAAGGTGACCTGAAACGCATACAGTGGCGGCAGGCACGTATCATAGGCATAGACCAACTGATGCGTGTGTTCCGAGAGTTCCTCTTCGGTGACGGCACTAAATATATCCTGAAATACCTGCTGCATGATCTATTCTCAAATAAGGTCGTACATATTGTAACGCAACCGTTTTTCTGTGCATTGCGTCTTGTCAGAGAAAGTTATATCGTTGCGGCGATTATGGAGGTTGGTTAATCGACCAATTGTTCAACTGTAATCAGTGTCAGTATCGCCGTGGTGACACCGTGTCTTTGCGTTCATGGTGTAATGACAACAATGATGTAAGGGAAGGGCTCGTATGAAATTTAAATTTGGTGTGGTTTTGAGCGTTGCTGCGGCAATGTTCGTAGCTTCTGGTTGTGCTGACAACTATTCCGGCAATACCTATCAGTCGAATCGTGCCGGCATCGTACAAAACGTCAGTTACGGTACTGTAACCAACATCCGTCAGGTTGCGATTCAAGATGACAGCAGCAATATGCCAATCGGCGCGGTTGCTGGTGCGGTTGTGGGTGGTCTGTTAGGTCATTCTGTCGGTGGTGGTACTGGTAAGAAACTGGCTACCGTGGGTGGTGTGGTTGCTGGTGGTCTGGCGGGTAACGCCATTCAGAATCAGACTGGTAAAACCACCGGTATGGAAGTCGAAATTCGTCTGGATAATGGCCAGACTATCGCCGTCGTACAAAAAATGGATCCTAATTTCCAGATCGGTTCCCGCGTTCGTTTAGTGGATGCTGGTGGCCGTACTACTGCGTCACTGGTTAGCAATGTGAACTCTGGCTATGCAGCCCCAGTGGTTCAGCAAGGTTATGCACCAGTTCAGTAATTTTCTTATCTGCTGATATTTAAACCCGCCAACTGTAGATAACAATTGGCGGGTTTGTTTTATGCAAGACTGGGTAACCAGGCGGCACCGCGTACTCCACTGCTATCGCCGTGTCTGGCTTTGACTATCTGGGTGTTGCAGTGATCAGAAAATACATACGGCAATACCGCTGTCGGTAGATCCTGATATAACGATTCCACATTTGATAATCCACCACCTAACACAATGACATGGGGATCAATCAGGTTGATCACGCTGGCCAGACTACGCCCTAGGGCATCCAGCAGGTGCTGGTAATGTTGTTCTGCCCGCACATCCCCTTGCTGTTTGGCCGCCATGATCTGTGCTGAATCCAGTTGTGTATTGTGGAGTTGGTTAAAGCGCGAAGCAAAACCGGTCCCGGACACAAAACGTTCCAGGCAGTTACTCCGGCCACAGTAACAAGGCTGTGACAGGCCATCTTTTTCCGGTAAATAACCCGGTAATGTGTTATGTCCCCACTCACCGGCAATGGCATTCGGGCCACTGAGTAGCTGTTTATTGACCACGACGCCGCCACCACAACCGGTGCCTAAGATGGCGCCAAATACGGTTTTGCCTTCTTTTCCGGCCCCATCGACTGCTTCCGATAACGCAAAACAATCGGCATCATTGGCGAGTGCCACTGGCTGATTTAAGCGCTGTTCCAGATCTGCCTGCAGATCTTCACCATTCAGGATCAGAATATTGGAATTCTTGATCCGGCCGGTATCCGGGCTGATGGCGCCGGGTAAGCCGATGCCCACGGAAAACGGTTGTTTAAACTCAACACGATATTGTGTGATTAATGCAGTGACCCCAGACAAAAAATCAGCATAGTGCTGATTGGGGGTAGGTATGCGCTGACGTAACAGGCACTGGCCTTGTTCATTCAGCAGTTGAGCTTCGATCTTGGTGCCACCAATATCCAGACCTAATCGCAACATATTGTTCTCCGGTTCAATACGCCTGAAAAAGCGGTACTCCGGCGGGAATAACACCGGAGTACCGAAAGACGCACAGTCAGTCGTTACGGTCTGACGGCATTCTGTCTGTAAACATCCACCAGTTCGGTGATCAACTCTTTCGCCAAAATCGAGGTCATCAGATGATCTTGCGCATGCACCATCACCAGGGTCATTTTGGTTTTGCCTTCACCTTCATCGGCTTCAATCAGCTGGGTTTGCACCGCATGCGCTTCACGGGCATAGGTATTGGCTTCTTTTAACAACGAATCGGCTTCCACAAACTGGCCTTGCTTAGCCTGATGTAAGGCTTCAAAACAGAGACTGCGTGATTGACCGGCATTCACAATGATGCCCATGACTGCTTCTTCTAAATCCAACATTTTTCTTTCCTTAAAAACCGTTATTGCGGGAGACATCGGCGAACCATTCGCCACTCTTTTTCACCGTGCGTTTTTGCGTTGCCAGATCGAGTTGCACAAAACCGTAGCGGTTTTTGTAGGCGTTGCTCCACGACCAGTTATCGATAAAGGTCCACAGGTGATAGCCCTTACAGGCGCAGTTTTCGCTGATCCCTTTGTGTAACCATTGCAGGTGATTGCGGATAAAATCGATGCGGTAGGCATCCTGGATCTGACCATCAACGAGGAATTTTTCTTCCCCTTCGACACCCATACCGTTTTCCGAAATGTAAGAAGGAATGTTGCCGTAGTTGTCGCGCAGGTTGGTCAGAATGTCGTAGATGCCTTTTTCGTAGATCTCCCAACCGCGATGCGGGTTCATCTTGCGGCCTGGCATTTCGTAATAATCGAAGAACCATTCCGGCATAAATGGGCTGCCCGGGTTCACCGCATTAGCACGGGCCTTCACGCGGCGTGGCTGGTAATAATTCACCCCCAGCAAATCGACTTTGCCTTGTGCCAGCAGTTCGGCATCACCCGCTTCACAGTGCGGCAACTGATCATATTGTTTGAGCAGTTCCACCAATTCCGCCGGGTATTCGCCTTTTACGGCCGGGTCGAGAAAGCTGCGGTTAAAGAACAGATCAGCAATCTTCGATGCCTGTAAATCAGCCGGATGTTGCGAGCGCGGGTAAGATGGCGTCAGGTTCAGCACGATACCGATCTGACCTTCCAGTTGCAGTGCACGGTAGCGTTGTACAGCTTTGGCGTGCGCCAGCATGGTGTGATACGCCACGGTGGCGGCTCGGCGGAAATCGACCACGTTCGGGTAATGGAAGTCATACAGGTAACCACCTTCCACCGGCACGATCGGCTCATTGAAGGTGAACCAGAATTTCACTTTGCCGCCAAACAGACGGAAACAGGTTTCTGCAAAGTCGGCGTAAGCATCAACCACTTCACGACTTTCCCAACCGCCTTTTTCCTGCATACACATCGGCATGTCGAAATGGAACAGATTGATAAAAGGCTCAATGCCATTCGCTAACAGCTCATCCAGCATGTCGTTATAAAATTTGACTGCTAACGGATTCACGTCACCCGTACCATTCGGAATCAAACGTGCCCAGGCAATCGAGGTGCGGAAAGTGTTGTGATTCAGCTGTTTCATCAGCTGGATGTCACTGCGGAAATTGTCGTAAAACGTCGAGGTTTCTTGCGGGCCGACCTGATTAAAAAAACGGTTAGGCGATTCGTTAAACCACTGATCCCAGATGGTCGGTGATTTGCCATCACGCAGGGTGGCACCTTCAGATTGTGGACCGGACGAGGCGCTGCCCCACCAGAAATTTTCCGGAAATTGGTATTTCATCATTATTATCTCTTTTCAAAACTTAGACGCTATGCAGATAGCGAATACAGATAGAGGGTGCGGATGACAGGGGGGCTGCCATCCGCACGGGGTAACAAGGTTTTAAGCAGTGACTGGCTGGCCGGCGTGCGCTTCAGCGGCAGTATCTTCTTCCTGTTTCAGCAAAGTACGTTCGTAGGCTTTCAGGAATGGGTAATACATAACAGCAGACATCACCATACAAACCAGACACATGATCACCGGGCTAAAGGCCCAGTTAGCAGCCCAGGATGCACCCAGTGGTGCCGGGCTGGTCCACGGTGTCAGTGACACGACGCGCGCCACTAAACCCATGCTGGTAGCAACATAAGCCAGCACCGCATTCACCATCGGCACCAGAATGAACGGCAGGAAAAACACTGGGTTCATCACGATTGGCGCACCGAACAGGATCGGTTCGTTGATGTTAAACAGACCTGGTACCACACCCATTTTGCCAATGGTGCGCAGGTGAATGGCTTTACTGCGCAGCAGCAGGAAGGCCAGTGGCAGGGTTGAACCAACACCACCGATCAGCAGATAGTGATCCCAGAAACCTTGCAGATAGATATGGGTTAATTCACCACCGGAAGCCAGTGCCGCCTGGTTTTCCGCCAGATTGGCCATCCAGAATGGATTCATGATACCGGTGACGATCAGTGCGCCGTGAATACCGGCAAACCACAAAACCTGACAGATAAACAAAGAGATCAGAATGGCTGGCAAGCTGTCAGAAGCGGATACCAATGGTTTCACCAGAGACATGATCGCTTGAGGCAGGATCATGCCGGTTTCGCTTTCGATAAACAGATTCAGCGGGTGCAGGGTCAGAATGATCGCCAATACCGGGATCAACACTTCAAATGAACGTGCGACACCAGTAGGCACTTGTTCTGGCAGACGGATGGTGATGTTTTTACGTTTCAGGAACGCATACACCTCGGTGGAATAGATCGCACAGATCAGCGCGGTAAAGATCCCTTGACCCGAGAAATATTGCGTTGAAATAGAACCATCTTTAATGGGGGCTGCGACCAACAAGAAAGACATCAGTGACAACAAACCGGTGGTGATGGGGTCCAGTTTATAGTGACGACCTAAACTGGCGGCAACACCCACGGAAATGAACAGGGTCATCACACCCATACTGAGTTGGAAAGGCAACAACAGCTGGTTTTGATAGGTTTTGGCAAAATCGAGCCACGCCCGCGCAAAGCCCCATTTGGTTTCCGGATCAAACGGTGGAAAAATAAATACCAGCATGAAACTACCGACAATCATAAACGGCAGTGCAGCGATAAAACCATCACGGATAGACGTGATGTATTTCTGTTGCCCCAGTTTGGCGGCCAGTGGCGTGACTGTGTCTTCAATCATCGTCACCATTTTGTCATATGCACTCATTGCATCATCCTTTGGCGTAGTGTGTTTACTTGATCAGAGACAGGGCAAAATCCAGCACCTTATCCCCGCGTTGCATGCCGTAATCAGGCATTGCGATAGGCTCTACCGGAACACCGAACGGTTTTGCCCGCGACTGCAGATCTGCGAGCATGTATTTCACCTGCGGCCCAAGTAAAACCACCTGATACTTGGCGACCTGTTCATCAAACTCCGCTGCCCCGAAGGCTTTGATCTCCACGGGCAACTGACGTTTTTCTGCTTCAGCGAGCATTTTTTTCACCAGTAAACTGGTCGACATACCCGCTGAACAACACAGCATAATTTTGTTCATTTCCAACTCCTCAACAGCAACTCAACGCAGGCACTATATGCTTGAGGAAACAAATGGGAAACCGGTTACCAATAGTTTCATATTCCCTTTGTGAATTGGATCACTGTTACGCCGGATCATGGCCTCAGAAATGTGATCCAGCTTGGATCTTCTATGATGTAAGCGGTTGCCACAGGTGTCAGGGATTGCTTTTGGAGGTAAAGACGCTAGTCTGCCAACGGATAAAATGAACGATGAGGCAGCAATGGGTTCCTACTGGATGCAGTTGATGGTGTCGGCGATAGAGCAATGGATGACGCCGCTGGCGCGTTATCTGACGAAAAGCCGCTATCTGGTTGCCTTGCGGGATGGTTTTCAGCTCGCGATGCCTTTTGTCATTGTGGGCAGTATCTGCGTGCCATTGCTGTATCCACCTTTTTTACCGGATAGTACCAATTGGCTGGCGATCATCTGGAATCACGTTTCCATCGACTATCGCGCGGTCTGGTTGCCGCCTTATCAAATTACAATGGGTCTGATCTCGCTGCTGGTCTCTTTCGGTGCGGCGGCCAGTTTGGCGAAAAGTTATGGTTTACCTGAGCGGCTGTCCGGTTTAACCGGTTCGGTTAGCTTTATGTTGTTGGCGGGCTTTTATCAAAATGGCGGTGTCGATGCCCGTTATCTGGGCGGCATGGGCTTATTTACCGCGATCATCGCTGCTATCTATTCTATTGAAATAATACGTTTTTTCTATCAACGTAACTGGACTATCCGTGTGCCGGATGAAGTGCCCAAGATCACCTCCAGCGGCTTTCTGCTGATTATTCCGCTGTTTTTTATCCTGATCAGCCTGACGTTGCTTAACTTGTTGTTGCAACAACACTTTGGTGCGGTGTTCCCGGCACTGGTCGAAAAAGTCTTCCGCCCCATGATCATCGCCTCAGACAGTTTACCGGCAGTATGGCTGTCCTTACTGATCTGTAACTTATTGTGGTTTATGGGTATTCACGGCGCGTTACTGATTACCGGCATCATGTATCCATTCTGGATGTCGAACATTCTGGATAATCAGGCCGCGTTGGCGGCCGGGCAGGTATTACCGCATATCTATGTGCATGCGTTCTGGGATTTTTATCTGCTGATTGGTGGCGTTGGTTCAACACTACCACTGGCGTTTATGGCATTACGCAGCCGTTCCTTGCAATTACGTTCCGCCGGCAAACTGGGCTTGCTGCCGTCGCTGTTTAACATCAATGAGCCGATCCTGTTTGGTTTTCCGGTTATTATGAACCCGTTGTTTTTAGTGCCGTTTCTGTTTGCCCCCTTGTTTAATGCTACGTTGGCTTGGTATCTGACCGATTGGGGCTGGCTGGATCGTTTTGTTGCCATCTTACCCTGGTCGATGCCATCACCGATTGGTGCCGCCTGGTCGGCCAATGGCAGCTGGCGTACGGCACTAATGAGCCTGTTTGCTTTCACCAATGCCTGGATCATCTATTACCCGTTCTTCAAAGTGCATGAACGTCTACTGTTAGAAAATAAACGGACTGTAATGCAGAAAAAGGGTTATTAAGCTACAATAATGCTTATATTGGAAATCGGTTTCCAATATAAGCATTTAATCACAGTACAAAATTTGACATACTGTAAGCAGTATTTTCAGAGGCAAAGAACATGACCACGATTATTGATGTATGTAAGTTGGCCAATGTATCTAAAGCAACCGTATCCCGGGTCTTAAGTGGTAACCGTAAGGTGAAAGAAGATACCCGCGATGTGGTGATGCGTGCCGTAGAACAACTCAACTATCGCCCCAACCAATTGGCGCAGACACTGGCGACCAAAGTCAGTAACACCGTTGGGGTGATCACTAATGGCCTGACCGACAGTCAGCTGGGGCAGATGTTGCGTCAGCTCGATGCCGTGTTATGGGGGCAGGGGCGCAGTTTTATTCTCGCCAATGGCGTGGAAGGTAGTGCCTCGCTGGCTGATAAACTGGCCTTTCTGGCTGCTCGTCACTGTGATGCGATTTTGTTGTTAGGTAAAAATTACGATCAACGCTGGTTCGATGAACTGGATGCCGGCAATTTGCCACCTTTGCTCACTATGAATTTGGCGTTGGAAGATGTGGATGGTGTGCAATTTGATCAGGCACTGACCGCGGAACTGGCCTGCAACTATCTCTATTCACATGGTCATTCTCAGATCGCCGTGTTGCTGGAATCCGGTAGTGGTGGTGAACAAGTGTTGCAAGGTTATCGCCGCGCTTTAGAAAATCGCAGCCTGCCATTCAATAAACAACTGGTGGCGCAACATACCGACAGCACGACCGCCCTGAGTATGCTGATCAATCGTTATATTCCGTTTACCGCGGTACTGGTGCCGGATGATCATCAAGCCATTGAAGTGATTCGCACCTTGGCGCAATACAACATTCAGGTGCCGCAGGAAGTTTCAGTCATTAGTCTGATGACCGGGATCGAAGGCGAGCGCTATACCCCCGCGATCACTGGTTTTGAAGTACCGGAAGAGAAAATGCTGCAGTCATTATTACGTTTGCTGGATGATGCCATCAAAGGCGGCGGGCAAGGTGGCACTGATGTCGCGCGTGAATTTATGGGCCGTCTGGTGATCCGTCAGTCTGTACGTTCCATGGAATAAGTCTCTTTTTTAGCGTTAACGATGTAGCTAATTGCAGATAAAACAACGGGGCTTGCGCCCCGTGTGTTAATTCATAATTCGTTTCTATTTCATGGCCCGAGCAGACTTTCTGGAAAACGAATTCCTGGGCCCTAAAAAACTTCATGCCGATGCCGAAAAGCCAATAAATCACGGAATAGAAAGTAATATTTGTTACCTACCTTGTAAGCATCGGGTGGTAAATGTCCGCGTAATCTTTCTGTATTCAGAATGGCTCGTTTCAACTCGATCGTGGTCATTTGAAGAAGTCGGGCCGCTTCCAGCGTTTCCAGTACATATTCCTCGTGATTTTTTATTCCATTTTTCATTTTGTTGAGCAACCATCCTTTCGATACAACAAAAATCATCATGATTCCTCTTGATAGCCAATACAACGCGAGCGATTAAAAACAGAGGGATCTTTCAGCGCGAACAGACTAATTTTTCATGTTAAAGAACCACTTATATTGCATCGTTGAAATGAGGCGGGTAGTGGTATCTTTGGCATGGCCGGTCCGTTAATCAACTGTATTAATATGAGTAGGACGATTGCCAATACGGTCGTCGCCACCATCATATCTACCAGTGCCATGCCATGATAAAAAGTCAGTTTTGTCCCCATGATAACTGCCGGTGAAGTTAATTTTTATGTGGGTCTAATGCCCAGTTACCAATGTCGTCATCTGTACCCGCCTGGCCATCAGGCCCCACAGAGAACACATCAATAGTGCCGTGTTCGCCCGGGCTTAACAGTTGATATTCGTTTTGCCACGGATCTGCTGGTAACCGTTTGATATAGCCGCCTTCTTTGTAATTCCTCGGCGCAGGTTCACTCTCCGGTTTGGTGATGAGGGCATTTAACCCTTGATCTGTGCTCGGATATCGGCTGTTGTCCAGCTTGTACATGTCTAAAGCATTTTCCAGCGCAACAATATCGCTGACGGCTTTCTGGTGATCTGCCTGGTCTTTATTGCCCATTAAATTCGGTACCACCAAACTCGCCAGAATGCCCAAAATTACAATCACCACCATAATTTCCAGCAGTGTAAATCCGCGTTGTTGTTTATATTGCATTGTTACTCTCATCAAAAAACGGGTACTGAAAGTGATTTGCTGTTCCATTTAAATGAACAGCTCAATCACTTAAGGCGTCGCAATTAATGCTTCGCTCATGCCTGTCCATGCCGGTTTACGTTGAAAATTGGCATCGAATAACAGGGGCCAGTCGGGTATATGGTAATATCCCGGTGTCCAGCTTGTTGCATCGGTTAATCCCCAAACGGTGATACCACCGCGTAAATCATATGGCACTGTTTCCAGATAGGCGGTGATCACATCACGATAACGCTGTCGTTGTAGCTCCGCTAATTCGGGGGTTAATGTGGTGGCGGTATTATTCGGGTTCATGCGTATATCGAGTTCGGAAATGCGAACTTTTAACCCCATCGCGACACAACGGCTGAACGCTTGGCGGATATCAGTCACACTGGGCCAGTAACGGTCGATATGTAATTGAAAGCCGATGCCATCAATCGGTATGTTCCGGTTGCGGAAATTGGTCACCATATTCAGAACCGCATCCAGTTTCTTCGGCATCGCTTCGATGTTGTAGTCGTTGTAATACAATTCCGCATCGGGGTCTGCGGCATGGGCAAGTACATAGGCCTTGGCGATATAATCGCTGATATGGGTCGACCAAATACTGGAACGCGCACTGCCATCGTCCAGGAATGCTTCATTAACCACATCCCAACTGTTGATATCGCTGCTGTAATGACTGACCACTGTGGTGATGTGATCCGCGAGCATGGCATCCCAGTCACCGGTGTAATTGCTCATCCAGCTGGGTAGTGCGTTATACCAAACCAGTGTATGGCCATGAATTCGCATGCCATTATCTTTCGCAAATTTGACCAGATAATCAGCATCGCTCCAGTTGTATTGATCCTCTTGCGGATGAATGAACTCTGGTTTCATGACGTTTTCTGCGACTACTGAGCTGAACTCATGTGCAGCCAGATTACGTAGTTGGCTGGCTTGAGGGCTGTAACGGATGCTAGATGCTTGTTCGAAACTGCCGACAGCGAGAGCCACACCGATAGGAATGGTCGTTTGATCCCGAAGCATGGGTGAAGATGGAATGGTCGGCGTAGTCGCTGCGGATTGATCACTTTGCCCGCCACCACAGGCTGCGAGCCCGATACTTGCGACAATAGCGAGATGTCGAATAAATTTTTGCATGGAAAACCTGTTGCAGAATAGGGTGAATGATGAGATCCAGTCGAAATGACTGGATCTCATCACCTTTTCGGTTAGTGGGTTAGACCACCTTCATCAAGAACACTGGTTGTCCAGAAGAAAGGTGCATTCCAGTTCACTGTCACTTCGTTCAAGGTCCACGCACCGATTTCATCTTTCCAGCAGGTCTGACCCGTGCACTTGCCTTTTATGGTTGCCGCAACAGGATCACTGAAATTGATGGAGTTCGGGCCACCGGAGATAACACCTGGTGGAACGAGTGGTGAAGCTGGATCAACCGGATGCGCCCAGAACCGATGATGTGGATTTTTCAGTGGGCGGGAACCGTAGCCAGATACGTAGGATTGATCCATTGGGTTGCGTCCCAGCACATAATCCATAGCATCTGACATGGCTTGCAGGTATTTACGTTCGCCGGTGAAGTCATGAGCCAAGCCGAGGAAGATACTGCGGTTCATCAGGTTAGAGTTAGAACCCCATGGATATTCAACCGCTTGATACGGAATTAAATATCCCTCTTTCTCGACACCTTGTTGATAACCGTTAGCCGCTGCGATGATCGCTGCACGCGCTTTTTCGATATCTTTCTTGTCTAGTTTATTGGGAACCATGGCGAGTGTAATGGTGCCTGCACTGCTCACACCCTGCCAATAGAGGTCGCCAGTACCTGCTTTGTCGCCTTTAGGCGCTGTCAGGTAGTATGGAGAACTCTCAATGGCTTTTTTGTATTCCGCTTTCCCGGTAGTCGTGAACAACTCAGCGGCTGCCCAGTAAAATTCGTCTTTCAAGTCAGTATCATCATACGGACCTGAACCAACAAAATTATCGTAGGCATACACATTCGGATGGCGGTTTGCGGCTTTCCAGGCTTTTTCTGCTGCTTTCAGGCAACGCTCAGCATAGGCCGGATCTTGTTCTTTCCATACCCGGGCCGACTGAGCGGCGGTTGCTGCCATATTGAGTGTGGCGGCCGTGCTTGGATAGCTAAGAAAACGTGGTTGCGGATCTTTGTGCGGTGGTAGTGGCATCCCGGTCCAGGCTTTGTCGGCCACTTTATGGAATACCATGCCAGAGGCATCAATTTCGGTTAGTTTAAGACTTTCCAAGTGTTTGGATTGATCACCCACTGGTACATAAGTTTTTTTCCCGTCAGGCACTTGCATGGCCAGGAAAAAATCCATCATCCAGCGAGATTCATTCAGCAAACCATTGTGTTGATTGCCTTGTTCCGGAATTTTTACTTTGCCATCGGCAAAGGCATTTTTATCACCGGTTTTAGCCAGTTGTTCGCGTTCGTAAAGGTTCATCAGTGTCCAGACAGAAATACCGCCATTGACCACATATTTGCCCTGATCGCCGGCATCGTACCAACCACCAGTGACATCTAATGAGAAGTCACAGCCCGGCCATTTGTTACCTTTGGCATCCTGATCGTTAAAGCAGGTTACTTTCTCTGGTTTATGACCTGCAGGTCGAGCCAGATCAGCGCGCTGAACATATTTTGACTCAATATCTATGCCACTACGTTGCTGGTAAAAGAAGGAGAGCGCGTCATATTTCATGGTGTGATAAATATCATCACCAATGTTGAATGGATGACTTTTTTGACCTGCAACTTCCAACACGAGCCCTGTTGCCGGTGTTTCATCCTGGCTAAAGTCTGCAATATGTACGAATTCACCAGAGGCTTCATTTACACCAAATGGTTTGGTTTTGCCTTCAGCCAAGATTTCACCTTGGGCACTCAGCAAGTGCCAGACGAGAGGAGTTTTGGAATCGCTGGCAATGGTTGCTCTTTTTTGGGCCTTGGTCAGATAACCAACCTGATTGACCCGTACGGTAGCTAAGTCTGATTTTTTATGAAAACTCGGGCCAACCAAAGATACGTCGCCTACACAAACAGTCGTCGGTGCTTGCGTTCCCATCTGGAATTGAAGCTGAGTTTTTTCATCGCTGGCTGAAGGGGTGAATTTGATATCGAAGGGCTTGGCTGTGTCATTCAGCGCAATGTCTTGCACTATATAACTGGTATATGGCGCGCCATCATGCTGAATGAGTGCTTTTATATGAACATTTTTTTTTGCCCGCGCGTTGAAGTGCAGCGTGTAGGTTTGTCCTTTAACGAGAGATAGGCCTGATTGACCGAGAATGACATCCCAAGGGTTTGCGCCTGAGTTAGCAAATGTAGCACATCCCATCTGGTTATCTACCGCCAGGGTCGCACCGGCTGTCCACCAGCCCTCGGAACCTTTAGTAAAATTGCCATTGTTGAGCAATTCCTGGCTAGGGCCTGCCAATACGCCAGAACCGGCAGTCGAACTATTGCTGGAACTTTCTGGTGCGCAGCCGTACAAACCGATGAAACAAGACATGACCACCGCTAAGGTGCTTAGTCGATATATTTTCATTTTTTTCCTCTTTGATAGCAGACAGAAAATTGTCGGGTCGATTTCTGCCTCCCGCTCAATTTGCACGGCATCGTGATGAGTTGACCTTAAGCTTAGAAATCGATTTCAAGATGTAAATAACAACACTTGAATCAGTAAATCAAGTTTGCATCAGGGAAATGTGAAGAGTGTGGCAAAAATTTTACAATCGACGGGGTTTAAATTTTAAAACCACGAATAAGATATCGATTTCAATTTTTAACTTGATAGCGACATAAATCTTTTTTTTGTGTTTTGTGCGTTATTTTTTGAGGTTTAACCTTATTTTAACCCAGTTAAATAGATTTATATGCATCTGTAGGTTTTTTGCTTTTATCTGTTTTCTTATTACTTGATGTCGATTTCTTTATCTTTTTTTATTTGTGATCTTTCTCTCTATTTGCTAATTAGTCGCGGTATTTGTCCTTTTTTATTGCGGATTCGCTGGAATATTAGAACAACTTCCGCGTACCATGATTGTTAATTTGCAATCGATTTCATGTTGGGTTGTTTTATCAATAGCCTGATTTGGGATCCCGATAAGTCATGTTATGGATGCGAATATCAGGAGCTAGTGGCAAATGAGAAAGAAAATCGAGCTGGTTAGGTCTGCGGCCTATCTGTTTGTTGGTTGTGGGTTGGCGAGTGGGGTATTGAGTTCAGCATCGGCGGATGTGGTGACTGATGCGCCTTACTTTGCCCAATGGCCTAAGATCCACAGTGCTATACCCAAAGATCAAAAAATGGAACAAAACATCAAGGCGTTGCTCAAGCAAATGACCTTGGAGGAAAAAGTTGGGCAGATGATCCAGCCTGACTTCCGAGAAGTAACACCAGAAGAAATTACGAAGTACAAGATAGGCTCTGTGCTGAATGGTGGTGGTGGCTGGCCTAACAATAACAAGCATGCATCTGCAGCGGATTGGGCTCATCAGGCAGACCAATACTGGCTGGCAGCTGAAGCTGGTTTTAAAGGCCGGGGTTTTCGTATTCCATTCATGTGGGCAACGGATGCGGTGCATGGTCATAACAATGTTTTTGCTGCAACCCTGTTCCCGCACAACATCGGCTTAGGTGCGGCTCGCGACCCTGATCTTATCTTCCGTATTGGACAGGCAACGGCGCGTGAAGTGGCGGCTACAGGTCTGGATTGGACATTTGCACCAACCGTCGCAGTACCGCGAGATGATCGCTGGGGGCGCACTTACGAGGGCTATTCTGAAGATCCGGCAATTGTTTATCACTATGCCGGTCAGATGGTTCGTGGCCTGCAAGGCTCGGCCGACGATCTTCGTGGACAGTACCATGTGATTTCCAACGTGAAACATTTTGTGGGCGATGGTGGCACACGGGATGGCGTCGACCGCGGTCAAAATTTCTATTCTGAAGAAGCACTACGCAATTTGCATGCGATGGGTTATTTCTCCGGCTTGGATGCAGGCGCCCAAGTGGTCATGGCATCGTTCAATAGCTGGCAAAATAAGTTAAATCGTGATGTGTTGGCCAATGATAGCGTTGAATACAACGGCAAGTTACACGGCAGTCAATATCTGCTCACCGATGTGCTCAAAGGCAAGATGGGTTTTGATGGCCTGATTGTTTCTGATTGGAACGGCCATAGTGAAATTGCCGGATGTACCATGGGAAGTTGCTTACCTGCCGTGCTGGCCGGGATCGATATCTTTATGGTCACGGCCCGAAAAGACTGGATGGCATTTCGCCAAAGTCTGCTAGATGGCGTGGCTAACCATCAAATACCCATGAGCCGGATTGACGATGCAGTGACTCGTATTCTGCGAGTAAAAATGCGTGCTGGTTTGTGGCAAAAACCGGAACCATCGGCTCGCGAGTTGGCGGGTAAACAGCCTGAATTGGGTGCGGCTGAACATAAAGCGCTGGCCCGCGAGGCGGTGAGCAAATCGCTGGTCTTGTTAAAAAATGAGAAAAACATTCTGCCATTAAATCATAACAGCCGCGTGTTGGTTGTTGGTGGTGCGGCAGATGATTTGGGCAAACAGACCGGTGGATGGAGCCTCACCTGGCAAGGTACGGAAAACAAACGTGCTGACTTCCCTGGCGCACAAAACATGCTGGATGCGATTCGTAGCACGGTGGGTAAAGATAACGTCTTGGTCGATGCTAAATCACTCGATCTTAAGACTGCTAAGCCGGATGTGGCCATTATGGTCATGGGGGAAGATCCTTATGCTGAATGGTTTGGTGATATTCCTGACAATAAAACACTCGCCTATTCCGAGTTAAAGAGCAGCTATCACGATGATTTGCTGACGTTGAAAAAGTTGAAAGCTGCCGGGATTCCTGTCGTTACCGTGTTGTTCTCCGGACGCCCTCTGTACGTCAATGAAGAAATCAACTTGTCTTCAGCCTTCGTTGCGGCCTGGTTGCCAGGAACTGAAGCTGAAGGGATCACTGATGTCTTATTCAAAAATGATAAGAATCAGGTTGCACATGACTTCCAAGGCCGTCTCTCTTTCTCTTGGCCATTCCTGAAGTGTGCGACCACGATCAATCGTACACCAAAAAATATTCCGGACTGGAAACGCCCAAGTTTTGAGCAAGACCCTAAAGGCCCTATGGCGCCACTGTTCCCTTATGGCTATGGCCTCAGCTATAAACAGGCATCACCGGTAGCCGCTCGGGTCAGCAACTTGGATGCGCTTCCTTTGGATGATCGCAAGTTTGGTTGTAACGAATCTGACCCTGCTAAGTTGGCTGCCGCCGATAAAGTCATGGAGTTGTTTGGACCAAAAGCAAGCGAAGAACACCGACTGCGGATGGGTGACGCCAGTAACTGGACGGGGACAGAAGTTTCAGGGAACAGCATAACTGAAATGAAGTTCATCAAGGTGCAGCCTATTGACTACCTTCGCCAGCAAGATGCACGAGCAGTGACATTTATGGGTGAGAACAAACCGGGTGTCGATACTGGCGCGACCATTCAATTGCAGACCACTCAAGTGAAAGGGGCTGATCGTCGCAGCTATCTGAAAGCTAACAGCGAACTGCAAGTCACTCTGCGTATGCAAGAAGCGCCTGATAGCAATATGTCTTTGGGATTGCAATGTGGCTGGCCTTGTGGAAAAGCTCTTGAAGTTGCTCCTGCTTTGCGTCAATTGCCGGTTGGGAAATGGGTTACCCTGAGTTTACCTCTGAGCTGCCTGCAAGATGATATGGATTTTACGAAGGTGAATACGCCGTTCATTTTTGCTACCAGTGGCAAGGCCCGTCTTGATTTGGCCACTGTCCGCTGGGTGCCTGCAACGTTAGTGCAACCGGGTAAGGATCTGATGCAACTGGATTGTCAGGGTCAGTTAAAAAAATAACGTCTCATTCCAAGTAACGACCCAAGGCACCTTCTGGTGCCTTGGTTTTTTGATAAAAAACGACGAAATATTGGCTCATGAAAGGAGCAGGTTATGACAATTTCAATTGTGCAACGTATTCGATTGGGTTTTGTATTTCTCCTGCTGTTATTACTGTTTCTTGGTGTTATCAGTTATGTGAAAACGGCGACTATTCATGGCCGGTTTCGCCAGGTCACCGAGGTAGCTACGCCGCTGACATTAAACGCTAGTCGTTTGCGAGAAGCCTTGATGGCCGCTGATCGGGACACCTTGGCGCACTTAGCGAACTGGGAATTATCTGGTTTTCCTCACTTACGACAGAGTTTTGCTCAAGAGAAAGTGCGTTATGATCAGTATATCCATGAATTTGCTGCATTGACCTTGGACACTGACAGTACGCAACTGTTGCAGAAAGTAACTCATGAGGCTCCGCAACTCTTTACCATTTCGGAACAATTGATGGGGCTGCATGAAGAAGAGGCGACGTTAGCGCACAAGCTATCGCAAATGCGTAGCGACTTTTTACAACTGGACGATAACTATCGTTCAGCGGCGGATTTGTTGCTGCATTTTACTGCGACTCAACGCTCTTTACAGAATAAAGCGGAGTTGATCACCAGTGGTATTGCTCGTGACCTGAAGATGATTCAGCGTGCCGATGATAAAACCAATCTGCAAGATCTGCAGTCGGTTCTGGCAAAGGATATTGAAATAGCCAATAAGCGGTTGGCGAGGATCGCCGTTCCTGATGATGTAAAAGCCCGATTTACCCGGCATGTGCAACGTATCCCACAGTTGGTATTTGGAGAACAAGGGCTCATTGCTGCACTGTCCCGCAATCAGGCGATCAGCCAACAAATGCGGGTCTTACAAACAAAACAAGAGGCGTCAGCCAAACAACTCGGATTGGCATTAGACAAACTCATATCCATCAGCAATCAGAGCATGCAAGTTGATAGGAAAAATACGGATGCTGCAGTGCAGAGTGCCAGTTTCTGGATTGTGGCGGTTTCATTTTTTTCTGTGCTGGTGGCTTTGCTCATTGCCAGCAACACTGCTCGCAGTATTCAAATACCTCTGACCCGAATTAATCAAGTTTTAACGTTGATGGCCAACGGTGACATGACACTGCGTATTAACTACCAAGTAAAAAATGAGTTGGGTGAGCTCGCTAACTCGATTGATCAATTAGCCCACAATACGAATGGATTACTGGTCGAAATTCAAAATGGCTCGGAAGACCTGGTACGAGAGACACAAAATACGTCAGATATTAGTGCGTTGGTTAAGACTCGGGTTCAGGAGCAGAAAAAGCAAACTGATCAGGTCGCTGCTGCTATCTCAGAACTTGAATCCAGCGCGACAGAAGTGGCCCGCTCAAGCGAACATGCTAGAAGTGAAGTCGATTCTGCCAATAGTGAAAGCCAACGGGGCATGAGTATTGTGCTGGAGAATCGGCAGGGGATTGAACAGTTAGCCACTGAAATTTCAGCGGCCGTGCTGATTACTCATAAATTAGAAGGTTTCAGTAGCAACATCGGCAACATCTTAGAGGTGATCCGTGGTATTGCGGAACAAACAAACTTGCTTGCCTTGAACGCCGCGATTGAAGCGGCCCGAGCGGGTGATGCGGGGCGGGGATTTGCTGTGGTCTCTGATGAAGTCAGAGCATTGGCAACCCGATCGCAAGGGGCTACGCAAGAAATCCAGAGCATGATCAACAATCTACAAAACTGTAGTAGTGAAGTGGCCGCCGTTATGGCGCGCAGTCACGAGCAAACTCAGTTGAGCGTGCATCAAACAAGAGAAACCGAACGTGCGCTGGAAAATATTGCCTTGCGTATGAACGCAATTAAAGAGATTGCTGATCAAGTAGCCTATGCCGCAGAAGAACAAATATCAGTGAGCCAAGGTGTGGCTCAGCATGTGGCCGGTATCGCTGGTGTGGCTTACGAAACGGAACAAGCATCAATCGCATCGGCAAATAGTAGTGAAGTATTGGCCGAACTTGCTGATCGGCAGCAGGCGCTCATCGCGCGTTTCAAAGTTTAGGAGAATGATATGTGGAAATTGATGAGTGCCCTACTAGTCTGGGGGATCTGCCTTACTGCTGCGGCAGAAGAGTTAGTTCTGGAAACCTGGCGAGTGGATGATGAAGTGTTATGGAAGGAACGCTTTTTACCTCGTTTTCAAGCCAAATATCCCGATATCACCGTGCGTTTGCAGCCGATCCGTTCGGCTGAATATGAGCAAGGTTTATCCAAACGATTAGCTGCGGGAAGTGCGGGTGATCTCATCACTTGCCGGCCTTATGACCAATCGCTACAACTGTTTCAACAAGGCCATTTAGTTGATTTGACAGATTTACCGGGGATGGAGAATTTTCCCCGTTTTGCAAAAGCGGCTTGGCAAACAGATACGGGAGCGCAAACTTTTTGCTTACCGATTGCTTCAGTGATCCAAGGTTTTTATTTCAACATAGACATTTTTAAGCAACTTGGATTAACGCCACCTAAAACCCGCGATGAGTTTTTTGCCGTGTTAGAAAAGGTAAAACAGGATGGACGTTATCTGCCGCTGGCATTTGCAGCTCATGATAGTTGGGTGGTATCCGAATTGGGATATCAAAATATCGGGCCGAATTATTGGCACGGTGAAGATGGGCGGCTGGCATTAGTCAATGGTCAGGCCCGGTTTACTGATGCACAATATGTCGATGTGTTTAAAGAGTTATCTCGTTGGGCTCCCTATATTGGCGCTAACCCTGCCGAGGCAACAGAAAGCCAAGCTGTCGATGCGTTTGCTACAGGCAAGGCTGCCATGATTGTGGCCGGCTCTTGGGCTATTACTTCGTTTACAGGAAAGGTCAATTTTGGCGCATTCCCTCCGCCAGTCGCGAATGCTGGTGATGCTTGTTATTTCACTGATCATACAGATATGGGCATTGGTATTAATACGGCCAGTAAACATAAGGAAGCGGCGATGAAGCTGGTGGAGTGGATGGCTTCAGCCGAATTTGCTGAGCTATTTTCCAATTCGGTGCCCGGGTTTTTCTCGCTTTCTAACCATTTTTTTGAATTAAAAGATCCTGTAGCGAAAACCATGATGGGATGGCGAGATACCTGTGATTCTACCATCAGACTGGGGGCCCAATTTTTGTCTCGCGGTCAGCCATCGTTTACGGATGGATTGGCGGAGGTGACGCAAGCTGTTGTGTTAGGAAAAATGACGCCAGAAGCGGCTGCGGAGCAAATACAACAAGGATTGAACACTTGGTATGTGCCGCAACAAAAACTAAGTTTAAAATCGCAGTCATCCACTAGTCTTAGCAACCCCTCCGCACCTTAACTGCAAGGCTCAGTTGGTTAGTAAATTCAAGCAATTAGCATGTCAACAATCCAGCGCTGGGGGAGCCCGGCGCTGGATTGATTCCGCTATCTTGGCTTTGTCACTTATTTCTTAAGTAACTCTCTTCTTTAGTCAGCTGTTCCGTTGCAAATAAAGCGAACCTATACAGTCCCGTCATTTAGAAAGACTTCATTCATACAACCTCACCGCATATTTATTTTCATGGGTAACACCCGCTATCGGATTTTAAATACTACGATTTGAAATCGATGCCTTGATTTTTTTGTTTTTAATATTTTAGATTCACTTGACCCGCAAAATATTAAATTAAAAAGAAATGCTTATATAACAATATATTATGTTTTTTATTTTCTCGACCACCAATAACAGATAAATTTATAAGTGATCATCATCACAATTGCTTACTTAAGATCGTGAAATCGATTTCAAGCATTCTTTGCTCGATCTATAGTGTGGCAACTTAAAAAAAGAGGAATCATCATGAAGAAAATTATGTTGTGTTGTTCTGCTGGTATGTCGACCAGTTTGTTGGTCAAAAAAATGGTTGTTGAAGCGGAAAAACGAGGTTTGGCAGCGGAGATAAAAGCGTTTGGTGCTTCGGAGTTTGACGAGCAAATGCCTAACTATCAGGTGGTATTACTGGGACCTCAAATCAAATACATGCAGCCTGATTTGCAGGCGAAAGCGGCGACAAGAGGCATCAAGGTTGAACCTATTGGCATGATGGATTACGGCATGCAGCGCGCTGATAAGGTATTGGATTTCGCCTTATCTCTGATCGGTTAATTACGTTAGCAAAGAAGAGAAAAACGATGAATTCATTCTATAACATGCTAGTCGGTCTGATTGAACAACGCATCGGCCCATTAGCTGGGAAATTAGGTCAACAGCGTTATGTTCTGTCTATCCGTGACGGTTTCGTTGCGGCATTACCATTCATGATCGTCGGTAGTTTCATGTTGGTATTCATTTTCCCTCCGATTTCAAATGAAACGACGTGGGGGTTTGCTCGGGCTTGGCTTGATTTTTCAACCACCTATCGTAATGAGCTCATGTTGCCATTCAACATGAGCATGGGGTTGATGACGATCTTCATTTCTGTCGGCGTTGCATCAAGTTTAGGTCGTCAGTATTCATTAGATCCCATCACGACTGGGCTACTCTCACTGATGTCATTTATGTTGGTCGCTGCACCCTATAAAGATGGTGCCATATCGACACAATATTTCTCAGGCCAAGGTATTTTTACTGCGTTGATTTGTTCTATCTATTCAACGGAAGTTTATGCCTGGCTAAAGCGCAACAACATTACTATCCGTTTGCCGTCTCAGGTGCCAACGGGGGTCGCGCGCTCTTTTGAAGTACTAATTCCTGTTCTGGCGATTATTTTAACTTTGCATCCATTGAATCTGTGGCTGCAACATACTACGGGTATGATTCTGCCAGAAGCAATCATGCATATGCTTAAACCACTGGTTGCTGCTTCTGATAGTTTGCCGGCTGTGTTACTGGCGCTTCTGGTTTGTCAGGTGCTGTGGTTTGCGGGTATTCATGGCACCATGATTGTAACAGGCATCATGAACCCATTCTGGTTGGCAAATTTAGCTGCGAACCAAGCTGCACTGGCTGCTGGCCAACCAATTCCTCATACTTTCTTGCCTGCTTTCTGGGATCATTTTCTGTTTATCGGTGGTGTTGGCTCTACTTTACCACTGGCATTTCTGCTTATGCGCAGCCGGGCTGTACATCTGCGGACTATTGCTCGTATGGGCGTGGTGCCTGGTTTGTTCAACATCAACGAACCAATCTTATTTGGTGCCCCGATCATCATGAATCCTATCTTTTTCCTGCCATTTATCCTGATCCCAATGGTCAATGCGGTTCTGGCTTGGTTTGCGGTTAAATTTGATTTGGTGGCTAAAGTTGTCATGTTGACGGCGTGGACGACACCAGCTCCTATTGGCGCTGCATGGTCTACCAATTGGGCATTAAGTCCGGTCATTATGTGCTTCATCTGTATGGCCGTTGCTGCGTTGATGTATTACCCATTCGTGCGCGCTTATGAAAAAACGCTGCTGCAACAGGATGCAGAGAATGCTCCAGTAGAAGACGAAGAAGTGAACGCGACACCGAGTCAGGCTTAAGTATTACTGGCTGCGGGCAATATACGGCTTGCAGCCGGATTTAATGAGGAAAGGTTAATGCAATATAAATTCCCTGAGGGGTTTTGGTGGGGAAGCGCGTCCTCAGCAGCTCAATCAGAAGGCGCAGCAACACAGGGTGGTAAAGCGCCAACAATCTGGGATCACTGGTTTAAAACGGAACCAAATCGTTTTCACAATCAGATTGGCCCTGCTGATACCTCAATGTTTTATGAGCGATATAAAGACGATATTGCGCTTATGGAGCAAATCGGACACAACAGTTTCCGAACCTCCATTTCTTGGGCTCGTTTGATGCCGGATGGTGAAAACATTAACCAAGAAGCGGTTGCCTTCTATAACAATGTGATTGATGAGTTATTAGCGAAAGGCATCAAACCATTTATTGGGCTCTTTCATTTTGATATGCCGATGTATTGGCAAGAGCAGGGTGGATGGGAAAATCGAGCCACCGTTGATGCTTACGCTGAATACGCGGAAATCTGTTTCAACCTGTTTGGCGATCGGGTTGCTTGTTGGATGACATTCAATGAGCCGGTCGTGGTCGTGGAAGGGGGGTATCTATATGACTTCCATTACCCGAATCAGGTCGATTTCAAACGCGCAGCACAAGTGGCTTATCACATGATGCTGGCGCACAGTTCTGCCGTGAAACGTTACCGTGCGCTCTCATTGTCTGGCAAGATCGGGATTGTATTGAATCTGACGCCATCCTATCCGCGGTCTTCAAACCCTGCAGACTTGAAAGCTTCGTTTGCTGCTGATTTGTTCTTCAATCGCGCATTCCTTGATCCTGCTGTGAAAGGTTGTTATCCAGAAGAGCTCATCGAAATTCTTCGTGAATATGACCAGCTACCAGAATGCAGAGAGGGTGATAAGGAATTATTGGCTGCAGGAAAAATTGATTTGCTGGGTATTAACTATTACCAACCTCGCAGAGTTCAGGCGAGGATGACAGCAATTAATCCGTGCGCACCATTTATGCCTGATTTCTTTTTTGAAAACTATGAAATGCCAGGCCGAAAGATGAACCCATACCGGGGTTGGGAAATATATGAACGTGGTATTTACGACATATTAACCAATCTGCGTGACAACTATGGAAATATTCCAAGTTATATATCTGAAAACGGTATGGGTGTTGAAGGTGAACACCGTTTCATCGCAGAAGATGGTCAGGTGAAAGATGATTACCGCATCGATTTTATTCGAGGACATCTTGAATGGATTCACTCTGCGATTTCCGAGGGCTGTAACTGCCGTGGTTATCATCTTTGGACATTTATTGATAACTGGTCCTGGATGAATGCATATAAGAACCGTTATGGCTTTATTAGTCTGGATCTGGCAACTCAGAAACGGACAGTCAAAAAGAGCGGTGAATGGTTTGCGCAGGTTTCATTGAATAACGGGTTTTAAGGAGTAGTTAATGTTAGATCTTGAAGAAGCAGTGATGGGCATTATTGTCAACGCAGGCCAATCACGTAGCCTTTGCTTTGAAGCTTTACGTCAAGCTAGAACGGGAATGTTTACCAAGGCTGATGGTTTACTGGCTGCTGCTATTGAAGCTGGTAAAGAAGCGCATGCTGTACAAACGAAGTTAATAGAAGAGGATGAGGGCGAAGGCAAAACCAAGATGACTTTAATCATGGTTCATGCCCAGGATCATTTGATGACATCTATTTTATGCAGAGAGTTAGTAACTGAGTTAATTGAGTTATATCGCCGTCAGGCAAAGTAGTTATTTTTTCATATTGATCGTCATCTTTTCCACCGCTATATGCGGTGGTTTTTTTATTAAGTTTAAATTGTTTGTTTTTTATATTTCAATCCTTTCAAATATCCCCATGCTCTCAAATGTTTCAATCTATTCAAATGTTTCAGGTGTTTTAATTTTATTTCATTTTTATGAAATTTAAATAACTCGATTTCAATTCAAGTTTTCAAATCATCTTATCATTATAGTAACGCTAACCTTCAATAAAAAATTAATCCAAATAGTGGAGTGTAAAACTAATGCGAACAAAAAACGTTATGGCAGCTATTCTGCTGACGAGCGGTTTATATGCCACACAGGCTTCGGCATGGGAATGGAGTAATATCGATTGGGAAATTTCAGATGGGTGGCGTAATGGTGGGTCTGAATTCAACTGTACTTGGCAGGCAAGCAATATTTGGATGGAGTCTAACCTAGCGATTTTGAATGCAAAGTCTGATCAAGGTTATAAAAGTTGTGCTGAAATGCGGACTTACAACTATACACGTAGAGGCCGCTATGAGGTAAAAATGCAGGCTGGCGCGGTTCCGGGGACGATTAGTTCATTCTTTACTTATACTGGAGAAGCTGGCACCAGCACTCATTATGAGGTTGATATTGAGTTGATGGGCGGAACAAATCTACTGCACACCAATGTCTGGATTCAGGGAAAACAATATCCTCAGGATATTGACTTAGGTAAATATGGCATGGCGCTCTGGAATATGGAACGTTATGCTTTTAACATTGATGAAGCAGGCGTGACATGGCAGGTTTTCAGCCGCACCGCTAATAAATGGGTGACTGTTCGTCGAGCAGATAAACCTGTTACCGGTTATATGCAATTATTCGTTAATAACTGGATTAGTGCTAATCCACAATTTCCACCGAGCAATTATAATAATCTCCCTGCTTATGCTAAATATTCATATATTTCAGTTCAACCATGGGAATAACAAGCTGACAGCATAAATTCCTGCGGAGGGGTAATAGTTACCCCTCAATTTCTGAGCTGAATACATTTAATAGAGTCGGTTCGACTATTTATTTTAAATAGCTTTGATTCAGTCGATCAATCAGATGATGGGAAGTGAAAATAAACAATACAATCAAAGGCATGATTGCTATGGCTGAACCTGCACAAATCGCCCCCCAAGGTACGACTCCGACCCCCTGAAGTGCACGCAACGCCAAAGGTAGCGTATAGCTCTCCATATCGTGCATGACAACTAATGGCGCCATAAAATTATTCCATGATGCAATAAAGGTTAACAATGCAAGAGTGAAAAGTGCTGGTTTTATCAGTGGAATAACGATGTAACGGTATAGCCCCCACTCGCTGCAACCATCAAGCCGAGCCGCTTCGATCACCTCATTGGGGACTGCTTGTTCGATATATTGCCGCATTAAAAATACGCCGAAAGCACTGCATGCAGCTGGAATATAAAGTGCTTTCGGTTCGTTAAACCAACCAAACATCGCAATGATCAGTGCATTAGGAATCATATTTAAAAAAACAGGTAATAGCATGGTGCTGATCACCAAGTTAAATAGAATTTTTTTACCTTTAAAATGATAAAGAGCAAATGCACTTCCCGCTAAAGAGCAAAACAGGAGGTTTAATATCGTCGTCACTAAGGCAACATAAACACTGTTTGACAAATTGTGCCAGAAATAGGGAAGACGATTTAATAACTGATGTATGTTTTCACTAAATTCATTCCCGAACCATAATGGTGGAGGGACAGAAAAAATGGTTTGCTCATTATGTGTAGCAAATATCAACATAAACCAGAATGGCAATACCATCAAAATAGCACCTAACCAAATCAGGCTGCCGATCAACCAATGCGTTAATTTGAGTTTATTAATCTGGTTCATAAGCAATCTTTTGGCTTAATACGACGAGTAAGGTTACAGAGCGCAAATAATATTATAAATAACAACCAGGCCGTTGCAGATGCTGTGGCAAAGTCTCCTTCTGCAAACGCAGTTGAGTATAAATACATGGCGAGTGTTTGTCCTGCTTGCCCTGAACCACCACTTCCTGAAGTGAGAATAAATGGCTCTTCAAATAGCTGAAAACTGCCAATCAGGCTTAGTGTTAGAGCTAATAAAATCATAGGTCTGAGTGTTGGTAACGTAACATGTCGCAGTTGTTGCCAGAATCCGGCTCCATCTAAAGATGCAGCATCAAATAGTTCACTCGGTATCGTTTTCATCGCAGAAAAATAAAGAAGGGTATTCCAACCGATATAACGCCAGAAAACGACAAAGGCAATGACCCAACGGATATGTGATGAATCTTGCCAATCAATAGCCTGTTCTGGAAATAACCAATTCAACGGTTGGATACCCGCTAATTTCCAATCATGGATCCCGGTTAATACTTGGTTTAAAAGACCAAAATCACGGGAAAATAATGAACCAAATACGAGAGAAATAGCGACAGAGGAAGTAATAAACGGCAGAAAGTAGAAGCAAAGTAAAATATGGCGCTTCTGCGAAGCCATTCTAAAGAGGAGTGCAGCCAGAGGGAGTGCGATTAAGTGCTGGGGTATTGCAGAAGCTAAGCCTAACCACAAGGTATTATATAAAGCGTGGTAAAACCATTCGTCGGTTAATACATACTCAAAGTTAGTCAGCCCCAACCATTCCATTTGATGAAATGAAGTGCCTAATTCCCAACTGTGCAGTGCAATCCATGCAGAAAATAGCATTGGATAGAGGCCAAAGACTGTAAATAAAATAAGAAATGGCGATAGATATAGATAAGGGATCCATTTTGAATTACTGAATCTACGCATTAACGTCTGACCTTATGACGGATTTGATGCTCGGCATCTTCTAGTGCTTCAGTAATATCTTTATGCTCATCCAGCACAAGATCCATCTGTTTACGGATTATTTCTGCTGCTAACGAGTCGTATTTATGCGCCATAATTACCGGCATATTAGCTGCAGCATCTTTCCAGATTAATCTTGCTTGTTGTTGCCCTAAATAACTGATTGACTCAGCCATGTGCTTGGTTTGTTGTGCACTTAAAAGGGCAGGGAATGCATCGAGTTTCTCAAAGGCTTCTTGCTGCATCGACGGATCTAACGTCATGAATTGGATAAAATCCCATGCTGCCGATTTATGCGCAGCCGCTTTAGGAATAGCATAAAAAGAGCCACCCCAACTGGCATAGGAATGTTCAGGTAACTGGCTTACTCGCCAAGCTCCGGAACTTTCAGGTGCGATCCAGCTTGATAAGTGCCCGGCAAACCACGCCCCCATCATTTGAGTGGCTACTCGTCCGCGCCGAATAGCTTCTGCCCATTCATTACTCCAAATCTGTAAACGCGCATCCAGTCCAAGATCGCGGACCTGCTTAGCAAGTGTAAATGCCCGAACGAAGCGTTCACTGCGTACTAAGGTTTCTCCGGCTTGATTAAAATAGATCCCTTCACCAGGTTTGAGTCCGATACGTATATAGATGTCTTTCAAATCGCTGGCGTTAGCGACTAGATAGATGGATTTTTGTTTCAGCTTGACGCCAGCCTGTATAAAGCTGTCCCAAGTTTTAGTCATCTCATCAAGTGATACACCGGCTTGGCTTAACAGGTCCTGGCGGTAAAAAAGTGAGCCCGGACCTATATCTGCAGGCATTGCAAACAGTTCACCTCGATCATTCTGGGCTTGAACCATCGTATAAGGGACGAATAACGGCTGATACTGAAGCGCGTTATACGGTGGGTTGCTTAGTATCTCTAGGCCACCGGAATTTACAAAACGGCTAATAAAGCCTTGTTCTAGCCCCATGATATCGGGTAACCCAGCGCCAGTGGCTAATGCTGACGTCATAGCATTGTGATGATCATAAAACGACAGCGATAGCAGGCGGATGGTAATGTCAGGATGTAATTTTTCATAACGCGGGATGGCAGCCCGAATCGCAGCATCAAAGTTAGGATATGAGGCTATAGTCAGTGTTGTTGCCTGAACTTGGGTGATAAACATCAGCACCATTAATAACAATCCACAAAATAATGGTGTTGATCTCAAACTAACCCCCTGATGGTGTCTTCATACTAGAAAGCGATTATCTCAATATCTTATAAATCATATCTATCAATAGACAAGCTTGATGCATGGAAGCTGCGGTCGTTTTGATATTTTGTTAACGAACTGTGATGCTGATCTGCCCTTTACTCCTCCTACCTTCAATTTAGAATCATTTCCTAAATTCCGTGACATAAACCCCTTAATTTACCTGAAATCGATATCAATTTCGTGTGAGTCTCTCTGCGTTAAAAAAGCCGAGAATTTAACTGATTTGACCTCATTTGGGCCGAATAACTGGAAATGGCCAGTAAAACTCACTATCACCCTGATTCAGATTGTAAGATCTTGAATTTGAATTGTTTTTTAAAATAATCAATTGAATTTAAAGGGTTTTAATAATTGTCTATATTTTTTGTATGTATGAGCAACCTCTTTAACAAGAGGCATTGATGTTATTTTATTCCTCATTTGTAGCAGAGAGTTTTGTGATTCTTAGCACGAATTACGATCTTAAAAATGAATAAACATTGCTCTAGAAATCGATTTCATGAAAATTGGCTTACCCCGTTTTTTCTTGATATCGATTTCATGGTGCTGGTTGGGATGTATTGCCACCACAATGAAATATTTTTACCCATTGATTGGAGTGGTCAATATGAATGAAACAAAGAAAGGAATTTTGGCATCGTTGCTTGCCACCATCTTGCTCAGTGGATGTGGTGGTGCAGAGAACATCGGTTCGTCAGGCAGTAGTAGTAATACGGGAGGTAATCCTCCAGGAGCTAATCTTCCGGTTTCAGGCGATAGTTCATTGTTCCTATTTGGTGTCGGTGCAACGGCAACGACCACGCCGAGAATTCAGTCTGAAATGGATAATTGGGATGTCAAACCGGTCACGGCTACACCGCTATCTTTGACTAGTATTGGCGCTGTTCTCATCAATAATGCCGGAACCAATGATGCCGCCGATGTTCAGGTATCAGGCAATGGTACTGGTACTTTCATGTTGAAATCAGATACGCCGATTAATCTGAGCAAATATGCTTCTGGGTTCATTGAATTTCAATTACGGACTAAGAGCGCAGTACCTACAGAACTATCGGTTTCAATCGATAATGAATACCCCAACCGGAGCAGTATTCCTATCGCGGCAGCAGTAGCAGGAAGTGGTAATTGGGAAACGCTGACGGTACCGATCAATTGCATGAAGCCATATCCAGGCGCAACAGCAGTAAATTTAGCTTCTGTTAACGCACCATTCTTTTTGGATACGAAACAAGCATTTAATTACGAAATTTCAATGTGAAATACACATTGAGTACAACCAACACGCCAATTGTTGATCCTGTGACATGTAAAGCTGCGGTAACTGATAGCGGCACTGGAACTGGAACTGGAACTGGTACTGGTACTGATGCTGGCACTGGCACTGGCACTGGCTCTGGTTCTGGCTCTGGCTCTGGTGTTAATCAAGCTCCAGCTCTCGTCTCTGGTGATACCGCACTTTATTACTCTGGCGATAAGAGCCAGGCAATTGATCACAGCACTGACTATCCAGTAAATGGTTTTGGTGGCACAACGACAGATGCTAACCAAGTCGTTACAGTCGATTTTCCTGGCAATAGTGGCGTTTTCTTAGGCTCTGATACATCGAATGCCGATCTTTCTGCTTACCAAAACGGTGCCATGATGTTAGATCTGAAAGTCTCCAGCTATGGTGCAGCACCTAACATCCAGATCCGCATGGATGGCACTGCTGGTCCCGACTATGGCACATTTTTCACCATGGATAGCAGTAAAGTGCCCGCTGATAACAACTGGTATCGCTGCACTCTGCCAGTCGCCTCTCTTATCCCTGCCGCCAATACCAATTCTGTTCAAAAAGCACTGTATATGAGTGGTGCATGGGACTCTATGTCAGGGCTGCAGTTCGCATTTACCAATGTGGCGCTGAAGACGACCGTGCCTAGCGGTTTTGACGCCAATTCTCCTTGCCAACAGATTGCTCCTTAATTATTGCGCCAGCCCCACGCATCGTGGGGCTGTATATCGCTTTCTATACACTGGAGGTTTAAATGAAATTGAAATACGTAGCATTGTTAGTTGGTGCCAGCTGTGGACTAACACTGCCAGCACTATCTGTGGCTTCAGAAGACACTATTTTTAATGGTTATATCCGTGCTGGATCGATGTTTGATGCCAAAGACAATTTCTCTAAAGCTGGTTATGCGGATGAGATGGATAAGACTATGGGGCGCCTTGGCGCTGAAGTCGATAATAGTTGGAACGGCGAACTGAGTAAAAAGTGGGATCTTGATGGCGGTAAGTCAGCTAATATTCACTTAGAACTTGAATCTGATACAGATGGATTACAGACCCGAGCTGCGCCAAGAGGGTCTGGTGTTTCTCAAACTTATGTTGAATTAGGCGGGATCACGCCAACCGGTACGATGTGGGGCGGTCTGCGCTACTATGATCGCGAAAACTACATATTTACCACTGATTATTTTTATACCGATTACTCAGGTACCGGGGTTGGTTTAAAAGATCAGGAGATCGCTGGCGGGAAGTGGGATTTTGCATATATCAACAGCAATGATACTGACCACAGTGATCGTACAGATGGTACCGCCGCGATTATGCATACGCTGCATTCGAGTGCTAAATACGGTAATTGGGATCTGGAAGTTGCACTAAAGCAAATGCCGGATAACGCTTTCACGGGTGATAGCAATCAATACGCTACCAAAGGCGTAGAAGGCACTGCTATTTATTCGCGTGACGATTTTTTCTTCATGCCTGGCGGCTTTTCTAAGTTTATTGCCCAAACTGGTCGCGGATTAGGTTCTGGTGATTTACTGGGTGCTACATTGACGAATACGTCAATGTATCGAAAAGGTTCTTTGTATCAGAAAACCCTTCAGGATAAGGCCGATGGTTATAAACCTTATCAGTCCAAAGTAATGGAAGGTGACCAGTCCTATCGGATGTTCGCATGGGGGGGATGGTATGGTGCTAAGGTACAACTGCTGCCAACTTTATCTTATCAGTACAACGACTATGAGTTAGGTGGACATGACTCCTGGTATGCAGCTTCACTGCGTCCAGTGTTCCCGATTAATCAGTTCTTCTCAGTACAGACTGAAGTTGGGTATACGAAAAATAACCTTATGCTAGATAATGTCGATCGCGGTAGTGACTCCAGGAAGATAAGCATAGTTCCGACCTTCACCGTGAATACCGGTACAGGACCTTCACCGGAAATTCGTTTCTTAACCACATACGTGCATCGTAATTTCAATACGCCATGGCAACAAAAGGATAGTCGCAATGACTTCCTGGTTGGTATTCAAGCGGATATGTGGTGGTAGGGTTAATTGGGAAACCAAGGCAACTATAATATCGGGCCCTAAGGGGCCCGTATTTTTAAAGGATCTACATATGACACAAAGCAAACAGAGTTGGTTGTTATTGGCTGGTTTACTGGCGACTGGTTGTACTGGCATTGAGTCGGGACATTCCTTGGGAACCCGAGAACCGATCAGCGCCTTCCAACAGCAGGCTATCGCTGGTAGACAGCAATTGATGCAGACACCTGCAGTTCCTAGCTTGAACAAGTTAACGTATCAGCCATTAAACGAAGAAAATAAATGGATACAAATTGGCTCGAATAATCAGGTTTTTTCTTTTGAAACAGGAAAAAGCTATCTGACGGCTTTCTCATTACCGAATCAGTCACAGGCGATACATATCAAATTAACGGTACCAGTTGATTTTTCGCTGTTTCTTCCTAGTGTCATGATATTGGATGAAAACTTTGCGACGTTGCAAGTTGTGCCTAGCGCTAAATTTGCAAAAGTAAGTGATGACCTGATGGCAGGACAGAATCTGAAAGGGGAGTTTACCGTTCCTGTTACTATCGGATCATCGCGTCCAGCATATATGCTGATATATACGACAACCCAGGATATGCAAAGCACTACCAAGATTAATCCTGACGTATTACAAAGAGCCATGCAGCATGACCGGACTACCGATGTTGCCCGATTCCTGAATTCGGAAGTACCTCATGCCGCAACCGGGCGTCTACATTTAACTTTTGATTATCAAACAGATTTGACCGCAGCCCCGAGCAAACAATATGTATCTCCTGCAGCAACGACTTTAGGTTCAGTTAATCCGACGAGCGAGCAGGGGTATTATCAACGTATTCGTGATGCCGTAGCCAAAAAGGAATACGAAAAAGCACTGGCGCTGGTTCAGGCTGCAAAAAAAGCCGGGTTCACGCATGCTCAGGATGTTTTTTTTGCTGCGCAGCAATAGATTGAGTCGCTACCGCAATAACGTATCCTTGCTTGTTGCTTCGAATGGAAAAGTGTATTTTAACGGGCTGATTTATTAAGAACATTTCAATGGAAAGCTAGTCAGCTCTAGCCTTTTGATGTCCGCATGGGGGGGATATGTCCAAGCCAGCTCAGGATAAACAAGCCACTGTCTATGATATCGCCCGCGTTGCCGGTGTATCGGCAAGCACTGTTTCAAGGATTCTGAATGGATCAGCTAAGGTTGCAGAAGACAAGCGACTGGCGGTTGAGGATGCCATTCGAGAGCTGAATTATCGTCCCAATTTGATGGCTTTGTATCTGAAAACCGGGCAATCCATGACGTTGGGCGTATTGACTCAGTATGTTGATAGCCCATTTTCCAACGAAATGTTGCGTGGAGTTGAGCATGCTTTACAAGGATCAAAGTATGCCCCTCTTATTGCTAGTGGTCATTGGAATGCGGAAGAAGAAGTTGAACGACTAAGACTGCTTATTGATCGTCGGGTAGATGGGATTATTATTTTGACAGGCCATGTGAATCAGCCTGCGCTACTCGAATTCTCACAGCAAGTTCCAATTGTTGCCACAGGTCATAATATTAATACGGAAAGAGTTCGTACCTTTAGCATTAATAATCGACTTGGTGGATACATGGCAACGCGCTATTTACTTGATCTTGGTCATCGCCAAATTGCACACATTGTTGGGTTACCAGATCAAAATGATGCTATTGAACGTCAGCGTGGTTATCGACAAGCACTTGTTAGTTCAGGAATTGAATATGACCCAGAGCTGGTAGTGCAGGGGGATTTTGCTGAAGCTGGTGGCTTTAATGCGGCCAAACAATTGGTCGCTAGCGGCAAAAAGTTTTCGGCAATTTTTTGTGCCAATGATCAAACCTGTTATGGTGCAATTTTGGGGCTAAAACAGTGTGGTCTGCGTGTTCCGGAAGATGTCTCGCTGATTGGATTTGATGATTTGCCTTTTTCCACTTTTTCTAATCCACCGCTCACAACTGTCAGGCAGCCAATCTATGAAACAGGTATTGTCATGGTCAATACGTTACTTGGGTTGATTGAAAATACCGAACAAACTATCGATGAACTACCTGAATTGAGTATTGTGGTTCGTGATACGACTATGCCATATGTTTGTGATAAGGACTAATGGCCTGGAAATGAATGCTGGCGTTACTATGTCTCAAGGCTGAATTCATCTGCCTTCAACAGGACAGTAGTAAATCATTTGTGGGTTTAATCGTGGGTTCAAAAAGAAAAAAGGTGTATTTCAATAAGAAAAACACCTTTTTTAATGTGTTGTTTTAGTTAGTTCATATCTAACTCTTTTAATTTCCGCGTCAGTGTATTCCGTCCCCAACCCAGTAATCGTGCCGCTTCTTGCTTATGACCGTGTGTGTGTTGCAATGCGGTATTCAGCATGATGCGCTCAAATTCAGGCAGCGCTTCCGAAAGAATATCTACTTCACCGCGTGCCAATTTTTGTGCAATCCACTGTTGTAACTGATCCTGCCAGCGCAAGGAGACCGGTTCTTTGCCCGGTGTCTGACGCTCTTCAATCGGGTTCAGCAATTCTGGTGGCAGATCGGATACCAGCACTTCCTGACCGGAAGCCATGACTGTCAACCAGCGACAGACGTTTTCCAGCTGACGCACATTCCCCGGCCATGGCAGACGGCTGATGTAGGCTTCGGTATCTGTATGCAGCATTTTCGCTTCTACATTCAGCTCTTTAGCTGCGCGGAGTAAGAAATGCTGAGCCAGCTTCGGAATATCTTCACGCCGTTCCCGCAGTGATGGCAGATGAATTCGGATCACGTTCAGACGATGGAACAAGTCTTCACGGAAATCGCCTGCCTGCACGCGCTTTTCTAAATCCTGATGGGTTGCCGCAATAATTCGCACATCGACTTGGATCGATTGATGACCACCAACGCGATAAAACTGGCCATCGGCTAACACGCGCAATAAACGGGTTTGCACATCCAATGGCATATCACCAATTTCATCTAAAAACAGTGTGCCACCATTGGCCTGTTCAAAACGGCCCTGACGAACACTGTTGGCGCCGGTAAAGGCCCCTTTTTCATGGCCAAACAGCTCTGATTCAATCAGATCTTTGGGAATGGCGGCCATATTCAGCGCGATAAATGGCTTGGCTGCGCGTGGGCTATGACGGTGCAGCGCATGCGCTACCAGTTCTTTACCAGTACCAGATTGGCCATTGATCAGCACAGAAATAGAAGAACGGGCCAGACGACCGATCGCACGAAAAACTTCCTGCATCGCCGGGGCTTCACCGATAATTTCCGGCGCTGTTGTTGCCACTTGTTGACGTGCCCGACGTTTATTACGTTGCTCACGCAAGTGACTTTCAGCACGCTGCACCAGTGCTACAGCTTCATCGATATCAAACGGTTTTGGTAAATATTCAAATGCACCGCTCTGATAGGCATTTACAGCACTATCCAGATCCGAATGCGCCGTCATGATGATGACTGGGATATCCGGTTGTTTTTCCTGGATCAACTGCAATAAGGAGAGCCCATCAATACCAGGCATACGAATATCCGATACAATCACATCCGGAATACTCTGGTTATTATCCAGCGCGGCTAACAGGCTTTCGCCATCTTCAAATGACTGACATTCAAAATGTTCTGCGCTCAGCGCTCGTTCCAGAACCCAACGGATAGAGCTGTCATCATCGACAATCCAGACTTTGGCTGCCATGGTGTTTATCCTTATTACTTACGAAGCGGTAAATAGATACAAAATTCGGTGTGTCCCGGCCAGCTGACACATTCAATACGGCCTTTATGCTGATCAATCAAATTCTGTGCGATTGATAACCCCAAGCCGGTGCCACCCTCTTTGCCGGTGACCATGGGATAAAACAAGGTGTCGCGAATACTTTCCGGTATTCCTGGGCCATCATCAATAATGCGAATTTCGGCAGCCAGACGATAACGTTTACCGTGGATGGTGATTTGAAACACCGTGCGGGTTTTCAGGCGGATCGTGCCTTGCCCATGCATGGCTTCCACCGCATTGCGAACAATATTGAGGAACGCCTGCTGCAACTGTTCCTGTTCCATCTCAAAATCGGGAATACTCGGATCATAATCACGCACGATACGAATACCGGGCGGCAGCTCCATTTCGACCAAACGGCGTACTTGCTCAAGCACCGAATGCACGTTGTGTACCTGATGCCGGCCCGGGCGTTGTGGCCCCAACAAACGGTCAACCAGATTACGCAACCGGTCGGCCTGCGCGATGATAATGCCGGTATATTCTTTTAACTGCTCATCGGGCAGGGCTTTTTCCAGTAACTGTGCCGCACCCCGTAAACCACCAAGCGGGTTCTTAATCTCGTGGGCAAGACCACGCACCAGATCACGGGCAGCCAGTTGTTGTGCATGTTGCTGCTGTTCCTGACTGATCCGCTTTTGTTGATCAATCTTACGTAGCTCCATCAGTGCTAATTGTTCCTGATGGTCATACACAGCAATAACACTGACTTCCACGCTGCGCGGTTCGTTCTCTACCACTAACGTGACTTCGTTATCGGTAAATCCCTGACCTGCCCGCAGACACTGCCGTAGTCGATCCAGATCTAAAGAAAGGTAATCAACTACCTGTTCTAGTGCATGATCGACAACACGGCGCGCACTGACGCCCAGCAGTTGTTCAGCGGCCGGATTGACATATCTGATGATTAAATGCTTATCCAGCAGCATTACCGCGGTCAGCAAATTATCCAGCAGCATCTTCGGTAAGTCAGGACGGCTTTCCACAGTGTTGATCTCCCAAATATAACGCGCACCAATAAGGTGCCAGCTATCGTTGTTTTCTGGTGCGATCGAGCCAAAATGGTGCTGGCACTTCGCGACAGGTTACTTGATGGCTGTGACCCGGAACAGATAAACCGTAATTGATTCTGAAGATGCAAGTATCTTGCCGCTTTGTGAGACTAATTCGCTTCGTAGCTGATGTGCGCCACGTTCAACATTCGTCGCTTCACAGCTTAGACTGGCCGTGCTGCAACCATAACGATTGCCATCGACATAGAGCACTAGCTGTGCTGGATCTTCTGCCGTAATCGCTGGGCTGAGTTGATTCTGCACTGAGATACGCCCTTCATTATCACGGATAGTCTGTTCTGACTGCGGTGATGAAATACTGAGGGTATAAGCGATAGTTGGAGTGGTTGGTACGGCTGAGGAGGCTGTATTTTCTGTAACCGGATTGGGGTTGTTTGTCGGCGGGTTTATTATTTCGACTTGTTTACTATTCACGGGGTTACCGGCAACGGCTCTGTCACTGAAATGGGTAACACCTTGTGCATCCGTCCAATAATAGACAGTGGCATTTTCATTTGCTGCTTGCACTGCCCAAGACAATCCAAGAATGAACCAGAGACCTGATATGATTTTCATAGTGCTATTCCTTGCGCGTTGAAATAGATGAAGTACAAATGAAAACATCAGCTTAAATCATAACCAAAAAAAAACCCGCCGGAGCGGGTTTTTTCAGAAACATGAAATTCTTATACAGAATAATACATTTCGTATTCAACTGGGTGCGGAGTCATGCGCAGGCGATCTACGTCGATATTTTTCAGTTCGATGTAAGCATCGATGAAATCATCAGAGAATACGCCGCCACGAGTCAGGAACTCACGGTCTGCATCCAGTGCTTTCAGTGCTTCGTCCAGAGAACCACAAACTTGTGGGATCTGAGCCGCTTCTTCTGGTGGCAGGTGATACAGATCTTTGTCTGCAGCATCGCCTGGGTGGATCTTGTTGATGATACCATCCAGACCAGCCATTAACTGAGCGGTGAACGCCAGGTATGGGTTAGCTGCTGGATCCGGGAAGCGAACTTCGATACGAGCTGCTTTCGGGCTTGGTACTACTGGAATACGGATTGACGCTGAACGGTTACGTGCAGAGTAAGCCAGCATTACAGGTGCTTCATAACCTGGAACCAAACGCTTGTAAGAGTTGGTTGATGGGTTAGTGAACGCGTTGATAGCTTTAGCGTGTTTGATGATACCGCCGATGTAGAACAGAGCAGTTTCAGACAGTCCGCCGTAAGCGTCACCAGAGAACAGGTTCACGCCGTCTTTACCCAGAGACTGGTGACAGTGCATACCTGAACCGTTGTCGCCAAACATTGGTTTTGGCATGAAAGTTACGGTTTTGCCGTAAGCGTGAGCTACGTTATGGATAACGTATTTCTGCACCTGAACTTCGTCAGCTTTCTTAGTCATGGTGTTGAAACGAGTAGCGATTTCGTTCTGACCAGCAGTAGCTACTTCGTGGTGATGCGCTTCAACAACCTGACCCATTTCTTCCAGGATCAAACACATGGCAGAACGCAGATCTTGTGAAGAGTCAACTGGTGCTACTGGGAAGTAACCACCTTTAACGCCTGGACGGTGACCTTTGTTACCACCTTCGAATTCTTTACCTGAGTTCCATGCTGCTTCAGGATCATCGATCTTGAAGAAAGAACCACTCATGGTGTTTTCGAAACGAACGTCTTCAAAAATGAAGAATTCTGGTTCTGGTCCGAACAGCACGGTATCAGCGATGCCGCTTGCCTTCAGATATTCTTCAGCACGCTTAGCGATAGAACGTGGATCACGATCATAGCCTTGCATGGTTGCTGGTTCCAGAATGTCACAACGAATGATCAAAGTTGATTCTTCGGTGAACGGATCCATCAGGGCAGTAGAAGCATCTGGCATCAGAACCATGTCTGATTCGTTGATACCTTTCCAACCAGCGATTGAAGAACCATCGAACATTTTACCGTCTTCGAAGAAATCTTCGGTGATCTGGTGATGAGGTACAGAAACGTGTTGTTCTTTACCTTTAGTGTCAGTAAAACGCAGATCAACGAACTTAACTTCGTTCTCTTTGATCATATTCAGAACATTTGCAGCGGACATGCTAGCTAACCTCCGGTGTCATTAAAATCAGATAGCGATATTATAATCTCTTCGCTAAACAGCAAAAAATGCGCCAACTCAAAAACTCGTTAGTTAATAAGGAGTAACGCGGGTTGCTCCATTTTAATAACCTGTGAGTGTTAAATGTTGGTGCAATCGCGCACTATTTTTGTGCGCTTTTATGGTGCGATCGCACATTCATAATCTGCCATTAATGATTATACAGATATCCTGCAAAAATATGCTCGTCGTTTTTACAGCAAATTTGCTATGCAGATCACGTTGGGGTAGGTAGAATGAGCGTCCGATTTTTAGTCACTTTTTAAGCTCGAGGCGAGGATGTTAGAGAATCTCCGCAATATTGCCATTATTGCGCACGTTGACCATGGCAAAACAACACTGGTTGACAAACTGTTACAACAGTCTGGAACCCTGGACCGCTCTTCGGAAGGTCAGGAGCGCATTATGGACTCCAACGATCTGGAAAAAGAACGCGGGATTACTATTCTTGCCAAAAACACAGCGATTCGCTGGAAAGATTATCGTATTAACATCGTTGATACTCCCGGCCATGCTGACTTTGGCGGTGAAGTAGAACGTGTTATGTCTATGGTTGACTGCGTGCTGCTGCTGGTTGATGCGGTAGACGGCCCGATGCCACAGACCCGTTTCGTGACTCAGAAAGCGTTTGCTCGCGGTCTGCGTCCAATCGTTGTTGTCAACAAAGTTGACCGTCCTGGCGCGCGCCCGGATTGGGTTATCGATCAGGTATTCGATCTGTTCGACAACTTGGGTGCAACTGACGAACAGTTAGATTTCCCAATTGTGTACGCTTCTGCTCTGCAGGGTTACGCAACTATGGATCTGAACGAACCATCAGACAACATGGACCCGCTGTTTAAAGCGATCCTTGATTTCGTTGAACCGCCAAAAGCGGATCCGGATGGCGAATTCCAGATGCAGATCTCTCAGCTGGATTACTCTTCTTACGTTGGTGTGATCGGCATCGGTCGTATCACGCGTGGTAGCGTCAAACCAAACCAACAGGTAACTGTTGTTGGTGCTGACGGTAAAACCCGTACTGGTAAGATCGGTCAGGTTCAAGGCTATTTAGGTCTGAGCCGTACTGAAGTTGCTGAAGCGCAAGCTGGCGACATCATTGCGATCACCGGTCTGGGTGAGCTGAAAATCTCTGACACCATCTGTTCGAATGCTGCCGTAGAAGCACTGCCACCACTGTCTGTGGATGAGCCGACTGTAACTATGACCTTCCAGGTAAACACGTCTCCGTTTGCTGGTAAAGAAGGTAAGTATGTGACTTCCCGTAATATTCTGGAACGTCTGCAGAACGAACTGCGCCACAACGTAGCGCTGCGTGTTGAAGAAACAGAAGATCCGGATAAATTCCGTGTGTCTGGCCGTGGTGAATTGCACTTAGGCATTCTGATCGAAAACATGCGTCGTGAAGGTTTCGAACTGGCTGTTTCGCGTCCTGAAGTTATCATGCGTGAAATCGATGGCGTGAAAATGGAACCAATGGAATCATTGACCGTTGATATCGAAGATCAACATCAGGGTTCTATCATGGAGAAGCTGGGTGAGCGTAAGGCTGACCTGCGTAACATGGTTCCGGATGGTAAAGGTCGTGTACGTCTGGATTATATGATCCCGGCACGTGGTCTGATCGGCTTCCAAACTGAATTCATGACACTGACTTCTGGTACTGGTCTGCTGTACCATACTTTCGAAGAATACGGTGAATTCAAAGGCGGCTCTATCGGTCAACGTCAAAACGGCGTACTGATCTCTAACGCCACTGGTAAAGCACTGGGCTTCGCTCTGTTTAACCTGCAGGAACGTGGCCGTCTGTTCATTGAACATGCGACTGAAGTTTATGAAGGCCAGATCATTGGTATTCACAGCCGTTCTAACGATCTGACAGTTAACTGTCTGAAAGGTAAACAGCTGACTAACATGCGTGCTTCCGGTACTGACGAAGCGATCGTGTTGACGACACCAATCAAAATGACGCTGGAACAGGCCATGGAATTCATCGATGATGATGAACTGGTTGAAGTTACCCCGCTGAACGTCCGTGTTCGTAAGAAATTACTGACCGAAATGGATCGTAAACGTGCTAACCGTGGTGGTGGCAAAGAAGATTAATTCTTCTTTCTATTTCCGCTGTTATCTGAGAGCCTCGCATTTGCGGGGCTTTTTTTTAGCAGTATGCTAGAGCATGTTTTAAGACAGAAAGAAGGTGAAAATGACCAAAGATCCAACCCGACTATTGGCTTTGCGTAATAGCCGTTGGGTGAAAAGTCGTTTGTTGAGTCTGCGACTACGCCGGTTTGCGGCTTTTTTCTGGCGACGGGTCTGGCATGATCGCTTGCCGGTGCTGGCGGGGCATCTTGCTTATGTTTCGTTATTATCCATTGTGCCGTTGCTGGCGGTGGTGTTTTCAGTACTGTCGTGGCTGCCGCGCTTTTCTTATTTCCGTCGTCAGTTTGAGTCATTTGTGTTCAGTAATTTCGTACCAGCAACCGAAATTGCATTTCGTTATCATTTCTCGTTATTTGTCAAAAATGCCTCCAGAACCACCTCTATCGGGTTGGTGATGCTGGTGGTATTAGCCCTGTTTTTGATCGCAGCTATTGATGAAAACATGAATCATATCTGGCGTTGTCGTGGACAACGTAAATGGCTGAAAACTATCACGATGTATAGCACGGTATTGGGTATTGCACCGATGCTGGTTGGCGGCAGCTTGTTATTGTCTTCCTACATCCAAGGATGGGCGGTATGGAATTACGAGCTAGTCTCATCGTTGGGTGGTGGCTTGCTGGATCTGTTACCGTATTTGTTATCACTGGGTGGTATTTTGTTGTTATACAAAGTGGTGCCGAATGTTTACGTGCGTTGGCAGCATGCGTTAATTGGTGCCACGCTGTCGGCTCTTTTGTTTGAAATAGCCAAAGAAGGTTTTGGTTATTACATTGCTCATTTTGGCACCTATAAATCAATTTATGGTGCTTTAGCCGGGATCCCCATCATGATGATTTGGTTGTATTTGAGCTGGCTGGTGGTGTTATTGGGGGCAGAATTAACGGCGACATTGGGCGAATGGCAGCTTAACCGCACGTTACGCGGCAATAAACCTGCGCAAGTTTATTGAACTGCTTCGGGCCAGCGGCAAATAAAACAGGCGCCGCCGAGAGTACTCTCTTCTGCAACTGCGCTGCCTTTGTGCGCTAGCATGATCCCTTGCACGATGGCTAAGCCCAGTCCAAAACCACCGGTGGCACGATCCCGGCTGGGATCCAGTCGAACGAAAGCGTCAAAAATTGTCGCGCGTTGTTCTGCCGGGATGCCAGGGCCATCATCTTCCACTTTAATGATATGCCACCCGGGCTCTTGGGATAACGCGATCCGGATCTGCTGCTGGCTGTAACGTAGTGCATTGCCCACCAGGTTATCGAGCATTCGATCAAGTAGTTTTATGTCGCCTTGCCAATGCCATTCATAGGGGATGGTTTCAACGTGTAATTGTTTGCCATCCAATAAACTTTGCCAGTCATGTTGCCGTTGTTGTAGCCATTCCGCCGGTGAGAAAGTCTGATAAGTCAGCGTGACCTGCGGTCTATCCAGTCGGGCGTAAGTGAGCATTTCATCGATCAGTGTTTCCAGGTGTGAAATATCACGCACGATGCCTTGTTGTGCATCATCAGCAAGTGGTGGGTCAAGCATTTCCAGTCGGTAACGTAAGCGAACTAAAGGGGTGCGTAATTCGTGCGCCACGTTGTCGGTAAGCCGTTTTTTGCTGGCAATCACTTCTTGAATGTTATCCGCCATTTGATCAAAAGCGCGCCCGAGACGCTGTAAACTGGATGTTTCCGGTAAATTTATCCGTGCACTTAGATCGCCGCGACCTAAGCGGCGTGCAGTGCGTTCCAGTAAAAGCAGGTCCCGCCAATGGGGTCGCATCCAGATAAAAACCGGTAAACCGAGCGAGATGCCTAATAAGCCCAGTAACAGATAATCGAAATCGGCAATTTCATGCTGGAAAGAGAGATACGGTATTGGCCCGGCGACTAAGACGTAGTTGGTATCAGGGATTTGTTCCATACACAGCGAACGATCTTCGACTATCACAATCTCGCCACGGTTGAGTGCGGCAAATGATTCATCATCCAACGGCTGATCTTGCGTGTATTCAATGTGCACAGGAAATGAGAGATCCAGATCGAGGCTGGCTAGTTGTTGCGGCCAGTTTTCTTGTGGCACCTCAGCCAGTTCTCGCTCCAGCAACGTCATGACGCTGTCCATCAGATCCGTTAATGACTTTTCGCTGCTGCGTTCAGCGGTAAGTTTGTAGATCCCGCCAACCAGCAAGGTGACTAGCAGGAACGACGCCATCAGTAACAGATAAAACTGGATAAACAGCTTGCGCATGAGTTAATTCCACGCGGAAGGTGCGAGTAGATAGCCTTTGTTGCGTACTGTTTTTATGCGGGTTGGCTCTTGGGCGTTGTCACCTAATTTCCGGCGCAGGCGCGAAATGGCAACGTCAACACTGCGATCCAGCCCGTCATACTCCACGCCACGCAGCACCTTCAGCAATGACTCCCGGCTCATGATGTGGCCGGCGTGACTGGCGAGTTCCCACAACAATTCAAAATCACTGGTGGAAAGGGGGATATTTTCACCGGCCAAGATGACATCACGGCTGGTTGGATCGACGGTCAGTTGGCCAAAATGCAGTGGGTGAGAGCCTGATGGTGGTGTCACAACAGAGGGTTGCGTTGGCGTCTGAACCTGGCGTAATTGAACCCGTAAACGAGCCAGTAACACAGACGGAGGAGTTGTTTTCAGTATGTAATCACTGGCGCCCAGCTCCAGCCCCAGAATATGGTTCATATCGCTATCTAGCGAAGTGAGCATCACGATAGGGCCTGCGTATTGTGGATGCAGATTACGGCATAACGTGAGCCCGTCAATGCCGGGCAACATGATATCCAGTAAGACCAGGTCGGGTTTTTCCTGCAAAATGATCGCCATGGCGGTGTCACCACGGGGAACCAGCGTGACATCCAGATCATGTTTACCCAGAAAGCTTTTGATCAAAGCGCCCAGTTCAGCATCATCTTCAACAAACACAATACGTTGCATAATTACCGCCTTATTCTGGCTGCCACAGAATATGACATTCCTGACTATCCGGTTCGCGACTGATCAGCATGCGGGCGAACAAATAGTCAAATTCTTGCTCAGCATTCAGTAACCCAACGCGGACTTCCAGCCACTCTTCCGGTTTGACTTCGGCCTGTATCTCTTCTTCCCAGTCCGCTTCAGGTTCACAGTCGCCTAAGCCGCCACGTTCTGGAAATTCCTGGTTAAAGCGATGCAGAGTGGCTGCATCCAGATTGTCGGCGGCCAGTTCCAGAAACAGTTCGTAAGCCTGATCGATTAATACATCTAATTCGGTTTGTTGTTGATCCATGATATTTCCTCGCTTAATCATGGCTATTACAGCATGTTAGTTCCGTGCTGGCGAGGGGCTTGCGTTGCAGATATCTGAATCATATGTTGTTCGAGCAGCGGGGTAATTAAACGAGCAGAGACGGGTTTAGAAAACAGATAACCCTGACCTTCATCGCAATTGAAGTTTTGCAGTAAATACATCTGTTCAGTTGTCTCGATGCCTTCGGCGATGATCTGTTTATTCAGTGAATGCCCCATTTCAATAATCGCGCGGACAATCTGGGCATCTTTATCGTCTTCCATGGCCTGAGTTACAAACGAACGATCAATTTTCAGTACATTGATTGGTAAGTCACGCAGGCTGGCGAGGCTGGAATGGCCGGTACCAAAATCATCAATGGCAATGACAAAACCACTATTTTGTAACTGTTCGAGTTGGTCGACGATCCGTGGCAGATTTTCCATCATGTTGTTTTCGGTGATTTCCAGCTGAATATAATGTGTGTTAATGGCCATTTGCTCCGATAATGCACAGATCCGATCACTGACATTCCGGCGTAATAATTGTTTTACCGACACATTGATCGCAATGTCGATCATGATCTGTTGTTTGTGCCAAACAGAGGCCTGGCATAGTGCTTCTACCAGCACCCAATCACCGAGATCGACAATTAAGCCACTGTCTTCGGCAATAGGAATAAATTCTGCTGGGGACAACATGCCTTCTTCAGGGTGATGCCAGCGGATCAGGGCTTCCACGCCAGTGATTTCGCCAGTCGTCAGGCGGATTTTGGGTTGATAGTGTAATTCCAACTGATTGCTGATGATCGCCAGCCTAAGCTCTTGCTCCAGTTTCATCTTACGCGCCATGTTCACCGTCATGGCCGGTTGGAAGAAACGGAACGCATTCCCACCGTCTGTTTTAGCAACTCGCATCGCCTGGTTGGCATGCAGTAATAACTCATCGGCTTGTACGCCATCATCTGGAAATACCGCAATACCCAATGAGGCACCAATCTGCACGGCGCGTTTATTTAATTCAAGTGGTTGAATAATAGATGTTTTCAACTGTCTGAGTATGCGCATCAAATCAAGTGTTTTGACTTTGTTGGTAAGGAACAGCACAAATTCATCACCGGCAATCCGGGCTGCAACGCCATTATGCTCGTGTGCGGTAGCATCTAAGCGGCTGGCGATGGCAACCAGCAAATCATCGCCCTGATCGTGCCCGAGAGAATTATTGATATCTTTAAAGCGGTCTAAGCCAATAGAAATAACCACCAGATGACTTTGGTTCTGCTCCACGGCTTGAATAGCGGTTTTGATACGCTCCAGTAACGAAAGCCTATTTGGCAATTCAGTCAATGGATCATGAAAGGCAATAAAATGGATCCGGTCGCTAATTTCACTTTCCATTTCCGCCAGTAATTGATGGTACTGCTGTTCACGACGAAACAAATTGAGTAACAAAGGGCGAAAGATAAATAGCGCCTCTAAAAACAAAGTCAGTAACATGCCAAACAACGATAACCGGTTGTAATTCTGCAGCTTAGAGATTGCGAGCTCACTTTCCTGTTGATATTGGCTAACCAGTGTATCAAGGCTATCTAATAAACTTCGATTGGCGGCCAAGCGCAATCGGATCAGCGCATGTTGCCGGATTTCCTGGCTTAAATGCGTGTCTGCGAGTTGTTTTGCGGTAGTAATGAAGTCGGTAACTTGTTTATCCAGATTGATCGGGTTTTGGTGAAACAGTTGCTTAATGGCGATGGAGTCCGATACTGGGATCTGCAGACGAGTAGAGCCGTTCACCAGTGCTTGATGCACTTCCGCCATGTTATTTATTGCCGCAACATATTCCTGTTGTAACTGGGGTGTTGATTGACGCTCGGCTGGGAGCAGCATTTCACCGGCAAACCGCGTGATCCGCTGTGAGAGCATTCTTTGCCGTCCGGCTTGATTGACAACCCGCGCGGTGGCTTCTTGTTTTTGCACAATATTTTGCACTAAATAGTGAGAAAACAGCGATAACAACGCGATGATCGACAATGCGATGAGATACGTGACCGTCCCTGTTCGCCAGTGTCGTTTTAATGCACTGGGGTCGGTGTACCACTTTGGTTTAATTGCCATGTGCTCTCTCGTTAGACATTAATCAGCAGATTTAAGTCAGCCGTCCTCATGAGTCTTTTGGCTGCTTTTTATTTCTCCTGCCGTAATTGCCCCAGATTGTGGTAGCTTAAAATATAGCCTATCACGGAGCTGAATGAACAACATTTATCCGAAATATTATTTTAGCTGCGTGGCATCTGTGATGCTAAAACCGCGCTGTAAAGCGGTGATTATGGTAGGCTAGCAGCCAGTAATCAGAGAGATAGCAAGAGAATAATAAACATGAGTGATGCTGAACTGAGTCTGGATGGAGTCGAGCGCCAACCGCTGCGAACTTTCACTGAACAGGCTTATCTCAACTACTCCATGTACGTGATCATGGATCGCGCTTTACCGCATATTGCGGACGGTCTGAAACCTGTGCAACGTCGTATCGTGTATGCGATGAGTGAACTGGGTTTATCCGCACTGGCGAAGCATAAAAAGTCGGCACGTACCGTCGGGGATGTGCTTGGTAAATACCATCCGCATGGTGATTCCGCCTGTTATGAAGCCATGGTGCTGATGGCGCAGCCGTTCTCTTACCGTTACCCGCTGGTGGATGGTCAGGGGAACTGGGGGGCGCCGGATGATCCGAAATCGTTCGCGGCAATGCGTTATACCGAAGCACGATTATCGCGTTTTTCTGAGCTGTTATTAAGTGAACTGGAACAGGGCACGGTTGAGTGGCAGCCTAACTTTGATGGCACCATGCAAGAGCCGCAGATCCTACCGGCACGCTTGCCGCATATTCTGCTGAACGGTATTACCGGTATTGCAGTCGGTATGGCGACTGATATTCCGCCACACAACGTACGTGAAGTCGCACAGGCTTGTATCACGCTGCTTGATCGCCCAGATGCAACCATGGCCGATTTGCTGGAGCATGTGCAGGGGCCGGATTACCCAACCAAGGCCGAGATCATCACGCCGCGGGCCGAGATCCGTAAAATTTATGAATCGGGCAAAGGGTCAATTCGAGCGCGCGCGGTTTATCACATGGAAGATGGCGATATCGTCATTACCGCACTGCCACATCAGGCGTCTGGTGCGCGCGTGATTGAACAGATCGCGGCACAGATGCAGGCCAAAAAATTGCCGATGGTCAGTGACTTACGTGATGAGTCGGATCATGAGAACCCGACCCGTCTGGTGATTGTACCGCGTTCCAACCGTATCGATGTTGAACAGCTGATGCAGCATCTGTTTGCCAGTACCGATCTGGAAAAAAGCTATCGTGTGAACCTCAACATGTTGGGGATGGATCACCGGCCACAGGTTAAAAACCTGCTGACGATCCTGACCGAATGGCTGGCGTTCCGTCGCGAAACCGTGCGCCGTCGTCTGCAATTCCGTTTGGATAAAGTGCTGAACCGTCTGCATATTCTGGATGGTTTGCTGATCGCGTATCTCAATATTGATGAAGTGATCGCGATCATCCGTAATGAAGATGAGCCGAAAAAAGAGCTGATGCGCCGCTTTGGTTTATCGGAGATCCAGGCTGATGCGATTTTAGATTTGAAACTGCGTCATCTGGCGAAGTTGGAAGAGTTTAAGATCCGTGGTGAGCAAGATGAATTGGCCAAGGAACGTGACCAGTTACAATCGTTGCTGGGTTCAGAGCGTAAACTGGGCAATCTGCTGAAAAAAGAAATTCAGGCCGATGCGGAAAAATATGGCGATGATCGTCGTTCACCGCTGGTGGAGCGTCAGGAAGCCAAACAGCTGACCGAAAAAGAGCTCACCCCAAGTGAGCTGGTGACGGTGGTGGTCTCGGAAATGGGCTGGGTGCGTGCCGCGAAAGGGCATGACGTTGATGTGCAGGGCTTAAGTTATAAAGCCGGTGATGGTTATCTGGTTAGTGTGCAAGGGCGTAGTAACCAGCAAGCGGTGTTTATGAGTAACTTAGGCCGCACCTACTCGCTGGACGCGCATACCTTGCCATCGGCACGGGGTCAGGGTGAACCGTTAACCGGCAAACTCAGCTTTGCGACTGGTGAACAGACACGTTATGTGCTGCTGGGCAATGAAGAAGATCGTTACCTGATTGCTTCTGATGCCGGTTATGGTTTCTTGTGTACCTACAATGATTTGGTGAGTAAAAACAAAAACGGTAAGGCGCTGTTAACTTTGCCGGAAGGTGCACTGGTGTTACCACCACACATCACCGGTAAGCAGGATGATAGCTTGTGCCTGGTGATCAGCAGTGAAGGCCGCATGTTGTTGTTCCCACTGAATACGTTACCGCAGTTGGGTAAAGGGAAAGGCAATAAACTGATCGGTATTCCTGCCGATAAAGTGGCCAGCCGGGAAGAGTTTGTTAGCCATATCGCGGTAGTGCGCCCGGATCAGGCTGTGACCTTGTATGCCGGTAAACGCAAATTGACGCTGAAACCGGGTGATATGACGTTATATCACGGCGAACGTGGTCGTCGCGGGGCTAAATTACCTCGCGGTTTGCAGCGAGTTGATCGAGTTGAACCGGAGCTGAGTGTTTCAGCTTCTGATGATGCAGTATAAAAGGTTATTTTCATGCTAAAAGTGTTACGTATTATCACGTTGATCGTATTGTTGGTGGTTTGGTTTGTTGTTGGCATGCTGGTCTGTTTAGCGCGACCTCGCCATAAAAATAACGTGTATTACCTATCCCGTATGCTCAATTGGGCCTGCTGGGTATTAGGCGTTAAAGTTACACGTATTGTGCGGGATGAATGCCGAACGCTTGGCTCTGCGGTGTATGTTGCCAACCATCAAACTAACTATGACATCATGGTGTTGGGGTGTGTCATGCCGGGCACCGTGTCAATGGGTAAGCAAAGTCTGGCTTGGATCCCGCTGTTTGGTCAGGTTTATTACCTGAGCGGTAATATCCTGATTGACCGTGCGCGGAGCAGTAAGGCTGCGGATACCATCCGTCAGGTTGTAGCAAAGATAAAACAACGTGGCATCTCGATCTGGATGTTTCCAGAGGGGACGCGCTCTAAAGGCCGTGGTTTAATTCCATTTAAAACCGGTGCCTTTCATACCGCCATTGCGGCGAAAGTACCACTGGTGCCGATCGTTTGTTCCAGTTATGCCGGACAAATTGATCTCAACCGCTGGGATAATGGCGAAATTATCGTGGAAATGCTGCCACCAGTAGATTCTCAACAATGGACGCGTGCAACCGTTAAAGATTGCAGCAATACCATTCGGGCATTGATGGAAAGCAAACTGGCTGAGTTAGACGCCAAAGTCAAAAAGCCGCAATAATCCTTCTGTAAACTTAAGTAAAAATCTCTGCTCGGGGCGATTGCCGCCCCTTGTTGGATCGCTTAGACTTTGCGCAACTTTTTGATCGGGATCTCATTTATGGATTGGTTACATCTAGTCGTTGATTTTGTTTTACACATTGATGTGCATCTGCAGGAGCTGTTTACCACTTATGGTATCTGGGTCTACGGCATCTTGTTTTTGATCATATTCAGTGAAACCGGCTTTGTCGTAACACCATTTTTACCGGGGGATTCTCTGCTGTTTGCCGCCGGCGCCTTAGTGGCCACGACACAAAGCAGCCCGAATGCCATGGATATCCATGTATTGGTTGCGTTATTAATGACGGCAGCGGTAACGGGCAATATTCTCAATTACACCATTGGCCACTTCTTTGGGGTCAAGCTATTCCAAAACCCGAATTCCAAAGTGTTCAGAAAAGATTATTTGGACAAAACCCATGCTTTCTTTGAGCAGCATGGTGGCAAGACCATCATTATTACTCGTTTTGTCCCGATTATTCGCACCTTTGCACCATTTGTCGCGGGCATGGGGGCGATGACTTACAAACGTTTTATGGCGTTTAATCTGGTCGGTGGTGCGTTATGGGTGATGTCATTTGCCTATACGGGTTATAAGTTTGGTGAACTGGAATTTGTGCGTAAAAACTTCACCATGCTGATGATGGGGATCATTGTGATTTCTCTGCTGCCAATGATGATCCATGCCGTTCGCGCCAAATTGGCTTCACCTGCAAAATAGTTTTTGCCGTTTCACAGTGTTATTCGATGCCCGTCAGCTTTGTTGTCGGGCATTTTTTATTCCATAAGCTGATGCGCGGAAATAGCTTAACTATCACAGTAAAGAATCAGTATAAAATGAGATTGAAACCGGTTTCTTTTGGTGTTTGTTTCCGGTAACTATGTGACTCGTTGCACAATTATTCTTTATTTGCTTCCTGCAAGATGCTTAGCAATTTGTTAATCTGTGCACCATTCCTCCTTTCTGTTGTTGTTTCATGTCACCTTATCCCTGGTTAGCGCTGAACTTATCAGCGATCTATTTAGTTTTGGGCATTTTTTCCCCATTTTGGGGGGTCTGGCTGGAGTCAGTCGGTTTACAGTCTGAACAAATCGGTTTGTTGCTGGGTATCGGCTTTGCCATGCGTTTGTGTGGCAGTCTGGTGATCATGCGGCAGGCGAAACGCGCTGAACGACTTCTTCCTATTGCCCGGTTGCTGGTGTGGGGCGGCTTGCTCAGCTTTGTTGGCTTTTATTTATCCTCGCAGTTTTGGGTGATTTTTATATTCACCTTACTGGTCAATTTTGTATATCCAACTTTATTGCCGCTAAGTGATGCAGTGGCAGCCCGAATGGTGATTCAGGTCAATCTGGATTACGGCAATGTGCGGTTATGGGGCTCGGCAGCTTTTATCGTTGGTGCCACACTGATTGGTTTTGTCATTGAACATCTTGGCCCAAGTTGGATCTTGCACTGTATCGTGTTGTTTTTGTTACTGGCTGGTTTTTGTATTCACGTACCGATGACACCGGCACCACGCACCATTGGTCAGGAAAGTGAAACGCATGGTTATGGCCAATTATTACGCAATAAAGCGTTTCTGAATTTTCTCGCCATTGAAGCGCTGATCTTCGGCAGTCACTCGGCATATAACAGTTTCAGCGCCATCTATTGGCATTCGCAAGGTTTTGCTGCTTCGACGGTCAGTATGCTGTGGACCACAGGGGTGGTGTTTGAAATCATCATGTTTGCCGCCAGTCGTCGCTTACTGGCAGACTGGTCACCCGAGCGTTTACTCTGCTGGGCGGCGATCGGGGCGGTGATCCGCTGGGTCACGCTGGGCACGAGCCTGGAGCTGTGGTTACTGTTTCCTGCCCAGGCGTTGCATTCGTTTACTTACACGCTGGCTCATTTAGGTGCGATGCGTTATCTGGCGCAGCGTTTACCACGTGAGGCGATCATTTCAGGCCAGACATTATATTCAGCTATTGGACAGTCCTTATCGCTGGCATTGTTCACGGTGCTGAGCGGGATCTTGTATCGCCATTTACATCAGAATGTGTTTCTGGTGATGGCAGTGATTGTGTTACCGGTTTTTTATCTGATCTGGCGGGCAAAACGTTCTGCCATTGCGTTACCTGAAATGTGAGGTAGTCATGTCAACGCCAGATGTAAATGGGCAATTTCTGATCTCAATTTGCATTATTTTGCTGGGCTATCTGGCGAAACGGACGCGCTACTTAACCGAAAAAGAAGGCGAATCCATTGCGCAACTGATCTTCAATATCACGTTGCCAGCCTTGGTGATCAATGTCTTTTCTACATTACCGTTACAACCGCAACTGGCGTTATTGCCGGTATTAGGTTTTGTCGTCAATGGGGTGCTCTGTCTGAGTATCCTGTTTATTTTCCGGAAACATGATCGAAAGATCCGTGGCATGATGGGAATGGCGTTGCCCGGAGCCAATATTGGATTGTTTGCCTATCCGTTGGTCGAGGCCATTTGGGGAAAACAAGGGCTGACTTATGTCGCCATGTACGATCTGGGTAATTCGTATGTGGTGTTTTTAGTTTGTTATGTGGTGGGAGCCTATTTTTCTGGCGAAAAGCCATTAAGCTGGCGCGAATTACTGCATTCCGTTTTGCGTTCCATTCCTGTGATGACCAGTTTGCTGGCATTATCCATCAATCTACTAGGGCTTAAATTGCCGGAGTTGGTGTTACAAACAACCCAAGTGGTGGCGAAGGCTAATATGCCATTAAGTCTGTTATTGCTAGGGATGTATCTGAACTTTTCCTTTCCGGCTGCGCAACGCAAAATTCTGCTGCAAGCCTTATGCTGTAAATACGTCATCGGCGGTACGTTAGGTGGCTTACTGTGTTGGTTGTTACCGTATGATGCGTTATTCCGTCATTCGCTATTGCTGGCCGGTGTGTTGCCGTTACCGACTATGGTGCTGACCTACGCCGTCATTTTTGGTTACGATCGCCGGCTTTCTGGCGCCATGTTGAATGCTTCGGTGATCTTAAGTATTTTGTTTAGCTGGTTAGTCTTTCATTTTTCGACCCTGAGTTAGCTTCGGGGTACAATAGCGCTAAGCGGATGTATAGCTGCATCCTAATTACAGTGAATGAGGCATCATGGCGTTAAAAATTAGTTACAGCTACAAAGGTCAGCCACGTTTGATTCAATACGCGAATGACAAATACCACGATATTTATGAAGCTATTGCGGCGGAAGAGGGCGTTGATTTACGCGCTTATTTGGCGATGGAACGGCAGCTGGCATCTCTGACTAAAAAAGTCGGTGCAGTAAAAGATTTTCGTGATAACTCATTCCTGGAATTTGGTTTCAACGATATCAAAGTGATCAAAGAATAAATCGCTGATAAAAAAGAGCGCCCCGGTTGTGGAGCGCTCTGCTAGTCTAGGTGTTGTTGTCGGTTTACAGAATAAAACGACTCAAATCTTCATCTTCGATTAATGCACCGAGATAACGGTTAACGTATTCAGCATCAATGCTAAAAACCTGACCGGCATTGTCAGCCGCATCATAAGAAATATCTTCCATCAGCTTTTCCAACACGGTATGCAGACGACGGGCACCGATATTCTCTGTGCGTTCGTTAACCTGCCAAGCCGCTTCTGCAATGCTGCGAATACCTTCTTCGGTGAAATCAACATTCACCTGTTCAGTGGCCATCAAAGCGCGATACTGTTCGGTCAATGAGGCGTTTGGTTCGGTCAGGATACGTTCGAAATCGTCGACAGTCAGGCTTTTCAGCTCAACACGGATTGGCAGACGGCCTTGTAATTCCGGGATCAGATCTGATGGTTTGGCGATCTGGAACGCGCCGGAGGCAATGAACAGGATATGGTCGGTACGCACCATGCCGTGTTTGGTGTTGACGGTACAACCTTCAATCAGCGGTAACAGATCGCGTTGCACACCTTCACGGGAAACGTCCGGGCCGCTACTTTCGCCACGTTTACAGATCTTGTCGAACTCATCGATAAAGACAATGCCATTATTTTCCACAGCATGAATGGTCTTTTCTTTCAGCTCTTCAGGGTTCAGTAAACGGCCGGCTTCTTCTTCCACCAGTTGTTTCAGCGCATCTTTGACTTTCAATTTGCGCTTACGGGTATTCCCGCTTGACATGTTCTGGAACAGACCTTGTAACTGATTGGTCATCTCTTCCATGCCGGGTGGCGCCATGATTTCCACACCCATTTGTGGTGCTGCGACTTCAATCTCGATCTCTTTATCGTCGAGTTCGCCTTCGCGTAATTTTTTGCGGAAGATCTGGCGAGTATGTGTACCGGTTTCGGTTTTTTCTGCCTCACCCCAGTTGCTGCGCGCTGGTGGTAGTAACACATCCAATACACGTTCTTCGGCGGCTTCCTGAGCACGGAAACGGACTTTTTCCATTTCCTGCTCACGCATCATTTTTAACGCCATATCAGTCAGATCACGAATGATGCTGTCGACTTCTTTACCGACATAACCGACTTCGGTGAATTTGGTCGCTTCGACTTTGATAAATGGGGCATTGGCCAGTTTGGCCAGACGACGGGCAATTTCAGTTTTACCCACACCGGTTGGGCCAATCATCAGAATGTTTTTCGGTGCGACTTCCTGACGCAATTCATCGCTGAGTTGCATCCGGCGCCAGCGATTACGCAAAGCGATAGCAACCGCACGTTTTGCTTCGGCTTGACCAATAATATGGCGGTCAAGTTCGTGAACTATTTCTCTCGGAGTCATTTCGGACATCTGGATATCCTTGCTTGGCAATATATTAAACAGGTGTGATGGTTGGATAATCCAACACTTCAATAGTCTGGAAATTATTAGTGAACACGCAGATATCACCGGCAATCGTCAGGGCTTTTTTCACGATATCTGCGGCGGATAAATCGGTGTTTTCCAGCAAGGCGCGGGCGGCGGATTGTGCAAAAGCCCCACCGGAACCAATGGCAATCAGATCATTTTCTGGCTGCACGACGTCACCATTACCAGTAATGATGAAAGAGCGTTGCGTGTCAGCCACGGCCAGTAGCGCTTCCAATTTACGTAAGGCACGGTCGGTACGCCACTCTTTGGCTAACGCAACAGCAGCACGTTCCAGATTGCCTTGATGTGCCTGTAATTTTGCTTCGAAGCGTTCTAACAGCGTGAAAGCGTCGGCTGTGCCGCCAGCGAAACCTGCTAGCACTTTACCGTTATACAAACGATGAACTTTGCGGGCATTTCCTTTCATGACGGTATTGCCCAGAGAAACCTGACCATCACCGCCAATTACGACTTGGCCATTACGTCGAACAGAAACGATTGTAGTCACATAAACCTCGAGTACGAGTAGTCGGCTGCGCCGACGAAAGATTCATGAGACAGGAGATAGGGGCGAGGTGCCCCTATTTCAAGGTTAAACAGACTGGAATTGTATGGAAATACGTTATTACGCGAAGAAAACGGCTATTGAGCGTAGCGTGTTACTGAGAATAAATAGTACAGCTTTGTACCGTGCCAGCACCTTTCAGGCGTGATAGCGCTTGTTCTGCCGCTGGGCGATTCGCATACGGGCCCAATATCACACGATGCCAAGTGCCGGAAGTATTACTGCCTTCACGGATCTGTGCACTTTGCCCTTGCACGGCGATACGCGATTGCAGTGAGCTGGCTTGATCGGCGGTACGGAAAGCACCACATTGCATCATATAACGTTTACTGGTTGCCGCGGTCGTTGTGCTGGTTGCTGTCGTAGTCGTTTCGGCAGCATAGGGGCGTGGTTTACCAAACATAGCTAAGGCTTCTTCACGTTCTTGTGCAACCGTTTTGTGTTCTGTTGCAGAGACCGTCGTGGTACTGGCTGGTTTGCTGGTTTTATTGCTTTCATTGGCAATGACTTCCGCAAAAGAGCGTGGTTTACGCACATCGGTATGCTGAGTGGTTGTAACCGCGGTCTGAGTTGCAGTTGCCACCGTGCTGGCAGTTTGTATCGGCTTACTGGTATTCGTTGTTGTTGGCGCGGTTAATGTGCTGGCTGGTTGTTTAGCCAAGTCATCAGAAGTATCAGCTGGGAGTTGGCCATTTTGTTGCTGGGCCAACAGCTTGGCGCGCTCCTGCTGCGCTCGCAACATATCTTGCATTTTTTGTTGATGCTGGAGAATTTGCGGATCTTTGCTTGGATCACCAATCACCTGACCATCCGGCAGTTCAATAGGCACTTCCTTATTTTGCAGGATCTGCATGTAATCAAACTCTTCTTTGGCCGGACGTTGTTTTTCAATTGGGATCGGTGCTTCAGCTGGTGCTTGGGTGGTTGCGACTTGTGCGGTTTCTTCTGATGAACCGTGGATCTGATACAGGAAAACGCCAAAACCAATAACCAGAGCCAATGCCAATACGGCACGCACCACGGGAAAGGGGGCGCTGCTGGTATGGTTGCTTTTCCCACGGCCAGCAGGTGCTTTCGCGGCGGGTTTGCGTTTGGTTGGTTGTGAGCTGCGGACGTAATCCCGAGTCATGATTTACATGCGCTCCAGCGTTTCGATGCCCAGCAATGACAGACCCAATGTCAGCGTCTTTGCCGTGGCTTGGCACATCGTTAGGCGACTGGCTTTTTCGGCTGCAGTAACGCCTTCTTTGTTAATTGGGCAGGCTTCGTAGAAGCTCATGAAGCAACCAGACAGCTCATACAGATAAGTACACAGCAGATGTGGCATCCCTTTTTGCGCTACGTTATGTACCACATCGTTGAACTGTAACAGTTTATTTGCCAGCGTTTCTTCGGCGGGTACAGTGATCTGCACGGCACCTGGCTGTGCTTCATCACCAATACGGCGGAAAATCGACTGGATACGGGTATAAGCGTATTGCAGGTAAGGCGCGGTGTTGCCTTCGAAAGTCAGCATGTTATCCCAATCGAAAACGTAATCGGTGGTACGGTTTTTCGAGAGATCCGCATATTTCACTGCACCCATCGCAACAGCGTGCACGACTTTAGCTTTTTCATCGGCTGGCAGATCAGCGGATTTCTGCGCAATCAGGTCACTGGCACGTGATTCAGCTTCATCCAGCAGTTCAGACAGCTTAACGGTGCCACCGGAACGGGTTTTGAACGGTTTACCATCTTTACCCAGCATCATGCCGAAAGCGTGGTGTTCCAGTGAAACCTCGGCTGGCACATAACCGGCTTTGCGGGCAATGGTCCATGCTTGTTGCAGGTGTTGATGCTGGCGAGAGTCAATGAAATAGAGCACACGATCGGCTTTCAGCGTTTCCACGCGGTATTTCGCGCAGGCAATATCGGTAGTAGCGTAGAGGAAACCACCATCACGTTTCTGGATGATCACCGCCATGGCTTCGCCGTCTTTACCTTTGATTTCATCCAGATAAACCACTAACGCGCCTTCGCTGGCAACCGCAAGCCCTTGTGCTTGCAGATCTTCCACTATGGTACGCAGCATCGGGTTGTACAGGCTTTCGCCCATCACATCTTTTTCAGTCAGGCTGACATTCAGACGGTCATAAATGAGCTGGTTTTGGGCCATGGTGATATCCACCAGTTTTTTCCACATGGCGCGACAATATTCGTCGCCACCTTGCAGTTTCACCACATAACCACGTGCACGTTCCGCAAATACTTCATCTTCGTCGTAATGTTTTTTGGCTTCGCGATAGAAGGCTTCCAGATCAGACAGTTCCAGTTCACTGGCTTGTTCGTTCTGCACTTTTTCCAGATAGGCGATCAGCATACCGAACTGGGTACCCCAGTCACCGATGTGGTTGGCGCGGATCACGTTATGGCCCAAAAACTCCAGCGTCCGTGTCACTGCGTCACCAATGACGGTCGAGCGGATGTGGTGCACGGCCATCTCTTTGGCAACGTTAGGTGCAGAGTAATCAGTGACAATGGTTTGTGCCGGAATGGCTGGTTTCACTTCCGCGGTTGGGCTGGCAGCAATAGCTTCAATCTGCTTGGCGAGCCAGGCGCTATCGAGGAAAAAGTTAATAAAACCCGGGCCGGCAATTTCGGCTTTTGCAACCAGAGTCGAAGCGGGCAGATGATCGATAATCAGTTGGGCCAGTTCGCGCGGATTTTTACCGGCTGGTTTTGCCAGCAACATCGCCAGATTGGTGGCCAGATCGCCATGCGCCTTGTCTTTGGTGTTATCGACCTGAATACGCGGTTCTAATTCAACCGGAATTAATGCCGCTGCTTTCAGGCTGGATACGGTTTGTTCAAGGAGTTGCTGGATCTGTGCTTTCATTGTTTCTGACGGTTCCTGACACGAATACGGGTAGCCAGACGGCTGGGCCGCAAATTTTACTCGGATTGCTGGGCACTGACTACCTTTTCGATGCGGATTCAGGAAAGTTAGCTACATGCGGCTACAATTAAAACAGAAGATAAAAATAACGACAGCACAACGGCAAAACTGGAGTAGTGATTTCTGATGCACGAGGCACATCAGAAATCGGAGAACCGTCTCGACACAAACTCCTGTTGATCATAAAAAGGAGGTTGCTATGCAACTATCCATATTTCCCTTACGTCTCAACCTGTTACCTGATGGTGTGCTGCCGTTACGAATCTTTGAGCCTCGCTATCTGCGAATGATCGCTGAATCTTCCAAACGCGGTATGGGGCTTTGTTTATTAGGCAAAGCACAGGACGGCGGTTTTTCCCCCTTACTGGCAATTGGTACCCGGGTTGAAATTATCGATTTTGATCGCCTCGACGACGGCATATTAGGTGTTACCGTTAAAGGGATCGATCGTTTCCGCATTCGGTCACTGGAAGTCGAACCAGACGGTCTATTAAGTGCCGATGTGCAGTTATTACCAGGCTGGCAACATGCGCCTCTACAGCCGGAACAACATATTCTGGCTGAAAAGCTAGGGCAGGTGTTTCAGGAACACCCAAACTATGCGGCCTACTATCCGACACCACAATGGGCGGATGCTTGCTGGGTAGTGCAACGTTGGCTGGAAGTACTGCCATTGGCGGCTGAGGAAAAATTTAGTCTGATGGCCAGCAATGATTATCACGATGCACTGCATTTTCTATTACAGGCCGTGCAGGAAGAAGATGCGGCGATTCGCCAACACTGAACAGAATTATCCCTATCAATGATCCGCCTACTGACTGCTCGCGTAATAAGTAATTACGCGATTAGTTCAGGGCGTTCATTATGGGATGCGTAAACTTGGGATATACTGCGGTTATTCAGTCGTATCGACTGCCCCCGCAGAGGATGTTAATGGAAGACGCGAACCTCGATCTCACCGCGTTACTGTTACAGGTGGCCACGCAGCGCAGTAAAGCCGCGTATGGTCAGCTGTTCCACTATTTTGCTCCCCGTATTCGTCATTACGGCTTACGCCATCTGCGCTCTGAAGCCCGGGCTATGGAGCTGGTGCAAGATACGCTGCTTGCCGTTTGGCAAAAAGCGGCGTTATACCACCCAGAAAAAGGGGCGCCCACCACCTGGATCTACACCGTCATGCGCAATCAGTGCTTCGACATGTTGCGGCGTCAGCAAGTCTCGAAAGAAGATCTGGTGGCAGAAGATCTGTGGCCGGTGTTGGAATATCAGGCGGTCGAAGACGACGAGAACGATCCGGGGGAGAACGAGATCCTGACCCGCCAATTGACGCATTACCTGCATTTGCTGCCTCCTGCGCAACAGGAAGTGGTACGCGGTGTTTATCTGTTAGAACAAACCCTGCAGGAAATTGCCGATCGTCTGCAGATCCCGTTAGGGACGGTTAAATCGCGTCTGCGTCTGGGGTTATCTAAATTGCGTGAACAAATTGAGCAGGAGCACGAGCATGATTAATTTCCATCCTGATAATGCTCTGCTGGCTGCTTATGCCGCCGATACGTTGCCACTCAGTATGACGTTGGCCGTGGCGATCCATGTGGAATTCTGCCCAACTTGTGCCCGTCGTGTCGCCGATCTGGAGCGTCAGCTCGCGGAAAGTGTGTTGATTGCCGATAGGGTGTTGCCTGAGGAAGAACACCTATTCGACGACATGCTGTCGTATATTCTGGAACAACCGTCGATAACTGTGCCGGTGCAGGCAGAAGAGCCTAAGATCGAGATCCAGGGACAGACATTCTGGTTACCCCGCGCATTACGCCATATCAGCCGTCAGAATTGGCAACAGATGGGAAATATTGGCCGTAGCCGCTTATTATTAGATGATCAATCCAGCGGTCGAGCCAGTTTGATGTATTTGTCTGCCGGTGCTGCGGTACCACAACATACCCACCGTGGTATTGAATTAACGCTACCGCTAACCGGTGTGTTCCGCGATGAGTTGGGTGAGTATATCCCCGGTGATTTTGTGTTGCGGGACGCTAAAGTGGCCCATCAACCGCAATCGCGGGATGGTTGTCTCTGTTTTGCTTTGCTGGATGCGCCGGTGCAATTTACGCAAGGCTTGCCGCGATTATTGAACGGCTTTGGTGATTTATTGTATTAAGCGCGCTTCAGCTGTCGATCATTGCTGGCAAAGCAGATAAAATCAGAGGTTCTGCCGTTCATTGACAGTAATTTATTCTTCAGAAGGAGCGTGTTATGGCATTAGTTACCGTTGCAGCCACTCAGATGGCCTGTTCCTGGGATATTGAGGGCAACGTCGCCCGGGCTGAAAAGCTGGTACGTGACGCAGCGGCGAAGGGTGCACAAATCATCCTGATCCAAGAGCTGTTCCAGACACCTTACTTCTGCATTGACCAAAGCCCGGAACATTTCGATCTGGCGCAAACGCTGGAAGATAGCCCACTGATCAAACATTTCTCTGCACTGGCAAAAGAGCTGGATGTGGTGCTGCCGCTGTCGTTTTTTGAGCGAGCTGGTAATGCGCATTACAACTCGCTGGTCATGATTGATGCCGATGGTGAAGTGCTGGATGTGTATCGTAAAACCCACATCCCAAATGGCCCGGCTTATCAGGAAAAACAATTCTTCACTCCGGGTGATACCGGTTTTGTCGTGTGGGAAACCAAATACGCCAATGTCGGCGTTGGCATCTGCTGGGATCAATGGTTCCCGGAAACAGCACGCAGCTTGGCGTTGTTGGGTGCGGATGTGATTTTCTTCCCGACCGCGATTGGTTCTGAACCGGCTTATCCAGAAATCGACTCGCAGCCACATTGGACCCGCGTACAGCAAGGTCATGCTGCTGCCAATATTATTCCAGTGATCGCTTCTAATCGTGTCGGCACCGAAAAGAGCAAATTTGTGGAAGGCTTAGAAATGACCTTCTACGGTTCTTCTTTTATCGCCGATCAGACTGGTGCATTGGTGCAGCAGGCAGATAAGACCAGCGAATGCGTGCTGGTGCATACCTTTGATCTGGAAGCGATCCGCAAACAGCGTATCAGCTGGGGTCTGTTCCGTGATCGCCGCCCAGCGATGTACGGCACCATTATGACTTCCGATGGCGAAACTTCTTGGTAAGTTTTTCCTGCCCATCTCTTTCCTGACAGTAATCAAGGACATCAGGATATGACAATTAAGACAGTAACCGGCCTGCCAAAGCAGGACGGTTTTTTTATGCCTGCTGAGTGGGCACCGCAACAAGCGGTATGGATGATCTGGCCGTTTCGCCCCGATAACTGGCGTGAAGCAGGCAAATTCGCGCAAGCCACGTTCGCCCAAGTGGCAGAAGCGATTGCAGGGGCAACCCCTGTGTATATGGCGGTGCCAGAGCAATTTATGGCGCAGGCCAAAGCCATCATGCCTGCGGCCGTCACGTTAGTGCCGATGAACAGCGATGACTGCTGGGCGCGTGACACTGGCCCGACCGTGGTGATTAATGGTAACGGCGAATGTCGTGGTGTGGATTGGGGCTTTAACGCCTGGGGCGGCCATCATGGCGGCCTGTATTTCCCGTGGGATCAAGATGAGCTGGTGGCGCGTCAAATGCTGGAAGTGCATGGCTTTGATCGTTATGTCGCCCCCTTGATTCTAGAAGGTGGCTCGATCCATGTGGATGGCGAAGGCACTTGCATGACTACGGCAGAATGCCTGCTGAACAAAAACCGTAATCCTCATCTTTCCAAAGCACAGATCGAAGATTATCTGCGTGATTATTTGAACGTGACTCATTTCATCTGGTTGGAAGAGGGCGTGTATATGGATGAGACCGACGGTCACATCGATAATATGTGCTGTTTTGCCCGCCCGGGTGAAGTGATTTTGCATTGGACCGATGATGAAACTGATCCGCAATATGCGCGCTCACAAGCGGCGTTTAAGGTGCTGTCAGACGCGGTAGATGCCAAAGGCCGTAAGCTGAAAATCTGGAAACTGCCACAACCGGGTCCGCTGTATTGCACCGAAGAAGAGTCAGCCGGTGTGGTTGATGGTTCTGGTGTACCGCGTGATGCGGGCGGTCGTCTGGCGGGTTCGTATGTGAATTTTCTGATCACTAACGATCGCATCGTCTATCCGTTACTCGATCCAAAAATGGATGATGAAGCGAAAGTTATTTTGCAGCAGATTTTCCCTGAGCATACCGTTGTTGGTGTGCCGGCGCGTGAAATATTGCTCGGTGGCGGTAACATTCACTGCATCACGCAGCAAATTCCCCGCTGATATCTCTGTTATTAATAGTGAAAACAGCCGGTAAATTATACTGGCTGTTGCTCACGCAATAACTGCTCAAATTGTGCCGCCGGGATTGGTGGGCTCATCAGATAACCTTGATAACAATCGCAACCCTGACTTTTCAGGAAGATCAGTTGTTCTTCGGTTTCCACTCCTTCCGCCATTACTTTTAAGCGTAATGTATGCGCCATGGCTACGATGGTAGCGGCAATTTCCATATCATCTTTCTTATGCGGAATGTCATCGACAAAACTCTTGTCGATCTTCAGCACATCCAGCGGGAAACGTTTCAGATAAGCGAGTGATGAATAACCGGTACCGAAGTCATCAATGGCTAATCGCACGCCCAGTTGTCGCAATTGGTTAAGGATTTCAGCAACTTCTGATTCATGTGTCATCAAGGCACTTTCGGTGAGTTCGAGTTCCAGATGGGCAGCTGGGAAGCCTGTTTCATCCAGTGCACTCGTGACCGATTCCAGTATGTTGCTATAACGGAATTGAACCGGTGAAATATTAACCGCTAGATTGATCGCCGGCAGTCCTTTTTGTAGCCATTCATTTCCTTGGCGACATGTTTCAAACAGTACCCATTCACCCAGTTGTTTGATTAATCCTGTTTCTTCGGCGACCGGAATAAAATTAATGGGTGCGATCAAACCACGATTCGGATCTTGCCAGCGAACCAATGCTTCCGCGCCAATGATTCGATTACTGGCAATATCCATTTGTGGTTGGAAGTAGACGCGCAGTTCATTGAGCTCAATCGCCCGGCGCAAGCGTACTTCCAGATCGAGACGTCGTTCTGCCGCTTGGGTTAATTCATCGGAGAAATACCGGAAACAACTGCGGCCATTAGCTTTAGCCCGATACATGGCTGCATCGGCTTGCTGCAGCAAATCTTCCGGCGTATCACCATGTTCGGGATACAGGCTGATGCCAATACTGGCACCGATGATGACATCCCGGCCATTCGGTAAATGGAAGGGAACCGTCAACAATTTCAGGATATCTTCTGCCATATGATCAATGGCACTGATGTCTGGGTTGCCTTCCACCAGTACCGTAAATTCATCGCCACCTAAGCGACAAATGGTGTCGGAAACACGAATACGTTTGCGTAACCGTACTGCTACTTCTTGTAATAAGACATCGCCAATTTGATGACCAAAACTGTCATTTACATCTTTAAAACGATCCAGATCGAGCATGATTAACGCGACACGTTGTTGGCGTCGGTCAGCCAAGGCGATAGCGTGTGCGAGGTTGATCGCTAGCAGAGAACGATTCGGCAGTTGTGTCAGTGGATCATGACGAGCCAGATGTTCGAGCTGGGCCTCCGAGTCTTTCAGTTGACGAATATCCGTGTAGACACTGACATAGTGCGTTAGCTGGTGTTTATTGTCATGCACACTGCTAATACTGCCGATGAGCGGAATTAACTCACCGTCTTTTCGACGATTCCAGATTTCACCGCGCCAGTAACCGGAGGTTTCTATGGCATGCCACATCATTTGGTAAAACTCAGTCGAGTGTTGGCCGGATTTGAATATGGCCGGTGTTTTATGCAGTAACTCTTGTTCGCTATAACCAAAGAGTTCTGTTAACGCTGGGTTTACGCGCAGAATATGGGCTTGCGTGTCGGTGATCATGATTCCTTCACGGGTATGGTCAAATACGGTGGCTGATTGACGCAATATTTCTTCATTGTTTTTTTGTGACGTGATATCAGTCAGGCTGCCGATATAACCGATGGTTTCGCCTTGGTCATTTTTTTCTGGAGATGCATTGATCACCAACCAAGTGCAGGGATCATCGCCATGACACACTCGGCATTCCATTTCTCCAGTAATGCCATTTAATAATGCCGGCAGCCAATGTTGTAATAATTGCAGCCGATCTTCTGCTATCAGCGCGTCCAGCCAATGTGACAGGTCGTTGGATGAGCATCGTAACAACGAGGTACCGAATTCATTCAGATAGCGTAATTTACCGGCTAAATTTAAGCGGAATATACCCACTGGTACGAAGGTGGCGAGGGTATGAAACAAGCCTTCACTTTTTTTCAGTTCCTCTTCTGCCATTTTTCTTGCGGTGATATCGCTGGCCATACTCAGCAATAGTAATTCGCCATTTTCATTTTGACCCAGTGGCGCAGATTGCATATCCCAGTAACGCTGGCTGCCATCTTTACAGTGGATGAGGTATTCGCCGTTATGAACCGGCGCGGTGATCCGATGTCCATTCTCAGAAATAAGATTTGGATTATCCGGTTGTAATGGGATCGCCACTTTCAGCCATTCACTACGTGATGGCACATCCGTGAGGTCATAACCACTGAGCTCAGTCCAGCGACTATTTAGCGTTAGCCCGGTACCCGATTCGGTATAAATCACCGTCGGGCTGGGTGAGTTCATAATGGCAGAACGGAAGCGTTGTTCACTTTCTTGTAACTGCTGTTCTCGGTTGAGATTATCCAGAGCAAAAGAGACATCTAAGGCCATTTCGTTGATTGTCGCCTGAGTTTCTGCATCAAAGAAATCAACGGTATTGGAATACAAACTGAGTACACCAGAAATTTCATTTTTTTCGCGAATAATAAAATATCCGGCAGAAGCGATACCCGCTTTTTGTGCTATTTCATGAAATGGCTCAGTACTTGGCTCATGCTGATAGTCATTAAAGATCAGATCTTTCTGACTCATTAAAGCCTGCATTGCGCCAGTGTGAGTCAGTAGTTCCGGTCGTAGTTTTTTGTGTTCTGTTATCCAGCTACTGAAGCCGTTATCGTCACCAAAGGAATGCAGTAAATCAATATCGTTTATATCTTTGTCATATTTACCAATAAAGGCGAGCAACAAACCACCATGTTCTACCGCGATTTGGCAAATCTGCTTAAATAACTCCTTCCTATCCTGGCAATGCACAATTGCTTGGTTAGTTTGGGATAGCATCTCGTAGAGGTTTTTCTGATGCTTCAGTTGCTGCTCACTGGCTTTACGCTGCGATATATCTTCAATCACTGAAATGATAAAAGAGATGCTACGGTTTTGTGCTCTGACACAGCGAGTATCGACATTAACGAAGATTAACTGACCATCTTTTCGACGTAATTGTTTTTCGCAAAGATAACCATCTGAAAAGTCCAATTCCATCTGGCGCATCGCTTCAGCATCGGCAGCTCGGTATTCTTCTGTTGTCAGCGTCATTAACGTCTGTTCGGCCATTTCACTTTGGCTGTAGCCGAGTAAATCAGCCAGTTGATCATTAAAGCGGATCCAACGTCCAGTCTGTGTATGCGTGATGGCCATACCAAACAGTGGTAATTCAAAAAAATGTCGTAACAGACGATCTTTTTCGCTGGTCTGACGCTGGATCTCTAACTGATTTGTGTACTGCTGCTGCCGCCATAACAGACTAACCACAAAAATCACGATTAGTCCGGCAAAGAAAACCACTAGCGTGATCCAATAAACCAAGGCATAGAGAGGGGCATAAATTTCCGCTTGATCTTGTTGTACGAATAAATGCCAGCCGGAATATTTCACCGGAATATAGCTGGCGATCACGTTGTTTCCGAAAATATCCTGACCTTCATATGAGCCTGATTCATCTGATATTGCTAGTTTTAATACCGATGCGGTGTTTTCGTCATAGCGCCGGTCGGTGGCGTATGTATGTGTGACATCGTTCGCGGGTATTTGAATAAAGGCAAGTCGATCATCATGTGGTTGTAATAAATAGGTTTTTCCGGTAGCAGTTGCCCCATTCCAGCTTTGCAGTTGTGGTAATAAGGTGGTCTGCAAATCTTGCGTCATAATCAGTGTGCCAACTGTCTTATTAAGACGCATATCAATCAGTGGGACATGGATATCAACATATAAGTGGTTATTCTCATCCCAATACCAGCTGATCTGAATGACGTCATCGCCAGTTAAAAGACCGTGGGCATCAAGTTTGCCGTGGGAATGTGTATCAACGATAGTTTTATGCACGGGCAGATGACCATAGATCAGGCGCGGCGCATTTTTAGCATCCAGTATTGTGAGCGATTGATACTCTTTATTTTGTTGTAGTTGTTGTAACGGCTTCTGAATTGCATCGGTTTCTTCACTGCCGCCATAACTAATTAGAGCAACCGCTTGTGCAAACGACTGATTGTTTTGCATCAGTAAGCCGTCAGAAATTCGCTCCTTTAGCCACGTTTCAATTTGTTCGGTTTTCACTTTAGCCAAAGCAGTTAAATCACTGTGGCTGTCTTGTTTTATCTGATGACCATGAATGCTGTAAAGCAGAGTAGGGATCAATGGCATCAGTAAGATCTGAAAAGCAAATAACCAATACAGACGATGAGAAGATGTCGATATTTTTTCTTTTTTGAGTTCAGTACGAGATTTTAGGTCTAGCAGTAAATAGAGTAAAAAACTGGTTAGCGCAACGAATAGGAAACCTTTACCCATAGAGAGTAATTTCAGCCATTCTCGATCTTCAATCAACCAGCTCAGTAGGTTATCTGATGCGGCGATCCATATTGCGGCAAACAATGCGTAATACAATACGATGCTTGCGGAAGAGAGAGCCTGCGATTTTTTGTTCCGACTATTTCCCATTCGTCTAGTTCAGCATCCTGTCTGTACATTATTCCCAATCTATTCCATCAGTATTAATGTAATCAGAATGCATAGCAAATAGTCAAATTGGGATTAGCGATTTATCCCGCGATATCGAGTGGATCGACATCTAAATGCCAACGTAATGAATGAGACATCGTTAAATTATCAATTGCGGGCAACAGTTGTTGCAGATAGTGCTGTAAGTGTATTCGTAGCGGGCATTGCAGCATTAACAGCATCCGATAACGCCCGGCCCGACGTTCCATTACCGGGCTGACTGGCCCCAGCAATTGCAGATCCGGGGCACCATAGTGATGGCATATTTGTGCTGCTTGCTGCATGAACTGTTCAAGTGGCTCTCGGTTTGGGCAATCACCACGTAACACGGCTTGGTAGCTGAACGGCGGTAGCCCCAAGGCTTGGCGTTCTTGTAAACAAGTACGTGCGAAATGGTGATAACCATTATTCAGTAAGTCTTGCAGTAAGGCATGTTCCGGATGGTGACTTTGTAGTACCACCATGCCGGGCTTGCTAGCGCGTCCGGCCCGACCTGCGACCTGAACACAAAGCTGGGCTAATCGCTCTGTTGCCCTGAAATCTGCCGCAAACAATGCGCCATCGACATCTAAGATCCCCACTAAGGTGACATCGGGGAAGTGATGGCCCTTCGCCAGCATTTGGGTACCCAGCAGGATCTGATATTCCTGCCGGCGGATGGCGTTGAGGTGCGCTTCCAACTCACCTTTACGTCGCGTGTTATCCCGATCAATGCGAATAGTTTTATAGGCAGGAAAACGTTGTTCTAAAAATTGCGCCAGCTGTTCGGTGCCGACGCCAGAGCTAACCAGATTCTGGCTGTTACATTCCGGGCATTGATGCGGCACCGGGCGAATATGATCACAGTGATGACAATGCAGTTTTTTATCTTGCTGATGCCAGGTGTAAAACGCATCACAGTGCGGGCATGCCGCCACCCAGCCACAATCGTGACAAAGGAGTGCAGGGGCATAACCACGGCGATTTAAAAACAACATAACCTGATTACCGGCGGCCAGTTGTTCATCCATCAGTTGCAATAACTGAGGAGCGATACCTGCCTGCAGCGGCAGATGTTTAACATCCAGCAGATGGTGTTGTGCCGCTTGTGCACCACCGGCGCGTTGTGTCATTTGCAGATGATGGTAACGCCCTTGTAGTGCGTTATGCAGTGTTTCTAACGATGGAGTAGCAGAACCCAGCACAATCGGGATCTGCTCACGCTGAGCGCGCATGATGGCTAAATCACGGCCATGATAACGAAAGCCTTCCTGCTGTTTAAAGGAACTGTCGTGTTCTTCATCCACAACAATCAAGCCAAGCTCTTTAAATGGCGTGAAAATGGCCGAGCGGGTGCCAATTAAAATAGCCGCTTCACCGGCCCGACAGGCCAGCCAGGTGTCCAAGCGTTCACGATCATTCATGCCGGAATGTAATGTCAAAATCGGCGCATGGAAACGACGACGAAAACGGCGTAATAACTGCGGGGTCAGCCCGATCTCTGGTACTAATACTAAAACCTGTTTGCCTTTCGCCAGCACGTCGCGGATCAGCTGCAGATAAACTTCTGTTTTACCTGAGCCGGTAACGCCTTCCAGCAAAAAAGGGCGCTTATGGTCAGATTGCGTTATAGCGGCTAAAACGATGGCTTGTTCACTGTTGAGATAAGGTGCATCGTTTTCATGCAATAACAGATGATCAAGCCATTCGCGCGCCTGCAGATGCAGATCAAAGTGTGTAATCAAACCTTTATCGGCGAGTTGTTTTAAAACCGGTGTATCAATGCCTTGTTCGCGTAATTCAGCAGCAGGCAAGGGGCCATCTTGTAACAAACGAAGCGCTTGTTGCTGGCGTGGTGCTCGTTTCAGTGAAGTAACATCGATCTCGTTACTTGTATTCAACTGCCAACAAGGAATCATTTTACGTTCTGCGAGTTCACCTTGGCGCAGCAAAACGGGTAACGCGTGATGTAATACTTCACCCACCGGATGATGGTAATAATCGGCGGCCCAGAGCAGGAGTTTCCACAATGTAGGCGGAAACAAACTTACTGCATCTAACTGACGCGAAAAGGGTTTCAGTTTTGTTACTGCCAGCTCACTGGTTGTTGGGTGTGCGGTAACAATACCAACTAATTGCTGGCGGCCAAAGGGCACCAATACCCGACACCCCACTGGCGGCAGTGGCTGTGATGCGAGATAGTCGAAGCGGCGATACAGCGGCACCGGCAGTGCGACCTGAATGAGCGTTAATAATTCAGACACGGATAGTTGTTTTTTCTGCGCATATGCTTGCGGGGGTGGGGTCTATCCTATATCATTCTGACCCTTGAAAATATCCGTTTAATGTTTCGTGTGGTGTCTGGCTTCGGGTCAGATGGCGACACGGCCTGAATCAGAGGTTCCCATGAAAGAAGGTATTCACCCAGATTACCACGAGATCACTGCTAAGTGTTCTTGCGGTCACACTTTTGTTACCCGTTCTACTGGTAAAGATCTGAACCTGGACGTATGTTCAGAGTGTCATCCTTTCTATACCGGTAAACAGAAAGTTCTGGACACTGGTGGTCGTATCGACCGCTTCAAAAAACGTTTCGCAGTACTGGGCGGCAAGAACTAATCTTCCCCCATACGGTTACGTTTTAAGCAATGCCAGCCTTCGAGCTGGCATTGTGCATTTTGGAACCATAAAAATTTCCTGCAATAGACTCGATCAGCCCTTGTGATTGACGTATGTCAGACTATGATCACAGAAAATTAATCCTTAACCGGTTATTCATCTGTTGTTTCATTGCCTCTTCTCAGGGAGTTCCTATGTCTGCCGATCTTCGTCAAGCCGCTCTTGATTATCATGCTCATCCTGTTCCTGGCAAAATTGCTATTGCTCTGACTAAGCCGGCAGAAACTGCCTATGATCTGGCTTTGGCCTATAGCCCCGGCGTTGCTGAGCCGGTGCGTGAAATTGCGGCTAATCCGGCAGATGCCTATCGTTATACCTCTAAAGCCAATCTGGTAGCGGTGATCACCAATGGCACCGCTATTCTGGGGCTGGGTAATCTGGGGCCATTAGCATCGAAACCGGTTATGGAAGGCAAGGCATTGTTATTTAAACGTTTTGCTGGCATTGATGCGATCGATATTGAAGTTAAACATACGGATAATGCCGACTTTATCCGTACCGTCGCGAATATTGCCGATACCTTTGGTGGTATCAATCTGGAAGATATTAAAGCGCCGGAATGTTTTGAAATTGAAAAAGCTTTAATTGAACTGTGTGATATTCCGGTATTCCATGATGATCAGCATGGTACGGCGATTGTGACTGCCGCCGGGATGCTGAATGCACTGGAAATTCAAGGTAAACAACTGTCTGAAGTGCGTATTGTTTGCATGGGCGCGGGTGCTGCGGCTGTCGCATGTATGGATCTGTTGATTGTGTGTGGTGCGAAACCTGAAAATATTTACATGCTGGATCGCAAAGGGGTGATCCACTCTGGTCGCACTGATATCAATGAACATAAACGTCGTTTTGTGAATGATTCAGGCTTTACCACCTTAGCGCAGGTGATGGATGGTGCTGATGTGTTTGTTGGCGTATCCGGCCCGAATGTCATTACGGCGGAACATGTAAAAACCATGGCACCGAAGCCCGTTATTTTCGCGTGTTCCAACCCGGATCCAGAAATTGATCCTGCGCTGGCCAATGCAGCTCGTGATGATCTGATCATGGGCACTGGCCGTTCGGATTATCCGAATCAGGTGAATAATGTGATTTGTTTCCCGTTCATTTTCCGAGGGGCGTTGGATGCTCGCGCCAGCCGCATTAATAGTGCAATGAAACGAGCTGCCGTTGAAGCGATCCGTTCAATTGCGAAAGAACCAGTACCGGCTGAAGTATTGCGTGCGGCGGGAGTGTCCAAACTGACCTTTGGTGTGGATTATGTGTTACCAAAACCAATGGATCCACGCCTGTTGCCTCGCGTGGCGCGTGCGGTGGCATTGGCAGCCGTAGAATCGGGTGTTGCTCGTATTGAGCTGCCAGAAAATTACATGCTGTAGATATTAGTGAATTAATACCAAAACGCCTCCATTTGGAGGCGTTTTGGTTTAGGAAATAAGAAAGCCGCCTTAAATAAGGCGGCTTTAGTATGTTTATCCCGGCAGTCTGGAAAGATTAGAAATCGTAACGTACAGCCAGTTGCATGTCGTTTTTGTAGTCATAGGCATTTGCGGAACCAACTGCTGCAGTTGATGACGCATTCACACCTGTGTCTTTGTTATTGATACGATATTCAGCCATTACGCGCAGGTTTTTGTTGAATTTGTATTGAGCACCCAGGGTGTAATAATCAACAGCGTTCACGTCAGAACCACCGCTAACTTCCTGTTTCATTTTGTTGTAGGTGCTCATCAAACCAAAACCATTAGCAAAATTGTAGCCAAGTGCTGCTTCGGTACCTGTGGTATCAACAGATGCACCACCAGTGGTGTAGAAATAATCAGAACCTTTGTCGAAGTTCAGTGCGGCATACCAAGATTTGTCATCAAATTTGGCACCGATGATCCACAATTTGGCATCGTTCTGAGCTGTTTTATTGCGTTGAGCTACGTTATAACCAGTACCAACAGAGAAACCACTTGGGTGGTTATAGCTTACTGCTGCACCATAAGCACCGATATTGGCTGTTGTTTCTGATTTAGATGCATCAGTAACAGAGCTGTTAACGTCGGTACCATTGCTATCAAATTTATAATCGGCATCAATTTGCACATTATTGAACACGCCAGAGTATTTCAGCATTTCGCCAGCACGATAAGTGCCGAATTGATCCGCTTTTACGCCTAAACCATCGTTACCGTAACCATCAGTCAGTGCCACATCAGTCCAACCTGCCAGTGTACCTACAGCACCGATCTGGCGGCCAAATGTAATGGCACCAAATGTATCATCTTTGATACCACCATAAGCAAGACGGGTAGTGATGTTACTGCTGTTTTCTTTCACATCAGTTTCGGTTGATTGTGATTTAAACTGTGCTTCATAAGCGCCAATTGCTTTCTGGGTGCCTGTAATTACTGTTTCACCTTTAGCACCAATACGGATGTAATTGTTGGAGCCATATTTTTCGCTTTTTTCTGTGCCGTTATCTTTAGTACCTAAAAACTGACCAGCATATGCACGACCATTCAGATCCAATGATACTTTTTCATTTTTATAAACTTCAGTCGCGTGAGCTTGGGTTGCAACCAGTACAGCGATGGCTACGGTAGTTAATTGTTTCATCATCTATCCTTAATTTTATTTGAGGGTCGGGTTGCTCCCGATTAATTCCGAGTTGAAGATTAGGGTTCTTAGATGACAGTACTGTTACTAAAAAATTAAGCTTTTGTTGATCATGCTCACAGTTCATTCAATCGCGGTTGTTCGCTCGGCAGGCATAATCAATTGTGGTAAACTCGCGCCCATTCTGCTGTAAGGCAGCAATTCTGAGAGCATCTGCAGGTATTCCCAATGAAACGTGAACTGGCAATTGAATTTTCCCGTGTAACTGAAGCAGCCGCACTGGCCGGCTACAAATGGTTAGGCCGTGGTGATAAAAATCTGGCTGATGGTGCCGCTGTGGAAGCCATGCGCTATGTCCTGAATCAGATCGAGATCGACGGTGAGATCGTGATCGGGGAAGGTGAAATCGACGAAGCACCAATGCTGTATATCGGCGAAAAAGTCGGTTGTGGCGGTGATGGGGTAGACATTGCGGTCGATCCGATCGACGGTACCCGCATGACGGCGATGGGCCAGAACAATGCGGTGGCCGTACTGGCTGCCGGTGATAAAGGCTCGTTCCTGAAAGCGCCTGATATGTATATGGAAAAAATGATCGTTGGCCCGCGTGCGAAAGGGGTTATTGATCTTAATCGTCCGCTGGCTGAAAACATTCAGGCGGTTGCGCGTGCATTGGACAAACCAATCCATCGCCTGAGTGTCATTACACTGGCGAAACCGCGTCATGACGCTGCGATCAAAGAGATGCAGGACATGGGCGTGCGCGTTTTTGCCATTCCGGATGGTGACGTTGCGGCTTCGATGCTGACTTGTCTGCCAGATAATGAAATTGACATGTTGTATTGCATCGGCGGCGCACCAGAAGGTGTGATTTCTGCTGCAACCGTGCGTGCGTTAGATGGCGATATGCAAGGCCGTCTGTTACCGCGGCATAAAGTAAAAGGCGATACACCTGAAAATCGTATTTTGGGCGAAAGCGAAATTGCGCGTTGTCAGCAAATGGGCATTGATGTTGAAACTGTGCTGACCCTGCGCGACATGGCAAAAACAGATAACGTCATCATCTCGGTTACCGGCATTACCAAAGGCGATTTGCTGGAAGGTATTACCAGCGATGGTTTATTAGCAACGACAGAAACACTGTTGATCCGTGGTCGTTCACGCACAATTCGTCGTATTCACTCAACACATTATCTGCAACGCAAAGATGCGCAAATTCAGAAAATCATTTTCTAATTGAGCGCTGCCAGTAAGAAAATTTAACTGCTTAAAATTAACTGAGCACCTGATCATGATGGTGCTCAGTTAGAACATCACAGACTCAATGTCCACGCATCATCATCAACAGCATGAAAACCTGCCTGTCGTAAAAACGCCTGTAAGCCTGCCTGTTCAGTTTCTGTGACAGAACTGATATTCATATTCACTTGCTGTTGCCCTTCCGCTATCAGCCAACGAATGGTGTCTGCCAGCAGATAACGACCGATACCGCGTCTGCGAGTCAGATCACGCACGGCAAAATAGCGTAATTCACTATCTTTACTGATCGCGAGACCAACCACGCGATCATTGAAGGTGGCCACATGCCATTCGCCCAGTGTATGTGCTTCTTCAATAGTTAGCTTATTGGCTTGTAATAGTTTGCTAAGGCTTTCCTGCCATAACGGCAATACATCATGAGAATGGTGCACAGTTAAACGCATGTTGATGATCCAGACATAAATAAAAGTGAGTTTACCACCAAATAAAAAGCCCCATCAGCATGACGGGGCTTTTTTGCTACTCATTTACGATTTATGCAAAGAGCAACTTAACGTGGTAACAGGCTTTTGCCCATCAGGAACTGATCCACTTCACGGGCGCATTGACGACCTTCACGGATCGCCCATACCACCAGAGACTGACCACGACGGATGTCACCGGCAGCGTAAACTTTCGGTACAGACGTAGCGTAGCAGCCTGCATCTTCAGTTGTTGCTTTTGCATTACCGCGGGCATCTTTTTCCACGCCAAATGCATCCAGCACTTTTGCTAGTGGGTTAGTAAAGCCCATCGCCAGGAACACTGCATCTGCTTTCAGTTCGAATTCAGAGCCAGCAACTTCAGTCAGTTTTCCGTCTTTAAATTCAACTTTAACCAGTTTCAGTGCGGTCAGTTTACCGTTTTCACCAATGAATTCTTTGGTAGAAACAGCAAACTCACGCACACAACCTTCTTCATGTGAAGAAGAGGTACGCAGTTTCAGCGGCCAGTATGGCCAGGTCAGTTCTTTGTTTTCCTGTACCGGCGGTTGTGGCATTACTTCCAGCTGAGTCACAGAGGCTGCACCGTGACGGTTAGAGGTACCCACACAGTCAGAGCCGGTATCACCGCCACCGATCACTACAACGTGTTTACCTTTCACGTTGATAGGGTTCGCGCCGTCACCAGCTACTTCTTTATTTTGCGGGATCAGGAATTCCAGTGCGAAATGAATACCGCTCAGTTCACGGCCCGGAACGGGCAGATCACGAGGCGTTTCAGAACCACCAGCCAGGATCACGGCATCAAAGTCAGCATCCAGTTGTGCAGGGGTGACTACGGTTTTTGCGTCGTTGGCTACACCGGCAGGCAGTGCGTTATCCAATGCTACCAAGGTGTTGGTTTTGAATACCACACCTTCCGCTTCCATCTGTGCCATACGGCGATCGATCAAACCTTTGTCCAGTTTGAAATCAGGGATGCCGTAACGTAGCAGGCCACCAACACGACTGTTCTTTTCAAACACTGTCACGTCATGACCAACACGAGCCAGCTGCTGAGCCGCAGCCAGACCTGCTGGGCCTGAACCGACGACCGCCACTTTCTTGCCAGTTTTAACTGCAGACGGTTGAGGTTTAACCCAATCATTACTCCATGCCGTATCAATGGTGTAACGCTCGATTGACTTGATGCCAACCGGATCAGCGTTGATCCCCAGTGTACAGGCTGATTCACAAGGGGCCGGACAGATCCGGCCTGTGAATTCTGGGAAGTTGTTGGTGGAGTGCAGCACACGGATCGCCATTTCAGCTTTACCGCAGTACACCAGATCATTCCAGTCAGGAATGATGTTATTCACCGGACAACCGTTGTTACAGAAAGGAATACCGCAATCCATGCAGCGTGCGCCCTGGGTGGAGGCTTCTTGCACTGTCAGGGTCGGTACAAATTCCTGGTAATGTTGTACACGTTCTGCAACAGGTGCGTAGTGTTCCTTTACGCGGTCAAATTCGAGAAAACCGGTTGGCTTACCCATTACGCAATCTCCTTTTCCTGCAGTGCAGCAGTCATTTCCTGCAGAGCACGGCGATACTCATTCGGATAAACTTTTACAAACTTACCACGGTAAGCATCCCAGTCAGCCAAAATTGCTTTCGCACGTGGGCTACCAGTGTATTTAGCGTGTTGTGTGATCAGCGCTTTCAGATGATCTTCATCGCTTTGGTCGTTATGCCATGGTTCTGAGGCTGATTGTTCTGCGGTTGGCAGAACCTTCTCCAGCGTTACCATCGACAGGTTACAACGAGTCGCGAAGCTGTTGTCTTCGTCCAGTACATAAGCGAGACCGCCTGACATACCAGCTGCGAAGTTACGGCCTGTCTGACCCAGCACAACCACGGTACCACCGGTCATGTATTCACAACCGTGATCACCGACGCCTTCAACAACGGCAGATGCACCTGAGTTACGTACCGCAAAACGTTCACCCGCTACACCGTTCAGGTAAGCATGACCCGAGGTTGCACCGTACATCACGGTGTTACCAATGATGGTATTGTCACCTGGGTTCGGGGTGAAGTTTGCGTTTGGACGCACGATGATGCGACCGCCAGACAAACCCTTACCCACGTAATCGTTACCTTCACCCACCAGATCCAGCGTGATACCTTTTGCCAGGAAGGCTGCGAAGCTTTGACCGGCAGTACCATTCAGCGTGACGTGGATGGTGTCATCAGGTAAGCCTTCACCACCAAAACGTTTAGCCACTTCACCTGACAGCATAGTGCCGACGGTGCGGTTGATGTTCTTAACCGGAATTTCGATACGGACTGGCTGACGGTTTTCCAGTGCTGGCATCGCTTGTTTCACCAGCTCTTGATCCAGAGCTTTTTCCAGCGCGTGATCCTGAGTACCGGCATGCAGGCGAGGTTCATCAGCACCCACAGCTGGTTGATAGAATACGTTGCTGAAATCCAGGCCTTGCGCTTTCCAGTGTTCAACACCGGCGCGTTTGTCCAGCAGGTCAGAACGACCGATCAGATCTTCAAACTTACGGATGCCCATTTCTGCCATCAGCTCACGCACTTCTTCCGCAACGAAGAAGAAGTAGTTCACGACGTGTTCTGGCTGACCAGAGAAACGTTTACGCAGTTCAGGATCCTGAGTGGCAACACCGACAGGACAGGTATTCAGATGACATTTACGCATCATGATACAGCCTTCAACCACCAGCGGTGCAGTGGCGAAACCGAACTCGTCAGCACCCAGCAGGGCACCGATAATGACGTCACGACCGGTTTTGATCTGACCGTCAACTTGTACACGGATACGACCACGTAAGCGGTTCAATACCAGCGTTTGTTGCGTTTCAGCCAGACCCAGTTCCCATGGTGAACCAGCGTACTTGATGGAAGACAGTGGCGATGCACCGGTGCCACCATCGTGACCAGCAATTACTACATGGTCAGCTTTGGCTTTAGATACACCGGCGGCAACCGTACCAACACCCACTTCAGATACCAGTTTTACTGATACAGACGCGGTTGGGTTGGCATTTTTCAGATCGTGGATCAGCTGTGCCAAGTCTTCGATCGAATAAATATCGTGATGTGGTGGTGGTGAAATCAGACCTACACCTGGCACAGAGTGACGCAGTTTACCGATATATTCAGAAACTTTATCACCTGGCAGCTGACCGCCTTCACCTGGTTTAGCACCTTGTGCCATCTTGATCTGGATCTGATCCGCATTGGCCAGATATTCAGCTGTTACACCGAAACGACCAGATGCGACCTGTTTGATCGCAGAACGCAGACTGTCACCGGCTTGTAGTTCTAAATCACGCGCAATACGCGATTTACCGATGATGTCAGACAACAGTGTTGGCTGGTTAACCGGAATGAAACGGTTAGCATCTTCACCACCTTCACCAGTGTTGGATTTACCGCCAATACGGTTCATCGCCACAGCCAGTGTAGTGTGTGCTTCGGTAGAAATAGAACCCAGTGACATCGCACCGGTAGCAAAACGTTTAACGATCTCTTTTGCCGATTCAACTTCTTCCAGTGGTACTGGTTCCGCTGCTTTCTTGATATCAAACAAGCCGCGCAGTGTCAGATGACGTTTAGTCTGGTCGTTGATGATCTTTGCGTACTCTTTGTAGCTTTCGTACTTACCGCTACGAGTTGAGTGCTGCAATTTAGCGATCGCATCTGGTGTCCACATGTGGTCTTCACCACGGGTACGGAATGCATATTCACCACCGGCATCTAAGGCATCTTCAAGCACAGGATCAGCAGAAAACGCAGCTTCATGCAGACGGATGGTTTCTTCCGCTACTTCAAACAGGCCGATACCTTCAATTTTGGAAGGAGTGCCAGAGAAGTATTTATCCACGAAGACTTTTTTCAGACCGACCACTTCGAAAATCTGCGCGCCGGTGTAAGACATGTAAGTGGAGATACCCATCTTCGACATGACTTTACACAGACCTTTACCTACCGCTTTCACGAAGTTAGAGACATATTTCTCTTCTTTCGCGGCATCACCATCGGCCATTTCGCGCAATGTTTCCATTGCCAGCCAAGGGTGGATCGCTTCGGCACCGTAACCAGCCAGCAAAGCAAACTGGTGAGTTTCACGAGCAGAGCCGGTTTCTACTACCAGACCTGTGCTAGTACGCAGACCTTTTTTCACCAGATGCAGATGCACGGTGGAAGTCGCCAGCAGAGCAGGGATCGCGATATGATCACGGTCGATGTTACGGTCAGAAATCAACAGAATGTTGGCGCCGCCACGTACCGCATCTTCCGCTTCCGCTGCCAGTGACGCCAGACGCGCTTCAACACCCTCTTTACCCCATGCTAATGGGTAGCAGATATTCAGTTCGTGTGAACGGAATTTGCCGTTGGTGTATTGTTGAATGTTACGGATCTTCTCGATCTTCGCGGCATTCAGGATCGGTTGCGCTACTTCCAGACGAATTGGTGGATTGATATCCGCATTGTTCAACAGGTTAGGACGTGGACCAATGAAGGAAACCAGCGACATAACCATCTCTTCACGGATCGGGTCGATCGGTGGGTTGGTTACCTGAGCGAACAGCTGACGGAAGTAGTTGTACAGCGTTTTATTTTTGCTGGACAACACAGGTAATGCCGCATCGTTACCCATAGAGCCGATGGCTTCTTCACCATTGTTGGCCATTGGCGTAAGCAGCATTTTGGTGTCTTCCATGGTGTAACCAAATGCTTGCTGGTAATCCAGCATGCTTGCTTTCTTCTCGAAAGGCTGGGCTTCACCCGGGATCTCGTCAATGTTAATACGAACTTTGCTTAACCACTCACGGTATGGCTTGGAGTTCGCCAGTGAGTTTTTCAGTTCTTTATCGTCGATGATACGGCCTTGCTCCAGGTCGATCAGGAACATCTTACCTGGTTGCAGACGCCATTTCTGAGCAATACGGGAATCTTCAATCGGCAGCACGCCAGATTCAGATGCCATAACCACCAGATCATCTTTAGTCACCAGATAACGGGCTGGGCGCAGACCGTTACGGTCAAGCGTAGCACCGATTTGGCAACCGTCAGTGAAGGCAACCGCTGCTGGGCCGTCCCACGGTTCCATCATGGCTGCATGATATTCGTAGAACGCGCGACGATTTTCATCCATCAGGGAATGTTTTTCCCACGCTTCCGGGATCATCATCATCACGGCGTGTGCCAGTGAATAACCACCCATAACCAGCAGTTCCAGCGCGTTATCAAACGACGCAGAATCTGACTGACCTGGGTAAATCAATGGCCATACTTTATCCAGATCAGCACCCAATACAGGTGAGGTTACTGAACGTTCACGGGCGCGCATCCAGTTCACGTTGCCACGCACGGTGTTAATTTCACCGTTGTGCGCAATCATGCGGAATGGATGAGCCAAATCCCATGTTGGGAAGGTGTTGGTGGAGAAACGCTGATGCACCAGTGCCAGTGCAGATACGCAGCGAGGATCGGCCAGGTCGGTATAATAAATGCCAACCTGATCCGCCAACAGCAGACCTTTATAGTTCACGGTACGTGCAGAGAATGACGGCACGTAGAATTCGTTACAGTGTTTCAGCTTCAGAGCACGAATGGCATGAGATGCACGCTTGCGAATGATATACAGTTTGCGTTCCAGTGCATCGGTGACCAGTACGTCCGGGCCGCGGCCAACGAAGATCTGGCGGATAACCGGCTCTTTCGCTTTAACAGCAGGAGACATCGGCATCTCGCGGCTCACCGGCACATCACGCCAGCCCAGCACAACCTGACCTTCACCACGTACCGCACGTTCAATCTCTTCCTGGCAAGCCAGACGAGATGCCGCTTCCTGCGGCAGGAACACCATACCAACCCCGAATTCACCAGCAACTGGCAGCACAATACCTTGCTTAGCCAATTCTTCGCGATACAACTGATCAGGGATCTGGATCAGAATACCAGCGCCGTCGCCTTGCAGCGGATCTGCGCCGACCGCACCACGGTGATCGAGGTTTTTCAGGATCAACAAACCCTGTTCGACAATGCTATGACTTTTTTGACCCTTCATGTGGGCCACAAATCCGACACCGCACGCATCATGTTCGTTTACGGGGTCATACATCCCTTGTCGTTGGGGTACCGCCGGTTCCATCACGTTATAATCCTCTCTGTAGATACGCGTCCATCCGCAGCCGTTAAAAAAAGCTGGCTTGAGGTGCCAGCTTTATTGTTTTAACTCTGAGGGCTCGTAACCAAAAAATATACTGTGATTTTCGCCCCAATTCAAGGCAATAGCTACAGGTCTCGAACTGGTCTTTTGTTGTAAAAAACACATATTAATCATGAGTATATACATTATCACCAAAATGGTGCGAAAGATTTTTATATCGCACGAACTGCTGGTGTTCCATTGTGAGTATAGATGGATTTAGTCGTTATCATGGATGAATCTGCTTTATATGTGATTTACTTCGGAGTTTGCCTCTGCTTGATTGGGAAATGCATAAATATTCACCTGTTTTGCGCTAATCTAATGATGTAATTAACTTGTAACAAAAATAAGCATGAAATTTATGAATTACGCAATGTGCACCAGCGTAATGCCCACTCAGTATATAATGTTATTTACTTCTGCATCTGCACGGCTACTTCTATAATAGAGGCCGCTTCCGAAAGAAAAAGGATGTTGATCTCGCATGTCACGACGTCTTCCCCCGCTGAATGCCTTAAAAGCATTTGAAGCGGCTGCCCGCCACTTAAGTTTTACCAAAGCGGCAGAAGAATTGTTTGTTACTCAGGCGGCTATTAGTCATCAGATCAAAACACTGGAAGATTTTCTGGGGTTAAAACTATTCCGGCGCCGCAATCGCAGTTTGCTGCTCACGGAAGAGGGGCAGGGTTATTATCAGGATATCCGCTCTATTTTCAGTTCGGTTTGTGAAGCCACAGAACGTTTGATGGCACGGAGTGCCAAAGGCACGCTGACGGTCACCATGCAGCCGAGTTTTGCTATTCAGTGGCTGGTGCCGCGATTAAGCCTGTTCAGTCAGTTACACCCGGAAATTGATGTGCGGATCAAAGCAGTGGATCAAGACGCTGATACCTTGATCGATGATGTTGATATTGCTATTTATTACGGCGATGGACATTGGTCTGAGCTGCAGATGTATAAACTGCATTCAGAATATCGCATTCCTGTGTGTTCGCCGTCGTTACTGCAAGGGAAAAAACTGACTAAACCGGAAGATCTGGCGCAATTTTCATTATTGCATGATGCCTCGCGCCGTGACTGGTCGCGCTGGTTACGTCAGGTTGGCGTGTCATTACCCAATGCCGGACAAGGCCCGATCTTTAGCCACTCAACTATGGTACTGCAAGCCGCGGTGTTGGGGCAGGGGGTGGCGCTGGGGCATAGTTTGTTATCCCGCCCGGAAATTCAGGCCGGGCGTCTGGTTTGCCCGCTACCGCAAACGCTCATCAATGATAACGCCTATTATCTGGTGATGGTGCCAGGGCATGATACGTTGGGTAAAGTTGCGGCATTTCGGGATTGGATCGTGGCGTTGGTGCAGCAAGAAGAAGCCGAGTTTGATTCGGCGTTATGATTGCTCGTTAAAAAAGCAGCATCTTTGTCTGCTTCAGTGTATGGTGTCGCACTTTTCAAGGTGAGTGAGGGGAGAAGCGTAAATGAACCACCTGATGTTCTATTGTCGTCCGGGATTTGAAAAAGATATGGCCGCGGAGATCCAGGATAAGGCAGTGGCACTGGAGTGTTTCGGCTTTTCCCGTGTCGCTGACAATTGCGGTTTTGTACTGTTCGAGTGTTATGGCGAGCAGGATGCCGAACGACTGGCGCGTCGTCTGCCATTTCGTGAACTAATTTTTGCCCGTCAGATGTTAGTCGTGATCGAGCAATTAAATGGTCTGGATCTGAAAGACCGGATCACCCCTATCGTTGACGCCGTGCAAAAAATGCCGCAATTCGGTGAGCTGCGGGTTGAAACTGCGGACACTAATGAAGCAAAAGAGCTGTCTACCTTCTGCCGTAAATTCAGTGTGCCATTACGCCAAGCATTGCGCTCTGCCGGTAAGTTAACGCAGGATCTTGATTCCCGCCGTCCGGTGTTGCACCTGTTTTTCCTGAAAAATGATTCAGTTTGGATCGGTTACTCTTATCCAAACAACAATTCACCATTCCACATGGGGATTCCGCGTTTGCGTTTCCCATCCGATGCGCCAAGTCGCTCGACGTTGAAACTGGAAGAAGCATTTTATATGTTCATTCCGCCAGAAGATGACGAATACCGTCTGTGTTCTGGTTTAACGGCGGTTGATCTGGGTGCAAGCCCAGGCGGCTGGACTTATCAGCTGGTGCGTCGCGGCATGATGGTGTCGGCCATTGATAATGGCCCGATGGATGAAGCCTTGATGGAGACCGGACAGGTGAAACACATCATGGCTGATGGTTTTACCTATCGTCCAACCAAGAAAAATCCGTATTGGCTGGTGTGTGACATGGTGGAAAAACCAGCGCGTATTACCCACTTGATTGCGCAGTGGTTCCGTGAAGGCTGCTGTCAGGAAGCTATTTTTAATCTGAAATTGCCGATGAAAAAACGCTATGCGGAAGTAGAGCATAATTTGGCTGTGTTGAAAGAGTGGTTGGCTGAGCTGGAAGGTGATTACGTTATTCAGGCTAAACAGCTGTATCACGATCGTGAAGAGATCACCGTGCATGTTTACGATGAACGTAAATTAGCGCGTCGTCGCTCAGGTGCTTTTAACTAAAAGTATCAGATCAAGCCGAAAAATTAGGGCGCATCATGGCGCCCTTTTTTGATCTTGTCGATTACGTCGCTGGCGTATATCGCAGATCTTTCAGATTAAAGCCGAGCGGAATATCGTCTTTTAAGCGCACCAGCTCTTGTGCTAATAAACAGGCTTCGCGATATTGCTGCGCCAACAGTACTTTCTTGTTCTCGGCCGCATCGGCACATAGCAAATTGGCTAAAGAACCATATTCCGCTAACAGCTGTTGTGCGGTTTTCTCTCCAATTCCCGGCACACCTTTAATATTCATGCCGCTGATGCCAGTGAGTGACCAAAAATCAACGAGCTGGGAAGGCAACAGGCCGTATTGCTGCTGCACAAAAGCATGATCCAACCAGCGTTTATTGAAGTAATCGCGGATCTGCAATCCGCTGTCGAGTAGTTGGCAGAAGCCTTTATCGGTGGAGATCAGCGTTGCCTGATGACCATTTGGCAGCAAGGGTTTGACTAAAGTCGCTATTAGATCGTCGGCTTCATCACTGTCTGAGACTAGCGAATCGATCCCCAGTTTGAATAATGAATCCTGTAGCTGATCTAAGCCTAAGCGCAGGGCTTCCGGCATAGCGGTGCGCCCTTCTTTGTAGACGGGGTATTTTGCTTTTCGCCAACCGGGTACTTCACTGTCAAAAACCGCAATAACGTGGCTGGGGTTGGCTTCCTGCAAGATAGTTTTGACGGCGCGTTGCATGGTGATATCTGTGGCAGCCAGTTGCGCTGCCACATCATCAATGTTTTGTTTACTTTGCGCGGAATGAATGCGTCGGATTAAATTGAGCGCATCCAGTATGAGCAGATGAGCCATAAACTACAGCTGAATTTCGTAGCAAGGCACATACGTACTGCCCGGCAGTTTCATGCGTTTTTGCGCAATGAAATCTTGCAGCAATTTATCCATCAGATGCATCAGGCTGGCATCGCCGGACAACTTGAATGGCCCATGTTGCTCAATCGCTTTGATACCGCGATCTTTCACATTGCCGGTAACAATGCCAGAGAATGCCTTACGTAAATTGCAGGCCAGTTGCTCTGGCGGTTGTTCTCTGCTCAGATTGAGTTGTGCCATATTTTCATGGGTTGGCTCAAACGGTAACTGGAATTCCGGATCAATATGTAAAGCCCAATTGAATGAGTAAGCATCGCCAATGGCTTTCCGATAATCACGGATATGTGGCATAGCACTTTTCATGGTCTGGCCGACGGCTTCAGCATCGTTAATGATAATTTGGTAATAACGCGTCGCCGCATCACCCAGCGTGGCACGGACAAAAGAATCCAGTGAATGGAAGTAAGCTTCGCTGCTTTTCGGGCCAGTTAGCACTACTGGTAACGGGTGATGCTGGTTAGCCGGGTTCATCAAAATACCGAGAATGTAGAGCAACTCTTCTGCTGTTCCTACACCACCAGGGAAGATGATAATGCCATGCCCAAGACGCACAAAGGCTTCCAGACGTTTTTCAATATCCGGCAAAATAACCAACTCTGTCACGATAGGATTCGGCGGTTCTGCGGCAATAATCGACGGTTCTGTAAGACCGACATAGCGGCGATGCTGGTAACGTTGATTTGCGTGCCCGACGGCCGCTCCTTTCATTGGCCCTTCCATGGCACCCGGCCCGCAACCGGTACAAATGTTCAGTTCGCGTAAGCCGAGCTGATGGCCGACTTCACGAGAATAGTGGTATTCCGCTTCATTGATCGAGTGCCCACCCCAGCAAACAACCATGTTAGGGACTTCGCCGGTTCGTACCGTTTTGGCATTCCGCAGTATGGAAAAGACCAGATTGGTGATATGGCTGGAGCTGCTCAGATTGAGAGAAAGATCGACTTCAAGTTTGTTACTGACATACAAAATATCGCGCAATACCGAGAATAAATGTTCCTGCAGACCACGAATGATCTCGCCATCAACAAATGCTGATTGCGGAGCATTAAATAATTCCAGTTTTACACCGCGTTCACGGCTGATGATATTGATCGAAAAATTCTGATGTTTTTCCAGGATCTCTTTTGGCGAATCGGTCTTGCTACCACTGTTGAGGACAGCCAAAGAACAATTGCGATAGAGCTGATAAATTTCACCTGCTGCCGCTTGCTGAAGACGATCGACTTCCAGCTGGGATAACAGCTCCATGCTGCCAACAGGATTTACATAGGTGATCATGGTTGTATCCGAGAGTTAGAGAGTGATGATAATACGGTCGCGACCCGCATTTTTGGCTTCATATAAGGCTTTATCTGCGCGTTCAAAAGCATCAGTGATCCGATCGCCACTACGGAACAAGGTAGCGCCCAATGAGATACTGATGGAGATCCGCTCATCTTTGAAGCGGAACGGAATACCCTTGATCACACTTCGTAGTTTGTCTAATGGCAGTTGAATAGAATCTTCGCTGATGCCTGGTAGTAACACTACGAACTCCTCGCCGCCAAAGCGGGCGACAAAATCGGTGTCTCGTAATGCGGTGCTTAGCGCTCGCGCGATAACTTTGAGGGCTTTATCGCCAGCCAGATGACCGAACTGATCGTTGATAGCTTTAAAATGATCAACATCGACAATCGCCAGACACAGTGGGGATTGATAACGTAACCAGCGTTTATATTCCAGCGCTAAACGTTCATCCAATGCCGAACGGTTATGTAATTGGGTCAGTGTATCGACCTGCAATCGTTGCTGTTGTCGGTTCAGTCGATTTTTGTAATTCGCCGCATCTTCTTCGGTGGCTTTTAGCCGTTCGGTCAGTGCGGCCACTTGTTTGAGTAATTCTTGCTCTTTACGCTGTCGTAAGAATCGTTCTTGCAGCACTGCATCCATAATAACTAAATGGGCAGGAACAATGCGTTTGAGCTCGGTTAACGAATCACTGCTGGTGACCAACTCACGTAATTGACGCAGTTGGTCGGCTAATTTTTGATCTTGCCCTTTATCTTCTCGCGCCAGATCTTGGGCAATACCCAGACAATTTTGCAGATCTGCATGGTTGATTTGCAGTTTTTCACCAATCGCATGCACAAAAGCAAACGATTGTGCTCGCTCGTAGCGGGCACCTTCAATGATGAGGGTGATTAATTCCAGACACAGTGGCGGTAGGTCTTGGCAGCTAACGCCGTTTAATAACCGACGACGGATAACCGCGAGTTTATCTGCTGCTGGCCCGTGAAAATCAAGTTCGGTGATAAGTCGCTGTAATTCGTCATGCAATTTACTGAGCAGACCGGGATCGATATTGGATAATGACAAAGCAATGTCATCGATACCGATTAAGCGGGTCACCGGTTCCTGATCTTCAGGTTTGAAGGTGGTTGATAGGTCTGTTTGACTCGTGGATTCCGTTGTTGCTGTGGAAATGTTCGGGCGCAACATTAATGCACGGAATGCCATCTGATAAATTTCTAGCAGACGGAAAATCCGCTGCTGATGATCCCCAAAGGTATATGGCTTTTCTGCTGCCATAAATTCGCGGGCTTCACGGCGAACTTTTTCAGGCAACATGGAGTTGCGGATCAGTTCATTCGCCTGACTTTTAACTTTGTCGCCGGATTGTTGCAGCAGTTGTTCTTGGATCATGCCATAACGGGTCAATAACAACTCGATCGCATTGATATCATCATTAAGTTGCTGGATCGCGGTATGTTTTTCCAGATGCGGTTTGAGCTTTGCCATGCGGTTATCTAATTCTCTGTCGAGACCACGGCAAGCCAGCATCAATCGGGAGACTAAGACATCTAACGTTTCCCGTTCATTGCCAGCCAATTGCACCAACGCCTGAAACTCGTCTTCTTTTTGTTCGAGACGAATTTTCAGCTGCGTTACGCGGGCATTTGAGTTGGCAATATCATCCATTCTTTCAATCCAAAATTTTTATATATTATGTTGATATCGGTAATGAACCGCCATTATCTTACTGTTGTTTTTCGTTGTGCCGGCACTGACAGCGCATTCCAATCAATAGTGCTGTGTTTTTCTGAACTGTTCACTTTGACTAAGCCTTTGGTTATGGCTTCGATTGTTTTGCTCCTCAACTCGCCGTTAAAGAAGGCGGCCTGTTGGCAATCTATTGCAAATAACTCAACCCATACATTCTTACATAATTTTTCGGATAATTGCATGGCGCCAGCGAGCGCAATGCCACAAATTTCCAGTGTTTGTACGGGTTTTAGCGCATTAATTGACTTACTTAAAAAAGGATATTGCACCTTTCCACAAATGACGCGCTCATTGAGTCCATATTTGCGCATAATCACACCGATCCGGTTTTCTATGCGGATAATGATTTCGTCATATTGCTCGATAGCCTCTTCCGGCAGGGTACAAAGCAATAAACGATCGGACAGTAAGTAATAATGGCTTTGTTCAGGCATCCGTTGCCGGATGGCATGAGAGACCTGACGCAGAATGGATTGTGCTTTTTTTAAGCCGACACGGCATTCCAGATCAATGAGCCCCTGCGCCCGAAACAACAGCATGGCCGTAGAGCTGTTAAGGCTCACCGAGCTATCAGGTTGTTGTGATAATTTCAGTTGTTGCCCCAGTTCTTTTTGCAGCAACAATGGTGTGCCCATACTGGTGATGTTGTCGTAATCAATGAGCTGTTGTAAGCGCTGTTGTTCTTGCCGCAACTCACGTAACTTGCGGATGTGCCAAAGTAAAGCAATACCCAGTATGGTCATTATTAGCGCAGCACTGATCCCAACTTTGAAATACCAGCTCAACTCGCTATCGAGGCGGCGTTTTTCGTTATCCAGTTCCTGCAATCGTTGTGATTGATCTAAGCGGGTGTAATTAGTGAAAAAATCACTTTGTGGCGGTGCTTCGGTCGAAGCCGCTTCGTGCTGACTATTGGTGAATAATTTGTAGTTCAGCAGCGCCAAATCGTATTGTCGGTTACTTTCGTAAGCCATCGACAACAGGCGATACAGCTCAGTCTCGATATTTTTTTGTTCCGGGATGGGAGTATTCAGTAACTGTTCTAACAAGACGATCGCTTGTGTCGGATTATCTTGTTGTACATAAAGTTCTGACAATGACAGCAAGGATAACCGCTCATAAAACGGTAAGTGTTGCCGCTGGAATAGTTCATACGCCGCGGTCAAATAGGTTTGTGCCTCATTATAACGATGCAGTTGCTGGTAAGTTTTTCCGATCTCCAGATGCAGACGGGCGAGATCCTGAGGGCGGGCGCTATGTTGATAAACGGCGGCAGCATTCAGTAACAGGGCGAGTGCCAGATTTGTTTCATGTGCTTCACGTTTTAAGCGTGCCAAATGAATAATGGCGTCAGCTTGCCAGCCATCGTTACCGAGTTGTTGTGTCAGCTCCAGCGCTTGTTCGGCATAACGGACCGCATTAGCCAGATCTTGTTCTTGAGCAAACAGTTGGCTGATGCGAGTGGTTAGCTGGACTTGTAACAACAATTGATTGTTTTTTTGCGCTTGTTCTAAGGTGGCATGGTAGGCCAGCAAGCTGTGCTCATCTTCGTTATTCAGATGCAGCAGGTCACCATCCAACATGTTGGCCCACACCTCAAGCTGTGGGTTCGGTGTTGTCAGCAACAAAGTATGAACCTGAGCCAGCATCTCTTGTGCGAGCTCTGGCAATTGCCGATGGATAGCGAGAGCACTATTGAGCAAACCGACATAAACCGGCAGTTCGGCACTGTGTTTGGTATCGTTTTGCACCAACACATTCAGACGTCGCCAGGCATGATGTGCTGGGATCGGTTTATCCAGATCGAGCCCCAAAATCGTGACTTGATGGTAAAGACTGATTTCGGCTAAATCGTCGAAATGTTGGCGGCTGGCCATTTCTTCCGCTTTAACTAAGGCATCTAACGCTTCGTTATAACGTTCCTGACGCGCATAGCAGATTCCATTGACGATGAAGGTCTGGATTTGTTGCCGACTGCTGCGTAATTGCACCCGATCTTTCACCCGGCTCAGTGAGGTATTTTTATCGTATCGGGCGGATAACAACGGGTTATCTTGTGGTTGCAACAGCCCTTCCGTGATTTGAATGCAACGATCCGGGCTGGCAATGCCAATCTGTTGTGCCTGCTGCAAGGTATCCGAGAGATCCGCTGGATCCATCTCTGGGGCTGGCACGCTGAGTCCATTCAACAGAAAAACCAAAGGCAATAAAGTCATAAATTCATCGTTTCATCTGATTTCTGTTGGTTATCAACATCGAGAGTATGCGACATAAAACACTGGAACGTGATATTTACTGTCGGATCAAACGCATATTTTCCGGCGCCGTTTCCCAGTTACTGCGGAATGGGTTGATGTCTAACCCACCACGGCGGGTATAACGGGCATACACCGTCAGTTTTTCCGGTTGGCAATAACGTTGCAAATCAACAAAGATCCGCTCAACACATTGTTCGTGAAATTCATTATGCTGACGGAATGAGATCAGATAACGCAGCAGCTTTTCCCGTTCAATGCGCGGGCCTTGATAATGAATAACGACACTGCCCCAATCAGGTTGACCAGTCACCAGACAATTTGATTTCAACAAGTGGCTATGCAGGGTTTCTTCCACGATATGATCATGGTTACCGGCTTGTTGCAGCCAATCGCTGGAGAAGTGGTATTCGTCGATCACGATATCCAAATCATCAATGCATTCTCCGGGCACGCTGGCGATATGATGCGGCGCTTGGGTTAGCGGAAACAAGCTGACTTTGACGGCACCTTGTGCGCACTGACTGAGATCTTTTTCTAAGGTCTGGCGGACAGTCGCTAAATCCGCAATGGTGGTTTGGTTAAAACTGTTCAGATACAGCTTGAACGATTTAGATTCGATCAGGTTTAAACTGTTGGCATCAATGCGTACCTCACCAATGGCAACCATGGGTTTGCCTTTGCTGTTCAGCCAGGAGAGTTCATACAACGTCCACAGATCTTCACCGTGGAAGGGGAGTTGTTCCGCTAAGCTCAATGCATCCCGATTTAGCTGTCTGGGCACCGGTTGTAATAACTGCGGGCTATATTCAGCAATATATTCTGTTTTCTGACCCAGTGTCAGATTTGCCAGCAACGGGTTATTTTCGTAAGGGGATGCATGAGACATGAGAGGTTCGCTCAGTTAAAATCCAAGTATATTTAATTGTCGGGAAAAACCGTGGCTGATCAAGTTATTTGCGCATTATCTGATGTATTTGCTCGTTGGTTCGCCTATCAGCAACAGCGTGGCATCGCCGTTTGTTGCCCGGAGGATGAAAATCGGCCTTCGCCTTGTCGCTATGATTTGAAAAATCCGGCGTTATGGAAATGTTGGGAACGTCCACAACCCGCAGATTTACACAATATTGCATCGGCACTGGAGTGTAAATTTCACCCGGCGATCCATACTTATTACGGCCATGGTTTTGCCGGGCAAATCACCGCTTCTTTTAAAGGATTAGCGGTGACGCTGGTGCAGCCGTGGAACGACGAAGATTTTGAGCGTTTGCAGGAAAATATGGTGGCGCATGTGATGATGTTGCGGCGCCTGAAATTGCCACTGACGTTATTTCTTGCCACTGTGCCGAACGAATTACAGGTGATTAGCCTCGATAACGAGAGTGGTGCGGTGTTGCTGGAACAGCTGGGTCAGCCAAAACGCTGGATATTGGCTGACTCATTAGCGGAATTTTTGCAGCGGCTTTCGCCATTGCCGTTAAAGACCATTAGCCCAGTTGCTCAAGCAAACTTACCCGCTTAGCTAACATGATCACTTGCTGCTGCAATTGTTCGACCTGACGTTGCAGCGTTGCCAGCTGATTCTCGGGCGTTTCGGGCTGTTGCTCAACGCTCTGTTCATCATTATTGGTGCCCGGCAAGCCGAGTGATTTATAGGCTTCCGGATCTTGTTTCCAGCGTTGTATGGCGCTGATCAACGTAGCCATTGGCACAGGCTGGCGCAGGCGTGATTTGACCAGTGCGGTGGTGGGTGTTTGACCGTTTGCGGCCAGCTGGTTAGCAATACGGAAAATATCATCCATCAGAAAATCCAAGCTCCTCGTTGAGTTTACAATTGAATTAGTGGCGTTGTCGTTGTTGTGGAAACGGAATTACATTGTTGTGTTCTGGTTTTACCGGCGTGGCATCGTTGGTTTCGTGATTGGTCGGCATATTGATCACGATGCCGGTGCGCACCGGCTCAGGTTCACGCTGGTTGTTCGGATCAACCCGAAAAATCGGTTGCTGCAGGCCGACCAGATAGAGTTCGCCTTCTTCTTTGCCAACGCCATCCATGCTGTATTCAAACACAAATGCATTGGCCTTTTGGGTCACGCGCGACAGGCACAGCGGAATACCGAAGGACTGGCGCGCGATGCTGAGCAGTTGCAGATCTGTATTCTTGCAGTAATGCTTGATCAACCGTTCCGCCAGCTCTGATTGTTGACGGCGCAGCCAGCACTCCGCGCCAATCAGGCAAATTAAAAATAATGCTAATAGATCTGTCATCGCATCTCTACTCAGTAAAAAATGGCGGTAGTGATATATTAGCCGGAATTTAACCGTAACAGGAAATTGGTGTGTGTTATGTCGCGACAAGTTGTGTTTTTGCTAAAAGAGCTGGAATTCACATTACAGCGTCTGCAGTTATGGCAGGACGATGCACCTTCTGAAGCCGCATTGGCCAGCACCCAGCCGTTCGCGCTGGACACGCTGGAATTTCACCAATGGTTACAGTTTATTCTGTTGGAACGTTTTCGTGTCATGTTAGCCGCTGGTGAACCGTTACCTACTGCGGTTGCGATTTACCCGATGGCCACGGAAGTTTATAAAAATAAGCTGAAAGAACATTCCTTACTGTTAGATGTATTGGCTCGTTTGGATGAAGAACTCAGTGGAAAACCGGTTGATCGTCTGCAATGAGTCTGCAAATTCTTTATCGTGATGAACATCTGGTTGCTATCAACAAACCGGCTGGTCTCTTGGTGCATCGTAGCTGGCTGGATAAAGGTGAAACGCAGTTTGCGATGCAAATGACGCGTGATCTGATTGGCCAGCATGTGTATACCGTGCACCGGCTCGATCGACCGACCTCCGGCATTCTGTTGTTTGCGTTAGACCCGGAAACGGCGCGGCATCTCACCGATGCGTTTGCATCTCATCGGATGCAAAAAGAGTATCTGGCACTGGTACGTGGCTGGGCGCCACTACAACAGTTTCTCGATTATCCGCTCAAAGAAGAGCTGGATCGGATCGCCGATAAATTCGCAGACCCGGATAAACCGGCGCAACCGGCAAAAACCCATATCCGCTGTATCGCGCGCATCGAATTGCCGTTTGCCGTATCACCAAAACACCCAAGCAGCCGTTATAGTTTGGTGAAATTACTGCCGCTGACCGGACGTAAGCATCAACTGCGTCGGCATCTGGCCCATTTGCGTCATCCGATTGTGGGTGATACCTCACACGGCGATGGCCGGCATAACCGTTTTTTCCGTGAACAGTTTGAGTGTGCACGTTTGATGTTGCATCACCAGCGCCTGAGTTTTCGTCATCCACATAGTAACGAATTGATCATTATTGATGCGCCGTTAGATGATAGCTGGAACCTGCGATTGAATGAATTTGGCTGGTCGGCGTGAATTTCCGCATGAAAGGTCAGAACCCTACATTTTATCTGCTTGTTTTATGACATAAATTGGCGTTTTTATAACCATAAAGTTAATGTGGTCATCTAGCCTCTGTTCTATAAAAAATGATATTGTGATCACAATCACGGAAGAGTTGCGATCCTTATCAGCGATGACTAAATTTTCCAATCAGATCAGCCTGCGTACCGCCATATTTGCCTTCTTTTTTTTACTTATCTCACTTTTGGGCGGGGCGCAGATATACATCAGTTACGAAGGTAGTTTAGCGCGCTTGCAAGGACTGTCTAAAACCAGACTGGAAACAGTAGCGGAAAAGGTTGATAACCAGCTGACCCGTGATTATTTCCTGTCTGCCCGCTTGTTAGATGAACACGATATGCGCGCAAGTTCTGTCATGCCGCTGTTTTTTGCGCAGTTGGATCTCAGTGACCGTTTTGGCGCACAGACCCAGATCATTTTGCTGGATCAGGATTTAAACCTGATGAGCAGTAATCATCCACCCCGTGAACTCACACCTACCTCTTACCGCAACGGGATGAACATCAGTCAATTTACACGTGGTGAACTATCACTGTTTGCACGTCTGTTATTGCTGCGGCCGGAAATCATTCAAACCGGACAGGCGGATTGGCAAAATGCACGTTGGCAGGTGCATCTGCACCGAATTGAATTGGGTGGCAATAAACATTACTGGATCGGGGTTGCGGAACCCTTGTCTGAACTATTGGCTGATGTATATACCCATATGAATTGGCAACTCAACATTATGCTGTGTGCGGTATTGCTGGCTTATGTTTTTGCCTGGTGGCTGGCTGGGCGTTTAGCCTGTTCATTGGTGACCCTAATGCAACAAAGTTTGTCGATGCGGCGTTTTCAGTTTAATCACTCGACATCGCGAGTGAGCAGTCGATTGCTTGAAGTTAATGAGTTGGGGGAGTCGGTGTATATATTGCAATCGACACTTGAGCACTTTATGTCGTTGATTCGTCAGTTATGTAAGACCCGCGAGCTGGCGACATTGACGGGAGAGTTAGCAGCGGTTATCAGAAAATTATATGGTGGTGATGGCGCTATTCTCTGGTTACCGGATGATGATGATGCCACTTGCTATAAGACCATGGTGCATCAGGGGAGCGGTAATGCTAACTCACTGATTTTGTCATTACCTCCAGGAGAAGATCCCACGGATAAAACCTTTGAAGATGCAGCATGGCGTTGGTTTGCCGAGCAAAACCTGAGTTGTAAACATGTTGAGTTAATCGCGCTGAAAGATCGTTTTGGCGAGAATATGGGCTTTTTATGTGTTTATTTCAGTCAAGCGCCGCAGATAGATGCCTCGGTGCGGGCGCTGGTGGAAAGTTATCTGCAATTTGCAACGCTGGCATTGGAAAGTCAGCACATGTTACAGCAACGCAAAGCCCTGTTTAGCTCATTAATTGAAATGGTTGCTTCGGCGATCGATGCCAAGTCCAAATACACTGGTGGTCATTGCCAACGGGTGCCGGAGTTAACGCTGGCTTTGGCGCAGGCGGCTTGCGAGTGTAAAGAAGGGCATTTAGCAGATTTTGATTTATCAGACGATGAGTGGGAAGCGTTACATATCGCGGCGTGGATGCATGATTGCGGTAAAGTCACCACCCCGGAAGCGATCGTGGATAAGGCCACCAAACTGGAAACGGTACATAACCGTATTCATGAGATCCGTACTCGCTTTGAAGTGTTAAAGCGCGATAAACAAATCAGTGCGTTGCAACGTCAGTTAGCCGGTGAATCGGAAGCAGAACTACGCGTTTGGTTACAACAGGAATGGCAACGGTTGGATGGCGAATTTGCGTTTGTCGCAGAATGTAATCTGGGGCAACAACGGATTGGCATCCAAGAAACGACACGTCTGGATAGGATTGCCGAACAATGCTGGTGGCGCACGCTGGATGATACGTTAGGCCTGTCGCATGAAGAATTAGCGCGTAAAGCCCCGTCGCCATTACCAGCACAGGAACACGTGCTGGCGGATAAACCGGAACATCTAATTCCTCATTTTGGCGACTATTCCCAAGAGAAAGATTTAGCAATAGGTGTGAAACGAGTCATTCCAACCTATAAAGCCAATCGGGGGGAGTGCTACAACCTGAAAATTGTACAAGGCACATTGACGGAAGAAGATCGTTTTAAAATCAATGATCACATTGTGCAAACCATCCAGATGCTGAACCAATTACCTTATCCCAAACATCTGAAATCAGTGCCGGATATCGCTGGGGCACATCATGAACGTTTGGATGGTAAGGGTTATCCGCGTCAGTTAGCCGCTAGGGATATTCCGCTGACCGCCCGCATTCTGACGATTGCCGATATTTTTGAAGCATTAACAGCAGCCGATCGACCATACAAAAAAGCAAAATCACTGGATGAAGCACTTGGCATCATGCAACAGATGGCGCAATCTGGTCATATTGACCCTGAATTATTCGCGTTATTTCTGCGTACCGGTGTGTATCTGGATTATGCGCAGATCTATTTGCCGCCAGAACAACAGGATGATGTGGATGTTAGCCAAATGGTTGCGGCATTATAAAAAAAGCCGTAACGATGACGTGTTACGGCAAAAGTTTTTCATCCGGTTTTAATTTGCAGCCAAAAAGCCGATATCTTTTTCGCGGTAAGGCTCTTCACCATGACTGAATTCACGGTCAGGAAATGCAGCAATTGACTCGATCTGATGCCATGGGATCAAGATCGCAGCATGGTAGATATCGGGTGGTGTACTAAAAAAGTCCTGTGTTTGCCACTGTTTGTTTTCAACCCAAATACCTGCTGTTTCAACGCCTGCCAGCCGAACGTAAAACGATGAACAACCAGCATCATTAGGTTGGATCAGTGATTGCGCACTTTCGACATAGCCAGGAATAAATTTGATCAGGATTATTTTTCCGACATAGTCTGCAATGGCATGAGTCATGGTCAGCTCCTTGTTCGATGAAGATATGTTTCTCAGCAAAAACTCTGCTTCTTCTTCATCACAAACAATCGATGAGGCGACAAGAACAGATACTGGGTTCTAATTTAATAGTAGATTCAGATAAGCATGACGGAGAAAACAATTTGCAGGAACAGACGGGCGGTTCACATTATGTTTCCCATCCACGCACGGCGTGAACGGGAAACATGGTCGATCAGGCGTTATGAGTACTCGTTTTAGCTGCAGTTGCCATCGCGGCACGTTTTGCTCGCGGAGTCGCATACCAGTAGCCTAAACCCATGAATAACACACCTGAAACCGTGTTACCTAAAGTGACCCACAGCAGGTTATAGCCAATACCTGATAAGGTATATTCCGGGGTGTGGGCACCAAACCAGGACAGTGCAAACAAAGTCATGTTCGCAATCGAATGCTCGTAACCGGAGGCGATAAACGCCAGCAGACACCACCAGATAGCGATGAATTTAGCGGCACCTTCAACGCGCTGGCACATCCAGATCGCCAAACATACCAGCCAGTTACACAGCATGCCTTTGGCAAACAGTGCCAGTGCCGGTGCGGTGGTTTTCGCCAGTGCGACTTTGTGCACCAGACTGTCGGCCGCAGGCAACAACTGACCACCGCCACCCAGATAAAACAGGTAAGCGACGACGATGGAACCCAACAGATTACCAGTCCAGGATTGGGCCAGAATACCAACCGCTTGAGTGCTGCTCAGTTTGCCGGTTTTCACGCCAAAGGTCAGGAACATGGTGTGACCGGTGTACAGTTCCGCGCCGGCAATGATCACCAGTGTCAGCGCGATACCAAAGGTAGCCCCCATCACCAGTGGTCGAATTGATGGGTCGACCAGATTACCTAAGGTGAAGATCAGGATAATGCCTAAGCCGACATACGCGCCCGCCATCAGGCTGCCGATCCAGAAACTCAGCGGGTTATTCGCTGACGTATTTTTGATACGCGCCGCAACGGCTGCGCATTTTTCGATAGTTTCTTGATACATAATTATACTGGCTCCTTGAGTTCAATTCGTCCGTTGTTCACTCGGACGGCATAGGCCGCAACAGAGAATTCCGCGTTTTCCAGACATACGCCATCTTTCAGGCGGAAATGCTGTTTTTTCAGCGGGCTGGTGATATACAACTCACCTTGTAAGTCCGCCAAAATGCCGCGGGATAACACGCTGGCCTGATAGAACGGATCAATGTTGTCGAGTGCAAACAATTGTTCATCAGCATAGGGGCGGAAGACCGCCACCTGATGTTGCCCCAGTAGCGCACACACGCCGGTGCCGGGAATAATGTCATTTACCGCGCAGATATCGGTCCAGCTCATACCGGTTCCTCCAGCGAAATGTTGTAAGTAGGAATACGTTCTTCCGGTTTCGCCGGACGATGCTGCTGGCGCTCACCAACAAATTGCACCAACGGATCAGGCTGTGCGCTGTTGATGAAGTGACGGAAACGCAGTTTCTGTTGTTCATCACTCAGTGTTTCCTGCCATTCGCAGTGATACTGGTTACGGATAAATTCCATTTCCTGTTCCAGTTCCGCCGCGACACCTAGTTTGTCGTCGATGATGACCGACTTCAGGTAATCGAGACCGCCTTCGAGGTTGTCCAGCCAGCTGGCAGTACGTTGCAGCTTGTCTGCTGTGCGGACATAAAACATCAGGAAACGATCGACATAACGGATCAGTGTTTCTTTATCTAAATCAGCAGCCAGCAGATCGGCATGGCGTGGTTTCATACCACCGTTACCGCAGACATACAGGTTCCAGCCTTTATCGGTCGCGATGATGCCAACGTCTTTACCCTGTGCTTCCGCACATTCACGGGTACAACCGGAAACACCAAATTTCATCTTGTGCGGGGAACGAATGCCTTTATAGCGATGTTCCAGCTCAACGCCCAAGCCCACACTGTCCTGCACACCGAAACGACACCAGGTGCTGCCGACACAGGTTTTCACCATACGCAGTGATTTGGCATATGCATGACCGGTTTCAAAGCCGGCTTTGATCAGTCGATCCCAGATGGTTGGCAGGTCGTCTTTATGCGCACCAAACAGACCGATCCGCTGTGCGCCGGTGATTTTGGTGTAAAGCTGGTAATCGCGCGCGACAGCCGCGACTTCCATCAGACCTTCTGGCGTTACTTCTCCGCCCGGCATACGCGGGATCACAGAATAAGTGCCGTCCTTTTGCATGTTACCGAGGAAGGTATCGTTGGTATCTTGCAGCGGTGTATGGGCCGATTTCAGCACATATTCGCCCCAGCAAGAGGCCAAAATAGAGCCGACAGTTGGTTTACAAACTTCACAACCATAACCGTGACCGTGTTTGCTTAATACCTCTTCAAAGGTTTTCAGCTGACCAACTTTGACCAGATGGAACAGTTCCTGACGCGAGAAGGTGAAGTGTTCACACAGGTGATTTTTTACTTCAATGCCCTGACGGGACAATTCTGCGTTCAGCACCTGCGAGATCAATGGCACACAACCACCACAACCGGTACCGGCTTTGGTTTCAGCTTTGATCGCCGCAACGGTATGACAACCCGCAGCCACGGCTTGCGCGATACGACCTTTGGTGACGTCGAAGCAAGAACAGATCTGTGCGCTGTCGGGCAGGGCATCGACACCCAGTGTTGGTTTCGCACCCGCATGCGCAGGCAAAATCAGCGTATCTGGATGCGCTGGCAGCGGCATGTCGTTGAGTTTCAACTGCAGCAGATTACCGTAATCGGTAGTATCACCCACCAGCACCGCACCTAACAGTTTGGCGCCATCACCGCTGACCACAATTTTCTTATAGATGCCTGCGGCGTCATCTTGATAGACATAGCTCAGGCTTTCTGGTGTACGACCCTGAGCATCACCGATACTGCCCACTTCCACACCCAGCAGTTTCAGTTTGGCGCTCATATCAGCACCAGTGAAGGCGTTGTCATTACCTAACAGGTGATCAACGGCCACTTGCGCCATCTTGTAACCCGGCGCGACCAGACCAAAGAAACGACCATGCCAGGCGGCACATTCACCAATGGCATAGATATGTTCATCGGCAGTCAGGCAGTAGTCATTGATCTCAACACCACCACGTTCGGCGATGGGCAGCTCGGAGTAACGTGCCAGCGTATCTTGCGGACGAATACCGGTTGAGAACACCACCAGATCGACATCCAGCGTGCTGTCGTCGGCAAAACGCAGTTGGTGATGACCTTGTTTACCTTGGTAGTGCGCGATTTCACTGGTATTTTTGCTGGTGTGTACGGTGACACCGAGGCTTTCGATCTTACGGCGCAGCATTTCACCGCCCTGACGATCAAGCTGTTCGGCCATCAGTACCGGTGCAAATTCAATCACGTGGGTTTCTAAGCCTAACGCTTTTAATGCGCCAGCCGCTTCCAGACCCAGCAGACCACCGCCGACCACAACACCGCTTTTACCTTGTTTCGCCGCTTCGCGAATGGCTTTCAGATCTTCAATAGTGCGGTAAACAAAACATTCGTGATGCGCACTACCGGCGATATTTGGCACCCACGGGTAAGAACCGGTTGCCAGCACCAAGGTGTCATACGGCAGGGTTTGCCCTTGATTGGTTTCAATGACTTTTTGTGTGCGATCGATACGTTTTACGGCTTCATTGAGGAATAACTTAATGCCATGTTTTTCGTAAAAGCCCGGTTTCACCAGACTCAGCTCCGCCGCGGTGTGGTGCGAAAAATAGGAAGACAAATGCACGCGGTCATACGCTTCGCGTGGCTCTGCGCCAAAGACGGTTACGTCATACTGGCTGAGGTCGGCTTTATCCACCAACTCTTCCAGATAACGATGGCCGACCATGCCATTACCAACGATGATTATTCGATGTTTCTGCATAGATTAAAGCTCCAGTTCTAAATCTGAGCTGGCGCGGCTGCTGCACGCCAGAATATAACCTTGCTGCTGCTCTTCCTCGGTCAGTGGGCCGGGTTGTTCACTGATATTCTCGATGCTGCCGCTGACCACTTTGCATTTACAGGAACCACAAACGCCGGAACGACAGGCACCAATGATGGGTAATTGCAGTGATTCCAATGCTTCCAATACAGTTTGTTGATTGGTGATGTCGCTGCTGGCACCAAAGCTAGAAACTTCCAGACGGAACTGGCGGGAAAGGGTTTCATCCGCCACGATAGGCGCAGCAGGGGTGAATGATTCTTTGTGGCTGTTGTGCATCGGGAACTGGCGATCGCGCAGGCAGCTTTCCAATGAATCCATATAAGGCGTTGGGCCACACATGAACGCATGGCAATCGCTCAGATCGGGTACTAACTGATCAAACAACACCGGGTTCAGGAAGCCCTGATAACAAACAAAGGCATCGGTGGTGTTATCTAAAATCAGTGACAGTTTGAACTGCGGATATTTTGCAGCCAGTGCCATCAGTTCATCGCGGAAGATAATGTCGTCGGCATGACGGGCGCTATGCAGGAACAGGATCTCAGTTTCGCGTTGGTTGTCCAGCAACCAGTGCGCTATCGACATCATCGGCGTAATGCCGCTACCGGCACTGCACAGCAAAATTTTACCAGCACTGCACAGCAAAATTTTACCAGCACTGTAATCGGCTGGCAGGAAAAACGCGCCAGTTGGTGCCAATGCGCTCAGCGTATCGCCTGTTTGGAAATTATCCAGTAACCAGTTAGAAACTAGCCCGCCAGACACCCGTTTGACGGTGACTGCCAGATCAGCAGAGCGGGAAGGTGAAGACGAAAGTGAATAAGCGCGGCTGTGTGACTGACCATCAATTTCAACAGTCAGCAGTAAAAATTGTCCTGGCTGATAACTGACAGCCAGTGCTTGTAACGGGCGAAAAACTAACGTTACGGCATCAGCAGTTTCCTGCCGGCGTTCAATACAACACAGGGTTTGAGCCCCTTGTTGCCATACTTGGGGGGATTGGGTCATGTACTGTTCCTGTCTGATTTTGCACTATATCCTTCGTATTTGAAGTTGCAGCGTCGTTGACCGCATTCTCTCACCCCAATCACATAGTCTATCTATGCTCATGGGGGTTCGCTCTCTTGTCGCCTTGCTGTAACTCCAATTACTTTGGGTATAAATGACTGGCGCTTCACCGCCAATATGGGTTGTGAAGCGCCTTCGCGATTAGGCTGCGAGAATGTCTTTCAGATCCTGTTCCACGGTAGTAATTGGTTTCAGATCAAAAGTTTCATTCAGGAAGTTCAGCAGGTTTGGTGTCAGGAAGCCCGGTACCGATGGGCCAACACGAATACCTTTCACGCCCAGTGACAGCAGAGTCAGCAGGATCACGATGGCTTTCTGTTCAAACCAAGACAGCACCAGCGACAGTGGCAGGTCGTTCACACCACATTCAAAGGCATCAGCCAGCGCCAGAGCTAACTGAATGGCAGAATAGGCATCGTTACACTGACCCACATCCAGCATACGAGGAATACCGTTGATATCACCGAATTCCAAATCGTTGAATTTGAATTTACCGCACGCCAGCGTCAGGATCAGGCTGTCTTGTGGCACGGCTTTCGCCATTTCAGTGTAATAACCACGTTCTTGTTTATCACCGTCACAACCACCGATCAGGAAGAAGTGTTTGATGTTGCCGGCTTTTACCTGATCGATCACAGCAGGAGCCGCCGCCATCAGTGCATTACGGGCAAAACCAGTCATGGTGTAATGAGGGATCTCATCGTATGGGAAACCTTCCAGTGACGCTGCTTTTGCAATCACAGTGCTGAAATCATCACCTTCGATGTGAGTCACACCCGGCCAGCCGACGATGCTACGGGTAAAGATACGGTCGGTGTATTTACCCACATTCGGGTTGATGATGCAGTTAGAGGTCATCACCACGGCACCCGGGAAGGCAGCGAACTCTTTTTGCTGGTTCTGCCAGGCGGAACCGTAGTTACCCACCAAGTGCGGGTATTTTTTGAAGGCTGGATATGCGTGCGCCGGTAACATTTCACCGTTAGTGAATACGTTGATACCTTTGCCTTCGGTTTGCTGCAGAATTTTTTCCAAATCATGCAGATCATGGCCAGACACCAGAATCGCTTTACCAGCAACCGGCTTCATGTTCACTTTAGTTGGTTCTGGGTGGCCGAAAGTTTCAGTTTCGCCTTTATCCAGCATCGCCATGACTTTGAAGTTCATCTGGCCGATCTGCATCGCGCAATCGATCAATGGCTGCATTTCAGTTGGTTCCGTACCCAGGAAGGCCATGATCTGGTGATATTCAGCACCAACAGTATCATCCTGCTGACCTAAAACACGCGCATGTTCCATATAAGCGGCAGCGCCTTTCAGACCATACAGACACAGTAGGCGCAGGCCCAGAATGTCTTCACCGATCTCTTTATGGTTACGATTCACTGCTGCATTGGGTGCCCAAGTCAGCAATTCGGCTTTGTCCGCAGTCAGGATCAACGCCGCTGGGCCAGTTGCCACTTCCGGTGTTTTGCCCGCTAACAAGCAAGCTGCTTCGTAACGCGATTTCAGTGAGTCACGGTTTTGTTGCGCTTCATTGATGAACGCGATGATACGAACCGCATCGAAATTCACATTGGTCAGCGTGGCGAACAGTGCCTGACACACATAAGCATCAATGGCTTGGTCGACAATACCGACTGAGCGGGCTTTTAACGCGTAATCAGAAACGCCCTGCAGCAGATAAATCAGTACGTCTTGCAGATCGGAGACTTCGGCAGTTTTACCGCACATGCCCATGGTGTAACTGCAGCCTTTAGCTACAGGGGTAGAGATGGTCTGTTCACATTGAATACAAAACATTAGGGCGTTCCTTGATTCGATTACCAGAGATTGGGTTATCTATATCAAGGGTTGTGCCAATATTTATTATATTGATTTATAAGGAAATAATTTCAATTTGATAACTGCGCAGTTAAAAAGACCCGGAGCTAAAGCCGGGTCTTTTTAACTTAACGAGTCTTTTTGACTAAGCTTATTTGCCAAGCAGCGAAACCGGGTTAACGGGTTTCCCGGCTTTACGGATCTCAAAATAAAGCCCGGTCGCCCCGGTGTTGCCACTGTGGCCTACATTGGCGATAACATCACCCGCATTAACCCGCTGACCCACATGTTTGGTCAGGCTTTGATTATTGCCATATAAACTGAGATAACCACGGCCGTGATCGATAACTAACACGTTACCAAAACCATCGAGCCAATCAGCATAGACCACATCACCGCTACCTGCGGCTTTGACCGCAGCACCCTGACTGGCCTGAATAAGCAACCCTTTCCAAGCCACTTCACCGGTGCGGTTTTCACCAAATTTTCGGATCACAGTGCCTCGTAAAGGCCAGCTCATCCGACCGGATTTACCTAAGCCTTGCAAATCGGTTTTCGCTAAACGGGCGGCTTCTTTGCGTGCCGCCGCTTCTTGCGATTTACCCGCTTGTTTGGCTTTCTCACGCGCTAATGCCAGGGCTTCCTGCTTTTTACGGGCGCGTTCGGCTTCCAACTGTTTGCGTTGTTCTTCGATCTTCTGCAGCATGGCTTTTTCGGCTAATTGCAGTTTATCCAATTGCTGCTGATCGGAATGTAATGAACTGTTCAGCTCTTTAGCGGTCATCTCGCGCTGTTGCTGTTTTTGCTGCAAAGTCAGTTGATCATGGCGCTGGTTATCAATTAAGCCGCGCAATTCCTGGCTGCTTTCATTGGTTTCCTGTTTATTGCGTAACAACTCGGCTTTGGTGGCATCCAGTCGTTTTAAGATCTTCAGCCGTGCCTGATTCATATAACCGTAATAGGCAAGCGTGCGATCCACTGCTGCGGGATCTTGCTGATTCAGCAACAACTTCATGTAATCGTGCTGGCCCATGCGATAGGCTTCATCAAACTGTTCGGCCAGCAATCGTTGCTGCTGATTAGATTCTGCTTCCAGTTTGGCGCGTTGTGCTTCTAATCGTTGCAGTTTACTGCGGACTTTACTGAGCTGACTTTGCGAGGACTGTAGCTTCTGATTCGCCGCGGCAATCGCATCTTCATCGGCTTTGAGTTGTTGTTGCAGCGAAGCCAGATCTTTTTTCTGAACCTGGATAGCTTGCTGTTTTTGCTGGATTTGTTCCCGTACGCTGGATAGCGACGAGTTGACGTTTTTTGATTCTTCCGCCTGTATGACGGCGCTAAAAAAAAACGCGCCGACCAACAGGCCGACGCGATTGTATTTCATAAGAAACAACTGCTCTGCCCACATGGGCGAGAATTATTTCAGAACCATCAGAGGCTTACCAGTCATTTCGGCTGGAACTTCCATGCCCATCAGTGTCAGCATGGTTGGCGCCAGATCAGACAGTTTGCCGTTTTCCAGTGCAGTCGCTTCACGACCTACATAGATCAATGGAACAGGCAGGCTGGTGTGTGCAGTGTGTGCCTGACCAGTTTCTTCGTTGGTCATCTGTTCCGCGTTACCGTGGTCAGCAGTGATCAGACATTCGCCACCCACTTCCTGCAGGGCTGCTACTACTTTGCCGATAGAGTCATCAACCGCTTCACACGCTTTAACTGCCGCAGCGAAGTCACCAGTGTGGCCAACCATGTCACCGTTCGGGTAGTTACAGACGATTACGTCATATTTACCGCTCTTGATCGCAGCAACCAGTTTGTCAGTCAGCTCGCCTGAGCTCATTTCTGGCTGCAGATCGTAGGTAGCAACTTTCGGGCTGGCAATCAGTTCACGATCTTCACCAGGGAAGCATTTTTCTTCGCCACCGTTAAAGAAGAAAGTTACGTGCGCATATTTTTCAGTTTCAGAAATACGCAGCTGAGTTTTATCGTGTTTAGCCAACCATTCACCCAAGGTGTTGGTCAATGCTGTTGGCGGATAAGCACAAGAGGTTTTGATGTCTGCGGCATATTCGGTCAGCATGACAAAATCAGCCAATTTAGGCTGTTTGTTGCGAGCAAAACCATCGAAGCCTTCACCAACAAAAGTACGGGTGATTTCACGCGCACGGTCAGCACGGAAGTTCATGAATACCAGCACATCGCCGTCATTCAATGGTGCTGCTTCAGCGCCGATCACGCTGGCTTTAACGAACTCGTCGTTTTCGCCACGCGCATAAGCCGCAGCCAGTGCTGCAGTTGCATCAGCGTAAGGGGCAAATTCTGATTTGCCTTCACACAGCAGGTCGTAAGCTTCCTGAACGCGATCCCAACGGTTGTCGCGGTCCATGGCGTAGTAACGGCCAACCATAGAAGCAATACGGCCTTTGCCCAGTTTCTTGAATACAGCATCGAATTTTTCGATAGATTCTTGGGCTGAACGTGGCGCTACATCACGACCGTCCAGGAAGGCGTGGAAATACAGTTGATCAGCACCGCGCTGAGCAGCCAGTTCCAGCATACCAATGATGTGGTCTTCATGGCTGTGAACGCCACCTGGTGACATCAGACCCATTACGTGAACTGCTTTGCCAGTGCTAACGGCAGTATCAACGGCTTTACACAGGGCGTCGTTTTTGAAGAAATCGCCATCGCGGATTTCTTTAGTCACGCGAGTCAGTTCCTGATAAACCACGCGGCCAGCCCCGATGTTAACGTGACCCACTTCAGAGTTACCCATCTGGCCGTCTGGCAGACCTACGTCCATACCTGAACCAGAGATCAGGGTGTTGGCGTATTTAGCGCACAGTGCATTCAGATTTGGTGTGTTAGCGGCGGCAACGGCGTTACCTTCTTTCTTATCGCTGTAACCCCAACCATCCATGATGATCAGTGCCAGTGGCTTTTTAGCTGTAGACATTGTGTGTGGCCTCTTTATTTGGATTTTACGAAAACAAGTTCGACTGCTGTCAATTCTACAATATCTGCTGCATTAGTCACCTTTTCACCTCGTTTCGTTACACATTTCACGGAAGGAATTTTCATTGCAGGGCGAATACTGTAAATCTGCCGTTTCACATGTAATACTGTCCGGATTATTTTCAGTGTTGTTGGGAAAACAGAATGCAGGAATACATCGATTTTGCAATACGTCACGAAATGCTGGTTCTGGCCTGGGTTGGTCTGGCTACCGCGATTGTGGCGACAGCAGTAAAAGCTGCTTTTTCACCGGTAAAACAAATAGATCATCAAGCAGCAGTAACCTTGATTAACCGTCAGGATGCATTAGTTGTCGATGTGCGTGCACAAGATGAATTTGCACGTGGTCACATCACTAATTCTCATCATATTCCACTGGCGCAAATCGAACAGGGGAATACCACTGAAATTGACAAGCATAAAGAGAAGCCAGTGATTGTGGTTTGTGAAACTGGTGCTCGCGCGGAAACAGCGGCCAGTAAACTGGTTAAAGCGGGTTTTAAGCAGGTTTACCTGCTGCGTGGCGGTTTAACTCAATGGCGTGCCGGTAACTTACCCGTCACGAAAAAGCGCTAATTTAATTTTGCATTAACAGCCGTCAGGCAATACTAATAAAGGGCATTAAAATGACAGAAGCAGTAAATAACACCGCAGCACAACCAGAATTTCAGATCCAACGCATTTATGTAAAAGATGTTTCTTTTGAAGCACCGAATACCCCAGTTGTCTTCCAGAAAGAGTGGCAGCCAGAAGTGAAGCTGGATATGGACACGCAAACTCAGGTGCTGGGTCAGGATGTGTACGAAGTTGCACTGACTTTGACCGTGACTTGTAAACTGGGCGAAGAAACCGCGTTCCTGTGTGAAGTGAAACAAGCGGGTATATTTACTGCCTCTAATCTGGATGCTCAGAGCCTGGCTCATTGCCTGGGCGCATTCTGCCCGAACATTCTGTTCCCTTATGCGCGTGAAACTATTGCCAGCTTGGTCAGCCGTGGTTCATTCCCACAACTGAACCTGGCTCCAGTTAACTTTGATGCACTGTTTGCTTCGCATATTGCACAACTGGAAGCAGAACAAACACCTGTTGGCGCAGTACAGTAATGGATTCATCCGCAGTACTAAGTGTTTTGGGGGCGGGGTCTTACGGCACCGCCCTTGCCATTTCTCTGGCCCGCAAAGGCCAGCCGGTATTGTTGTGGGGGCATGATCCGCAGCAGGTGACGCGTTTACAGCAAGATCGCTGTAATCAGGAATTCCTGCCGGATGTTCCGTTTCCTGATTCATTACAGCTGACCGATGATCTGGCATATGCCGTTTCCGCCAGCCGTGATTTGCTGGTAGTGGTGCCTAGCCATGTGTTTGGTGACGTATTGCAACGGATCAAACCTTTCCTGCGTGAAGATACCCGCGTTGCCTGGGCGACGAAAGGTCTTGAGCCGGAACATGGTCGTCTGTTGGGGGAAGTGGCACAAGAGATTTTAGGTGCGCAGATCCCGCTGGCTGTCTTATCGGGGCCAACGTTTGCCCGTGAACTGGCCGCAGGAATGCCGACCGCTATCGCGGTGGCAGGAACGAATGATCAGTTTACCGCTGATATGTCGGCACTGATGCACTGTGGTAAATCATTCCGTGTGTATTCCAATCCAGATTTCATTGGTCTGCAAATTGGCGGTGCGGTGAAAAACGTGATCGCGATTGGTGCCGGTTTGTCTGATGGTTTAGGTTTTGGCGCTAATGCCAGAACAGCCTTGATCACGCGTGGCCTGGTTGAACTGCAACGTCTGGGTTTGTCACTCGGCGCGGATGCCAAGACTTTCATGGGTATGGCGGGGCTGGGTGATCTGGTGCTGACTTGTACCGACAATCAGTCACGTAACCGTCGGTTTGGTCTGGCGTTAGGGCAGGGCAAAACGGTGGAACAAGCTATGACTGAAATCGGTCAGGTGGTTGAAGGTTATCGTAACACTAAAGAAGTTCGTGCACTGGCAGCCCGGCAAGGTGTCGAAATGCCAATTTGTGAGCAGATTTATCAGATCTTGTATCAGGGTAAATCCGCGAAAGATGCCGCATTAACACTACTGAGCCGGGATCAGAAAGGCGAATAGAAATAGTGGTTTAGGTATTTCCAGATAAAAACAACGCCAGCAGAAGCTGGCGTTGTTATATGCAAAACTGCATGCAGTAATCAGTAGAACGAGTGCTCACCGCGGGCATGTTCGGTCGCATCTTTCGCGCCAGTCAGTTCGCCAGGGAAACGTTCCAACAGTTGCTTCTCAATCCCTTCTTTCAGCGTCACATCGACCATTGAACAACCATTACAGCCACCACCAAATTGTAAAATGGCAATGCCGTCGTCAGTGATTTCAGTCAGTGTCACTTTACCACCATGGGCGGCAAGAGACGGATTTACTTCCGACTGCAAAACGTATTCAACACGATCAGCCAGTGGCGCATCATCAGGCACTTTACGCATTTTAGCGTTCGGTGCTTTCAGCGTGAGTTGCGAGCCCATCTGGTCACTGATGAAGTCGATGACCGCATCCACCAGAAACGGTGCGCTATTGGGATCAATGATGGCGTCAAAACCGTTCAATGGTAAGCGAGTGTCTTCGGGTTCTACTGCATCCGGAGGACAGTAAGAGACACCACATTCCGCATTGGGGGTGCCCGGATTCATAACAAATACACGGATATTGGTGTTTTCCGTCTGCTTTTCCAGCAGTTTGCGGAAATGAGCCTGAGCGCTTTCGGTGATTGTGATCATCGCCATCCTCTAATCCTGACTAAATAACTATGGTATTATAATACGCCGCAAAATGTATATGACACAATACTTATTCACCGCGCAGTTGCGTCCGACAAATTGCCCAGACATCGACACGTTGGCATCCGCTTTCCTTCAAAAGTCGTACCAGTGCTGTAACGGTAACACCCGTGGTCACCACATCATCAAGCACAGCCACATGCCGATAGGTATGTGGCTTGATAATAAAGGCATTATTCAGATTTGTCTGTCGTAATTCGCGAGAAAGACCCGCTTGTACTTTAGTGGCTCGTGTTCGCGTTAATAACCGGTTATTGCAGGGAATATTCAGTTGCTTCGTGATAGGGCGTGCGATCTCCTGTGCCTGATTATAACCGCGGGACCATTGACGTCGCCAATGCAACGGAACTGGCAGGATCACTTCGGGTTTGGGTTCTTCTGCAGGATAGAGTTCGGCCAGCATTTTGCCAAATAAAGCCGCGGGTAATGGCTTGTGTTGATATTTCAGCTGGTGGATCAGTCCGGTTAAGGGAAATTCAAAATCTGCCAGAATATGCAAAAAATCCCATTCCGGCGGTTGTAACAAGCAATGACCACAAATGTCATTACCGCCAGCGAGTGGGGTGCCGCACAAGCGACAATGATGATCGAGCAAAGGCAGCTCTTCAGCACAATAATGACAAAGTAATGGCTGCGCCGTAGGTTGGCGACAAAACAAACAAATACCTTGCCATGCAGAATGGAAACGGGATGGCATGAATTGCCGTAGCATTGCAAACATAAGGGTCGAAACAGAAATGGAGTAGACAATAACTGTAATAAAAAGGGCGCCCTGAGGCGCCCTGATAGATTTGCAATCGGCTTAGTTATTGTAAGCACGTTCGCCATGAGAAGTCAGATCCAGACCTTCGCGTTCTGCTTCCACTGGAACACGCAGACCAACCAGTTTATCGATCAGGAAGTAACCGACGATAGAAACCAGACCAGACCAAACTATGGTAGTGATGACACCAATCGCCTGAATTTTAACTTGTGCGGCGATGGAGTAATCAGGAGCCACGCCATTAGCAACGTAATCCCATACACCGGTACCACCCAGATCTGGAGAAGCAAATACACCAGTCAGGATCGCACCCAACATACCGCCGATACCGTGCACACCGAAGACGTCCAGAGAGTCGTCGACGTTCAGCATGCGTTTCAGACCGTGTACGCCCCACAGGCAAACTACGCCAGCCAGACCGCCGATCACGATACCGCCCATTGCACCAACGAAACCAGCCGCTGGTGTGATGGCAACCAGACCTGCTACCGCACCGGAAGCTGCGCCCAGCATAGAAGGTTTACCTTTCAGTGCCCATTCAGCAAAAGTCCAGGTCAGTGTTGCCGCCGCAGTTGCTGCCCAAGTATTCAGGAATGCCAGTGCAGATGTACCGTTCGCTTCTAACGCAGAACCCGCGTTGAAACCGAACCAACCAAACCACAGTAAGCTTGCACCGATCATAACCATAGTCAGGCTGTGTGGTGCCATGGACTCACGACCAAAACCAACACGTTTACCCAGGAAATAAGCACCCACTAAACCTGCTACCGCAGCGTTGATATGAACTACGGTACCACCAGCGAAGTCTAATGCGCCGTGTTGGAATAACCAGCCCGCAGTCGCATTGGCTGCGTCAGCCGCAGCTGCATCGGTATAAGCATCAGGACCAGCCCAATACCAAACCATGTGAGCCATTGGCAGGTAAGACAGCGTAAACCAGAAGACAACGAATAGCAGAACAGCAGAGAAACGTATGCGTTCAGCAAATGCGCCTAAGATTAAGCAACAAGTAATTGCCGCAAATGCACCTTGGAAGGCAATGTAAACAAATTCTGAAAGACCGATACCTTTATTGAAGGTGGCAGCAATCGAATCTGGAGTAACCCCTTTTAGGAAGGCTTTACTCAGAGTTCCAAAGAAGGCGTTACCTTCAGTGAACGCAAGACTATAGCCATAAGTTACCCACAAAACAGTTACCAGACTGAATACGACCAGAACCTGAATCAGGATAGATAGCATATTTTTGCTACGCACCAAGCCACCGTAGAACAATGCGATTCCTGGTACTGACATTAAAATAACAAACGCAGAACAAACCATGATCCATGCGTTGTCGCCTTTATTTATTGTATCAACAACAGGTGCTGGTGCTGCTTCTGCAGGTGCCGCCACTGGAGCTGCCTCTGCAGCCGGAGCGGCTACTGCAGTTGATGTTGTTGGAGCAGGTGCTTCTTCACTCCATGCTGGTGTTGCCAGCCCGAAAGCTCCCACCAGCGCCAAGATTGCAAACAATCGTTTCATTGTAGATATCTCCCTGATAATACCGTGTCCTGATCTCGACAGACGGAGGTCTGAGAACTCGTTGGTCGGACTAGTATGTCGCTAACCTGATACTTACATCGCAGGAATTATGCCAACCTGGATCATATATAAAATGGCTCAAAAATAGGGTTCTTGCCTGTCTTAAGAGCAAAATGGTGCATTTGATGCACATTTATGAGGCGTAGAGAGATTTCTTAGTGCTTATTTGGTGCATAAAAAATGAACAGCTTTATATGATGCACAGACATGGCGGCTATTCTCTTCGCAGTGATTGGATTGAACAGTTATCATAGCTTTGCAGGCTATTGTGAGTAATAGAGAAAAGAACAATGCATATCGAACGTATCGGGCAAGGGCCGGATCTAGTGTTATTACATGGATGGGGCTTAAACAGTGCAGTATGGCAAGAGATCGTGCCACTACTAACACCGTACTATTCTTTACATTTAGTGGATTTACCTGGTTTTGGCTTTAGCCAGCATACGATTGTGGAAAGTGCCGACCTCTCTTTATGGAGTGAGGCGGTATTACCGCACTTACCCGCACAATTTAACTTACTGGGTTGGTCGATGGGCGGGCTGATCGCATTACGGATGGCGTTGGATCACCCTGCACGTATCAAACGATTAGTTTTGATCGGCAGTTCACCCTGTTTTCTACAACAAGATAACTGGCCGGGCATTCGCCCGGATGTGTTATCCGGGTTTAATCGCGCATTGCAATTAGATACCCGGAAAACAATAGAACGTTTTTTAGCGATCCAGGCAATGGGAAGTGAATCAGTTAAAGAGGATGTAAAACGGCTGAAAAGCTGGTTACAACAACGGCCGGAGGCTACACCGGCTGCGCTTAAAGCGGGGTTACAATTACTGGAAACGATCGATCTAAGGTCTGAGCTTTCTCAGCTGAGTTGCCCGGTACTGAGCCTCTATGGCCGTTTAGACAGTTTAGTGCCGGTTGCCGCAGTAGCCGAAATAGAAGCTTTGTTGCCTCGTGGTCATTCAGTGATTTTCCCGCAGGCAGCACATACGCCATTTTTGTCTCATCCGCAGTTATTTATAGAATCATTACACCAATTTATTGATTGAAAAATGTGCGACAAATGCTGTTATTCTCATCATTTGTCATCGATAATTACTTTGAGTTGATCTGTATGTTTCGAGGATGTTGACCGTATGAATATAAACAGTGCGTTTTCATCTGGCGTGCTTGGTTTGCAGAAAGCAACCTCACAACTGGATGCCAGTGCCAGTAAAATTGCACAGCAGACTTTACCATCATCAGATCAAGGAACGTCAGTTTCACAACAAGATGCGATACCTGATTCATTAGTGCAACTTAAAATGGCCGAAATCCAGGGTAAAGCGTCCGCTGAAGTGATCACTCGTTCTGATCAAATGATCGGTTCATTACTCGATATTCATGTCTGACGATTATGAATATTGCACCGACCTATCCCAATTTAGTGCCTTTGGCACAACAGCCCGCGACGGAAGCCGCGCGGCGGGATAGCGCTATACGGGAGCCCATTCCACAGCCAGCGGCAAGCTCTTCGGGTAATACAGATAATCAGTTAAATAATTCTTCTGATACACCACAGCGTTATATCAACCTTAATAGCAACGCTAATTCAGATACGTACTCATTATCATCACTCAAAAATAACAGTGTTAAAAATGGTAGTACTGATACAACGTTGCCCTCTTCCGAAACGGTCACCGCAGCATCAGATCAATCACGTCGTAACGGACAAACCTCTTCAGAAGGTGATGATGCTTCGTCAGGGTCTGAGGAAGATAAGAAAAAAGCACAGCAAAAAGAACAAGCAATTAAAGATCTTAAGAGTCGTGATGCAGAAGTTCGAACTCACGAACAAGCACATCAGGCTGCCGGCGGGCAATATGCGAGTGCACCATCATTTGATATGACCAAAGGGCCGGATGGAAAAGATTATGCAACTGGCGGCCATGTGAATATTGACGTATCTCCTGTGTCCAATGATCCGCAGGCAACGTTGAATAAAATGAGGCAGATTAAATCTGCCGCTTTAGCTCCTGCAGAACCGTCTGCTCAAGATCGTAAAGTTGCTGCTCAAGCCGACGCCACTGCAGCGGCAGCTCAACGGGTTGTATCTAATCAATCTATTACTAAAGTGAACACCAATAGTGGTAAGGATGTGGCGGGCAGTAATAGTGAACAGAGTTCTGGTGTGACCAATACATCATTTGGTAATCCGGAAATGCTGCATCGTGGGCAGGTTATCTTAGCTCGTTATCAATTATCAGGCCGCCCGCAAGCGCAGACGGCACTGACTACTTATTCCTGATCTGTTTTATTAGCGTCGTTTAGCGTTCGCAAACGCAGCAGCAAAGGCATTATTGTCGCCACCACTCTGTGATTTCTCAGCTGCTGTTGAGCGAGAAGCAGGTTTGCGATTAGTCTGTTCCTGACGCTCTTTCGGCTGAGGCTTGCTGGCCGTCACTTCATCATCTAAGCGCATGGTTAATGCAATACGCTTGCGCGGCAGGTCGACTTCCACCACTTTCACTTTGACGATATCACCCGCTTTTACCACTTCACGAGGATCGCTTACGTAACGATTGGTTAGTGCCGAAATATGCACTAAACCATCCTGGTGCACACCGATATCAACAAACGCGCCGAAGTTGGTGACATTAGTGACACAGCCTTCCAGAACCATCTCTGGGCGCAGATCTTTCATCTCTTCTACGCCTTCACGGAAGGTGGCCGTTTTGAATTCGGGCCGTGGGTCGCGCCCAGGTTTATCCAACTCTTGCAAGATATCGGTGACGGTCGGAATACCAAAATGCTCATCGGTGTAATCGGCGGGTTTCAGCGATTTGAGCAAGGTGCTGTTACCAATCAAACCGGAAACAGGCTTATGTAACTGAGCGATAATTTTTTCCACCACCGGATAAGCTTCCGGATGAACAGAAGAGGCATCGAGCGGGTTTTTACCATCGCGAATACGAAGGAAGCCTGCACACTGTTCGTAAGCTTTCGGACCTAAGCGTGCCACTTTCAGCAGCTCTTTACGCTCTTTAAAGGCACCATTGCTATCACGGTGCGCTACGATATTTTGCGCCAGTGTTTTGCTTAAGCCTGATACGCGCGTCAATAGTGGAACTGAGGCGGTGTTAACATCCACGCCGACGGCGTTTACGCAATCTTCCACTACGGTATCGAGATTTTTAGCGAGTTGATTTTGGCTGACGTCATGCTGATATTGACCCACACCAATTGCTTTCGGATCGATTTTAACCAGCTCCGCCAGCGGATCTTGCAGACGACGGGCGATAGATACCGCACCGCGCAGCGATACATCCAGTTCCGGAAATTCTGCTGCGGCCAGTTCAGAGGCGGAATAAACCGATGCGCCCGCTTCGCTGACCACCACTTTTTGTGCTTTGCAATCGGAGTAACGTTGCAGCATGTCGGCAACTAGACGGTCTGTTTCCCGTGATGCCGTGCCGTTACCAATACTGACCAAACCAACATTATGCTGTTTGCACAATGTATGAATGATCTCAATGGCTTGATCATATTGGCGACGTGGTTCAAACGGATAAACAGTGTGTGTTGCCACTACTTTACCCGTTGCATCAACAACTGCCACTTTTACGCCCGTGCGGATGCCGGGGTCTAAGCCCATCGTCGCTTTCATTCCTGCGGGAGCAGCCATCAACAGATCTTTTAAGTTGCTGGCAAAAACGCGGATCGCTTCGGTTTCGGCTGCATCACGCAGACGACCAATCAACTCGGTTTCCATCTGCAATGAGAGTTTAATTTTCCACGTCCAGTTCACGACACTTTGCAGCCATTTATCGGCAGGGCGACCGCGAAAAGCCAACTCAAAGTAACGGGTGATCAACTGCTCACACGGATGTGTTTCACCCGTTTGCTCAACTTGTAAATTCAAGGCTAAAAAGCCTTCATTGCGGCCACGTAACATGGCTAAGGTGCGATGCGACGGCACTTTAGCTATCGGTTCTTGATGATCAAAATAATCGCTGAATTTAGCCCCTTCCGCCTGTTTGCCTTCGATCACTTGTGCGCGTAACAAAGCGGAACGCCACAGGTAGCTACGCAGTTGCTCTAATAAACCGGCTTCTTCGGCAAAACGTTCCATCAGAATATAACGGGCACCGTCCAGCGCAGTTTTGCTGTCATTGATCTGATGTTCTGCATTCAGATAAGGCTGTGCTTCTTGTTCAGGATCTAATTCTGGATTAGCCAACAGCATATCGGCCAATGGTTGCAGACCGGCTTCTATCGCGATCTGGCCTTTGGTACGGCGTTTTGGCTTATAGGGTAGATAGAGATCTTCCAGTCGTGTTTTAGTGTCCGCTGCCCAGATATCGGCGCGTAATTCATCGGTCAGTTTGCCTTGCTCACTGATCGACAACAGGATGCTTTGACGGCGATCTTCCAGTTCGCGCAAATAGCCTAAGCGCTGCTCTAAATGACGTAATTGCGTGTCATCTAACCCGCCAGTGATTTCTTTACGATAACGCGCGATAAACGGAACGGTGGAGCCGTCATCCAGTAATTTTACTGCGGCGGCCACCTGCTCATTGCGGGCGTTTAATTCATCAGCAATGATTTGATTAATCGAAGGCATGTTTATCCTCGGTGTTGTGATGCCGTTATTCTGCGCTAAACGGCTGATATTGGATCTTATTGATGTACCACTCTTTCTCGCCCGATGGGGTTTGTACCCGCACTTCATCGTCGACTTGTTTGCCGATCAAGGCGCGGGCCATCGGCGAATCAATGGTGATGTAATTGTTTTTGGTGTCGATTTCATCGGTGCCGACAATGCGATAACGCACGATGTCACCTTGTTCATTTTCCAACTCCACCCAAGCGCCAAAATAGACTTTGCCCTCTTGCTGTGGCGCATATTCGACAATTTTCAATGCATCCAAACGCTTGGTCAGAAAACGTAATCGCCGATCAATAGAGCGCAACTCTCGTTTTCCTTCCTTATATTCAGCATTTTCACTGCGGTCACCCAGTGCGGCGGCCTCTGAGACGGCCTGTGTTACCTCTGGCCGTTTTACTTTCCACAGATATTTCAGTTCATCTTCGAGTTTTTGCCAGCCGGCGCGGGTAATGAGGTTGGTTTTCATTGTCGTTACTTTGACAGAGAGAGTTCATGAGCCGCAGCATAAGGCGTTTGTTAAAAATCGCCAAATATCCTGCTGATCAGATGTTTAAAAGTGATGCACTTCGCAAACTGATTATTTTTTATTATCAGGCATTTTGCTGAAAAATCAGCCGCTTTAGAGAGAGATGAAAAAAATCCCCGTTTGTTAGTTCGAATCAAGCCTGACTGGCGCTTGCAAAGGGGCATAGGCATCCTTACACTTCTAAGTGGAAAAAAGTGGGATATTGTGGAGCTCTGTAGAATGAATTCCCAATATTCACCGGCTGGCAGGAAATAACCAAACAGCAAGGTGCGGCATGCTACGTGGAGCACACGCCATCGCTCTGGATACCAAAGGGCGATTAGCAGTTCCAACTAAGTTTCGAGACTGGCTTCGCGAAGAGTGCGAGGGCCAGCTTGTCTGCACCATTGATATAGCGAATCCCTGCCTGCTGCTGTACCCACTTGGTGAATGGGAAGAAATAGAAAAGAAGCTGAAATCCCTGTCCAGCATGAATCCGGTAGAGCGTCGTTTACAGCGTTTACTACTGGGTTATGCCTGTGAATGTGAGCTGGATGGTAATGGTCGTTTGCTGTTGTCGGCGCCGTTACGTCAGCACGCTGGGCTGGATAAACAGATCATGCTGGTTGGTCAATTAAATAAATTTGAAATCTGGAGTGAAACTCGCTGGTTACAACAAGTGGATGAGGACATTCAGGCATTGCCGGATATGGACTGGACTACTTCGGATAAACTGCGTGATTTTTCACTTTAGCACTGGGGATAAAAGCTAATGGAACATATCACTGTACTGTTGCAGGAAGCGGTGGACGGGCTGGCTATTCGCCCGGACGGCGTATACGTGGACGGTACATTCGGACGTGGTGGACATTCCCGTCTGATCCTGCAACACCTCGGCCCACAGGGGCGCTTGTATGCTATTGACCGTGACCCTCAGGCGGTGGCAGTAGCCAAAGAGTGGCAGGATCCCCGTTTTGAAATCATCTCCGGCCCATTCTCTTCACTGTATGACTATATGGCAGAGCGTGATCTGCTGGGTAAAGTTGACGGTTTATTGTTGGATCTCGGCGTGTCATCACCACAACTGGATGAAGCTGAGCGTGGTTTCAGTTTCATGAACGATGGTCCACTTGATATGCGCATGGACCCATTGCATGGTGAAAGCGCAGCAGATTGGCTGTTGCACGCTGATGTGGATGATATTGCCTGGGTGCTGCGCACTTACGGTGAGGAACGTTTTGCCAATCGTATCGCCCGCGCCATCGTGGCCGATCGTGTCACGACACCTTACACCCGCACTCGCCAGTTGGCTGAGATGATTGCCCGTGTGGTGCCAAACAAAGAAAAACATAAACATCCTGCCACACGTAGCTTTCAGGCGTTACGTATTCATGTAAACCAAGAATTAAAAGAGATCGAAGAAACGCTAAAAGCGTCATTATCGGTGTTGGCTCCTGGTGGTCGGTTGGCCGTGATCAGTTTCCATTCACTGGAAGACCGTATCGTTAAGCAATTTATTCGTCAGCAGGAAAAAGGCATCCAGCCACCGAAAGGCTTACCTATTACGGAAGACCAAATTCGTAAAACTCAGACCTTACATTCGGTTGGCAAAGCGATAAAGCCTGCTGATAGTGAAGTTTCCGACAATGTGCGTTCACGCAGTTCGGTATTGCGTGTTGCTGAGCGTCTGGAGAGCTAACGATGGAACGCCGGCTTAATCTCGCTTTATTGATCTTGCTGGATCTGAAACGTCACTGGTTTCAGGTCATTCTGAGTCTGGCTATTCTTGGTTCCGCGCTCACCACGATAGTAGTAACGGACGATACCCGTTCTGTGACGGCGGAATTGAACAAGGTGCAGAGCAAAAGTGATGATCTTGAAGTCGAATGGCGACATTTGGTTTTAGAACAGAATGCTCAGGCTGAGCATTCGCGCGTTTCGGATATTGCCAAAGTGAAGTTGGCAATGACACGGCCTAAGCCTTTAGAAGAAAAGATGATTAGTCTGCCATGAGCATAAGAGCTACTGCTAAGAAAAATAATAAGAAACCCGATACCGGTCTCGCACGCTGGCGTTTCATGGTATTAATGGGATTCATTTTTGCCGGTTTTACCGGTCTGGTTGCCCGTACCGCATGGATACAAGTTATCCAACCTGATCGCTTGCGTCAGGAAGGTGACATGCGTTCGCTGAGAACAACATCCGACCCTTCGGATCGTGGCATGATCACCGATCGTAATGGTGAACAATTAGCTGTTTCCGTTCCCGTGCAAGCTGTGTGGGCCGATCCGAAAGAGATCCACGAAGCGGATGGGTTAAAAAATACCGATGCGTGGATGGCGTTAGCGGATGTGCTGGATCTGGATATGCCTAAGTTAACCGCCAGCATCGCTGATCCAAAACGCCGTTTTGTCTACCTGCAGCGACAAATTACTCCTGCGGTGGCGGATTACGTCGCTAAATTAAAACTACCGGGTGTGCATTTACGTCGGGAAACCAAACGCTATTACCCAACTGGTGAAATCAGTGCGCACTTGGTGGGAAACACTAATATCGATGGTGCCGGTATTGAAGGTGTGGAGCGGGCATTTAACGAATGGCTGACCTCGACGCCGTCAGAATACAAGATCCGTAAAGACCGTCAGGGACGGGTCATTGAAAATATCGGCATCGTCAAAGAAGGTAAGAAAGCAGGGCAACTGGTATTAAGTATCGACCAGCGTTTGCAATCAGTAGCTTATCGCTCTTTGAAATATGCGACTGAAGTGAATAAAGCGACTTCAGGTTCGTTGGTGCTGATGGATGTCATCACTGGTGAAATCTTGGCGATGGTTAATACGCCGTCCTATAACCCGAATAATCGTGAACAGTATGAAAGCTTCCGTGCCCGAAATCGTGCAGTCACTGATACTTATGAACCGGGTTCTACCGTAAAACCGATAGTTGCCATGAGTGCATTGGAACATGGCGTTATTAACTGGAAAGAAATTCTGGATACGCGGCCATTTGCGGTGGGCGGACATATCGTCACCGATAGTCATAAGATGGCATCGGGTGGTTTGTACGACATTTTGAAATTCTCTTCCAACATCGGTATGGCACATATTGCCATGCGTATGCAGCCGCAATGGATCACGGGTAAACTCGAAGAGTTCGGTTTGGGACAGGATTCCGGAACTGGATTAATGGGCGAAAGTTCAGGGATGGTACCAATGCGCACGCGTTGGTCAAATATTGAACTGGCTACTCTTGGTTTTGGTTATGGTCTGCGCGTAACACCATTGCAACTTACGGCTGCCTATGCTGCTTTAGCCAATAAAGGTGTTCGCAAACCAATCTCAGTACTGAAAGTAGCCCAAGCTCCACAAGGTGAGCGAGTTATCGCCCCTGAAATTGCCGAACAAGTTATTCATGCCTTGGAAGGGGTAGTGGAAGAGGGCGGTACTGGTGGTAAAGCCGCAGTACCTGGTTACCGTGTAGCTGGTAAGACTGGTACGGCAAAAGTGGCCGCCGCTGGCGGATACGGTAAAGATTATGTGGGTACATTTGCTGGGTTTGCGCCGGTCAGTAATCCGCGTTTTGCGATGGTGGTGATCATTAACGAGCCTCATGGCGCCTCATATTACGGTGGTTCCGTTGCTGGCCCTACGTTTGCGGAAGTAATGAGTAGTGCATTGCAGCTTTATAATGTGCCACCAGATGCGTTACCTGATCCCAAAGAAGAATTGAATACCGCTCAACGTAGCGAGGTGAAGAAAAATGCCACTCGCTCTTGATCGACTACTGGCGGGCTTTAATATCTCCGCACCTGCTATTCCATTAAGTGATATGCAGTTAGATACGCGCTTGTTAAAACAAGGTTCTCTATTTCTGGCGTTAAAAGGGCATGCGGTTGATGGCCGTTTGTTTATGCAACAAGCTGAGCAATCAGGGGCTGCGGCCATTTTATTCGATAATAGCGATGGCTTTATTGCTCCAACGCTGAGTATTCCTTGTATTGCTGTGCCGTCATTAGCTGAAAAAGTCAGTGAACTGGCTGGGCTGTTTTATGATCAACCAGCAAAAAAATTAGCACTGGTTGGAGTAACTGGCACCAATGGCAAAAGTACCTGTACACAGCTGATTGCCAACTGGACACAATTACTCGGCCAGCGTGGTGGTGTGTTAGGCACATTGGGTAATGGCTTATTCGGTCAGTTGCGGGCAACAGAAAATACCACGGGTAGTGCGATATCTATTCAGCAAGAATTGGCGCATTTTGCCGCTGCACAGGTTGATGTTGCTGCGATGGAAGTCTCTTCGCATGGACTGGTGCAGCATCGAGTCTCGGCATTACCCTTTGCCGCTGCGGTATTCACTAACCTCAGCCGTGATCACCTTGATTACCACCATACTATGCAGGCGTATGCAGAAGCGAAACGTCAAATCTTTAAGCAAACAACGCCTGCACATTGTATTCTGAATGCCGATGACGAGACTGCGAGAGAATGGTTACAACAAATGCCACAGGCTGTGGTTTATGGCATCGATCAGCCACTGCCAAACCATACCGGCTCTTTTCTCTACGCTACTGATGTAAAATATCACCCGCAAGGTATTACTATCAGCATTCACTCTTCCTGGGGGGATGGTGTATTATCTGCGCCCCTTCTTGGGAAGTTTAATGTATCTAATTTGCTGGCGGCGTTAGCGGTAATGTTGGTTTTGCAGTACGATTTTGAAACGCTGTGTCAGACGGCATCCCGCCTGCAACCAGTCACTGGTCGAATGGAATGTTTTGGTAATCCGCAGCAGCCGTTAGTGGTGGTGGATTACGCTCATACCCCTGATGGTCTGGAAAAAGCACTACAAGCGGCAAGGCAGCATTGTCATGGCCGTCTGTTTTGTATTTTCGGCTGTGGTGGCGATCGTGATCGCGGTAAGCGGCCTCAAATGGCTGCCATTGCAGAGCAGTGGGCAGATACAATTATCCTGACTGATGACAATCCTCGTACTGAAGATCCTGCCGTTATTATCGCGGATATGTGTGCTGGTTTACAAAAGCCAGCGCAGGCACATATTGAACATTCGCGAACTCGTGCCATCGAACTCGCGCTGTCACAAGCCGTTGCTGGGGACATAATTTTATTGGCCGGGAAAGGCCATGAAGATTATCAAATTATTGGCAAAGAAAAACGCCATTACAGCGACCGGGAAACAGTCATGCAGCTACTGGGAGCAACGTCATGATACCTATGTCATTAGCACAAATCGCTCAAGTGACAGATGGTCAGTTATTAAATTGTGCTGATACCAGTCTGGTTGTTAGCAATATCAGTACTGATACCCGTACAGTAACTGATGGAGCCCTGTTTATAGCATTGCAGGGCGAACGTTTTGATGCTCATCAATTTGTCGATCACGCCATGCTCAAAGGTGCTGTTGCGGCCGTGGTATCTCGTCCACTACCTGATGCCAGCCCACAAATTTTGGTTGCTGATACACGCATCGCGTTGGGTCAAATCGCTGCTTGGGGCCGTGAACAACTTGATCTTCAGATCGTTGCGATCACCGGCAGTTGTGGCAAAACGACGTTAAAAGAGATGTGTGCAGCAATTTTACAGCAGACTGCTCCGGTGCTGGCGACCCAAGGTAATCTGAATAATGAAATAGGGGTGCCACAAACCTTATTGCGACTAACACCAACTGAACGTTATGCCGTTGTTGAGTTGGGCGCGAATCATCCTGGTGAAATTGCTTGGACGACCTCATTAGTTAAACCCGATGTTGCCGTAATAAATAATGTGGCAGCTGCCCATCTGGCTGGCTTTGGTTCATTACGCGGTGTTGCGGTTGCTAAAACTGAAATTTTTGGTGGTTTGTCGGCAACGGGCACTGCTGTTATCAATGCTGACAGTGAGTTTTATGATTGGTGGCGGGAGATTTTGTCTGTTCGCACCGTTAGTTTTGGTTTGGAAAATGCCAAAGCCGATTTTCGTGCTGAAAATATTCAGCAGGATGAACAAGGCATTGCCAGTTTCACACTGCTTGCTCCGCAAGGAAGCATTGATATTCAGCTACCTATTCCGGGTTTACACAATATCAGCAATGCACTGGCTGCTGCTGCCGTGACCACTTCGCTGGGGTTAACTCTGGCTCAGGTAAAATCCGGATTGGCTAATATGCGACCGGTAAAGGGACGTTTTTGTGTACAAAAACTGTCAGATGATTTAACGGTCATTGATGATACCTATAACGCCAGCGTGCAATCGGTCATGGCAGCTATTGATACACTAGCCGTCATGCCGGGATATCGGGTTCTGGCTTTTGGTGATATGGGTGAACTAGGGGCTGATGCGGCCAGTTTGCATCGTCAGATCGGCGAACATGCTCGGTTACGGCAACTGGATGCGTTACTCACTGTGGGTAGTTTATCGCGTCACGCAGCACAAGCGGCTGATGGCCAACATTTTAATGATAAAGAAAGCCTGTATCAGGCATTACAGATGTTAATACAACAACATCGACCTATGACTATTTTGGCCAAAGGTGCGCGCAGTGCCCGAATGGAAGAAGTAGTCGCTTTTGTCAAATCTTGTGAGGAACAAGCATGTTAGTTTGGCTGGCGGAGTTGTTAACGCCCCATTTATCCTTTTTTCATGTGGTCTCTTATCTGACCTTCCGTGCCATTATGTCTATTTTGACTGGGCTTGGTTTTGCCCTGTGGATGGGGCCTCGCTTGATCCGTCGTCTGCAATTATTGCAGATCGGGCAGGTTGTGCGTAACGATGGCCCTGAATCACATTTTAGCAAAGCAGGTACACCAACAATGGGCGGGATCATGATCCTGCTGTCGATTTTCTTGTCGGTGATTTTGTGGGCCCGTCTTAGCAACCCTTATGTTTGGGTTGTGCTATTTGTGCTGGTCAGCTTTGGCACTATCGGTTTTATTGATGACTACCGCAAAGTGATCCGTAAAAACCCGGATGGTCTAATTGCGCGCTGGAAATACTTCTGGCAATCCGCTTCAGCATTGGCTGTGGCGGTGTTCTTGTATGCAACTGCTACCAGTGACGCACAAACCACATTGGTGGTGCCATTCTTTAAAGAAATTATGCCGCAACTTGGTTTGTTGTTCATTCTGATGACCTATTTTGTCATTGTAGGCTCTTCTAATGCAGTAAACCTGACGGATGGCTTAGATGGCCTCGCTATTATGCCAACCGTCATGGTGGCCGCTGGTTTCGCTTTAATCGCCTGGGCTACGGGTAACGTTAATTTTGCAAATTACTTACATATTCCGTATGTCGCCAATGCATCTGAATTGATGGTTATCTGTACCGCTATTATCGGTGCCGGTCTTGGTTTCTTGTGGTTTAACACCTATCCAGCCCAAGTGTTTATGGGCGATGTTGGCTCGCTGGCACTGGGTGCCATTCTAGGCATCATCGCAGTGTTAGTACGTCAGGAATTTTTGTTGTTCATTATGGGCGGCGTTTTTGTGATGGAAACCATGTCGGTGATCCTGCAGGTTGGCTCGTATAAATTGCGCGGCCAGCGAATTTTCCGTATGGCGCCAATACATCATCATTACGAATTAAAAGGCTGGCCGGAACCTCGGGTGATTGTTCGTTTCTGGATCATCACGCTGGTGTTGGTGTTGTTAGGTCTGGTTACTCTGAAACTAAGGTAGTCACGGATGAAACAGGTTGTCATCATCGGATTAGGAAAAACAGGTCTCTCGTGTGTGACTTATTTCCGTCAGCGCGGTATTACACCATTGGTGCTGGATACCCGTGAAAATCCACCGGGGAAAGAGCTGCTGCCTGCTGATTGCAACCTGATCACCGGACCGCTGGATCCTGAAATTTTATGCTCTGCATCCTTGATTATTGCCAGTCCAGGCATCGCGTTAGCCACACCAGCCTTACAGGCGGCGCACGCTGCAGGCGTTGAAATTATCGGTGATATTGAATTATTTGCTCGTGAAGCCAAAGCGCCTGTAGTGGCAATTACCGGTTCTAACGGTAAAAGTACGGTAACCACATTGGTCGGTTTGATGGCTGAACAAGCCGGACTTAACGTCGGTGTTGGTGGCAATATCGGAACACCTGCGTTGAATTTGTTGTTACAACCGGCTGATTTATATGTTCTGGAGTTATCCAGTTTTCAGCTGGAAACTACTTCGTCATTGAAGCCGGCTGCCGCCGTAATTTTGAATTTAAGTGAAGATCATCTGGATCGTTACGATGGGATGGCCGGTTATCTGGCTGCCAAACAGCGTATCTTTAACCATGCCAAGCATATTGTGGTTAATCGTGATGATGTAGCCACGTTAGCTCCGCAAAAAGCTTTTTGGCAGAGTTTTGGTCTGAATAATGAAGCCTACGGGCGTGTACAGCAGCCTGACGGTTTATGGTTAAGTGTGGCGGGGAAGGCTGTTTTACCGGTCGCCGATCTCAATATTGTCGGTGCTCATAATCAGATGAATGCACTGGCTGCAATGGCATTAGCTGATGCTGTTGGTATCCCGCAGGATGCGCAGTTGGCAGTGTTACGCTCATTTACCGGCTTAGCGCATCGTTGCCAATTTGTCCGTGAAGTGAATGGTGTGCGCTGGATCAATGACTCCAAAGCAACCAATGTGGGTTCTACGCTGGCAGCTGTTGCCGGGGTGAGTGAAAGTGTTCGCGGACGGTTGTGGTTACTGGCTGGTGGACAGGGAAAAGGGCAAGACTTTTCTCCATTACAGCCATTACTGGCTGGCCAGATTTATCAGATGATCTGTTTTGGTAAAGACGCCGATATTTTGATGAACTTAGCGGATAACCCCCACCGAGTTGCTGATTTAGATGCGGCGGTCGCATATGTTGCGGAACAAGCAAAAGCTGATGATTGGGTACTCTTAGCACCGGCTTGTGCCAGTCTTGATCAATTCCGCAACTTTGAACAACGCGGTCAGCGTTTCGCCGATTTGGTGAATGCATTATGAAGCGGTTGCTACGGACAATGATGCAGGCGATATGGCGCTGGTTTGTTCCAGAACGTTCATCGTTTTATGATCGTGGATTATTGGCACTGATGTTCTCACTGATGGGGATCGGTCTGATGATGGTTGCTTCGGCTTCCATCAAAGAAGGTCCTGGCGGTGATATGTTTTATTTCACCAAACGTCATCTGATTTTCCTCTTTATTTGTCTGGGTATTGGGGTCGCTACATTATATCTGCCTCTTGAACGCTGGAAAGCCTGGAGTGGTCGCTTGCTGGTCGGTGCACTGGGGTTGTTGTTTGCTACTCTGGCGGTCGGTCGCACCGTCAACGGTGCAAAACGTTGGATCGGATTCGGTTTTTTTAATATCCAGCCCGCTGAATTAGCTAAGTTGGCGCTGATTGTTTTTATTGCCAGTTATTTAGTTCGTCGAAGTGATGAAGTTCGCGGTAATTTTATTGGCTTTGTTAAACCGCTGGCGGTGGTATTCCTGCTGGCCTTTATGCTGCTATTGCAACCCGATCTTGGCTCGGTTGTCGTATTGTTTGTCTGTACATTCGGTTTATTGTTCATTGGTGGTGTGCGAAAGTTATTCAGTTTATTGCCATCATTGCTGCTGGTCTGGCCGCATTAGTCGGATTGATCATGTTTGAACCTTATCGTATGCGCCGCGTAACCTCTTTTCTGGATCCTTGGGCTGATCCATTTGGTAGTGGTTACCAGTTAACGCAATCGTTAATGGCATTCGGTCGAGGCGGTTTATTCGGGCAAGGATTAGGTAATTCGGTACAAAAATTATCCTATTTACCAGAAGCTCATACCGATTTCGTTTTCGCCATATTAGGGGAAGAGTTGGGCTATGCTGGTGTGTTAGCCGTGTTATTTTTTGCAATTATTGCTAGCGATGAAAGCACTGAAAATTGGCCGGACAGCATTACTGAGAAGTAAGTTTTACGAAGGCTATATGGCTTGTGGTATCGGGATCTGGTTCAGTTTCCAAACGGTAGTTAACGTAGGTGCGGCAGCCGGTATGTTACCAACCAAAGGTTTGACATTGCCGTTGGTGAGTTATGGTGGTTCCAGTTTGATCGCGATTACCATGGCGGTAGCGATTTTATTACGTATTGATTTTGAACGTCGACTGGATACCAGTCATGTGATCTCGCGGGAGGCCGCATGAGTCGTAAAATGGTAATTATGGCCGGTGGCACTGGTGGTCACGTCTTCCCTGGATTAGCAGTAGCTCACCGTCTGCAAGCGGATGATTGGCAAATTCATTGGCTGGGCACTCCGGATCGTATGGAAGCCGATTTAGTGCCAGCACATGGTTTTCCCATTGAATTTATTAATATTCGTGGTTTACGTAACCATGGATTAGTGCGCAAATTGTTGGCTCCTTTTCAGATCATTAAAGCGATTTTACAAGCACTAATGATCCTACGTCGTATTAAACCTGATGTGGTGTTAGGCATGGGGGGCTATGCAGCGGGGCCGGGTGGTGTTGCTGCCAAATTATTAGGTATTCCGCTGGTATTGCATGAGCAAAATGCTGCGGCTGGTTTAACTAATCGTCTGTTAGCTAAAATTGCTACACGTATTTTGATGGGATTTGAAGGTGCGTTTCCATTGACCGAACGTTCGCGTGTGGTGGGTAACCCAGTCCGAGATGAGTTTCTGCAATTAGCTCAGCAACCGTTAAAACATTATCAAGCTGGGTCAGCATTAAAGATCCTGATCGTTGGTGGTAGTTTAGGCGCGAAAGCCTTAAATCAGGTTGTTCCCAATGCCCTGGCAAAACTGAACCATATTGAGATCCGTCATCAGTGTGGTAAAGGCAACGGAAATCTGGTCAGCGATTTGTATCAATCACTTGGTGTTACAACTGTTACGGTAACTGAATTTATCAATGACATGTCAGCGGCTTATGAGTGGGCTGATTTATTGATTTGTCGAGCAGGCGCATTGACTGTCGCAGAAGTGGCTGCAGCTGGGATCCCCGCGATTTTTGTGCCATTACCGCATGCCGTTGACGATCATCAAACTCGTAATGCGGAAAGCCTGACATTACGCGGTGCGGCTGTATTAATGCCACAGAAAGAGATGACAGCTGATAAACTGGCTACCTTGATCGCCCAATGGCAATCAGAGCCTCGTCAGTTACAAAAAATGGCTCAGCTTTCCCGAGCCGCAGCAATTCTCAATGCAACTGACCGTGTTGTGAGTGAATGCAAAGCACTAATTTAATAAGAGATCAGAACGTAAATGACAAAAGTTGAGTTAGCCAAATTAAGAACCATGATCCCGGAAATGCGCCGGGTACGTCGTATCCACTTCATTGGGATCGGTGGCGCAGGTATGGGGGGTATTGCTGAAGTTTTGGCTAATGAAGGTTATCAAATCAGTGGTTCTGATATTGCCAATAATCGTGTCACAGAACATCTGGCATCATTAGGCGCAGAAATTCAAATCGGTCATAAAACTGAAAATGTGCAAGGTGCGAGCGTTGTGGTTGTTTCTACGGCGATACATGCCGACAACCCGGAGGTGATCGCCGCACGCGAACAACGTATTCCGGTTGTGCGTCGTGCAGAAATGTTGGCAGAACTGATGCGTTATCGACATGGGATTGCTATCGCCGGTACTCATGGCAAAACCACCACTACCAGTTTGATTGCCAGCGTGTATGCTCAGGCAGGTGCTGATCCTACTTTTGTGATCGGTGGTTTGTTAAACAGTGCCGGTACTAACGCACGTTTGGGTACTAGCCGTTATCTGATTGCTGAAGCCGATGAAAGCGATGCTTCTTTCTTGCATCTGCAACCGATGGTCGCGATCGTCACCAACATTGAAGCCGACCATATGGATACCTATGGTGGTGATTTCTCGAAACTCCGCGCCACCTTCCTCGAGTTTTTACATAATTTACCGTTTTATGGACTCGCTGTGGTGTGCATTGATGACCCAGTGATCCGGGGCTTATTGCCAGAAATTGGCCGTGCCACGATCACTTACGGTTATAGCGACGATGCGGATGTGCAAGTACAAGAGTTTGTGCAGGAAGGCAGTCAAACACGCTTTCAGCTTCGGTTACAAAACGGCACAATCTTACCGATCAATCTTAACTTGCCCGGTCGCCATAATGCCTTGAATGCAGCGGCTACGATCGCAGTCGCATTGGAAGATCATATTCCTACCGATGCTATCGTGGATGCTTTAGCCCAATTTGCCGGGGTAGGGCGTCGTTTTCAGCAATACGGTGAATTTGATACTGGCGCAGGTTCTGCGTTATTGGTTGATGACTATGGGCATCACCCGACCGAAGTGCGTGCGACTTTAGCCTCAGCGCGCGCAGCTTGGCCTGATCGTCGTCTGGTTTTGGTTTTTCAACCGCACCGTTATACGCGTACCCGTGATTTGTATGATGATTTTGCGGAAGTACTATCCAAAGTTGATGTGCTGATCATGCTGGATGTTTATGCCGCTGGTGAAGAAGTAATCCCAGGCGCTGATGGGCGCAGTCTGTGCCGTTCTATCCGTCAACGTGGTGTGCTGGATCCTATTTTTGTGGCAACACCGAATGAGGTTCCAGCTGTGTTGGCTGAGGTATTAAAAGATGGCGATGTTGTCTTGACGCAGGGTGCAGGTAACGTTGGACAACTGTCTCGTAAGCTGGCTGAGCTCAAACTGAACATTAATGCGATGAAAACAACAAATTAATCGTAGCAAATGATAAAAACGGGGCTGAATAAGTCCCAAACAGTTTTGACCGATCTTAGCATCCCGCTATAATGTCGCGTCAACCTGAATGTGAATATTGGTTAAGGTGAAAATGTGCGACAGGCGCGATTAGCTTCCGATGAGCAGGATCCAGCGCCGGTTGAAAGCCGCAGGCAAATTGCGGAAACGACAACTCGTACCCGTGGCGAATTTATATTCGGGTTTGTGTTTTTTGTTTCGGTTGTTGCCGGGCTTTGGTCAACGGCCACAGACATTCGGCGCTGGTTGTTTGATGAAGACAAAATTCCAGTGAGCGGATTAGTAGTACAAGGTGATCTGGAGTATGTCAGCACGGAGGAAGTCCGTAAGGTGCTGGCAGAAAATCCCCAGACCAACAACTTTTTTACGCTGGATGTTAATCAGCTGCAAAAAGAGGTTGAAGCGTTACCGTGGGTTTATCAGTCTTCGATTCGTAAGCGCTGGCCCGCACTACTGTATGTTTATGTCGTTGAGCAAACTCCCTGTGCATTGTGGGGAAACGACCGGTTGCTTAGTATTCGTGGCACGATATTTCAGGCGCCGCGAGACAGATTAAAGAAACCGTTGGTGCAACTTTCCGGCCCGGATGAAATGGCTGGTAAAGTTTGGGAGCAATACCAGCAGTTTGAACGATTACTGGCATTAAACGGATACCACGTAGCGTCGGTACATATGACCAATCGTCATTCGTGGGAAATTCAGTTGGCTTCCGGACCGAAGTTGATTCTTGGCCGGAATGACATGCTAGTTAAATTACAACAGTTTATTGATGTTTATCCAAAGTTGGAAAATAGGGAACTGATTGATTATCTCGATCTTCGCTATGACACGGGGATAGCCGTCAGATGGAAACAACAAGAAGGGAGTGGTGATGACCAAAACCCCAGACAGAAATCTAATAGTCGGGCTTGATATAGGTACAACCAAAATTGCGGTTTTGGTTGGTGAAGTGTTGCCTGATGGAGAGGTCAATATTGTTGGTCTGGGTACCCATGCTGCCAAAGGTATGGACAAAGGTGGTGTCAACGATCTGGAATCCGTCGTTAAATCATTGCAGCGTGCGGTAGAAGAAGCTGAAATGATGGCACAGTGCCATATTTCTTCGGTCTTCCTTGGTATTTCCGGAAAACATATTGAATGTCGTAACGAAAAAGGCATTGTGCCAATTTCTGATGAAGAGGTAACACAGGACGATGTGGATAATGTTATTCACACGGCTAAGTCTGTTCGATTACCGGAAGAACATCGGGTATTGCATGTTATCCCGCAAGAATATTCCATCGATTATCAGGAAGGCATTAAAAATCCTATTGGCCTGTCTGGTGTGCGGATGGGAGCCAAAGTTCATCTGATCACTTGCCATAATGATATGGCCCGAAACATTGAAAAATGTGTGGAACGGGTTGGATTAAAAGTCGATCAAATCATTTTCTCAGCACTGGCATCTAGTTATGCCGTGTTAACTGATGATGAAAAAGAATTAGGTGTCTGCGTTGTTGATATCGGTGGCGGTACCATGGATATGGCCATCTTTACCGGCGGTGCGTTACGTTACAGTAAGGTAATACCTTATGCTGGTCAGGCAGTCACCAGTGATATTGCTTACGCATTTGGTACACCTCCTGTCGATGCTGAAGCAATCAAAATGCGCTACGGTTGTGCTTTAGGCCGTTTAGTCAGTAAAGAAGATACGATCGAAGTACCTAGTGTTGGTGGTCGCCCAGCGCGTAGCTTACAGCGACAAACACTGGCGGAAGTTATTGAACCACGTTACAGCGAATTGTTGGGGATGGTTCATGATGAAATTATGCGCGTCCAATCCGATCTTCGATCACAGGGCGTGAAGCATCAACTGGCAGCCGGTGTGGTTTTAACTGGCGGCGCAGCTGAGATAGAAGGAATTGTCGAGTGTGCCGAACAGGTATTCCAATGCCAAGTGCGGATCGGCCATCCGACCAATATTAGAGGCCTTACTGATTATGTAGAAGCACCTGCTTATGCAACTGCAGTGGGGTTATTGCAATACGGTAAATTGCATCAAGGACAAACCGTGGTGGATGTACGTGAAAAAGCCAGTATGACTGGCTGGTTCAAACGTGTCACTAATTGGTTAAAAGGCGAATTCTAGTTTTTGCGAAGGCAAAACCAAGGCGGAGAGATAATCATGTTTACATTTGAACCGGTTGGCAGTCAGGGTGATGATGCACTTATTAAAGTAATCGGCATCGGTGGTGGTGGTGGTAATGCAGTAGAGCATATGCTGCGTGAAAACATCGAAGGTGTTCACTTTGTTGCTGTCAATACTGATGCACAAGCATTACGTAATTCAGGTGCTGAAACCACAATTCAGATTGGTGCGAATATCACCAAAGGGTTGGGTGCCGGCGCTAATCCGGATGTAGGTCGTGAAGCTGCACTGGAAAATCGTGATGAAATCCGTCAAATGCTGACAGGCTCTGACATGGTCTTTATCGCTGCTGGTATGGGCGGTGGTACAGGTACTGGCGCTGCGCCGGTCATTGCCGAAGTGGCGAAAGAGCTGGGTATTCTGACTGTTGCAGTGGTAACCAAGCCTTTCAATTTTGAAGGCAAAAAGCGCATGAGTTATGCGCTGCAAGGTATCGATGAATTGTCAAAGCATGTTGACTCATTGATCACTATTCCTAACGATAAACTACTGAAAGTATTGGGCCGTGGCGTCAGCCTGTTGGATGCATTCAAAGCTGCAAACAACGTATTGCTAGGTGCAGTACAAGGTATTGCTGAATTGATCACTCGTCCTGGTTTGATCAACGTTGACTTTGCAGACGTGCGTACCGTGATGCGTGAAATGGGTACTGCAATGATGGGTACCGGTTCTGCGCGCGGTGATGATCGTGCAGAAGAAGCGGCTGAAAAAGCGATCTCCAGCCCACTGCTGGAAGATATCGATTTGGCTGGTGCTAAAGGTATTTTGGTTAACATCACGGCTGGTCTTGATGTCACCATGGAAGAGTTTGAAACTGTGGGTAACGCAGTTAAAGCATTCGCTTCTGAAAATGCGACTGTGGTTGTTGGTGCAGTTATCGATCCATCTCTGGAAGATGAATTGCGTGTAACTGTCGTTGCAACTGGTATCGGCAATGAACGTAAACCAGATATTACTCTGGTTAAAAATTCACAGAAAGCTGTTGAACGTCCAATGCGTCCAATGATACATGAAACTCATGCACCACGTTACGATGAACGCGTTATGCAGCAGACAGTGAATGCCGAACCACAGCCACGCAGTGAACCAGATTATCTGGATATCCCTGCCTTTTTGCGTAAGCAGGCTGATTAATCTGGCGATTAAAGCTGAATAAATTGTGCATGCTATGCTAAGTGTATAGCTGCACAAAAATTAGCATCAATATGGCAGCTATGTTACAGTTGACGGACGAGCTATAGCTCAAAAAAGTCTGTGGTGGGGATATTTATGATTAGACAACGTACGCTCAAGCAACTAGTTCACGCGACCGGAGTCGGTTTACACTCTGGTCGTAAGGTGTCGCTGACGTTCCGTCCTGCGCCAGTTAACACTGGTATCATCTATGTCAGAACCGATCTGCAGCCAGAAGTGGAATTAAAAGCTGACGCGCAGTTTGTGCGTGATACTGTGCTGTGTACGGCATTGGTTAACGAACAGGGTGTGCGGATTTCCACGGTTGAACATTTATCTGCCGCATTAGCTGCGTTAGGTATCGACAATTTATATGTCGAAGTTGATGCTCCTGAAGTGCCAGTAATGGATGGCAGCGCTCATCCATTTATTTATCTGTTGCAATCAGGTGGTATTGAAGAGCAATCCTTACCAAAACAATTTATTCGCATTAAAAAAACGGTACGAGTAGAAGATGGTGATAAATGGGCCGAGTTTTCGCCTTATCATCGTGGTTTCCGTATGGATTTGCAGATTGACTTCCGTCATCCGGTTTTTGATAAACAGAACCAACATCTGGTGTTAGATTTTTCTGGCAGCAAATTTGCTAAAGAAATCAGCCGGGCAAGAACGTTTGGTTTCATGAAAGATATCGAGTATTTGCATTCACAAAATCTGGCGCTCGGTGGCAGTTTAGACAACGCAGTTGTGTTGGACGATTACCGCGTGCTGAATGAAGAAGGTTTGCGTTACGAAGATGAGTTTGTGAAGCACAAAATGCTGGATGCGATTGGTGATTTGTATATGTGTAATCACAGCATTTTAGGCCAGTTTAAAGCTTATAAAACCGGCCATGCAGTAAATAATAAATTACTGCGAGCGATGTTAGCTGATGCTGAAGCGTGGGAAATGGTTACCTTTGAAGAGGAAGCCGCTAAATCTCCAATCGCTTATTTTGGTACTAAACTCGTTTTAGCTTAAGTTCATATTCTTAAATACACAAAGCACCGGTTCTCCGCCCGGTGCTTTGTCGTTTCTAGTGTTGACAATAGCAGACTCGAAAGTCTGGTTATGGTAATCTTTCTGCATCGCAAACATGGCATTCCCGATATTCTTTCCTTGAATACTAGGTTTTGTGTCCCCATATATCGCGTAATGGTATTAGAAATTCCGAATCGCTGCCCGTAAGGGTGGAAAATAATCAATAGCCTGAGAGTTGGGTAATAATGATCACCAAACTATTTACCAAGATCATTGGTAGTCGTAATGACCGCACAGTAAAAGCACTAAAAAAAATAGTTAAACAAATCAATGAACTGGAGCCTCAATTCGCTTCTCTGGCTGATGTTGATTTACAAGCAAAAACCGCAGAATTCCGTCAGCGATTGCAGCAGGGTGAAGAGCTAGAGTCTTTATTACCCGAAGCTTTTGCTACCGTGCGTGAAGCATCTAAACGTGTGTTCAACATGCGTCATTTTGATGTGCAGTTGATGGGCGGCATGGTGCTGAATAATAACCAAATCGCGGAAATGAAAACAGGTGAAGGTAAAACACTCACCGCAACTTTACCGGCTTACTTAAATGCATTGACCGGCCGTGGTGTGCATATTGTCACAGTAAACGATTATCTGGCCCGCCGTGATGCGGAATGGAGCCGTCCATTGTTTGCTTTCCTCGGTATGACGGTCGGTTGTAATTTACCGGGTATGAGTCATGAAGAGAAACAAGAAGGTTATGCTTGTGACATTACCTACGGTACCAATAATGAATTTGGTTTCGACTATCTGCGCGACAATATGGCTTTTGCTGCAGAGCAGCGCGTTCAGCGTCCGCTTTATTATGCGCTAGTGGATGAAGTTGACTCCGTATTGATTGATGAAGCCCGTACGCCATTGATTATCTCTGGTGCGGCAGAAGACAGCTCTGAACTTTATATTAAAATCAATACATTGGTTCCATTGTTACAGAAACAAGATAAAGAAGACTCTGAAGAATATCAGGGTAATGGCCATTACACCGTGGATGAAAAAGCCCGTCAGGCTTATTTGACCGAGAATGGACAAATTTTTGTTGAAGAATGGCTGAAACAACAAGGTCTAATGACAGCCGAAGATTCTTTATTCTCAGTTGCTAACATTACTCTGTTACATCATGTGAACGCGGCATTACGTGCTAACACCTTGTTTGAACGCGATGTTGATTACATCGTTAAAGATGATGAAGTCGTTATCGTTGACGAACATACCGGCCGTACTATGGCTGGTCGCCGCTGGTCAGAAGGTTTGCATCAAGCCATCGAAGCCAAAGAAGGCGTAAAAATTCGCAATGAAAACCAGACGCTTGCCTCGATTACTTTCCAGAACTATTTCCGTTTATATGAAAAACTGGCCGGTATGACCGGGACTGCGGATACTGAAGCTTATGAGTTCCAACAGATTTATGGCTTGGAAACAGTGGTATTGCCGACCAATCGTCCAATGATCCGTGATGATATGGGCGATTTAGTTTATCTCACCGAACAAGAAAAATACGCCGCTATCATTGAAGATATTAAAATCCGTGTGGCAGAACAGCGTCCAGTTCTTGTTGGTACGATCTCGATTGAAAACTCAGAACTGTTGTCTAATATCCTGACGAAAGAAGGGATTGAGCATAAAGTACTGAATGCTAAGTTCCATGCACAAGAAGCGCAAATTATTGCTCAGGCTGGTCGTCCAAGTGCAGTAACCATTGCTACCAATATGGCCGGTCGTGGTACCGACATCGTATTGGGTGGTAGCTGGCAAGCCGAGATCGATGAATTAGAGAATCCAACAGCAGAACAGATCACTGCTATTAAAAATGCATGGCAGCAACGTCATGATGCAGTTATTGCAGCAGGTGGTTTACACATTATTGGTACCGAGCGTCACGAATCTCGCCGTATCGATAACCAGCTGCGTGGCCGTTCCGGTCGTCAAGGTGATCCTGGGTCTTCACGTTTCTATCTGTCGATGGAAGACAGTTTGATGCGTATCTTCGCTTCTGATCGTGTCAGTGGCATGATGAAAAAATTGGGGATGGAACATGGCGAAGCCATTGAACATCCTTGGGTGAGCAAAGCAATCGAAAATGCACAGCGTAAAGTTGAAGGTCGTAACTTTGACATTCGTAAAAATCTGCTTGAATTTGATGATGTTGCCAATGATCAACGTAAAGTGGTTTATGAACAGCGTAATGAATTATTAGAAAGTGCTGATATTTCAGGCACTATTCATATGATCAAAGCGGATGTCATCAACCGTATGATTGATCAGTACATTGCGCCACATTCACTGGATGAGAGTTGGGATATTGCTGGCTTAGAACTGCGTTTACGTGCTGATTTTGCTATCGATCTCCCGATTGCTCAGTGGATCAAAGATGATGATAAGTTATACGAAGAAAAAATTCGTGAACGTATTATTGACGAAATTGAAGCCAGTTATGCACGTAAAGAAGAGCTGGCAGGCCATGAAGTACTGCGTCAATTTGAAAAATCAGTGATGTTACAAACGTTGGATAATCTGTGGAAAGAACATTTGGCTGCTATGGATCATCTGCGTCAGGGTATTCATCTGCGTGGTTATGCGCAAAAAAATCCGAAACAGGAATACAAACGCGAGGCTTTTGAATTATTTACTCAAATGCTGGAAAACCTGAAACAACAGGTTGTGAGTATTGTGTGCCGAGTTCAGGTACAAGAGCCGGATGTTGATGCGATTGAAGAGCAACGTCGTCAATCAGAAGCAACTCAAGTACGTACTTACAGCCATGAAGAAACCAATGCACTTGCTGAAGATGATGCAGGATCAGAACAAGATCCAAGTGCCGAACCGTTTGTGCGTGATAGCGTAAAAGTGGGACGAAATGATCCGTGCCCTTGCGGTTCCGGTAAAAAATACAAACATTGTCATGGCAAGTTAGACTGATTTATTTATATTAATATTCAAAGGCGACTTCGGTCGCCTTTTTGTTAGCAGGAATATGTATGAAACCAGTATGGGTCGCAGTGGGTGTTATTTATGATCCCAAACAAGGATATTTTATTTGTCGCCGTGCAACGCATCAGCATCAGGGTGGGAAATGGGAATTTCCAGGTGGAAAAGTTGAATTAGAAGAGACTGTTCAACAAGCATTACAGAGAGAATTACAGGAAGAAATCGGTATTAATGTTACCACTGCAGAGCCTTTATTAGTCATCGAACATAATTACAGCGATAAATCGGTAAAACTAGATGTGTGGTTAGTTACTGAATTTACAGGTAAAGCCCAAAGTTTAGAGGGATTGGAAAATCGTTGGGTACAGTTCAATGAACTAAGCCAACTCGATTTCCCCGATGCAAACAGACCGATCATTGCTGTTTTATCTAAACGAACAGAAGGGCTTATTTAGTCTTGATCTAATAACTCCAGATCTTCAGGCGATAATTGCAGTGAGGCTATTTTCGAGGTTGATTCATCTTCATCGGCAATGCGACGTTCTTCACTAAACCATTCCCCAAGATCAATTAGACGGCAACGTTCGCTGCAGAATGGTCGATAGCTATTTTCAGGGATCCAACTAACCAATTTACTGCAAGTCGGGCATTTAACTTCCAAGATCATTACCTCTGAAAAAGTGTATTAGACACTACTAAGTCGTACGATTATACCATATCGAAGGTCGTATATTCTTGAACGATTAATGCTGACGTGCTAGCGAGAGATAAGTTTGATGTAGCTTATTGATCGTATTTTGACGTTGTTCGTATGTTACGTTATCACCATTAAATAGGATGTCATCTGCGAGAGTTAACCGTTTTTGACGTGGATATTGAGAGGATATGATTGCCTGAACTTGTGCTTCTGTCGTGTTATCTCGCTGCATAGTTCGTCGGATTTGTGTTGCTTCATCAACATCGATCACCAATGTTCGTTGTACCAATGACTGCAGATTATTTTCAAACAGCAGCGGTATCATCAGTATGCAATAAGGGCCGATGGTCTCTTGGCATTGCTGTAGCATGCGCTCTCGAATTAATGGATGCAGTAGGTTATTAAGCCATTGTCGTGCTTGTTCATCGGCAAACACTTTATCTCGTAACTGGCGACGATCTAACGACCCATCGGTGAGTAATATTGATTCACCAAAATGATCGGATATTGCTTTTAAAGCCAATTCTCCAGGCTGTACGACTTCTCGGGCTGTTTGGTCAGCATCAATACATGGTACACCAAGCTTGAAAAAATGCTGAGCCACCGTTGATTTTCCAGAGCCAATACCGCCAGTCAGACCGACAATAAACATCAGCTGATCAACCCGAGATACCAGTTGGTTATCTGGTTACCCCAGAGTAATGCGATCCAGCCAGCAATCGCGAGGTAAGGGCCAAAGGGCATCGGCTTTCCTTGCTGTTGCTGTTTCATCACTATTAATGTAATGCCCAGCACTGCGCCAACGCAGGATGATAAGATCAATATTAACGGGAGCGACTGCCAACCTAACCAAGCACCTAATGCGGCAAGTAATTTGAAATCACCGTACCCCATGCCTTCTTTACCGGTAAGTAGTTTGAAGGCCCAGTAAAGAGACCAGAGCACCATATAACCAGCAATAGCGCCAATTACAGCATCAGCCAATGGAACGAACTGTTGTGACAGATTCAGTAGTAAACCGATCCAAAGCAAAGGCAAGGTTAATTGATCGGGTAATAATAATTTATCAAGATCGATAAAGGTTAATGCTAACAATATCCAGGTTAGCAGTAATGCTCCGGCTAAAGCCCAACTTGGTGGGTAATACAAAGCAACAGCAACGGACGCTAATGCACACAATAACTCAACCAATGGATAACGGGCACTGATAGGTTGATGGCATGAACTGCAGCGGCCTTTTAGGAATAACCAACTGAATAGTGGGATATTTTCTAAGGCAGTAATTTTATGCCCGCAATGTGGGCAAGATGAACGAGGCAAGAACAGGTTATAGCATTCTGACGAAACTGTACTACTGTCATTACTAGAAAAATAGTCTTGATACTCCTGCTGCCAACTGCGTTCCAGCATAATAGGCAATCGGTGAATCAGAACGTTTAAAAAGCTACCAACCAGCAGAGAGAATAAGCCTAACAGGAAAAAATATAGCCAGTGATACTGGCTATAAAGCATAAAAATGAGATCCATGAATAACCAACTAAATTAATGAATAACGCTGCCGAGTTTGAATATAGGCAAGTACATGGCGATAACCAATCCGCCGACTAAAATACCCAACACAACCATGATCAATGGTTCAATCATACTGGATAAGGCATCTACTGCATCATCTACTTGTTGTTCATAAATGCCGGCCACTTTCGACAACATATCATCCAGTGAGCCTGATTCCTCACCAATCATGATCATTTGAATGACCATTTCAGGGAAGACTTCAGTCGTGCGCATCGCGACGTTCATTTGCATGCCGGACATCACTTCATTACGCACAGATAGGATCGCCTTACGGTAGACTGCATTACCCGATGAGCCTGCAGCAGCTACTAAACCATCAATCAATGGCAGGCCAGCTGCAAATGTGGTCGATAAAGTACGAGCATAACGGGCTAACGCTGCTTTTTGTAAAATATTACCCACGATAGGTAAACGTAGAATAAATTTATCAGTGCCATCACGTACTGATTCCATCCGACGATATGAATGAATATAAACAAAAATCAGCGCAATCAAGACTCCAGCTAGAAAATACCAATAGTGTTGAACTATATTCGATAAATTGATAACCATACGGGTAAAAGCGGGTAGTTCTGCACCAAAGCTTTTAAAAATCTTATCAAATTCTGGTACGACATATAAAAGCAGAATTGCTGTAACTACTAATGCCACAATAATAACGGTTGCTGGATAAAACAGTGCTTTTTTGATTTTTGATTTTAGTGCTTCGGCTTTTTCTTTATAGATAGCAATGCGATCGAAAATAGCATCAAGTGCACCTGATTGTTCACCGGAAGAGACTAAATCACAATATAGATCGTCAAAATATCGCGGGTATTGGCGTAATGCTTTCGACGGTGGGATGCCTGCTTCTATCTCAGTGCATATATTGGCCAGCATTTCGCGCATTGGTTTCTTTTCATGGCTGCCAGCGAGTAATTGCAAGGTTTGAACTAGTGGCACACCTGCGGTTAGCATGGTCGATATTTGGCGGGTTAATACCGCAATATCCATTGGCTTGATAGATTGGCCGTATTGCGCCAGAAATGATTCAGATTTACGACGAATTTTCTTTACTACAATTCCTTGTCGGATTAAATCAGCTTTAGCCTGCGACAACGTTTCAGCTTTCATTTCCCCAGAAATGGGCTGTCCACGACGATTAACACCGGACCAAGTAAATACCAATGTCACTTTGGGCTTATTTGCCGCGTTGGCTGCGGTACGTTGTTGAGTCACGGCCATAATTATTCTTCCTTAAATTAGACGCAAGTTACCCGGTTGACTTCAGCCAGACTGGTAACACCGATACGCGCTTTCTCAAGCCCTGAACGATAGAGTGTCATCATGCCTTCTTTAATAGCCATTTGAGCTATTTGTAATGAATTACCACCTTCCATGATGAGATTAGCAATATTTTCAGACATCGGCATCATTTCATAGATACCCACACGCCCTTTATAACCGTTGGAGCATTCACTGCATCCTATTGGTTTATATAATGTAATACCTGCAGCGACCTCATCATGAGTATAGCCCATCTCTAATAACTCATTATCAGGTATATGGTGTGGCTGTTTACAATGAGGGCAAAGACGGCGAGCGAGTCGTTGGGCCATAATTAAAGTAACCGAAGAGGCAACGTTAAACGCGGGTACGCCCATATTCAGCAAACGGGTCAATGTTTCAGCTGATGAGTTAGTATGTAGCGTTGATAACACTAAGTGACCTGTCTGCGCGGCTTTAATTGCAATTTCAGCGGTTTCTAGATCGCGGATTTCACCAACCATCACCACATCAGGATCTTGACGCAAGAATGAGCGCAGCGCACCAGCAAAAGTCAGACCGGCTTTCGGATTGATCTGTACCTGATTGATACCGGTTAGGTTGATTTCAATTGGATCTTCTGCGGTAGAGATGTTTAATTCAGAGGTATTAAGAATATTTAAGCCAGTATACAGTGACACGGTTTTACCCGAACCGGTTGGGCCGGTGACCAAAATCATGCCCTGAGGCTTGGCAAGTGTATCGAGATAGAGTTTTTTCTGTTTATCATCAAAACCCAGCATTTCAATATTAAGGCTGGCGGCCGATGAATCGAGAATACGCAGCACGACTTTTTCGCCCCACATGGTGGGCAAAGTACTGACACGCAGATCTATTGAACGGTTTTTGGCTAGTTTTAACTTAATGCGGCCATCTTGTGGTAAACGACGCTCAGCAATATCCAAACGCGCCATTACCTTTAAGCGTGCTGAAAACCGGTTAGCCAGATTGACGGGGGGGGTGGCAACTTCATATAAAATACCGTCGATACGAAAGCGGATACGGTATTTTTTCTCATACGGTTCAAAGTGCAGGTCAGATGCGCCTTTGCGAACCGCATCAAGCAACACTTTATTAATATATTTTACGATGGGTGCATCGTCTTCACTGTTAGTTTCGGCAGTTTCCTGAAGGCGGGCATCATCAACATCACTTACTTCAATATCACCGATTGCATCATCACCCATCGATTTAGAAAATTCATCTTCGGTTGGTTCAAGCAGTCGATTGATGGCCGATTGTAATTTGCGTTCATCAACCAGCAGTGCTTCGGTGTGTAAACTGAAGGTGAAACCGAAGTCTTCTAATGCAGTGACATTGGTAGGGTCAGAAACGGCGATAAATAGCGTATTACCTTGGGTGTAAATCGGTAACGCATGGTGTTTTTCAATCAGTTTGATATTGAGATATTTCTGTGGGATCTCGGTTAATTCAAAGGCATCAAGATCGAGCAGTGGTATGCCATATTCCTGTTCGCACAGTTCGGCTAACTGGGTGCTGCTGATAATGTCATTATCGATCAGGTAGGTAACCAGTGTTTTCTTTTCGCTGCGGGCTTTATCTTGCAGTTGAGAGGTTTGGTGATCTTGAATGATGCCAGCACGGATAAGACTGACTAACAAACCATTGGCCGGTACATTCACAAATAAATCCACTCCAAATTTAAAATTAAATCTAGCGATATACTTATCGCTAGATTTAATTTTATCGGATTAACAAATATCTTGAGCTCTACAGGTAATATTGGCAGCAGTAGCACTTAAAGCCCAAACAACAGAACCATTAGTTGCTGTAGGTTCGATAGAGTACGTTTGACCATTTAAGCCACCAGTTGTATCCGCAGTTACTAGAATCTTGCCATCTGTGACACTGATTGATGCGACATGACCTGCGGCATAGTCGGCCGCTGCGGCTTTAAAGGACCAACCTTCACCACTGGCACCTAAATCGCATGCTGTAAACGCTTGTGTATTCAAATAGCATAGTTCTACTTGAGCTTTAATTGGATTTACTGAATTTACAACTTCAGAGAATCTTGCTTTTGCAGTATATGTTTGATACGCAGGCATGGCAACTGCAGCCAAAATTGCTACGATCGCTACTACGATCATTAATTCAATAAGGGTAAAACCGGATTGTTTTTTCATGATTAGTTTCCTTACAGTTAAACTGTATTCCTGTTTTAGATGAGTGAGCTGAATGCTCAGTTCTGATCGAGCACAAATAAAGTGTAGCCGCACATGTAAAATACGTCCACGCTCTGTTGAGTCTAACGAATAACAGATTACAAATTTGTGATGGTAAAGGGAATTTTTATCTTTTGGTTTTGCTGCAGAAGATTGATTTTTATTGCTATTGTGTAAAAGTTGACAGGGTTTAGACTGAGTCAACAGAGTAAAACAAACCTATGTGTTGTTTTACTCTGTTCATAATCAGAATGAAAGGCTAATTATTTCTGTTCGCGGGCGATAGCACGCCAGGCGATGTCTTTGCGATAGTAGATACCGTCCCAATGGATGGTGGCTGCAAGCGCATAGGCATTTTTCTGTGCTTCTGCGACAGTTTGACCTAACGCAGTGGCACATAACACACGCCCGCCAGCGGTAATTACATTACCATCTTGCTCGGCGGTGCCGGCATGGAAAACTTTGGCGGCATCTGATTCATTCGTCGACAAGCCTTCGATAACATCACCTTTTTGCACTTCTGCTGGATAACCGGCTGCGGCTAAAACAACACCTACCGCTGGGCGAGGGTCATAATCAGCGGTTTTCTGATCTAACTGTTCAGCACATGCAGCCAGACACAATTCCACCAAATCAGAGCGCATCCGCAGCATGATCGGTTGAGTTTCGGGGTCACCGAAACGGCAGTTAAATTCGATTACCTTTGGGTTGCCTTGTTGGTCGATCATCAAACCAGCATACAGGAAACCAGTATAAGGGTTACCTTCTGCGGCCATGCCTTGCACGGTTGGCCAAATCACTTGCTGCATGACACGATCATGTACTTCTTGTGTAACGACTGGGGCTGGTGAGTATGCTCCCATGCCGCCCGTGTTGGGGCCAGTGTCGCCATTACCAATACGTTTATGATCTTGGCTGGTGGCCATTGGTAACACGTTTTTGCCATCGACCATGACGATGAACGAGGCTTCTTCGCCATCAAGGAATTCTTCGATGACGACACGGCTGCCAGCATCACCAAAGGCATTACCAGACAGCATATCGCGCACGGCGTCTTCGGCTTCTTCGAGTGTCATGGCAACGATCACGCCTTTACCGGCGGCTAAACCGTCAGCTTTTACCACAATCGGTGCGCCTTGCTGGCGTAAATAAGCCAACGCTGGTTCGATTTCAGTAAAATTTTGGTAAGCAGCAGACGGAATGTTATGGCGTGCTAAGAAATCTTTAGTGAATGCTTTTGAGCCTTCTAACTGAGCTGCTGCTTGCGTTGGGCCAAAAATTTTTAAGCCTTCAGCGCGGAAAGCGTCAACAACACCAATCACCAGCGGCGCTTCCGGGCCGACAATGGTCAGGCCGATGTTTTGTTCTTTGGCAAAAGCTAATAATGCCGGAACGTCAGTGGCGCTGATATTCACATTTTCAACTTTGGCTTCACGGGCTGAACCGGTGTTACCGGGTGCGACAAACACTTTGTCGGCCAGAGGTGATTGTGCGGCTTTCCATGCAAGTGCATGTTCACGACCGCCATTACCGATAATTAAGATATTCATTTGATTCTCTCTTAATTTTTAAAATTCAGAACATCAATTTAAAAATCTAAGTGGTGTTCTGGCAGGATAGAAGGCGAGGAACTGGTTGGGAGGGGCACCGCAGTTGACTGATTGTCAATGAGGATGCACATTCCGGCCAGTAACGAAGCATTCTGCCTGCCAGGACAGCACGGGGAAAGATTAGTGGCGGAAATGACGCATGTTGGTAAATACCATCGCCATACCATGTTCATCGGCAGCATCGATCACTTCCTGATCGCGCATTGAACCACCAGGCTGAATGACACAAGTGATACCTGCTTCGGCGGCGGCATCGATACCGTCACGGAACGGGAAGAAGGCGTCAGAAGCCATTACAGAACCTTTTACTTCCAGACCTTCATCGGCGGCTTTGATACCGGCGATTTTAGCAGAGTAAACACGGCTCATTTGGCCTGCGCCGACACCGATAGTCATGCCGCCTTTGGCGTACACAATGGCGTTGGATTTAACGTATTTGCCGACTTTCCAGCAGAACAGCAGATCTTGTAGCTCTTGTTCAGTGGGTTGACGTTTTGTCACGACTTTCAGATCGGCCAAAGTCACCATGCCTTGATCGCGGTCTTGCACCAGCAAGCCACCATTCACACGTTTGACGTCAAAACCGGTGGCTTTACCTTGCCATTGACCACACTCCAACAGGCGCACATTGGTTTTTTTCGCGACTACTGCTTTTGCTTCTTCGCTAACAACGGGTGCGATGATCACTTCAACAAACTGACGACTCACGATAGCTTCAGCAGTTGCTGCATCCAGCTCACGGTTGAAAGCAATGATGCCACCAAAGGCCGAAGTAGGGTCAGTCTGATAAGCGCGGTTATAGGCTTCCAGAATATCACTGCCCAGTGCCACGCCACATGGGTTGGCGTGTTTCACGATGACACAGGCAGGTTCTGCAAACTCTTTGACACATTCCAATGCGGCATCGGTATCAGCGATGTTGTTGTATGAAAGCGCTTTGCCTTGCAACTGAGTCGCAGTCGAAACACAGGCATCCTGCACATCAGCTTCGGCATAAAAGGCCGCAGCTTGATGGCTGTTTTCGCCATAACGCATGTCTTGTTTTTTGATGAACTGGAAATTGATAGTGCGCGGAAATTTAGAGTTGGCGCTGGCTTCGTCTTGTACACCGTAAGTTGGCACTTTGGTACCAAAGTAATTGGCGATCATACCGTCGTAGGCGGCGGTGTGTTCGAATGCGGCGATGGCTAAATCAAAGCGGGTTGCGTAGGTCAGCGAGTTAGCATTGGCATCCATTTCCGCTACGACACGGGTGTAATCTTTCGCATTTACTACGATCGTCACGTCTTTGTGATTTTTCGCAGCTGAACGCACCATGGTTGGGCCGCCGATATCGATGTTTTCGATGGCGTCTTCTAATGCACAGTTTGGATTCGCAACCGTCGCTGCAAACGGATAAAGGTTCACAGCAACCAAATCGATTGGGCTAATGGTGTGTTGCGCCATGATGGCGTCATCAATACCGCGGCGACCTAAAATGCCACCGTGAACTTTCGGATGCAGGGTTTTAACGCGGCCATCCATCATTTCCGGGAAGCCGGTATAGTCGGAAACCTCGGTAACAGGCAAGCCAGCGTCAGCGAGCAGGCGCGCAGTGCCGCCAGTGGAGAGCAGTTCGACCCCTCGTTGTTGCAGGGCACGGGCGAACTCCACGATACCGGTCTTGTCAGAAACGCTGAGCAGGGCACGGCGGATTGGGCGAGCGTTATCCATCTCTACTTTGTCCTCAAATTTAAATTCACGGGTCAGATTTTTACGAAAATGTCAGGATACAGCATCGGCTGCATCCTGTTTTCAGGCGGCGTATTTTACACCAAAAGCGACGGTGGGAGGATCTTTATTACATGTTAACCGGCCAAAGGCAGCAACTTCGCCGACACGCCGTAAACCCATCTATGGGGGCTCCGCCGCGCCATTCTTGGCGCAGAGGGTCTCTGAAGTTGCTGCCTTCGTCTAATATAATCGTCATCTATTCCAGATGATCTAACGGTAGCGAAGTGAATTGTTTTACCTGTTGTAAGACGAAGCTGGAGCGAACACCGGTAACACCTTCAATTCGTGTTAGTTTTTCCAGCAGAAAATGCTGATAAAACTCCATGTCGGGTACGACCACTTTTAATTGGTAGTCCGCATCGTTACCGGTGATCAGTGCGCATTCCATCACTTCCGGCATTTCTGATACTGCCTGATTGAAGTTATTCAGGCGCTCCGGCGTATGCTTATCCATGTTAATGTGGATATACGCAGTCAGCTTTAAATTCAGTTTTTCCGGATTGAGCAGCGTGACATGCTTTAAGATAAGGCCGGATTCTTCCAATGCTTTAATGCGACGGGAACATGGTGACGGCGATAACCCGACTTGTTCAGCTAGATCAAGATTGCTAATGCGCGCATCTTTTTGCATTAGATTCAGAATTTTTTTGTCTAAACGGTCTAATTTCATAAAATCCAATTATTCAGCAATAACTGATTAGTAATTTACGTATTATTGGTGAGTTCTTGCGCAATGACCAGCTTTTAATGCAATATTTGCAATCACATTCTAAAAGGAATGTCGTATTATTTATCTCGTTCGGGTGGAACGAACACTACGACTAAATTTTGCAAGGTACTCTTACCGGAGGAAGCTTGCCGCAACATCTGACGGCTTACCGGACGCTCAGATGGCTTGGAACCAGTTACCGCTGCCAAACAAAGGTAATCATCATTACCAAAGAGAGGGGCCTGCAACCGAAGTTGCAGGCCCTTTTTATACCCATCGTACTTGAAACTGCCGCATCGTTGACGGCGTTCACTCACCCCAATCACATAGTCTCCCTATGCTCATGGGGATTCGTTCACTTGTCGCCTTGCTGCAACTCCAATTCCTTTGGGTATATAAATTATTTGGCGATTTTCTTGTATTTGATACGGTGAGGTTGCAATGCCTCGGCACCTAAGGTTTTCTTTTTCCACTCTTCATAATCGGTAAAGTTACCTTCGAAGAAGCGGACATTACCTTCATCGCTATAATCCAGAATATGGGTCGCAATACGGTCGAGGAACCAGCGATCATGCGAGATCACCATAGCACAGCCAGGGAATTCCAGCAGGGCATTTTCCAGCGCACGCAACGTTTCGATATCCAGATCGTTGGTTGGTTCGTCGAGTAACAGCACGTTACCGCCGGTTTGCAACAGTTTTGCCAGATGCAAACGACCGCGTTCACCACCGGAGAGTTCGCCAACGCGTTTTTGCTGATCAACACCTTTAAAGTTAAAGCGGCCCACATAAGCACGACTTGGGATCTCGAAATTACCGATTTTCAGGATATCCTGTCCATTGGCGACTTCATCAAACACGGTCTTTTTGTCGTCCATGCTGTCACGGAACTGATCAACCGAGGCCAGAACGACGGTGTCGCCTAAGGTGATAGTGCCGCTGTCTGGTTGTTCCTGACCGCTTAACATACGGAACAGCGTTGATTTACCGGCACCATTCGGACCGATGATGCCGACAATCGCCCCTTTCGGAATACTGAATGAGAGGTTGTCGATCAGCTGACGATCACCGTAAGACTTGGACAAACCTTCCACTTCCACCACTTTGTCGCCTAGGCGTGGTCCTGGCGGAATAAACAGTTCGTTGGTCTCATTGCGTTTCTGGTAATCCTGACCGCTGAGCTCTTCAAAGCGGGCCAGACGAGCTTTGCTCTTGGCCTGACGACCTTTTGGATTCTGGCGTACCCACTCCAACTCTTTCTCGATCGATTTACGACGAGCTGCTTCGGTAGAGGCTTCTTGTGCCAGACGGGCGTCTTTTTGTTCCAGCCAAGAAGAGTAGTTACCTTCCCACGGAATGCCTTCACCGCGGTCGAGTTCCAAGATCCAGCCAGCAACATTATCGAGGAAGTAACGGTCATGCGTGATCGCAACGACAGTGCCTTCGTAATCGTGCAGGAAACGTTCCAGCCAAGCGACAGATTCCGCATCCAAGTGGTTGGTTGGTTCGTCGAGCAGCAACATGTCTGGTTTTTCCAGCAACAAACGGCACAGCGCAACACGGCGACGTTCACCACCGGAGAGCACCTTGATTTTGGCATCCCACGCTGGCAGACGCAGCGCATCAGCAGCACGTTCCAGCTGGTTTTCCATGTTGTGACCATCGTGAGATTGGATAATGGCTTCCAACTCACCTTGTTCTTTGGCTAGTTTGTCGAAATCAGCATCCGGTTCGGCATAGGCTGCATACACTTCGTCAAGACGTGTCATGGCGCGCTTTAATTCGCCCATGGCTTCTTCAACGGCTTCACGCACCGTTTGTTCAGGATCGAGTTTCGGTTCCTGTGGCAGATAGCCGATTTTGATCCCTGGTTGTGGGCGTGCTTCGCCTTCGATTTCGGTATCGATGCCGGCCATAATGCGCAGCAGGGTCGATTTACCGGCACCGTTCAGACCTAAGACACCGATTTTGGCGCCAGGGAAGAACGAGAGGGAGATATTTTTTAGGATATGACGCTTAGGCGGTACAACTTTGCCTACGCGATTCATGGTGTAAATAAATTGCGCCATGGTGTTCTCTTCGTCATTACAGATGGCGGATAGTTTAGTGCAAGGTTTTCACAGGGAAAAGCGCAGAAAGGAATTTTTGGTATCTTGCAGGTACAAAAAAACCCGCAATGCGGGTTTAATGATGGTGCCCAGGGACGGACTCGAACCGTCACGATTATTCATCGGCGGATTTTGAATCCGCTGCGTCTACCGATTTCGCCACCTGGGCAACAAATGTAAAACTTAACTCGCTGATAACTCAGTCTGCTTGTCTTACGGGGTCGCATTATACAAAGGTAAATCGCGAGCGCAAATTGTTTTTCACGTGATCTGCTTCAGATGCTGAATAAATGCTCGCTTTGATGATTCGCATATCAACGACTGACTCGTTAGAATGCAATTTCCCTGAAGATTGGTATATGTGAATTATGAGTAAATTAAACCGTTCCCGTGCGACGTCTGGTAAGTCGACAGCCACATCAACTGGAATCTCACTGAACTTACCCCGTGCCGGATTTCGTCGTCGCCTTGGTGCCTGGTCAATAGACGCCTTACTTGTGCTGCCATTATTAGTCGTTGCTGGTTATTTAGGTTATGGATTGGCGCATTTGCTGGTGGGAGTTGGCTTATTGTCACTCGGTGAGGGAGCTACAGTCGGGGAATGGTTGGCGCATCAACTATGGTTTAGCCTCTGGCTGGCGGGGGTGTTGTGCAGTTATTTTGTCTGGTTCTGGTGCCGGGATGGGCAAACTCCGGGCATGGTGCGTTTTCAATTGCGTGTACAAAATACCGATGGTTCTTTATTACGGGTTGGTCAGGCATTAGTTCGTCTGGCAACATCTGCGTTTGGCTTGGGTAATTTGATGGTGCTTTTTGATCGCCGTGAATTTCTGGCATTTCAGGATTATTGGGCCAGTTGTGAAACGGTCGTTACTTCACCTGCAGCAGGTCGTTAAAATTATAAGGAGTCTGTGCTGACAGACGCCTATACCCTTCGTACTTGAAGTTGCAGCATCGTTGACAGCGTTCACTCACCCCAATCACATAGCATCTCTATGCTCATGGGGATTCGCTCACTTGTCGCCTTGCTGCAATTCCAATTACTTTGGGTATAAATTATCTTACATGCTTAGGTTCGGCGCCGGAGCATATAAAGGGCGATACCCATAAACAACAGACTAGGGATACTGGCTCCCAGTAATGGTGGCACGTCATAAACGAGACTAAATGGCCCTAACACCTGATTCACCACAAAAAAGGCAAACCCCATCATTACGCCGGAGATCAATCGGGCACCCATACTGACCGAGCGTAGCGGGCCGAAAATGGTCGAAGCAGCCAGCAGCAGCATGGCAATCACACCGAGTGGTGCTAACAATTTCCGCCAGAACTCCAGTTCATAATCATTAACTTGTTGACCGTTACTTTTCATATAACTGATGTAGTTATACAAACCCTGTGCAGACAACTCATCTGGTGATACGGATACCACGCCCAGCTTGTCAGGCGTCAAATTCGTTTGCCATGTCCAATCCGTCGGATGGCTGAACTGAATTTGTTGTTTATTCTGCAGTTGCGTTATCACCGCATCCTTTAGATGCCATAGTTGTTCTTTATAATTGGCTTGTGGTGACCGAACGACTTCCTGTAATTCCCCATTATCGTTAAACCGGTACATCGTCAGATCATGCAGACTGCCATCACGAAATAGTGCACCTATACTGATAAAGCGGTTGCCTTCTTTGATCCACACACCATAAGTTGACGCGCTAATTTTACCACCGGTTAGTGCCATGGTTTTCAGATCATGAGCTTTTTGCTCACCGAGTGGTGCCACATATTCACCTAATAACATAACCAAAAACATGGCTGGAATAACGGTCTTTAATGCGGATAAGACAATACGGGTACGCGATAAACCGGTCGCTTGCAGAACCACCAATTCACTGCTGCTGGCCAGTTGGCCCAGGCCAATTACGCCGCCTAAAAGTGCTGCCATAGGGAAAAACAGCACAATGTCACTGGGGGTGACATATATCACCCGCAAGATGGCGCTCATCGTGGTGTAATTACCTTCACCCACCCGCTGTAATTGATCAACAAATTTGATTAACGAAGACAGGCCTACCAGCGTGACAGTACACATCATTATAGCGAGCAGTATGGTGCGCCCGATGTAACGATCGAGAATACCAAACATCAGCATTTCTCCTTATGCCAAAACAAGCGGATACGTTGCCATAAGCGCGTATTGGCAAAGTTCATCGGCACAGCCAAGAACAGCGTAAATAACAAGGGCTGAAGATATAAACCTGGCATAGCAGGAAGTTGTCCTTTTTCTACCGCAGATTCACCAGCACTGAGTAACAAGAAATAACTGAGATAGAGCAAAACCGCAGGCAGCAGTTTGGCGTAACGGCCTTGGCGTGGATTCACCATCGCCATAGGCACGGCAATTAACGTTAAGATTGGAATCGATAACGGTAAGGCGATGCGCCACTGCCATTCGGCAATTTCTTTCGTATCTGTGCTGTGATAGAGCTGTTGCGATGGAATGGCGCCGGATTTACGACTCGACGGTTCAATGTCTTTACGCTGGATCTGAGCTTTGTATTGCGTAAATTCCGCAACGCTAAATTCGGTTGTAGGCGGAGTACCCGCGTAACGTTTGCCATTGTTTAATGTCACCCACGGTATCCCTTTCTCATCCGTGGTCAGGTTGCCATCACTGGCTACAATAATGGCGGCTTCTTCAGGCTTATCGCTGTGTTGCAACAGGAATATCCGCTGCAGACTGCGGCCGCTTTTCTGCACATCTTCGACATAAGCGACGAGTTTGCCATCATCGAGGCTGAGAAACCGACCACTTTCCAGTGGTACTGCCAATGGATCTGATTTTGCTTCATCCAACAGTTGGCTCTGTTTTTCCCGCGCCATTGGCGCCAGCCACATGGTGTTAGTCACGGCAACGGCCGTCGTCAGGAAGGCCAGCACCAGGCTGACTTTCATGATATAGCCAGGGCCGACACCGATCGCGCGTAATACCGTCATTTCACTGTCGGCATATAAGCGGCCATGTGCAAACAAAATGGCGATAAATAAACTGATGGGTAATAGCAATAAACCCATGTATGGAATGTTGAGCAGCATCAATTGACCAATCAATGACACTGGAATGGAACCATCAGCAGCTTTCGATAACGTGCGGATGAATTGCTGACTGGTAAAAATCAGTAGCAGGATCAGCAGGATTGAAAGCTGCGTTTTGAGTGTTTCTTTAAATATATAACGGAAAACTATCACGCAGGCCTCGGGAAAACTTGTAATTACTGGCGAATCGCTAAAAAATAGTTGCCTTAATTCCATTTTATGATGTTTTGCGTACCGAACCTGTTCATCCTGAACGGGTGGGTCGGCCTCTATTATCGACCAATCGGTGGGCTTTGTCTTTAGTAGCAAGGAGTCCTCATGGAATTCGGCGTTAAAAGCGGCAGCCCGGAGAAGCAGCGCAGTGCCTGTATCGTGGTCGGTGTATTCGAACCACGTCGGTTATCTGCGGTGGCGGAGCAACTGGATCGCGTCAGCGATGGTTATCTGAGTTCGTTGTTGCGTCGTGGTGATCTGGAGGGTAAAACCGGCCAGATGTTGTTGCTGCATCAGGTTCCCGGGGTGTTGAGTGAACGGGTGTTGCTGGTGGGGTGTGGTAAAGAGCGTGAGCTGGATGAGCGTCAGTTCAAACAGATCATTCAAAAAACTATCAGCACACTGAATGAAACCGGATCGATGGAAGCGGTCTGCTTTTTGACAGAATTACATGTCAAAGGACGGGATGCTTACTGGAAAGTAAGACAAGCGGTCGAAACTGCGCAAAACAGTCTGTATACGTTTGATCAATTTAAGACGAATAAGGCGGAATTGCGCCGTCCGCTGCGTAAACTGGTGTTTAACGTAGCAACGCGTCGTGAGCTGTCGATTGGTGAAAAAGCGATTGCGCATGGTTTAGCCGTGTCGAACGGTATGAAAATTTGCCGTGATGTTGCCAATATGCCGCCTAATATTTGTACACCAGCCTATTTGGCATCACAGGCGCGCCGTCTGGCCGATAGCAGCCAATACATCACTACTAAGGTGATTGGCGAGCAGCAAATGGCCGAATTAGGCATGAATGCTTATCTGGCAGTCGCGCGTGGTTCGTCTAACGAAGCCATGATGTCGGTGATGGAATATAAAGGCCATCCGGATGCCAAACCATTGGTATTTGTGGGAAAAGGGCTGACATTCGACTCCGGCGGTATTTCGATCAAACCGGCTGATGGCATGGATGAGATGAAATACGACATGGGCGGTGCGGCCTCGGTATTAGGCACCATGACGGCACTGGCTGAGCTGAAACCGCCGATCAATGTGATCGGGGTGTTGGCGGGTGCGGAGAATATGCCAGACGGTAAAGCCTACCGGCCCGGCGATATTCTGACCTCAATGTCAGGCCAAACCATTGAAGTATTAAATACCGATGCGGAAGGGCGTCTGGTATTGTGTGACGTTCTAACCTATGTAGAACGCTTTGAGCCGGAATCGGTGATTGATATCGCGACGCTAACCGGCGCTTGCGTGATTGCGCTCGGTAGTCATGCCAGTGGTTTGATGTCGAACCATAACCCGCTGGCGCATGAGCTGCTGAACGCATCGGAATTGTCAGGCGACAAAGCGTGGCGGTTACCGCTGTGGGATGAATATCAGGAACAGATCGAAAGTCCGTTTGCCGATATGGTAAACACCGGCGGTCGTCCGGCTGGTGCCATTACTGCAGGCGCATTCCTGAGTCGTTTCACGAAAAAATATAACTGGGCGCATCTGGATATTGCCGGAACGGCCTGGAAATCGGGTAAAGAGAAAGGTTCGACCGGACGTCCGGTGCCATTGCTGACGCAGTTCTTGTTGAACCGCGCTGGCGTAGAAGTCGACGATTAACACAGTCGATCCATTAAGCTGAAAATAGGATAGGGCGGTCATGCCCTTTTACTGCATGCCACATGTCACTTTTTATTTACTGCCGGATGATACTGCGACCACGCCGCTGAACGATGGTTTAAGCCACGCGGTGGCGGTGTTAGCTTGCCAGTTAACGACAACACGATTTCGTCAGAATCAAACGCTGTTTTTATTGGCACAGACCCAAGAACAGGCTGAGCAGTTAGATGAAATGCTGTGGCAGCAAGATCCGAATAGTTTTGTGCCACATGGTCTCTCTGATGAGGCTACGGTGACACAAGCCCCTGTTGAGATTGGCACCGGTATGCCAAAGCGCAGTCGACAGGTGCTCATCAATTTGGCCGATAGCATTCCGGCATTTGCCAATCGTTTTGCTCAGATCATTGATTTCGTTCCTGCGGACGAATCACAAAAACAACAGGCGCGCGACCGCTATAAGCAATATCGGGCGCTGGGTTTCACGCTGGAGACGGTGCCTGCACCGACACTCCCATAAGACAGATGAAGACAGATGGAAAAGACGTTTAATCCAAACGCCATTGAACAGGCGATGTATCAGCACTGGGAAGAACAGGGCTATTTTAAACCAAGTGGCGACACCAGCAATGGTAGCTACTGTATCGTGATCCCGCCGCCCAACGTGACGGGCAGCCTGCACATGGGTCATGCATTCCAGCAGACTATCATGGATTCGCTGATCCGTTATCAGCGTATGTTGGGCAAAAATACCTTGTGGCAGGCGGGTACTGACCATGCCGGGATTGCGACCCAGATGGTGGTGGAACGTAAGATCGCTGCCGAAGAGGGCAAGACGCGCCACGATTATGGTCGTAATGCCTTCATCGACAAGATCTGGCAATGGAAAGAAGAATCCGGTGGCACCATCACCCGTCAAATGCGTCGTTTAGGCGCCTCTGTGGATTGGGATCGAGAAGCGTTCACCATGGATCCAGCGCTGTCACACGCGGTGCAGGAAGTGTTTGTGCGTCTGTATGAACAAGATCTGATCTATCGCGGGAAACGTCTGGTGAACTGGGATCCGAAACTGCACACGGCGATCTCTGATCTGGAAGTAGAAAACAAAGAAGTTAAAGGCCACATGTGGCATCTGCGTTATCCGCTGGCCGATGGCGAAAAAACTGCCGAAGGCAACGATTACCTGATCGTAGCGACCACCCGTCCGGAAACCATGCTGGGTGACACGGCGGTGGCGGTGAACCCGGAAGATCCGCGTTACAAGGCGCTGATCGGTAAGTTTATCGAGCTGCCGCTGGTGGGCCGTCGTATTCCAATCGTGGCTGATGAACATGCCGACATGGAAAAAGGCACCGGTTGTGTGAAGATCACGCCTGCGCACGATTTCAACGATAACGAAGTTGGTAAACGTCAACACCTGCCGATGATCAACATCTTCACGCTGGATGCACACATTCGTGCGGAAGCGGAAGTGTATGACAGCAAAGGCAACCCAAGCGATGTATATCCGGCGGCATTGCCTGCTGAATTTGCGGGGCTTGAGCGTTATGCGGCGCGTAAAGCGATCATCGCAGCACTCGAAGCTAAAGGTCTGATGGACGAGATCAAAGATCACGTCTTACAGCAGCCTTACGGTGACCGCGGTGGTGTGCCTATCGAACCGATGCTGACCGACCAGTGGTATGTGCGTGCCGATGTGCTGGCGAAACCGGCGATTGAAGCGGTGGAAGATGGCCGTATTCAGTTCGTGCCAAAACAGTATGAAAACATGTACTTCTCTTGGATGCGTGATATTCAGGACTGGTGTATCTCGCGTCAGCTGTGGTGGGGTCACCGTATTCCAGCTTGGTATGACAACAACGGTAACGTGTATGTGGGCCGTAATGAAACGGAAGTGCGTGCTAACTACGCGCTGGCAGCAGATGTCGCGCTGCGTCAGGATGATGACGTATTGGACACCTGGTTCAGCTCGGCATTGTGGACTTTCTCGACCCTGGGCTGGCCGGAAAAAACACCTGAGTTGGAAATGTTCCACCCGACAGATGTGTTGGTGACTGGCTTTGACATCATTTTCTTCTGGGTTGCCCGCATGATCATGATGACCATGCACTTCGTGAAAAACGAAGATGGCACGCCACAAGTTCCGTTTAAGACGGTGTATGTGACAGGTCTGATTCGTGACGAAGAAGGCCAGAAGATGTCGAAATCCAAGGGCAACGTGCTTGACCCACTGGATATGATCGACGGTATCTCATTGCCGGAATTGCTGGAAAAACGCACCGGCAACATGATGCAGCCACAACTGGCGGAGAAGATCGGCAAACGCACCGAGAAGCAGTTCCCGGAAGGCATTGAAGCACACGGCACCGATGCATTGCGTTTCACGCTGGCCGCTCTGGCATCCACTGGTCGTGATATCAACTGGGACATGAAACGTCTGGATGGTTACCGTAACTTCTGTAACAAGCTGTGGAATGCCAGCCGTTATGTGCTGATGAACACCGAAGAGCAGGATTGCGGTTTTGCGGGTGGTGACATGCAGTTCAGCCTGGCGGATCGCTGGATCACCTCACAGTTGCAGTTGACCATTCAAGAGCTGCGTCATGCGATGGATACCTACCGCTTCGACCAAGCGGCGGGTGTGTTGTATGAATTTATCTGGAACCAGTTCTGTGACTGGTATTTGGAGCTGACCAAACCGGTATTGTGGCAGGGTAGTGAAGCCGAGCAGCGTGCCACGCGTCATACACTGGTGACTGTGTTGGAAAGCCTGCTGCGTCTGGCGCACCCAATCATGCCGTTCATGACCGAGTCAATTTGGAAATCTGTGGCTCCACTGGCGGGCATTCATGCTGATACATTGATGCTGCAGGCTTACCCAGAGTTTGATGCCGCGAAATTGGATGAAGCTGCGTTGGCGGATCAGGAATGGGTGAAACAGTTCATTGTCAGCGTGCGTAACATTCGTGCCGAGATGAACGTCGCGCCAAGCGTGCCGCTGACCGTGTTGCTGAAAGCCGATGCAGTTGACAGCCAACGCGCGGCAGACAACGAAGCGTTCCTGAAATCATTGGCTAAGCTGGAAAGCATCACTGTGCTGGCGGTTGCTGACGCAGAACCTTTATCCGTGAAGAAACTGATCGGTAACACCGAGCTGTTGATTCCGATGGCGGGCCTCATCGACAAAGACGCAGAATTGGCGCGTCTGGCGAAAGAAGTCGAGAAGCTGGAAAAAGAGTGTGGCCGCATTGAAGGCAAGCTGGGTAACGAAGCGTTCGTTGCCAAAGCGCCGGAAGCAGTGATTGCCAAAGAGCGTGAAAAACTGACCGATTATCAAAGTCAGCTGACCAAACTCAAAGAACAGCAAGAAACCATCAAATCACTGTAATCGTCTGATTGGATATGAAAAAAGCGCTGAGATTTCAGCGCTTTTTTTTATCCAACTGATTAGCCAGAAAATCAAGTAACACCCGCACCCGATGTGGCACATAACGGTTACTCGGCAGGATCGCGTAAATGCCTAAATCCGGTGTCGTAAACTCATCCAATATACTTTCAACCGCGCCACTGGCCAGATAATCATTTACGATGAAATCGGGTTGCCGTGCGATGCCTAAGCCTTTTGCCACCGCTTCCGTCAGTGCATCGCCGTTATTGGCTTTGATCCGACAGTTGATATAAACCGTTTCATAGCGGCCATCGATCAGATAGGTCCAGCTTGCGCCGTTGGCGGTGAGTGTATAACCCAGACAATCGTGATGGATGAGTTCTGATGGATGTGTCGGTCTGCCATGTTTTTGCAGATAATCTGGAGAGGCAATGGTTAGTAGTTTACATGAGCTGAGTTTACGTACGATGTCGCCGGGTTCCAGTTGTCCGGCAATACGGATAGAGAGAGCCATGCCCTCTTCAATCAGGTTCATCCGACGATCATCAAAATCGAGTTCCAAATTAATGTCTGGATATAAGGTGGAAAACTCCAGCAACAGCGGCGAAAGCACTTTTAAACCAAAACTGAGCGGTAAACCGATGCGGACATTACCTCTTGGTGTCAGACGCTCTTCCATCACACTGGCTTCAGCGGCATCAACCAAATCAAGAATGACCCGACATTTTTCCAGATAGGCGCTGCCAGCGGATGTCAGCGACAGGCGTCGGGTATTACGCACCATTAATTTCACGCCAAGATGTGCTTCCAGCGCAGCGATCTGTCGTGTGACGACGGAACGGGCTAAGCCCATTTGTTCGGCAACGGCCGTGAAACTACCGGATTCTACGATGCGGACAAATAAGTGCATGGCGTCGAGTCGATTCATTGTTGCTATTCCAGCAATTAATATTTCGCAATTGTCCTCTATTTGGCATCAATCTAAAAGACTATAGTTCGCTCAACAACACCAACCTGTGTTTGAAATTTGTTCATCACCTATTCCATTTAAATGAGGAGATCCACAATGCAGATCATTAACCGTTTCGGACCACTGGTCGGCCGTATTTTGATTGCGCTGATTTTTGTCATGTCAGGTTTTGGCAAGATCACGGGTTTTGCCGGCACCGTCGGTTACATTGCCAGTCAAGGCCTGCCACTGCCACAGTTAGCGGCTATCGCGGCGATTGTTGTTGAGTTGGGCGGTGGTTTGATGGTGATTGTGGGCTGGAAAGCGCGCTGGGCCGCAGCCGCAATGTTTATTTTTACCGCGATGGCCGCGTTTATCTTCCATGCTTATTGGACGGCACCGGTTGAACAAGTGCAAAACCAAATGATCCACTTCATGAAAAATATTTCGATGATGGGCGGTCTGTTGTATGTGGTGGTGCATGGCAGTGGTGCGTTGAGTTTAGATAAAACCAACGTTGCTAAATCATAACGTTTTTAGGTAATGCTGAGCCACTCAGCATACTTTTAAGTCGTTTTTCGTCGTGATTGTTATCAGAGGAGTTACGTATATGTTGGAAGTCAGAGCGTCATCCGATCGAGGCCATGCCAATTTTGGTTGGTTACTGTCAAAACACAGTTTTTCCTTTGGTAATTATTACGATCCGCAGCAGCTTGGTTTTTCCGATCTGCTGGTGATCAACGACGATCAGGTCAAGCAAGGTAAAGGTTTTGATACGCACGGCCACCGTGATATGGAGATCTTTTCCTATGTGCTGGAAGGGGCGTTGGAGCATAAAGATTCGATGGGTACGGGTTCGGTGATCCGTCCAGGCGATGTACAGATGATGAGTGCCGGTTCCGGCATCCGCCACAGTGAATACAACCCTTCCCGTGAAGAGTTGGTGCATTTTTTACAGATCTGGATCGTGCCCAATCGTAAAGGCGTGACTCCACGTTATCAGCAGCAACATTTTGCGGATGCGGAAAAACGTGGCCAGTTACGCTTGATTATTTCACCGGAAGGGGAAGTGGGTTCACTGTCGGTATATCAGGATGTGCGTGTGTATGCCGGGTTATTTGACGGTGATGAAACGCAGACTTTCACCTTGCCAGACAATCGTTATGCTTACGTGCATGTTGCGCGTGGCAGCATCGAGATCAATGGTCAGCAGCTATCTGCGGGTGACGGTGCCCGGATCAGACAAGAGCAGCACCTCACCTTGCAACATGGTGTCGCGGCGGAAGTGCTGCTGTTTGATCTGCGCCCCAACGAACTGGCGCTAGTGCGTTGATCGTTAGTTCAGCGCTCGCTCTTCTGTTGGGATTGCCGCCAGCGTGGCGGTCAGTAATTGCCAGAAACGTTCCACCGAAGGAATGGAAACCCGTTCCTCCGGTGAATGTGCTCCTTTGATGGTCGGACCGATCGAAACCATATCTAAATCCGGATAGGCTTTTTTAAACAGACCACATTCCAACCCGGCGTGGATCACCATGATATTGGCTTTACAGCCAAATAAGCGCTGATGTTGTTGTTGTGTGATCTGCATGATGGGTGAATTTGGTTCTGGTGCCCAACCGGAATAATCGCCGGAAAACAGACACTGTGCGCCACTTAAATTGGCGATTGCCGAAAAGCTGGAACGCAGATGCCAACGCCCTTCATCGGTGAGAGAACGCACAAATGAAATCGCGGTTAATGTTGTGCCTTCAGTCTTAATGATCCCCATATTGGTGGAGGTTTCCACTACCCCTTTGACGGCGTGGCTCATGCTGATCACACCATTGGGCAGGGCGACTAATCCGGCTAACAGTTGTTGCTGACAAATTTGTGTTAACACAAGTTCTGCGGATGGCGCATGAGCAACAACAAGCTGTAAACCGGTGTCACTGTGTTGAAACTCTTTTGTCAGTCGCGGTGCTTCTTGTGCCAGCCACATCGTCAATTCGTGTTGTTTTTCAGTTGGAATTGAAACCAGCGCAGAGGCTTCCCGTGGTATGGCATTCCGCAAGGTGCCGCCATTCAGAGCATTTATTCGGATCGGTAATGCTTGTTGCATAGCGGAATAAAGTGCGGCACAACAACTGATTGGCATTGCCGCGACCTTCATGAATATCAAGGCCGGAATGCCCACCCCGTAAACCGGTAAGCTGCAGTTGATAGGTTTGATAATCCGCTGGGTTGGGTTCAAAGGTCAGTTCAAAACAAAGTTTTGCTTCTAAGCCGCCGGCGCAGCCCATGTAGATATCGCCATCTTGTTCGGCATCGGTGTTGATCAGAATTTTACCTTGCAGCCAGTCAGGTTGCAGCGCAAATGCACCACCCATACCGGCTTCTTCATCGACGGTAAACAGCACTTCCAACGGCCCGTGTTTCAGGCTGGGGTCGGTTAATACCGCCAGACAGGCTGCGACGCCGATGCCATTATCGGCACCCAGTGTGGTACCTTTGGCACGCACCCAGTTGCCATCAATATAGGGCTGGATGGGATCGCAGGAAAAGTCATGGCCGTTACTGGCCTGCGGCACCATGTCGAGATGTGCCTGCAAAATCACTGACTGGCGTTGTTCCATGCCGGCTGTTGCCGCTTTACTGATCAGCAAATTGCCTTTGGCATCACTTTTTAAACTGAGCTTTTGCGTAGCCACCAATGACGCTATCCAGTCACTTAAGGTCTGCTCTTGTTTGGATGGGTGCGGGATCTGGCAGATCTGTGCGAAGAAAGTCCACAGGCGTGATGGTTGCAGTCGGGTTAGCATGGTCATGATGTTGTTATCCAACGTGTTGGGTTGATAAGAACTGACGTTCTACTTGTTTATAAGAACTGGCGTTCTACACGGTTAGTGATTTTAATCACCAGCTCATAGGCAATGGTGCCGATATGCCGCGCCACCTCTTCAGCTGGCAGGCCATTGCCCCATAATGTCACTTCATCACCGGCCTGATCGTGGCTCTCTGGGCCGAGATCAACCGTCATCATGTCCATCGATACACGACCAACCAGCGCGACTTTGCGACCATTCACTAAAACGGGTGTTCCGGCCGGTGCCATACGCGGATAACCATCGCCATAACCCATCGCGACGACGCCGATACGGGTGTCTCGTTCTGCGATCCAATGTCCGCCATAACCAATGGTTTCACCGGCTTTGTGTTCACGCACGGAAATTAACTTACTTTTCAGCGTCATGACAGGTAACAAACCTTCATCGATGCCATTGCTTTCCGCGCGTGGTGAGATGCCGTATAACGCAATACCGGGGCGTACCCAGTCGAAATGGGCATCTGACCAATATAAGACGCCAGCGGAGTTTGACAGGCTTTTTTCACCGGGGAAGGGCGCTGTTGCTGCAACAAAGCGGGTTAACTGCTCGAGTGTGGTGGCTGATGATAACTCGTCAGCTTGATAAAAATGGCTGACAAAACCCACATCACCCATGACATTCGCCGAGTGTGTCAACTGACTGACATAATGCGCCACTTGTTCCGGGTAGATGCCGATGCGATGCATGCCGGTGTCGATTTTTAACCAGACTTTCAACGGGCTGGCTAACGAGGTTGCAAGAATATCGGCTAATTGTCCGGCATGATGTACCACCGGCTGAAACTGAGATTGCGCAGCGGTGTGCAAATCGTCGGCGCAGAAACAACCTTCCAACAAGATAATGGGCTGGGTGATCCCCGCTTGGCGCAAAACGACAGCCTCTTCAATGCGGGCAACGGCAAAGGCATCGGCGGCAGACAAAGTTTTGGCTACCGTCGTTGCACAATGACCGTAGGCATTGCCTTTCACAACCGCAACAATCTTACTGCGTGGGCTGAGTTGCTTTATGACATTGAAGTTATGTTGTAAGGCATTCAGATCAATTTCAGCCTTTGCAGTTAACATGATGACCACCTTAGATAAGGGCTAACGGTAATTTGTGTTTTCTATGGTGGTATATGCTTACAGTTTTGTATTTTACCTGTCAAATTGACCTTTATTTTTGTTATTAATAGCTTGTTATGCTTTATATTTGCAAAATAAACAATTTTAAGTTGGTTGTGAATTGCTGCGGGTAGTTTTTAAGATAATTATTTCAAAAAACAGTTATTACTCAGCATATCTGCTTAATTCTTACTTTTTTACTACACGTTTTAACTTTAAAAATGCTTCATTTTGGCGATCTTAAATCATTCAACTGCACTCTTCTGGTTCAAAAAAACAGTAAAAATCATCAAAGTCTCTAATTTTTAAAATCGTATATAAATCAATTAGATGAATTGATTTATCAAAATTATGGCCTATAAAAAACTGCAATTAATAAAAAAATGAATTTTATTTAGTTTTATGTTTCTTTTTTTATAAAAAATTTAGATTATTAATCTATATTTGTCTTGTTTTGTTAGTTTTATATCTCGTAATTTGTCATTAATTGACAATATTGTTTTTATGTAATTATTATCATCTCAACAAAAACAAACCCTGTTTTTTGCCAGCGATATATCGGTTGGTGTGGTATCGCTCTATCAGTTGATAATCTTTTTGTTGAGGATGATAAATATGGAAATTCAAAAACCTTACCTGCTGTTTTTAGGCGATGCACATGACATTCTGGCTGCTAAAGTGGCGATTGGTATTAAGCAATGGCATCCAGAATACTGTGTTGGCCAATTCCGCATGGAAGATTGCCATGCCGATTGCGACCTCCCGGATATGGATATCGCTGCCGCGAAAGCTGCTGGTGCCAAAACACTGGTCATTGGTGTGGCAAACCGGGGTGGCATCATCTCTGACAAATGGATCTCTGTGCTGACGGAAGCGCTGGAAGCGGGTATGGATCTGGCCTCTGGTCTGCATAATAAATTGACTGATGTACCAGAAATTAAAACACTGGCTGACAAGCTGGGTCGTAAACTGTTTGACGTGCGTCATCCAACTCAGACTTTCCCAGTCGCCAACGGTAAAAAACGTGCAGGTAAACGTTTGTTGCCTGTGGGCACCGATTGCTCTTGCGGCAAAATGTACACCGCTCTGGCGATTGAAAAAGAGATGCTGGAACGCGGTATGAAAGCCACTTTCCGTGCCACTGGCCAGACCGGTATTCTGATCAGCGGTGCTGGTGTCAGCATTGATGCCGTGGTGTCTGACTTCGTTGCCGGTGCTGTCGAAGTGCTGGCACCCGCTAACGATGCGGATCACTGGGATGTGATCGAAGGTCAGGGTTCTCTGTTCCACCCATCATTTGCGGGTGTTACTACCGGTATCATTCACGGTGCACAAGCTGATGCACTGGTGCTGTGTCACGAACCAACTCGTACCACCATGCGTGGCGTTGATTACCCAATCGTTGATCTGGGCGAGTGCATGGCGCTGAATCTGGCGATGGCGAAACTGACTAACCCAAATGCCCGTTTCGTGGGTATCTCTGTCAACACGGCTAAATTGTCTGAAAAAGAGGCAATTGCACTGATGGCGGATATCGAAGAGAAATACGGTCTGCCAACGGTTGATCCATTCCGTCAGGGTATGGGCCGCATCGTCGATCAACTGTAATTCGCTAGGGTGGAATGAGTATGGAAATCCGGGTATTTAGCGAAAGCTGGCCGATCCGAGGCTCATTCACCATCTCGCGCGGCAGCAAGACTGCCGCCGATGTGGTGGTGGTGGAACTCACGCAAGACGGTGTGACGGGGCGTGGCGAATGTGTGCCGTATGCGCGTTACAGTGAATCGGTACAAGGTGTTATTGCTCAGATCGAAACGCTGATCCCGGCTATTCGCGAGGGTTTAGATCGCGAAGGTCTGCAATCAGCCATGGTGGCGGGTGCGGCACGCAATGCCCTTGACTGCGCATTCTGGGATCTGGAAAGCAAAAAGCATCGCCAGCGCATTTGGCAGCGCCTGAATAAACCGGCGCCAGACGCCTTATTGACGGCGTATACCTTGTCGCTGGATACACCGGAAAACATGCAGCGTGCTGCAGAAGAAAATGCATTCCGCCCCTTATTAAAATTGAAGTTGGCCGGTGCTGGCGATCTCGACCGTGTTGCTGCGGTGCGTAAAGGTTCTCCGGCGGCGCGAATAATTGTTGATGCCAATGAAGGTTGGAACGAGCAGATCTATCGTGAGCTGATCCCTGAATTGCAGAAGCTCGGTGTTGAGATGATTGAACAGCCGCTGCCGGCTGGCAACGATGCGATTCTGGCAACATTACCACGCCCGATCCCGATCTGTGCCGATGAGTCTTGTCACGACAGTTCCACCTTGCATGAATTGGTGGGGCGCTATGACATGATCAACATCAAGCTGGATAAAACCGGCGGTCTGACCGAAGCACTGGAATTGCGTAAGCAAGCGGAAGCCGCTGGTATGAAGATCATGGTCGGTTGCATGTTGGCCTCTTCATTGGCCATGGCGCCGGCATTTGTGGTGGCGCAAGGCGCACAAGTGGTCGATCTGGATGGCCCATTGTTGCTGCAAAAAGATCGCGAACCCGGTTTTGATTATTCCGGCAACCTGATGCATGCACCCGATGCGGCATTGTGGGGCTAAATTAAATTGAATATTAAGGAGTCGGCCATGAGTCGCATTGTGTATGTTGATGGTCAGTATGTTGACGAGAAAGAGGCAAAAATCTCGGTATTCGATCGCGGTTTTCTGTTTGCTGATGCGGTGTATGAAGTCACGGCAGTATTAAACGGCAAGCTGGTGGAATTTGCGGGTCACTTGGAACGTTTGCAGCGTTCTTGCCGTGAATTATCGCTGGCGATGCCGGTTTCCGCAGCGCAGTTGAAAACCATCCATGAAGAGTTGATCAAAAAGAACAATCTGGTGGAAGGCGGCATTTATCTGCAGATCAGCCGTGGTAATGCCGGTGATCGTGATTTTGCGTTTCCTTCTGCGGAAGTAAAACCGACGCTGGTGCTGTTTACTCAATCACGCCCGGTGATCGACAGCCCGAAAGTGCAAACCGGTATCAAAGTCGTCACTATGCCGGATATCCGCTGGCACCGCCGTGATATCAAAACCGTTGGTTTGCTGGCCCCGTGTCTGGCGAAAGAGTATGCCCATGCCAATGATGCCGATGATGCATTCCTGGTAGAAAACGGCTTTATCACCGAAGGCAGCTCGAGCAATGCTTATATTGTGCTGGCGGATAACACCATCGTAACGCGCCCATTAAGTAACGACATTTTGCATGGTATTACCCGTAAAGCACTGTTGGTACTGGCAGCCCGCGACGGTATCAAAGTAGAAGAGCGCCTGTTCACCCCTGATGAAGCTTATCACGCGAAAGAAGCGTTTATCAGCTCAGCCACCACCTTTGTCTGGCCGGTGGTCAGCATTGATGGCAAACCAGTGGGGGATGGCAAACCGGGCCCAATCTCGTTGCGGTTGCGCGATATTTACGTGGAGCTAGCAAAAGCGGAAGTGGCTTAAAAATAGAGTTATGTTTCGGCCGACACATTCGGTGTTGGCCTAATTTATCCCTCTGATTTATCGATAATAATTATTAATTCATAAAAATAGCAGTACCATAGACGAGTAAAAATAATAAGCAGGTAACGTGGCATCCTTTTCATTAATGGAGTTCAATCATATGGAATACCTACTCAATGCTTTTAATAGTCTGGATGGAATAGTCTGGGGTGCGCCTATGTTGGCGCTGATTTTAGGTACCGGTCTGTTTCTGATGTTTCTGCTTAAATTGATGCCGCTGCGAAAAATAGGTACGGGTTTTAGTTTGTTGTGGCGCGGGCGGACAACCAATGTCGATGAAAGTGGTGAAATCAGCCCGTTTCAGGCATTGATGACCTGTTTAGCCGCCACCGTTGGCACTGGGAATATAGCTGGGGTCGCGACAGCAATCTTCATGGGCGGGCCGGGTGCACTGTTCTGGATGTGGTGTACGGCACTGGTTGGTATGGCGACCAAATATTCCGAAGTGCTGTTGGCTGTGCATTATCGGGAAAAAGATAAGAGTGGTGAACATATTGGCGGCCCGATGTATGCCATTAAAAACGGCCTGGGGAAACGCTGGGTCTGGTTAGGCACTGCCTTTGCTATCTTCGGCGGGTTGGCGGGTTTTGGCATCGGCAACATGGTGCAAGTCAACAGCATGGCGCAAGCGCTGGATAGCACATTGCATGTTCCAACTTGGATCACTGGTGTGGTAACTACCGTGATTGTTGCCATGGTGACATTAGGCGGTGTGAAACGCATCGGGAAAGTAGCTGAAGCACTGGTACCGTTTATGTGCGTCACCTATGTCATTGCGGGTATCGTGGTATTGATTGTGAATGCCGCTGAAATTCCACATACGATTTCACTGATCTTTACTTATGCTTTTACGCCGGTTGCTGCGACAGGTGGTTTCGCCGGTTCGGTAGTGCTGATGTCGATCCGTTATGGTGTGGCGCGAGGTGTATTTTCTAACGAAGCCGGCCTTGGTACTGCCGGTATTGCACAAGCTGCGGGCACTACTAAAAGTGCGGTCCGTTCAGGTTTAATTGGCATGTTAGGAACCTTCATCGATACGTTGATCGTTTGTTCAGTTACCGGACTGGCTATTATCAGCTCTGGTGTGTGGAGTAATGGACAAAGCGGTGCCGCGTTATCAGCTTCGGCATTTGAATCGGCGATGCCAGGCTTTGGTGGGATATTACTGACCATTGCGCTGGTGATCTTTGCCTTCACCACGATTTTAGGGTGGAGCTATTATGGCGAAAAATGCTGGATTTACTTGGTGGGAACTAAATCGGTATTGCCATTCCGTATTTTGTGGGTAGTGGCCGTACCTTTTGGTGCCATCTCTCAATTAGATTTTGCCTGGTTGGTGGCAGATGCATTAAATGGCCTGATGGCGATACCTAATCTTATTTCGTTGCTGTTGCTGAGCCCGGTTATTCTGAAACTGACGAAAGAGTACTTTGCAGAGGAAGATGAAGGGGAACCGGTCATAGCCGAATCTCAGATTGTGGATTAACTCGTCTTATTTTCTCGTTATGATCAGAAAAGCCTCCGTTTTTGGAGGCTTTTTCATAGGGGAAAATCACAGATTCAAAGGTTAAACTTTTAAATTTTAATTGTTACATAGGTAAAACCTATTAAACAAATAGATCACAACTATTGGATAGAAAGACTTTTTTGGGCCAGTATAGATACATCGAGATGCGATGCACTCGAATCTGAATAAGATAACCCAACGAAGGAGCTACACTCATGTCTTTGATTAACACTGAAGTTAAACCATTTGCAGCAACCGCTTACCACAATGGCAAATTCGTTCCTGTGACTCAGGAAGATCTGAAAGGCAAATGGTCAGTTGTATTCTTCTACCCAGCTGACTTCACGTTTGTTTGCCCAACTGAACTGGGTGACCTGGCTGACAACTACGCAGAATTCCAGAAACTGGGCGTAGAAATCTACGGTGTTTCTACTGACACCCATTTCACTCACAAAGCATGGCACGACACTTCTGACACTATCGGTAAAGTACAGTACCCACTGGTTGGCGATCCAACTGGCGCGATCACCCGCAACTTCGACGTGATGATCGAAGAAGAAGGTCTGGCACTGCGTGGTACCTTTGTTATCAACCCGGAAGGCCAGATCAAGCTGTGCGAAGTGCACGACAACGGTATCGGCCGTGATGCCAAAGAACTGCTGCGTAAAGTTCAGGCTGCTCAATATGTGGCGAACCACCCAGGTGAAGTTTGCCCAGCTAAATGGACTCCAGGTGCAGCCACCCTGTCTCCATCTTTCGACTTGGTTGGTAAGATCTAATCTTGCACTGAAAATTGCCGGGTTAGCCCGGCAATTTTTTCTCTGGCTTTAATTCACGAGACGAGACTCATTATGTTAGACGCAAATGTAAAAACTCAATTAAAAGGCTATCTGGCCAATGTGACTCAGCCGATCGAAATCATCGCGTCCACCGATGACAGTGATTCATCTCGCGAGTTACAGTCACTGTTAGCCGATATTGTTGAGCAATCTGACAAGATTTCTCTACGCCAATCGACCGACCCAACTGCCCGCAAGCCTTCTTTTGCCTTAAACCGTATTGGTTCAGACATGGGCGTTGCATTTGCTGGTTTGCCGATGGGCCACGAATTTACCTCGCTGGTGCTGGCATTGTTGCAAGTTGGTGGTCATCCACCAAAAGCGGATGCTGAATTGCTGGAGCAGATCCGCAATTTGCCTGGCGAATACAACTTTGAAACCTATATTTCGCTGACCTGTCAGAACTGCCCGGATGTTGTGCAGGCACTGAATCTGATGTCAGTGGTTAACCCACGAATTCGTCATACCATGATCGATGGCGCTTTATTCCAAGATGAAGTGAACGCCCGTCAGATCATGGCAGTACCAACTGTGTTCCTGAACGGCACAGTGTTTGGCCAAGGCCGCATGAGTGCTGAAGAGATCGTTGCGAAGCTGGATACCGGCGCTTCCGAGCGTGAAGCGGCGAAAATTAACGACAAAGCATTGTTTGATGTATTGGTCGTGGGGGGTGGCCCTGCTGGTTCTGCAGCTGCAATTTATGCTGCCCGTAAAGGCATTCGTACCGGTGTAGTTGCAGAACGTTTCGGTGGTCAGGTACTCGACACCATGAGCATTGAAAACTTCATTTCGGTGAAAGAAACTGAAGGTCCGAAACTGGCGACCGCGCTTGAACAACACGTTAAAGAATATGACGTGGATATCATGAATTTGCAGCGTGCCGCTAAGCTGGAACGTCAAGCAAATCATGTGGAAGTTACCCTGCAAAGTGGTGCGGTACTGAAGAGTAAGTCCGTGATCCTGGCAACGGGTGCCCGCTGGCGCGAAATGAACGTGCCGGGTGAAAAAGAGTACCGTAATAAAGGTGTCGCTTACTGCCCGCATTGTGATGGCCCGCTGTTTAAAGGCAAACGTGTTGCGGTCATTGGTGGCGGTAACTCGGGTGTGGAAGCGGCTATTGACTTAGCAGGTATTGTTTCACATGTGACTTTGCTGGAATTTGACAGCAAACTGCGTGCGGATGCCGTGCTGCAGAATAAGTTGAACAGTTTGCCGAACGTCACTGTGATTACCTCGGCGTTGACTACAGAAGTATTGGGCGATGGCACCAAGGTTTCTGCGCTGACTTATACCGACCGTGTTACTAACGAAGCGCGTAAGGTTGAGCTGGAAGGGATCTTTGTGCAGATTGGCTTATTGCCAAATACCGATTGGCTGAAAGGCAGTGCGGTGGAACTGAGTAATCGCGGCGAGATCATTGTTGGTGCCCACGGTAACACCTCAATGGAAGGTGTGTTCGCGGCCGGTGATGTGACGATAGTGCCTTACAAACAGATCATCATTGCGATGGGTGAGGGCGCGAAAGCTTCACTGGGCGCATTTGATTACCTGATCCGTTCTTCAGCACCCAAAGCCTGATTATTGAATCAAATCAAAGCCTGCGCATCATAAGATGTGCAGGCTTTTTTATTCTTAACAAAAATAGTTCCCGAATTAACTCGCTATTAACAGGCCCGTATGTTTTAATCTTCTCCGGCCTGCAAAATCAGACCTATTTATGCCAGACATTTTGAAGTTAAGACCCCTGCCTGACCTTACCGTTTGTGCCGTTGTAGTAATATTTTCTTAGTGCCCCTCATAAGTATTGATAGATAAATCCGGCCATTATTGCCTTTTGTGGCACCAATTTATTTCTAAGGAAATGTTATGTCTAAAGTTAACGGTTCAGTTAAATGGTTCAACGAAACTAAAGGTTTTGGTTTTCTGGCTCAAGACAACGGTGGCAAAGACGTGTTCGTTCACTTCTCTGCAATCGCTTCTACTGGCTTCAAAACTCTGATCGAAGGTCAAGCTGTATCTTTTGACATCGAAGAAGGCCAACGCGGCCCATCAGCTGTGAATGTTACCATTCGCTAGTTGATAGTTGCGCATCTTGCATGCGTAATCTCCAGTTTATCTGGAAAGAAGAAACCTGCTGCGAAGCAGGTTTTTTTATGGGCGTTTTTTACAGATAAACAATCAGCAATAACGGTAATTACAGTTCCGTTAATAGCTGCATTACATACTCTTCTAGATATTTTCTGCGTTGTTCCGCCATTTTTCTTCCTGCTGCTGTCTGCATGGTGTCGGCGACTTTATAAAGTTTCACAAAAAAATGATCGAGCGCGAATTGCATATCGTCTAACTGACGGTGTTTAGCTAATGGATCATACGGATCAAACATTTCCCGTTCCATTCGGCCTGACGTATAAAACACGCGAGCCAACCCAATAGCGCCTAAGGCTTCCATCCGATCAGCATCTTGCAATAATTTTGCTTCCCAAGTTTCGGTGGGTAAATTTGCCGAAAAACTATGTGCTTCAATCGCATGACCAACCGCATTGATTTTTTCTTGTGGAAAACCCAACTCCAGTAAAATCACCGCGGCTTCTTTGGCGGCAAGGCGTGAGCTCAGGTGCCGATCAGGGTGGTTTTTCGGCAGACTGATAATATCGTGCAGATAGGCGGCGGTTAATAACACCAGCTCATCGCCTTGCGAACCTTCTGCCTGATTCAATGCACGCGCGGTTTTCCAAACCCGGCGAAAATGAGCAATATCATGCGCACCATCGGTTTCGGTATGGTGTTGTTCCAGCCAGTTTTCCAGCTGTTGTTGCCAGAAACTTAATAAATTTTCAGTGTCAGTGAGCATGTCTGTTGGGTTCTTAGTCAAAGAGAGCGTCTTGTTGATACGCACGAGTGGTTATGACAGCTTTTTAAAATAGTTAATTTCTTCCATCAGCCATCGGATAAACAATTTTAATTCTTTATGATCCCGTGAACGCGGTGGCATTACGAGATAATAAGCAAACGGACTTTTCATTTCCTGCGGAAATGGCTGACATAACATGCCAGATGTTAACTCCTCCATTACCAGGCTTTTGCGGCCCAAGGCAATGCCTTGCCCGGTCATAGCGGCTTTGATCATCAGACTGCCATCAGAAATGGTCAGATAACGTTTGGGTTGCAGCTCGGGTTTGCCGACCAGTTTCAGCCAGCCTTCCCAGTTAAAATAGTCAGCAGAGTTATCTCGAATTAATACCTGCTCAGTCAAATCATCCAATGTCAGGTTCTGCTGATAACTGCAATTCATGACCGGGAAAATATAGTCATCCAGTAAATGTTTGGTGATGAGATCGGGGTAATTGCCCTGACCATAGCGGATCCCGGCATCAATATTCGAACGGCCAAAATCAACCTGTTGTTCGGTCATCGAGAGGTGTAATTCGATCTCCGGATATTGTTCACTGAACCGATCTAACCGGGGGATCAACCAATTGCTGGCAAAAGAGGGTAATACCGAAATGGTCAGTGTTTTTTGATCCGGCTGTGTCGCCTGATTCCAGCCATATTCCAGTTCGGAAAAGCCCTTTTTTAAATTATTCCGCAAATTCTCCGCCTGTGCGGTAGGTTGTAACGCGCGGGTCTGCCGGATAAACAGTGGCCCAACATCTGTTTCCAATTGCTTAATATGCTGGCTCACGGCGGATTGTGTCATATAGAGTTTTTCTGCCGCCAGGCTGAAAGAGCCGGTTTGCAGCACGACATCTAAAACATACAGCGATTTCAACCGGTGGAACAAAGTCGACATATAAGTTTATCTTATGATTGGCTTAGTTAATCTGGTTTGTCTGCACAGTTGCCACTGCCTATGCTGTTACTCATCTGAGTAATAAACAGCAGGGAGTAAGCGGCTATGCAGATTAATAATACAAAATCAGTCACTAAAACGCTGAGTTTTTTTATTGCCTTTTATGACTATCTATTAGTAAAACTAAAAAACCACCTGCTGGTGTGCAAGCGATGGTATGTAAACAAGCGCACGCGTGATTACCTTTCTGAAATGTCGCCGCATCTGTTGAAAGATATTGGTATTACAGAGTCTGAGCGTCAGGCCGAATTGGCAAAAAAATTCTGGCAGGAATGATGATGTGAAACCCTTTGCAGCGGATCACAGAACAAAATTTTTGGATGGTACACGCTTAGTTGCGAAGCCAATTGATTCTGTATCTTGCCGGGGAAATACTCATGAAAAAACATGTCTTGCTGAATGCGCCGTTGTCACATGTGATCGCCACGATGGGCCACACTGATCAATTAGCGGTTTGTGATGCCGGTTTACCGATTCCGGCGGCGCCAGAGCGGATTGATTTGGCGGTGAGCCGGGGTGTGCCGAAGTTTATGGATGTGGTGCAGGCCGTGACGGCAGAGATGCAGATCGAACGGGTGATCATGGCACACGACTTTGCCGAGGTGAGCCCGGCGTTGCATATTGAGCTGATCGCTCATCTGGAACATATTGCGAAAGAACAAGACAGAACCATCAGCTTCGATTATGTCAGCCATGACGAATTTAAGCAGATGACGCATTTAACTCGCGCGGTGGTGCGCACCGGGGAATGTACGCCGTATGCCAATGTGATTTTTGTCTCCGGCGTGGTGTTTTAATAAACCGAAGATGTCTTAAAGTCACTAATTTGCACCTTTTTATAATGTATTTTTCCTCGCCAGCACGACAACACCAGACCCATAACGCCGCTTAGTCACTGATAGGTGTTGTGGGTTTTTTCATTGAACCTCCCTCAATCATTATTCTTGTTTATCTCTTTTTACAAATACGATTCACTTAAATCTCTTCATCGAAACGTTTCGATGGTGATCACAATTATAAATAAGGCGGCTGGAAAAGCAGGATGTTCTGGCTAAGACTGTTTATGCAGTACACGACCTCGCTGATTTTATTTCTACTGTTTACTTATCCGGAGAGCCGGCTCATGAAAAAACATGCTTTGCTGAATGCACCTTTATCTCATGTTATCGCCACGATGGGGCATACCGATCAGCTGGTGGTCGGTGATGCAGGGTTACCGATTCCTGCTGCGCCAGAACGGATCGATTTGGCGGTGAGTCAGGGGGTGCCGCGTTTTATGGATGTGGTGCGCGCGATCACGGAAGAGATGCAAATCGAGCGTGTGATCATGGCGCGTGAGTTCACGGAAGTGAGCCCGGCTTTACATGCGGAATTACTGGCACATTTGCAACACATCGCTGAGATTCAAAACAAAGCCATTATTTTCGATTATGTCAGCCATGAAGAGTTCAAGTTAGCCACACACACCAGCAAAGCAGTGGTCAGAACCGGGGAATGTACGCCGTATGCGAATGTGATTTTTGTTTCTGGCGTCGTGTTTTAGGAGGCCATATGCAGCCCTTGCTACAGATGCAGAGCATCGATAAACAGTTTCCCGGCGTGAAGGCTTTATCGGGGGCGTCACTGAGCGTTTATCCCGGTCGAGTGATGGCGTTACTGGGCGAAAACGGTGCCGGTAAATCAACACTGATGAAAGTGTTAACCGGGATTTATAGCAAGGATGCTGGGTCGATTCATTACCAAGGTCAGGACGTTTCGTTCTCTGGACCAAAACAATCGCAAGAAGCTGGGATCAGTATTATCCATCAGGAATTAAATCTGATTTCCGGTCTGACTATTGCGGAAAACATCTTTTTGGGCCGTGAGTTTGTTACCCGATTAGGTCGGATTGACTGGAAAAAAATGTATGACGAAGCGGATAAATTATTGGCGCGCCTGAAAGTACCGCACTCCAGCCGCAAGCTGGTCGGCGAGCTTTCCATTGGTACCCAGCAGATGGTGGAAATTGCCAAAGCACTCAGTTTCTCTTCCCGCGTCATCATCATGGATGAACCCACCGATGCACTGACCGATACCGAAACAGAAGCGTTGTTTTCGGTGATCCGCGAGTTGCGAGCAGAGGGGCGTGGCATTGTTTACATTTCCCATCGCTTAAAAGAGATTTTTGAGATTTGCGATGATGTCACTGTGTTACGCGATGGCCAGTTCATTGCGGAACGCACGGTTGCTTCACTGGATGAAGATGCCTTAATTGAAATGATGGTCGGGCGTCGTCTGGAAGAACAATATCCGCGGCTGACGATCCCGCATGGTGAGTTGCGCCTGCAGGTCAACGAGTTCTCCGGTGTTGGTGTCAAAGAGGCCTCTTTCTCGCTGCATGGCAGTGAAATTCTGGGGGTCTGTGGCCTGATGGGCGCAGGTCGCACGGAATTGATGAAGCTGATTTACGGTGCTTATGCCAAAACGGAAGGTGAGCTGGTGCTTGATGGTGAACCGTTAACCATCAACTCAACACAAGATGCGCTGGATAACGGCATTGTGTATATCTCGGAAGACCGCAAAGGCGATGGGCTGGTGTTAGGCATGTCGGTCAAAGAGAACATGACACTGACGGCACTCAACTATTTCAGCTCAATCTGGGGTCTCAAACATGCGGCAGAACAGCAGGCGGTGAGTGATTTTATTCGTCTGTTCAATATCAAAACCCCGAGCATGCAGCAGCCAATCCGCCTGTTATCGGGTGGTAATCAGCAAAAAGTAGCGATTGCCCGAGGGCTGATGACACGTCCTAAAGTATTGATTTTAGATGAACCCACTCGCGGTGTGGATGTGGGGGCCAAGAAAGAAATTTATCAACTGATCAATCAATTTAAGCAGGAAGGCTTAAGCATCATTCTGGTCTCTTCAGAAATGCCGGAGGTTCTCGGCATGAGTGACCGGATCTTGGTGATGCATGAAGGACGAATATGCGGTGAATTTGATCGCGCTGACGCGACGCAAGAACGACTGATGGCCTGTGCCGTCGGTAAGAAAGAAGGACAACAAGCAGCATGAGCACTCAAACCATGAACGCCAAATCTACTTCTGATACATCCCGTTGGTTCAGTAAACAATGGTGGTTAGAGCAAAAAGCACTGATTGCACTGTTGATACTGATTGCGGTGGTGTCTGTCTTAAATCCCAATTTTTTCACGGTCGATAATTTACTGAATATTCTGCGCCAGACATCAGTGAACGCCATCATGGCGGTCGGCATGACACTGGTGATCCTGACTGCCGGTATTGATCTGTCGGTCGGTTCGGTGCTGGCATTATGCGGTGCTTTTGCGGCAACCATGCTGGATAAAGAGCTGCCTATATTATTAACGGTGCCAGCGGTGTTAGTGGCCGGCGCGTTATTAGGTGGCGTCAGTGGCGTTATTATTGCCAAAGGCCGTGTGCAGGCCTTTATTGCCACCTTAGTCACCATGACCTTGCTGCGTGGCGCAACGTTGGTCTTCACTGATGGCCGCCCGATCAGTACCGGTTTTTCTGATGCATCCGATGCATTTGCCTGGTTTGGTACTGGTTATCTGTTCGGTATCCCGGTGCCGGTCTGGTTGATGGTGGTGGTGTTCACAACCGTCTGGTATCTGCTCAATCACACTCGTATTGGTCGCTACATTTATGCCTTAGGTGGTAATGAAGCGGCGACCAGTCTCTCCGGTATTAATGTTGACCGGATCAAAATCATTGTCTATGCCGCATGCGGTTTCTTGTCTGCGCTGGCCGGGATCATCGTTACCTCCCGTTTGTCATCCGCACAACCCACCGCCGGCACGGGCTATGAACTGGATGCTATCGCTGCCGTTGTTCTGGGCGGTACCAGTCTCGCTGGTGGTAAAGGACGGATCTCGGGAACCCTGATCGGTGCTTTCATTATCGGCTTCTTAAACAATGCGCTTAACCTGCTCGATGTCTCTTCTTACTTCCAGATGATTGTCAAAGCGACAGTGATTTTGCTGGCAGTGTTGATTGATCACAAGAGCAGCAAATAACCCCTGAATCGAGGAACAAAGCTATGAACATGAAAAAGTTAGCAATTCTGGTTTCTGCTGTGGTGTTGAGTAGTTCAGTATCCGTTTCCGCTATGGCAAAAGACACCATGGCACTGGTGGTTTCCACCTTGAATAACCCATTTTTTGTCACCTTAAAAGATGGTGCGGAACATAAAGCCAAAGCCTTGGGTTATGACCTGCTGGTATTGGATTCACAAAATGACCCGGCGAAAGAGCTGGCTAACGTGGAAGACTTAACGGTTCGTGGGGTAAAAGTGCTGCTGATCAATCCGACCGATTCGGATGCAGTAGGTAACGCGATTGCAATGGCCAATAAAGCAAAACTACCGGTACTAACGCTCGACCGTGGTGCGAACAAAGGCACGGTAGTGAGTCATATTGCTTCCGATAATATCGCGGGCGGGAAAATGGCGGGTGATTTCATTGCGACCAAACTGGGTGAAAAAGCCAAAATCATCCAATTGGAAGGGATCGCCGGTACCTCTGCTGCGCGAGATCGGGGCGCCGGATTCAAACAAGCGGCTGATGCCCATGGTTTCCAGATGCTGGCCAGCCAACCGGCCGATTTCGACCGTACTAAAGGTCTGAATGTTATGGAAAACCTGCTGTCAGGGCATGGTGATGTGCAGGCTGTTTTTGCACAAAATGATGAAATGGCTTTAGGTGCGGTGCGTGCGCTACAAGCTGCCGGTAAAGACAAGGTGCTAGTGGTGGGTTTTGACGGCACCGACGATGGCGTAAAAGCCGTGCAGAAAGGCAAAATGGCCGCCACGGTAGCGCAACAGCCTGATCAGATTGGGGCAATTGGGGTTGAGACCGCAGACAAAGTGCTGAAAGGTCAAACTGTACCCGCCAACATTCCAGTGCCACTGAAAGTGGTGTCTAAATAATGTCAGCCAGTACCCGCCTTTGTGCGGGTACTTTTTTATTCCAATAGACGTTTATTCAGATGAACATTTATTGCGGCTGAAGTTGATTGGAGCTGAAAATGAGTAAAAAACTGGTTGTTCTCGGCAGCGTAAATGCCGATCACGTATTATCTGTTCCTCGCTTTCCTAAACCCGGTGAGACGCTGGTTGGCAGCGGGTATCACATTGCTTACGGTGGCAAAGGGGCCAATCAGGCCGTGGCAGCCGGAAGAACCGGTGCAGATATTGCGTTTATTGCTTGTGTGGGCAGTGATGATATTGGCGCCCGCATGAAAGAACAGTTTGTGATTGATGGCATTGATACCCAAGCGGTGATGGCAGTTGAAGGCACAACGACCGGTGTTGCCATGATTTGGGTTTCTGCCGAAGGTGAAAATTGTATCGGGATTTCTGCGGGGGCAAATGCTGAGTTGACACCAGAGCGTTTACAGCCGCATTTATCGTTAATTAGTGAAGCCGATGTGTTGCTGATGCAACTGGAGAGCCCGCTGAACACGGTAGAATTAGCGGCACAAACCGCCCAAAAATCGGGTACGCAGGTGATCCTCAATCCGGCACCGGCTCAAGCGTTACCGGAATCTTTATTGCAGGTGATCGATGTGATCACACCCAATGAAACCGAAGCGCAGGCATTAACCGGCATTGTGGTAGAAACAGAAGCCGATGCACAGAAAGCGGCGGATGCTTTGCATGCTTACGGTATCAAAACTGTATTGATTACCCTCGGCGCTCGTGGTGTCTGGGTCAGTGAACAGGGAAAAGGTGAATTAATCCCCGGTTTTCGTGTGCAGGCGCTCGACACGACAGCGGCGGGTGATACCTTTAACGGCGCGTTAGTTACCGCGCAGTTAGAAGGCTTACCAATGGCGCAGGCCATTCGTTTTGCCCATGCTGCCGCGGCAATTTCAGTGACACGTTCAGGCGCACAGCCTTCAATTCCACTTCGGTCTGAGGTTGATGCATTTTTAGCTGCAAGGAGTTAGCAGTTTTGGCCACCATGAAAGATGTCGCCCGCTTGGCGGGTGTTTCAACCTCCACGGTTTCACATGTGGTAAACAATACCCGCTTTGTCAGCGACGAAATTCGCGAACGTATTCTGAAAGCGGTGGCCGATCTTAACTATTCCCCTTCCGCCTTAGCGCGCAGTTTAAAGCTCAATCAAACCCGGACGCTGGGTATGATGGTGACGACATCCAATAACCCGTTTTTTGCGGAAGTCGTCGCTGGCGTTGAGCGGATCTGTTATCAGCGTGGTTATACTTTGGTGTTGTGTAATACCGAAGGTGACCCGGAACGTTTAAGCCATAATCTCGAAGTGTTGCTGCAAAAACGCATTGATGGGTTGTTATTGATGTGCACCGAAGTGCGTTCGGCATCCTCTGAGGTTTTTGGCCGGCATCCACCGGTGCCGATGGTCGTCATGGATTGGGGGCCATTAGGAAGCATTGCCGATCAAATTCAGGATAATTCCGAACATGGCGGTTATCTTGCTACGCAACATCTGATTGCACAGGGGCATCGTCGGATTGGGCTGATCACCGGCCCTCGCAACAAACTACCGGCACAACGTCGTCTGGATGGTTATTGTCAGGCATTACAGGAAGCGGATATTCCATTCCGGCCGGAATATGTTGTCGAAGGCGATTTTGAATTTGCGGGCGGTATTAGCGCGATGCAGCAATTATTGAGCTTATCTGAGCGCCCGACTGCCGTATTTGCGGGCAATGATGTGTCAGCGGTGGGGGTCTATCAGGCGTTATATCGTGCCGGTTTACGTGTACCGCAAGATATGTCGGTCATTGGTTATGATGATATTGAACTGGCCCGTTATCTGACGCCGCCGTTAACTACGATCCATCAACCGCAGGAAGAGCTGTGTCGGCAGGCGGTTGATACGCTGCTGGAACGTATTCAGGGGGCTGATGATGCGCCAAGGATCATCTCACTGGAGCCTACGCTCATCCAACGAGAATCGGTGTATTGTATTAAAAGATCTTAAAAACGATCCGGTTAGATCGATCGGATCTTAAACCTTGCCTGAGTTATGCCGATAACCAAAAAGCAATCTGGTATCTGCATGTTGTACTCGGGAGTGGTTATGCGTATTACCCAGCAAACGTTGTCACTAAAAACCAGTTATGACCATCAGCAGGAATCGGTACGTAAACAGGAAGTCTTGCCCACGTTAGCCAAACCCGGCCAACAAGATGTAAAAGTCGAAGTCAGTCTGCAGCAACGTGATGCGTTGGGTGTCAGTCTCAGTCGCCGCGATCTGCAAAAAGCGGCAGAGCAAAATCGTCAGCAACAACCCGCAAATACTACGATCGCATTACCATCCAGCAATGTGGCGGTTAAAAAGAGTAGTGCAGATCCGGCGCCATCAGCCTCTTCAGGCGCGACCTCAAGTCAGAAAACATCGGATGAATTATCTGATGATGATCTATCCTTAGACACTCATACCCGGCTTATCAAAATGATGATAGAAGCAATGACGGGTAAAAAGATCAAATTGATGCAACCGATTCAGCACACCAGTGCAACAGAGCCATCATCAACCGCCCCGAATGCGCCAACGACGGGTAATCAATCAACACCTGCTGAACCTGATCATCAGGTTCGCATCACTGAATATACATCAGAAAGTGAACGATTACGTTTTGCTGCCAGCGGCGAAGTGCAAACGGCGGATGGCCGGACGATCAAACTGCAATTAGGTTTTGCCATGTCATATCAGGATATGACGTTGTCGGAGCGCTTAACCAAACAATCGGCGTTAAAAGATCCGCTGGTACTCAATCTTGATAGTCAGTTTGCTGATCTCAAAGAGGCGCGCTTTAATTTTGATATTGATAGTGATGGTACGAAGGATTCATTACCCACATTAGGTAATGGCTCTTATTTTCTGGCGCTGGATAAAAATAACAATCAACAAATTGATGATGGCAAAGAGCTGTTTGGTGCGCAAAGTGGTAATGGCTTTGCCGAACTGGCGCAATATGACGAGGACGGTAACAGTTTTATTGATGAAGGCGATAGTATCTATGGCCAACTCTCTGTTTGGCGTCCCGGGAAGGGGATGGTGGCATTAGCCAATGTGGGGGTTGGTGCTATCTATCTGCATCCCGTTGAGACACAGTTTCAGAATCTGGGAAGTGATAGTGAGGGAAAAAATTTAGGGGTATTACGTTCCAGTGGCGTTTATCTGAAAGAAGATGGCACGGCTGGCACCGTGCAGCAGCTTGATCTTCGTGCATAAAACTATCTGCTAGTATTTGTTTAAGGTGATCTTTTTAGTCACCTCGCACGTTTTATTCTGCGCGTTATTTACCCCTAGGCCGGAGTTAAAAGTAATGAATAATAAAAATCGGATTATTGCGGCATGTTGCCTGAGTCTGTTGCTGACCCCGTTTAGTTGGGCTGAGACAAAAGAAGCAGTTGCACCTGTGAAGCAAGAAGTTTCCGCGCCAGTTATTTTGTCTGTTGCTGGCCCACAAGCGGCCGATTTTACACTGGCTCAGTTACAAGCGTTGCCACAAAAGACGATCGTTACCACTACACCGTGGACCGACGGATCGCACACCTACACAGGCGTGTTATTACGCGATTTGTTGGACAAACAAGGGCTACAAAAAGCGACCAAACTGAATGCCAAAGCCCTGAACGATTATGTCACGACCATCACAGTCGCTGATGTTTATAAATATGATGTACTGCTGGCACTGACACAGGATGGCAAATTACTGACTCGTCGCAACAAAGGGCCAGTGTGGGTGATTTATCCATTAAGTCAGCATCCTGAGTTGGATATACCGTCCTATCACAGCGCGATGATATGGCAATTACGCACTATCAGTGTGAGTGATTAATGGGGGGGTACTCTAAGTTTATTGTCTTAGGGCTGCTGATCATCAGCATGACCATTGGCATGTTCAGCTCCCTCTACTCTTTTCAGGAGGTGTCGCAGCGTATTACTGCGCATACGACACTGAGCGCTTGGTCGTTGGCGCAACTTGAGCTGGAATATCAGAAATTAAGTACCGAATTACAGCTGTATCGGGCTGGAAAAAGTGATGGTGATAAACTGTCTCTGGCTTATGACTTAGCCTGGAACCGGATGGATGTTTTTTTGCATGGGGAAGAAAGTGCCGCCGTTAGAAGTCAATTTGGTGCTGAAGCGCTGATTCAAAAAGTGTTTCTTTTACTGCAGCAACATGAATCGCTGATTGAAAATTTACCGTCTCCCGATTCCCCTGAACTGGCCGCGTGGGAGCAACAATTACTGACGTTACAGCCAGACATCCGCCAGTTAATGATTCAGAATTTTACCGGCCCTGGGGCAACTCGGGGTATGGATTCTATCGAGGCAACGGTTAAGCATATTTCTTGGGTGTTAGCAGTGGTTGCACTGCTTAGTTTGTTGATGAGTTATTTGCTGTTCCGCGAATCCAGACAGCATTGGTTTTTATCATTACATGATCCCTTAACGACCTTAACGAACCGGGCGCATTTTTTAACGTTACTCAAAGAACGTTGTTATCAGGCGAGCGTAAAGCGACAAGTATTGAGCTTATGTATTTTAGATATTCAACGTTTTAATGAGGTTAATGACCTGTTTGGTTATCAAAACGGTGATGCGTTGTTGCAAGGATTTGGTCGTATTCTGCGTCTACGGTTTGGTAAAACCGCCTTAATCGGTCGTACCGGGGGCAGTGAGTTTGCTTTATTAATTCCCCAACATGAAGTGACGACCTTGCTGCCTGATGTACTGAAAGAGTTCGACTCACTTTTGCGAGAATACGATCCGGCGCATCGGGTCTATCTTTGTTGCGGTGTGAGTACCTACCCTGAACAATGTTCTACGGATGGCGAACTATACCAATTTGCCGAGCAAGCCTTGTCTGCCGCGAAGAAAAACAGCCCAAACCATTATCAGGTGTTTAATACTTGCATGCTGAGTGATTTTCAGCGCCGACGTGAGTTAGCTACGCATCTGCGAGCTGAATTACAAGTGCCAGACTCAGCCAAACTGTTTATGTGTTATCAACCGGTACATTCTGTTCAGCCGTCAGAGAAAGTCGGCATGGAAGCGCTGTTGCGTTGGCGGCATCCACTGTTTGGTTTCGTTGCGCCACCAGAGATTATTGAGATTGCGGAAGAGCATGGGTTGGGTGACGCGTTAGGGGATTGGATATTCCGGCGTGTCTTTAAAGATCTAGGCTCACTCCCATTCTGGCAGATTGAACGGATATCCGTTGCCGTAAATCTCTCTGAATCCATGTTTACACTTAATTTACCGACCAAGCTGAATCAATTCTTGCGGAACAGCCCGATTTTGCATGAACAATTGATTCTTGAATTGACTGAGACGATCGCATTACATGACTTCGCCACCAGTCAGCAAATTATGCGGGCGTTACAAAAAGATAATATCCGCATTGCACTGGATGATTTTGGTACCGGTTTCTCCTCGTTGGCTTATCTGAAAGATTTGTCGGTCGATAAATTAAAAATCGACAAATCGTTTATTCAACAGATAGACCTCGATCCTCGTCAGTTATATCTGGTGCGTCATATTACTGAACTTGCGCATGATCTTGGTTTGACTGTGGTCGCGGAAGGGGTGGAAACAGCAGTGGAATTAGATATTGTGGCTGGTATTGGTGTTGAAGAGATCCAAGGTTATCACTACTCCCGACCACTAGAGTTACCGCATTTGATCAGTTATCTCGCGAAACACTTTCACCCGGAAACACCTTCATAGAGGAATAACGGTGTAAACCTTGCATTGCCTCTCGATAGATAAAGTCTACCGGAGGATGACATGGATAAAGGGTTAGATCGTGCCCGTGGTTGTCTGGTTGGTTTAGCCGTGGGGGACGCAGTGGGTACCACGCTGGAATTTCGCCCCCGCGGTTCGTTTAAGCCGCTGACCGATATGGTTGGTGGCGGCCATTTTTGTCTGCAGAAAGGCTACTGGACTGACGATACGTCGATGGCACTTTGTCTTGCTCACAGCTTGTTAGAGTGCGAAGGTTTTAATGCAACAGACCAGATGCAACGTTATTGCGACTGGTATGACAACGGTTATCTCAGTAGCATCGGCAACTGTTTTGATATCGGCACCACGGTATCCAGTGCTCTCCGTCGCTTTCAGAAAAATGGCAATCCCTTCTCTGGTATGAAAGCCACCTGGACATCAGGTAATGGCTCTATCATGCGACTGGCACCCATTCCGATTGCTTATATGCATGATGCAGAGCAAGCCATTCATTACGCGCGGCAAAGCTCCCGTACAACACATGGTGCCGCGCTTTGTCTCGATGCATGTGGTTGGATGTCGGCACAATTGCTTGATTTGTTGCAAGGCGGTGATAAAGCAAGTTTGTTGCGTGTGTCTTATCCGGCACAAACTGACGCGATTGCGACATTACAGCAATTCGATTTTCTGGATAAAAACTACCGTGATTTAAAAGGCACCGGTTATGTGCTGGAAAGTCTGGAAGCGGCACTGTGGTGTTTTTGGCATACGCATTGTTATGCCGATTGCATTCTGGCGGCAGCTAATCTCGGGGATGATGCTGATACGACCGCCGCCGTTGCGGGGCAGCTGGCGGGTGCTTATTACGGTTATCGGGGGATCCGGGAAGATTGGTGTCAGCATTTATACTGGCACGATGAGATCTGTGAACTTTCCGATAAACTTTATTATCTGCAACCTGCTGCTGAAGAATTAACGCCGGAGTGGCCGCATGCAGCCGCTACCTGAAGAACGCCAATTACTCGCCGAGTTAACCTTACCGATAAATCGCTGTAATGTTCCGGCGCCTGTATTGGCGAGTTTGACCTTTCAGGAACATCCCATTCAGTTACAACTGGATGGGGTCGAGACGTTTTATTCTGAACTGTTTGATCGCTTGGTTGTCTGCCGTGATGCCCGCCAGCGGGTGGATATTTTTAATGGTTATATGGCGGTCAGATTTCGGCTGCCGGAAGCTAAACTGGCGTATCGACCGGATGCAGATCCGGTGCCGCGGCCGCAAAGCAATTACCGGAAATTATTGCTTGGTTGGTTGTTCGATTCCGACAGTGATGCCGGTGCGGCCTGGCGGCAATGGGTGGAATCCCGGTTCGGCTTACGCACGATTTATCATCATGAGCTAATTTCTGAACCGGAATCGGACGCTTATATCCGTTATATGCAGGCTTACGTCAGATCAACCTATCAAACCAACGAATTAGCCAGTCAGCTTGATCTGTTATATAGCTTTTGTCAGTACCAATTGGTGCATCAACATCCGGAACAACAATATCTGACCCTCTATCGGGGAGTAGTGAATCACCTCGTTATCACTATCAACAACATCCGGTATTAATACTGAATAACCTCAGCTCCTGTAGCAGTGATGTTGATGAAGCATACCGATTTGGCCCTCGAGTGGTCGAGCTACAGGTGCCATTAAGTAAAATCGTGTGTTTTGATGCGTTGTTACCCCGTGGCTTAAATGGTGAGCAGGAATACATGGTTTTAGGTGGAATATATAAAGCCAAACAGGTCTGGTGAATAAAACTGCGTGATCCAGTTCATAACATCATGATTTGGCAGTGAAGCTTCTCTGCGATTTACAGCTAACTTAGTATCAATACGGTCTGGGTTCACATCGAATCAGGGAATTTTTATGCGCAATTTTTCTATCCAATGGAAAATAACACTGTTGTCTGCCATTGGGCTGCTATCGGCTGTTGTTCTGTTAATTGGTTTATCTGTGTATGCTTTGCAGTCCACTAAAGGGTTGGTGCTGGAACAGACCGATAAGAAAATCAAAGAAGATGCTGTGCAGTTGGTGCGGGGGCGTGGTGAAGCAGAAGTTTCTCATGTTACGAGTTATCTGCAGGAAGCTAAAGTCCGTACCTCAATCTTAGCGGCCAGCTTGGTTGCGCAAAAACAGTACGCACAAGAGAATTATTTAGGTTCAGGCATTTTACGCCGTGCACTGGGTAGTCAGATCTTACAGGCGGCCAAGAGCGCCCCGTATGCGTTGGGTGCTTATGCGGTCATGTTGCCTGGTGCATTAGGGCACTCTGATGACACGTATGCCGGACAAAGTGATGCCGGTGGTAACGAGTCCGGTCGTTTCTCGGTGTATTGGAGTCGTAATGATAAAGGCGAACTGTTATCAGAAAACCTGACTGAAGCAGATATTAAAAATACAGCACCAAATACGAACGGTTTTCCATCCAATGAATGGTTTGCCTGTAGTATTCGCATCCATGCGCCCTGTTTGTTAAATCCTTATAAAGACACCAGTAACAAGAAAGAATTGCTGATGGTGACGGTGACTCAGCCGATCATTGAAGGTGATCAGGTATTGGGTGTGGTAGGGATGGATATTGCACTGGATTCTTTGCAATCCGCAATAAAAGATCTGGATGGTCAGCTATTCTCTGGTCACGGTAGTGCGGCATTGATTTCTGCCGATGGTATCACTGTGTCTGTCAGCGACATGCCATTTGTGCCGGGTGAAGCAGTAGCTAAAAAAGATGCCAAACTAGCGGAACATCTGAAAGGCTGGTTAAAACAAGCTAAGGTTCAGGTGAACTGGCAAGGCGACAAATTACAACTGTTTATTCCGGTAAAAAATGATGGATTACCTGCTTGGGGTATGTTGCTGGAGTTTCCTGGTACGGATGTGTTAGCTGCGGCACGAAATATCAGTTCATCTTTAGATCAACAAATCGGCAGTGCCATGACCCGACAGGTAATCACCGGTATCATCATTACCTTGCTGGTATTATTGGCAATGTGGTGGAGTGCCAGCCGTATTGTGGCGCCAATGCGTACCGTAGTGGAACGTCTGAATGAAATCGCCAGTGGTGATGGTGATTTGACACAACGTCTGCAGGTGCAAAGTCAGGATGAAATGGGGGCTTTAGCTCGCGCATTTAATCTGTTCTTAGATAAGCTGCAAGGTACTATCACACAGGTCGTTGGTGCCGTGGAAGGCACTCGTGATACCGCTCAACAGGCGAATTCTGTTGCCGGACAAACACGCGATCGTCTGCAATACCAGTTCCGTGAAATCGATCAGGTGGCGGCGGCATTTGAAGAGATGCATGCGACATCCGCGAATATTGCCGATCGCGCAGGTCAGGCAGTGGAAGCAGCCGATGAAGCCGAACATGCGGCACAACACGGTAAAGCGGTCGTAGAAGAGAGCCTGCAGGCCATGGATTCTCTGATGCAATATATCAGTGATGCTAAACCACAAGTGGAGCGTCTGGCTGAAAACAGCAATAACATTAATAAGATTCTGGATGTAATTAAAGGCATTGCCGAACAAACCAATTTGCTGGCGTTGAATGCGGCAATTGAAGCGGCCCGTGCCGGTGAACAAGGCCGTGGTTTTGCGGTGGTAGCTGATGAAGTACGTAATTTGGCATCCCGGACACAAGATTCAGTTGGTCAGATCCACAATGTGATTAATGAATTACAAAGTGGTACCAATCGCGTGGTGACGGCGATTTTGGGCAGTCACAAACAGGCGGATGAAACCCTGCACAATGTGCAGCAATCTGTAGGCGTGTTAGAGCAAATCACTCGTTCGATTGGTGTGATTCAGGATATGAATGCGCACATTGCTCATGCGGTGCAAGAGCAAAGTAAGGTGAGTGGTGATATCAGTAGCAGCGTGAGTAACATCCGTGATGTTAGCAGTGACATTACCGGTATGGCTGATACCTCGGCAGACAATGCGGGCAAACTGAATGATCTAGCCAATCAGCAACAAGAGTTGATGTCGCACTTTAAGGTCTGATTCTGAGATAAGCATTTTGGCAATAGTAAAAAGGCGCGTTAATGAACGCGCCTTTTTGTTTGTGTGATTACTGGTTATTTCATCTGTGCAAAACAACGTTCTGCGGCAGCCAGTGTTGCTGCAATATCCGCATCGCTGTGCGCCAGTGACAGGAAGCCGGCTTCATAAGCAGACGGTGCCAGATAAACACCTTCTTGCAACATCAAATGATAGAAACGTTTAAACGCGTCGATATCACAACGGCCAACTTGTTCAAAACGGGTGATTTCCGGCTGGTCAGTAAAGAAGAAACCAAACATCGCACCGACATAGTTAACTGCCATCGGGATTCCATATTTCGCTGCGGCGGCTTTTAATCCTTCGGCAACTTGTTTGGTTTTTTCTGCTAGCGTGTCGTAAATACCGGGTTGTTGAATGGCGTTCAGCATGGCTAAACCGGCTGCCATCGCTACCGGATTACCCGACAGCGTACCTGCCTGATAAACCGGGCCGGTTGGTGCAATGTAAGCCATGATCTCTTTCTTGCCACCGAACGCACCCACTGGCATGCCACCACCGATGATCTTACCAAGCGTGGTCAGATCTGGAATTACACCATAATAACCCTGTGCACCTTGTAAACTGACACGAAAGCCGGTCATCACTTCATCGATGATCAGCAATGCACCGTATTGATCGCAGATAGCGCGTAAACCTTGCAAGAAACCGGGTTGTGGCGGAATGCAGTTCATATTGCCAGCTACCGGTTCAACGATGATACAAGCAATATCGTTACCATAACTGGCAAACGTAGCTTCCACTGATGCTAGGTCGTTATAAGTACAAGTTAAGGTATGTTTCGCAAAATCAGCCGGAACACCCGGGGAGTTTGGCTGGCCTAAGGTCAATGCACCGGAGCCCGCTTTAACCAGTAAACAGTCGGCATGGCCGTGATAACAGCCTTCAAATTTCACGATCTTATCGCGTTTGGTATAACCCCGCGCCAGACGAATCGCACTCATGGTCGCTTCGGTGCCGGAATTCACCATGCGCACCATTTCCATAGTCGGCATGATCTGACGGATTGTTTCTGCCATCAGCACTTCGCTTTCGGTTGGTGCGCCGTAACTTAAACCATTTTCTACGGCGGCCAATACCGCGGCTTTGATAGCTGGGTGGTTATGACCCAGTAACATCGGCCCCCATGAACCGACATAATCGATATAACGGTTACCATCGACATCAAATAAATAAGCACCATCCGCTTTGGCGATAAAACGCGGTGTGCCACCAACGCCATTAAACGCACGCACCGGTGAGTTCACTCCACCGGGGATTGATTGTTGAGCGGCAGAAAAAAGTTGTTCGGAACGTTGTGTGCTGTTTGCCATGGAATTCCTGTCTCTTCTATTTCGTTGTGAAATAATCAACCGACTATAACGCAAAAGCAGATAAAGCAGAAAATATCTGCTAATGCTACATTAACGCTAATAAAGCTATTTGGGTAATACTTGAACTGTTTGGTCAGGTATTACATAATTCGCTAATTAAATCGATCAGTTACAGAGTCGTTTTGGCCATAAGCCATGAGAGGTAGTTATGAGTGACGTAGCAGTGCAGTTTCCCATTGAGATGACCGATGCGGCGGCAGCGAAAGTAAAAGCGTTGATCACCGAAGAGGCAAATCCGGAGCTGAAACTGCGGGTCTATATTACCGGTGGCGGTTGTTCTGGTTTCCAATATGGCTTTACGTTTGATGAGAAGATCAACGACGGTGACACAGTGGTAGAAAAAGACAGCGTCATCATGGTGGTGGATGGCATGAGTCTGCAATATTTGGTCGGCGGTGTGGTTGATTATATCGACGGTCTGGAAGGTTCGCGCTTTACTGTGACTAACCCGAATGCCACAACAACCTGTGGTTGTGGTTCTAGCTTTTCTGTCTAATGTTGAACAAGAAACCCGCCAAGCTGATGGCCTGACGGGTTTACCCGATTATTTCTTAGTCGCTTCAGCGGCAGAAGTTGCTGATGCAGCAGAAGTCGCTGCTGGTGCAGCCGCATCCGCTTTAGCCGGTGCTTCAGCAGCAGGTTGAGCTGCAGGAGCTGGTGCAGCGGCTTCTTCTTTTTTACCGCAAGCAGTCAGAGCTACAACCATCAAACCAGCCAGAATCAGCGCTTTTTTCATCTTGGTATCCTCAGTATAAATATATTCCCAGTGTCATTTATATCCCAGATCTTGTGATTTTCATCACGGACTCTGGTGATACCATTCTACGCCCACACTAGCTTGCCCCTCAATAGTGCAAATTAAAACAGTCATAGATAGTGTCGTTGAGTTAATCTGCCGGATAAAATGCCCCAAGAACCGCTTTTCTGCTGGCACCTGTCACTGCGGGCAGGTTTCCTGAGCGGCGTTCACAAAAACAGTGGGCTAACCAAGCAAAGGCAATCGCTTCCACCCAATCGGGGTGCATATCCAGCGATGCAGTCGAAGTAACTTGCCAGTCAGCTAATAATGCAGCAATGCGTTGGCACAATAACGGGTTATGTGCGCCACCACCGCAAAGGTATAGATCAGCGGATGACGCCAGTGGTTGCAAGGCTTTGCTTGCAGTAATAGCGGTAAATTCCAGTAACGTGCGCTGAACATCCGCCGCATTAATTTCAGTAAAAGCACTCAGTTGTTGTAAAAGCCAGTCAAAGGTAAATGTTTCTCGGCCGGTGCTTTTTGGGTAGGGCAACGCAAAGTAAGTATGAGTGAGCAATTCATTAAGTAATGACTGATGGACCTGCCCCGAGCTTGCCCACTGACCGCCAGCATCATAACTACCAACATCATGATGATGACGATACCAGCTATCCAATAATGTGTTGCCGGGGCCGGTATCAAAGCCAAACACCTGCTCGGCATTTCCCGGTAAAACCGACACATTACTAATGCCACCAATATTGAGGATAAAACGCGGCTCATTCTTTTTTCCGAAAACCGCTTGGTGAAATGCAGGTACTAATGGTGCGCCTTGTCCGCCCAGTGCTACGTCTTTCATGCGAAAATCACAGATCACATCAATGCCGGTCATCGCAGCCAGCCGGGCACCATTGCCAATCTGTAAGGTAAAACCTGATTCCGGGCGATGACGGATCGTCTGCCCATGCGAGCCGATCGCACAGATTTGTTCTGCAGTTCTATTGGCTGTTTGTAACAGGGCCTGCACCGCGTGAGCAAATTCTTCCGCCACGCGCTGGTCTAATACCCCCATGCGATCAATTTCATTATCACCGGGTGTGCAGATCGTATGCAGTTGCTGCACCAGTTCATTGGGCCAGGCTCTGGCATGGGTCGCCAGCAAACTCGGCTGGTCATTGCCTGCGCCGAACTCCACTAATGCAGCATCAATACCATCCATGCTGGTGCCGGACATCAGGCCAATATAGAGCGCCATAAGATTGTTCTTCGATAATGAATTGCGTGGTGAGTAGTTTACTTGCTTTTCATGTGGGCGGCCATTTCGTAAACTGTGCCCCATTTGCTGAATGTACTGGAGTAATAGCATGTCCAATTTGGAAACCGCATTGGCTGAGATCAAGCGCGGTGCAGAAGAAATTCTGGTGGAAGAAGAGTTAATCGCGAAATTAAAGGAAGGCCGTCCACTGCGTATTAAGCTGGGGATGGACCCAACTGCACCGGATATTCACCTTGGGCATACGGTTATTCTGAATAAATTGCGCACCTTTCAGGATCTTGGTCATGAAGTGATCCTGCTGATCGGTGATTTTACGGCGCTGGTGGGCGATCCTTCCGGTAAAAATGCCACACGTCCACCATTGTCAGAAGAAGCCATCAAAGAAAATGCGCTGACCTATGCCGAACAGGCTTTCAAGATTTTGGATCCGGCGCGTACCCGCATTGAATATAACTCAACCTGGCTGAAAGAACTGGGCGCCACTGGCATGATCAAGCTGGCCGCGAAACAAACTGTCGCGCGTATGCTGGAGCGTGACGATTTCAAAAAACGTTATGCGAACGGCCAATCGATTGCTATCCACGAATTTTTGTACCCATTACTGCAGGGTTATGACTCTGTGGCATTGAAAGCCGATGTGGAACTGGGGGGTACGGATCAGAAATTTAATCTGCTGATGGGTCGTGAGCTGCAAAAAGATGCCGGTCAGCCAACACAGTGTGTATTGATGATGCCACTGCTGGTGGGCTTAGATGGCGTGAAGAAGATGTCGAAATCTTCTGGTAACTATATCGGCGTGCACGATGCACCTAACGATATGTTCGGGAAGATCATGTCGATTTCGGATGAGCTGATGTGGAGCTACTACGAGCTGTTATCGACACGCCCACTGGCGGAAATCACGCAGTTTAAAGCCGATATCGCGGCGAACACGTTGAACCCACGTGACGTAAAAATTTGGTTGGCGAAAGAGTTGATTGCCCGTTACCACGATGAAGCAGCAGCGGAAGCGGCACATAACGATTTCACGCAGCGTTTTTCTAAAAACGCGATCCCGGATGAAATGCCGGAAGTGACAGTGTCCGCACCTGTCGAAGGCATTGCGGTGGGTAATCTGCTTAAAGAAGCTGCGTTGGTGGAAACCACATCCGAAGCATTACGCATGATCAAGCAAAACGCCGTCAAACGCGATGGCGAAGTTGTCGCGGATGGTAAGTTGCTGGTGACTGCCGGTACGGCAGTATGGCAGGTTGGTAAACGTAAGTTTACTCGCATTACCGTTGCTTAAATAAGCAGTTAGTTTTTTATTCTGGATCCCGCCGTTGTGCGGGATTTTTTTTATCTGTCATAATGAAATCAAATGGAACACCGAAATAATCTGCGTTTTATTTAAAGTTTAATGAGATACGCGTCGATATGTTTGCTCGTGTTCTTACTAAATAAGAAAGGCATGGTTCGGAATAAAACACTGGTTAAATAAAGGACAATACGTGCCATCCTGTCATAAATGGAGATCATATGACCATGAATATTAAGAATAAACTACTATTAGCGCTGATTGCGTTGCTGGTGGTGATGACCGGAGTGCAGCTGTGGTCGAGCAGTCGCACTCAGGCGGATCAAGCCAGAAAAACAGTAGATAACTATGCGCAGACAGTGGCGGCAGCACAGGTTAACTACTTGAAATATTGGTTAGATAACAGTGCCAGTATCGTGAACGCAGCCAAGCAAGTATTTGGTAAACCGGATATTGATCCGGTTCCAGCCTTAATCCAAGCTGCCTCTGCCGGCAAGTTTGATATGGTTTATGCGGGCACGTCTGATGGTCAGATGAAGGTTTCTACTATCGGATGGAAAGCACCGGAGGGTTATGATCCCCGTCAACGCCCTTGGTACCAAGATGCCAAAGCCGCCGGTAAACTGGTTGTTACTGCACCGTATGAAGATGCATCCAGTCATGCACTCATGATCAGTATTGCAGAGCCTTATGATTTTGGTGCTAATCAGGGGGTTATCTCAGGTGATGTGGTGATCAAAGATCTCATCACTAACGTGAATAAAATTCAATCCGATGGTGTGAGTGGTGTGTTAATTGATGGCAGTGGCAATATCGTTGCATCGAAGGATGCTGCACTAACGTTAAAGCCTGCTACAAATTTAGCGCCTGACCTGAGTTTATCTGCTATCAAGCAGATGGCGCAGGAAGGCGCATTACATGAAATCACCATTGGTGATGCGACTACGTTTGTGGTGTTTAAACAGATCCCCGGTTATGACTGGTATTTCGGTTTGTTATATGACGAATCAGTCGCGTTCCAGAATATGCATCAACAACAAACACACACCATATTATTTGGTTTGATCCAGTTGCTGGTGGTGGTGGGCGCGGCATTTGTGATCATTCGTGGTATGTTGCATCCACTGGATACCATGGCCGAAGCCGTTGCGGCCCTGTCGCGCGGCAATGGTGATTTAACGCACCGTTTGGCGGTTATTCAGCATGATGAAATTGGTGTCGTTACCCGACATATCAATACCTTCCTGGATAAGCTGCATGACATGATGCTGAAGATTGCCAGCAGCTCGCGTGAGTTGGATCAGCAAGCTGGGCAATCGCGGGATATGGCAGCGAAAAACAATGTTTCGTTGCAGCATCAGCAGCAGGAAATTTCTCAGATCGCGACTGCCGTACATGAAATGTCAGCAACTGCCAATGAAGTGGCCAGCAATGCTGAGCAAACCGCACAAGCGGTGCGCGAATCAGCGAATAATTGCGAACAAGGTAAACAAGTTATTACGCGTAATCAGCAGTCCATTACCCGTTTGGCAGGTGAAGTAGAGCAAGCATCTAACATCATTCGCGAACTGGAACAGAATGCGCAGCAGATCAATACCATCCTGGCGACCATTCAGGGTATTGCCGAGCAGACCAACTTGCTGGCATTGAATGCGGCAATTGAAGCGGCTCGTGCCGGTGAGCAGGGCCGTGGTTTTGCGGTGGTAGCGGATGAAGTACGCGTCTTGTCGCAACGAACCCAGCATTCTACCGGTGAGATCCGGGCGATGATTGAAACGTTGCAACGCAACACACATCAAGCAGTAGCCACCATGGATCAAAGCCAGTCACTGGCGCAAGACAGTGTGGATGAAGCGCACAGTGCGACCATTGCACTGGAGCAAATTACCCATGCGATCACGCAGATTGCGGATATGGCGATGCAGATCTCCAGTGCCGCAGAAGAACAGCGTGCTGTGACGGAGGAAGTAGGTCGTAACATTCAGGCCACGAAAGATGTGTCTGATGAGCTGAGTGATACGGCGCGCCGCTCAAATGAACTTTCTGCTGACTTGCATGAAATTTCACGCGATCTGAATCAACAGGTGAATAGTTTCCGCGTATAAAATTGCGGTAATGCTATTGAAAAAAGACCGGCTGAACCGCCGGTCTTTTTATATGTGCTTAATGCTATTGCTATTAAGCAGGTTCTTCAGCCACCACACCTTGCATCATGCGATCAAATAAACGCACGGCACAGTCAGGTCGATAACGATAGATGGTCGCCAGCGAACCGCGGCCCTGAACGCGCTGGCCGGTATCTTCCAGCACATTGGCACTTAAGATCCGATCCCGAAATGCTCGTTTATGTAACGGATTACCGAGCACCACTTCATAAATGCGCTGTAATTCGGGTAACTTCAATTCCTGTTCCGCCAGATAAAGCGGCAGGGTGCTGTAACGGGCCTTGGTGCTCAGTCGTTCCAGCACTTTTTCCAGCAAGACATTGTGATCAAAAGGCAGCGTTTGATGACGTATTGCATCAACCGATATCCATTGCGTATCTGCATGTGGTAATTCGGAGCGGCTGTAACGGATCAACGCCAGCTGCAAAACGGTCATTGACCAACCTGCTGGGTCACGATGCTGATTACCAATAGTGGCGACTTGCTCGATATAGTCGGGCTTTAAGCCAACTTTGTGCTCCAGAATACGACAGGTTGCTTGTTCGAGTGTTGTATCTTGATCTTCAAATACCCAACCGCCCGGTAAGGCCCATTCACCGGCAAATGCACGGCTATCCTCTGGTCGTTGCCAGAGTAATACCTGTAATTCATTATCAGCAATGCGCAGTAATACGGTATCAATCGTGCTGATCATAAGCTTGCGCCACCGTAAACAGGATGTGCCGTTAAGAAAGCTGCCACGCCGGGGGTGGTCATCGCGGTGATAGATTTATGTTGTTGTAACGCAGTACGTATTTTTGTACTCCGCACTGAAATACGCTCTTTGACCACCAATAATTGCCAGCGCTGGCGAATGTCACTGGCACGGTAAAATTTATCAAAGGCCGCGGCATTATCCGGCCCGATGACCAGTAGTAGTTGGTCATCCGGCTGAATTCGTGTTTGCAATGCTGCCAGCAAGTCAAAGCTATAGACGGGCTTGTCACTGGCAATTTCATGTTCGATGGCACACAGACTGACTCGCGGATCGGCGATGTCTTGCACAAATAATTCAACCATCTGACAGCGTTGTGAGTAGGGCGCCATACTTTTTCCCCACGCATGACGGAAGGCTGGCACCAGCCAAACCTGATCGCATTGCTTTAACGCCTGTTCCACCACATCTTTGTGGCCCAGTGACGGCGGATTAAAAGCAGAACCCATCACAGCAATTCGGGACATTTCGACACCTTATTCTCATTACTGTCGGCAATAATAATTGACATATTGGTTCCTCTGCAATACCTTTATGGCTATTGGTATCTTATAGGAACCAAATTAGGGGAATAAAATGAACATTGCGGCCATTGATGTTGATGTGCAAAACACATTTACCCCGGTTTGTCCGGATGAATTACCCGTACCGCAGGGGCATCTGATCGCTGCTGCGTTAAATGAACAAGCCTCACTCGCGCATTTTCGCATTATGACTAAAGATGCCCATACACCACTGGCTCCATGGGTGGTCAATTCCCACAGCGAAATGTTTCAGCCTGTTGGCTTGCCCGAAGCCGATATTACTTGGGTGGCTCATGCAGTGCCCGGAAGCAAAGGGTTTGAGCTGATCGACGGTTTACCTGCTGTGAGCGATTATGACTTTTTGGTCTACAAAGGCATTGAGCCGGCATTCCACCCTTATGGCGCTTGTTATCACGACCTTTCCGAAAAATTATCAACCGGTTTGATTGAGTGGTTGCATCAGCATCAAGTCACGACGGTGATTCTTGGTGGGCTGGCGCTTGATTACTGCGTAAAAACCACTGCATTACAGCTAAAAAATGTTGGTTTTAACGTTGTGGTTAATCTTTCTGCCACAAAAGGCATCGCCGATGAAACTGTTCAACAAGCGCTTCAACAAATGCAAAGAGCGGGTATTTCATTAGCCGCAAATATTGAAGAATTGAAATTACAACTCAACGCCTGAACGCGTGACGGTGGTGACCCTTTATGTCTGACACTCTCTGTGTGCAAAGTCTGACCGACACCGATTTTTATAAACTCACCATGCAGCAGGCTTATCTGCATCAACTGCCGAATGCCGAAGGGGTTTGGGAATTTCGCTGTCGCACCGATGAAGACTTAACCCCGTATGCTGCACAAATTAGCGAGCAATTAGCCGCGTTGGCTGATCTACGCGTCACCGAAAACCAGCTTGATTATCTGCGCAGTCGCGCCCCTTATCTGAAAGATGACTATCTCGCCTTCCTGCGCCTGTTTCGTTTCAACATGGCGCAACTCGATGTCAGCATCGACAGCGGTAGCCTGGCTATCAAGGTGCAAGGACCGCAATTGCACGTTTCGCCGTTTGAAATTCCGGTGATGGCGACGGTCAGTGAGATCCGCAATAAAATACGTTATCCGGAAGTCGATGAGGCGCAAATCCGCAACAGCACGCAACATAAAATTGAACAACTGACACGCTTCGGCGATGACGTGGATTTAAGTGATTTTCGCTTTTTTGATTTTGGTACACGCCGTCGCTTCAGTTATCGCGCACAATACATCGTTGCCGATATGTTGCAACAAGCCTTACCACAGCAATTTGGCGGCACCAGTAATCCGCATTTGGCGCAGGAATTACAGTTGCCGTTTTTAGGCACCATGGCACACGAGTGGCTGCAGACTCATCAAGGCTTAAACTACCGTTTGGTTGATAGTCAGAAAGCAGCACTGGAAAACTGGGTGCGTGAATATCGGGGTGATCTCGGTGTTGCGCTGACTGATGTGATTGGTGTTGATGCGTTTTGCCGCGATTTAGATCGTTATTTCGCCAAACTGTATGATGGCTTTCGCCATGACAGTGGTGATCCGCTGGTTTGGGGTGAGAAAATCATTGCTCGCCTGGAAGAGTTGCGTGTTGATCCGACCCGAAAAATGCTGGTGTTTTCTGATGGGCTGGATTTCACGCGCGCCGTACAAATTTACAAACACTTCAAAGGACGCATACAAACGTCATTTGGCATTGGCACCTGGCTGATGGCCGATTTTGAAGTGAATAAACCACTGAATGTGGTGATGAAAATGGTCAGTCTTGGCGGGCAACCGGTGGCGAAAATATCCGATAGCCCCGGCAAAACCATGTGCCACGATCGCGCCTTTCTGACCTATTTAATGGACGTTTTTGCAGTTGATGCCGGTGTGCGTGAGCATGTGTTGCTCCACGCCGGACAGGGAGTATAACGAATTATGCGTCAAACACTGACAATCGCTACCGCGAGTATTAACACCACGCCACTCGATCTCGACGGCAATCTGGCGTTGATCCGCGCCGCGGTCGCTTCAGCGGTTCAACAACAAGCCGACTTATTGCTGTTGCCGGAACTGGTGCTGACCGGTTATGGTTGCGAAGACATGTTTTTCTCCGCCGATTGGATTGAAACCATCCCTGATTATCTGAATCAGTTAGCGGAGTCTTTACCTCCCTCGTTGATGGTCGCAGTCGGTTTTCCACTGCTTATCACCGGTGGGCAAGTTTTTAATGCCGTAGCATTACTGAGCCAATACCAAATCCATGGTGTGGTGTGTAAACAACATCTGGCGCGTAATGGCATTCACTACGAACCGCGCTGGTTTACGCCGTGGCCTGCGGGTGAAGTGATGACGCTCGATCTGGCTGGGCAAAATGTACCGGTTGGCGACATCGTGTTTGAGGTGGAAGGCATTCGTTTGGGCTTTGAGATCTGTGAAGACTCATGGGTGGCATCGCGTCCGGGCCGCAGTCTGTATGAACGTCAGGTCGATGTGATTTTGAACCCTTCCGCCAGCCATTTTGCCTTGGGTAAACAGAAAGTCCGCCGCCAGTTTGTCTGCGAAGGTTCACGTGCCTATGGCGCAGTGTATGTCTACACCAACCTGCTGGGTTGTGAAGCCGGTCGTGCGGTATATGACGGCGATGCCATGATTGCCAGCAATGGCGAATTGGTGATGAGTTCCGACCGTTTAAGTTTTGCGCCGTGGCGTGTGCAGTCGGCCACGGTTGATATCGGGTTGAACCGTTCGCAACGCATGATTAGCAGTCAGCGTCTGCAACCCGCCGAACAGCGCGGCATCATTGAGGTGCCGTTTAACTGGCATGCCGAAGATTACAGCCGTGCATTATCGCCACAAACGACGTTTGCTGATGAAGATCCGCATGCGGCAGCTTGTCGTGCTATTGCGCTGGGCTTGTGGGACTGGCAGCGGAAAACCTACACCAGCGGTTATGCGTTAAGTCTCAGTGGTGGCGCTGATTCGGCGCTTTGTGGCACCTTGGTGTGGTTTGCTCAGGTGCAGGCTGCGCTGACGTTGGGCGAAGAAACCTACCGTCAGGTGTTGGCGCAAGGGCGTATTGATGTGCCGGTGCGTGGAGATAAACCGCTGCTGGCGTGGATCCACGATGATGTAATGCCGAATGTGCTGACTACGGTTTATCAAGGCTCGGCGCACAGTGGCAATGTGACTCGCAGTGCTGCCGCAGGCTTGGCCGATGAAATGGGCGCACAGCATCACGACTGGTCGATTGCCGAACTGGTAGCTGGTTATCTGAAACTGGTCAACGATCTCACGCCTGAGAACCCAATGACGTGGGAAAAAGACGATCTGGCGCTGCAAAACATTCAGGCGCGAGTGCGCTCGCCGGGCATTTGGCTGATTGCCAATCGTCAGAATAAGTTGCTGATGGCAACCTCGAATCTGTCAGAAGCCAGTGTTGGTTATTGCACGATGGATGGTGACACCTCTGGTGTCTTGTCACCGATTGGTGGCGTGAGTAAATCGCGCGTGTTGCAGATCAACCGCTACATCATGGAACAGGGCATTCCGCTACAAGACAGCCCCGATCTGCCGCGGCTGGCATTAGCAGCCATGGAAGCGATCGTGCATCAGGCACCAACCGCCGAGCTGCGCCCAGTGGAACAAACCGATGAAGCCGATCTGATGCCATATCCGGTGATGGATGCCATCCGTCGTATTAACCAAACCCAGAATGTCACACCGAAAGGGGTGTTGCAGGTGCTGTTACGTGGTGAATATGCGCAGATGTATACCAAAGAACAGCTGGTGGCGTGGATCAAACGTTACTTTGGTCTGTATTGCCGTAATCAGTGGAAACGTGAGCGTATCGCCGCCAGTTTCCATATTGAAGCCGACAGTGCCGATCCGAAGACCTACCGCCGTTTCCCTATTTTGGCCAATCAGCTAAAACGGGAACTCGCCGAAATGGAAGCATTTGCGCGTCAGATCTAGCTTGTCAGAGGGCATGCACGTCATGCCCTCTGAATTCAGCCGATCAGATTACTGCTGGGGTATAACCCGCATCATCCAGCAACGCAACTAACGCATCGGCTGTCAATGTTCCTTCCACCGCCACTTTATGCTGGCTTAAATCAATCTCGATCTTGGCGTTTTGATCTGCTTGTTGGATCAGCTTCGTGATCGTGGCAACACAATGCTGGCAAGTCATGTCAGGTACGTGCAGTGTGGTCATGGTGTTTCTCCTTGGGTCTTTTTATTACTTTGCACCTTCCCATTGTTGGAAGGTCAAGCCGGTATAACAGAAAAAATTGTTTAAATAACCAACTTGACCTTGCCATGATGTCAAGGCTGAAGCTATTACTATAGCAAGTGGGTTGGAGATAAATCATGACCGAACATACAACACAGCGTGTCGTTTTACCCATACAAGGCATGCATTGCGCCGCCTGCGTGACACGGCTGGAAAAAGTGCTGGGTAAGGTGGCCGGTGTTACGCAAGCCAATGTCAATTTAGCGACCGAAAAAGCCCAGATAGAAAGTGATAGCCCGTTACCGGTGGCTGATTTAATTGCGGTGGTGGATAAAGCCGGTTTTAGCGTGCCACAGCGAGTCATCACCTTACAAATCAAGGGAATGCATTGTGCTGCTTGCGTCACTCGGCTGGAAAAAGTCTTACGTCGCGAACCGGGCGTTATTTCGGCAGTGGTGAATCTGGCAACGGAAAAAGCACGTATACAAGCAGTTGCTGATGTCGCCGATGGGCAACTCTTGCAGGCGATTTCGCGAGCCGGATATGAAGGTGTGTTGCCTGACAATAACAGCATAATTACAGCCGAACAGGATAAAAATAAGCGTGATACCGACCGCGACTGGTTGATTGCTGGTGCGCTTTGCACCGCACCACTGTTGTTACCGATGCTGGCTGGATTGTGGGGCGCGCAATTCCAGCTGCCGGAGTTCTGGCAATGGTTACTGGCTTCGATAGTGCAGTTTGGGCTGGGTTGGCGCTTCTATCGTGGTGCCTGGGCTGCCGTGCGGGTCGGCAGCAGCAATATGGATGTGCTGGTCGCGTTAGGCACGACAGCAGCCTATGGCTTGTCGCTCTATCAATGGCTGTTTCAGGCACATCATGCCCATCTCTATTTTGAATCCTCCGCGACGGTAATTACGCTGGTTTGGTTTGGTAAATGGCTGGAGCAGCGTGCCAAACGGCAGACCAGTGAGGCTATTCGTGCGTTGCAGGCACTGCGCCCGGAACAGGCGTGGGTGGAACGCGATGGTCAGGCGCAATGGCTGGCATTGGCGCTGTTACAACTGGGCGATCGGGTGCGGGTGCGTGCCGGGGAACGCATTCCTGTTGATGGCGTGATTGTTGATGGTGCCAGTCATCTGGATGAATCGTTACTGACCGGCGAAAGTTTACCGGTCAGTAAACAGGCCGGCGATAGCGTCAGCACGGGGGCGATGAATGGGGAAGGGCTGTTGTGGCTAAAGACCACGGCACTGGGGGAAAACACCTTACTGGCGCGGATCATTGCACGTGTTGAACAAGCACAGATGGCAAAACCGCCAATCCAGCAAAAAGTCGATCAGATCAGCGCGGTGTTTGTTCCGATCGTATTGGTTTTGGCACTGCTCACCGTCACCGGTTGGTATCTGTTTACCGGGTTAGGCGAACCGGCACTCATTCATGCTGTTTCGGTGCTGGTCATTGCTTGCCCCTGCGCACTGGGGTTGGCAACGCCGGCAGCCATTATGGCGGGAACCGGTACGGCGGCGCGGCATGGTATTTTGATCCGCGATGCCGAGGTGCTGGAAAAAGCCGAAAAAGTGAACATGGTGGTGTTTGATAAAACCGGCACGCTGACGCAAGGGCATCCGGCATTATGCGCCCAGCAAGCAGTTGGTATCAGTGAGCAACAAGCATTGTTACTGGCGGCGGCATTGCAACAGGGCAGCGCGCATCCACTCGGGGTGGCACTACAAAATGCGGCACAGCAACAAGCCTTAGATTTACCGACCTTGTCAGAGGTGAGCACGACGGCAGGAATTGGTGTGCAAGGCCAATGGCAGAATGTCACTTATGCACTGGTCGGCGGGCAAGGATTAGTACAACGTCAGCTAACACCAGAAAGCACCTTGCAAGCTGGAGTGGAATTGCAATATCAGCAAGGGCGAACCGTCTCCTGGCTGATTGCCGGCGAGCAAGTTGTGGCTTGGTTTGCATTTCAAGATCCACCGAAAGCAGAAGCGGCTGCAGCCATCAAAACACTGCAACAGCAGGGCATAAAAGTAGCGCTGCTGAGTGGTGATCATCAACAAAGCGTGCAGCAGATGGCCGATCTGCTCGGCATTGATGAAATGGCGGCACAAGTGTTACCAGAACAGAAAGCTGAAGCGATCGTGCGCTGGCGTAAACAGGGTTTTGTTGTCGCCATGGTGGGCGATGGCATTAACGATGCGCCCGCGTTGGCCGAGTCAGATCTGGGTATAGCCATGGGATCGGGCACCGATGTGGCAATGGCCAGTGCCGCGATGACATTGATGCGTAACGATCCACGTGCGGTAGCGGATGCATTAGTAATTGCCCGTTTAACCAGTCGCAAGATCCGGCAAAATCTGTTCTGGGCATTTATCTACAATGTGGTGGCGTTACCACTCGCGGTATTTGGTTTTCTCGACCCGATGTTGGCGGGGGCGGCGATGGCATTCAGCTCTGTCAGTGTCGTGACAAATGCCTTATGGTTAACCCGCTGGCAGCCCAAATGGGCGATCGGAAAGGCTGTGTTGTAGGAGAAAAGGGAGTAGTAAGTCATGTCTGAAATTTTTCTGACCATCGGTGAAATGGCCAAACGCAGTGGGCTGACGGCCAAGATGATCCGGCATTATGAAAGTTTGGCGTTATTGCCACCCGCAGTGCGTAGTGAAGCCGGTTACCGGCATTATCAGGAACAGGACGTACAGCAACTGCGTTTTATCCGACAGGCCCGAGAGCTGGGTTTTTCGCTACCGCAAATTGGTGAACTGCTCAATTTATGGCATGACCAGCAGCGACCAAGCAGTAAGGTGAAGCAGGTAGCACAGCAACATATTGCAGTATTAGAGCAAAAAATTACTGAGTTAACGCAGATGAAAAGTACGCTGGAAGCACTGGTGAGTCGTTGTCATGGTGATGACAGTTCTGATTGTCCAATTCTGGATGAGTTGGCTCAGTCATCGGGTGCTTGCTGTCATTGTGTCGAAGCAGAATAGATAGACGGATAGCGGCATGATTGATCATGCCGCTGTTGAGATATTAATGACGGGTAGGCAATTTGTAACTGCGGACCATCTCATCCATCATTTGGGCATGCTGGTTTAGCGTCATACTGGCTTGCGCTAAATCAGTCACCACCTGCTCGGTTTCTTCCACCGAATCACGAATAGCGACCAAACTGTCAGCGACCTGATCAGCGACCACACCTTGTTCTTCGGCAGACGCAGCTATCATCTCACTGCGTTCTGCTAAATGGCCGGTCTGTGCCGCAATTTCTTCAAAGCCGGTGCTGGCTTTCTGGGCATTTTCGACCGCCATATTGGCAGCATCAATACTATTTTGCATCAATGAGACGGCCTGACGGGTACCTTGTTGCAGGCCAGCGATCATATTGGCGATTTCCTGCGTGGCTTGTTGTGTACGACTGGCCAATGTACGAACTTCATCGGCGACTACGGCAAAACCGCGACCTTGTTCACCAGCACGTGCTGCTTCAATCGCGGCATTCAGCGCCAACAGATTGGTTTGTTCGGAAATACCGCGAATCGTGTCAACGACCGAGCCGATCACTGCTACCTTTTGCTCAACGCCATTTACGGAGTCCGCGCTGGTGGATAAATTATCAAACAAGGTATTCATTGAATTGATGGCATCACGGATTTGTTTCACGCCGGATGCGGCCAGCTGATCAGTATTACGCGTGGCATCCGATGCATCATTGGCATTACGTGCGACTTCTCGCACGGTAGTAGCCATCTCTTCCATGGATGCGGCGACAGAGTCCAGACGCAGGCGTTCATCACGCACCGCATGATCAACCTGACTCATGCCAGTATTCATTTGTGCCGAGGCGCTAGCCAGAGAAAGTGACATCTCTTGTTGTTGCAGCAGCATTTGCGCCAGATTATTCCGGGTTTCTTCTACTGCCCGGTCAATTTGAGCAAACTCATCTTTCCCGCTGCTTTTTTGTGGCTGGCTTAAATTACGTTGCGTAATACGACTTAGTGCCTGTAACGAAGCGTGTACTTGCTGGCCGATTGCTTTACTAAACAGAGTAATAACGCCGCCAATTAACAACAGCATGATGGCGATTAGCTCGGCACTTTGTTTCAGATAATTGGTAAAGGCGCGATCGGCACGATCCACATAAACACCGGATACCAGCATGTAATCGCCCAACGGATAAACATGAGCGACCTTAAGAATACGTTCGGTCGTGCCTGGTTTTACATAAGGGTAAACGATGGATTCTGGTGTATTACCTTGACCAATACGTGCAAAGGCTTGGTTTACATTTTCATCACGGCCTTCGACTTGTACGGGATCTAACATGCCGCCTTCACGGCTGGCACTTGGTGGATAAATAATCAATTTACCCTGTCGGTCGGTCAGGAAAGCATAACCAGATTGATCTTTTTCCCAACGCGTATTCATCAGTGTTTGACGGGCAATTGTCATGAATTTAGTTGGTTCATTCTGTAATGCTGCCGCAAGTTGCGCATGTAATCCCTGCACTTGATTAACCATGCCATGCACAATTTCTTCTCGGATCACATCCCGCGCCGAGTAAGCATTCCATAGGTTGCCGGCAATGGTACATAACATCACCAAAGCCAATAAGATCATCATCTTTCCGGCAAAACGGAAATTGGCGATAAATTTACTAAAACCGGATGAGGAATGACTCGTGGATGTACCATATTCCGCTGTTCGGTAGGTATAAGCTTCCTGATAACTGGCCATGTATTATTCCCTTGTGTATAAAATTTTGTATTGTTATTTCTTGTTTAAATGAACGTGGGCGACACTTTTATTTAGGAATAAATTTAATCTGTCGCCAGATTCTTATTATTTGTTGTTTTTGATAATTGTTTAATTATGGATATATATCACTGGTTTTTAATAAACGACCTTACAATCGGTTGTATGTTGCGCAGTTTAACTGAAATTGATAAAAGGAGTAAAGTTTTAGGTAAATCGTTTTCATGGGGGGGAATTGCTGGCTTTTATGTCTTTTTTTAGTGCAAAAAGCTGATGTTGTATTTATGTTATAAATAATGAAAACATATTTGTAACAATGTTTCATTTTATTTTCATTTACTTCATTTTATTTCAAGTTGGTATTTAAATAAAATTTATAATCTATTTGTTAATGCCAAATTATTATTTAAATACCAACTGGGTTTCAAATAACAACCAATCTTATCGAAGATCACAAATTTACATACGAAACTTTCATTGTTGAATACGAACACACACTTTGGATCTACACTTAACTTGAGCTACAGAGTCTGTTGTTTATGACTAAGGTGTTTGAGATGACGAAGTGTAAAACGATGGAATTAAGTTACGATCTTGAGAGTATGACGCCAGTTGAAGAACAACAGTTTTGGTACGAATTCGAAACTATGTTATTCCGCGCTCGTGATGGTAGCGGTATGCAACTGTCGAAGGTAAACATCATCAACAATTCAGTAACGTCTGGCTCTGAATCTGAAATTACCCTGCATTAAGCATTAATCCGGCAATGGTGGCTCGACTGCAATGAGCCACCGTCGCTATGACCTGCCGCCATTCAATATCTGTTAATTCAATTGGCCAATTGAGACGCTTATTCAGCAATGCTTTACCGCAGGCAAAACCCACGAGTGGCCCCAGATAAGCCTGTGTCAGTAAGATATTTTCTTCTGTATTGATGGGCGTTTTGGTGATGATGGCAATTAATTCACCGATGAGTTGATGTGCGGGTTCGATAAAACCACGTTGTAAAATAGTAAATGCGGCAGTGGGATGAAATTGTTCGCGGGTCAGAAAAATGAACCAGCTGCTTTGATGCTCAGGGGTGAAGGCAATTTCTGCCAGTTTGATGGTGCATTCCAGTAACAGGTTTTGTGGTGCTTCGTGGTTGAGTCGTGAATGTATGTTTTTTTGCAAAGCATTCACTTGCGGGCCCACCGAAGCGGCGATCTGTTCCGCAATCGCCAGATAAACCCCTTCTTTGCCACCAAAATGATAGGGGATCGCTGCCTGATTAACTTGTGCTGTAGTTGCTAACTGGCGAGTTGTCACGCCATCAAAACCATAGTGGCCAAACAGCATCAGCCCGGTATCAATCAGACGTTGTCGGGTTGCTTCACTCCGTGGATCAGTAAGAGGGTTTGTTTGCATAACCAGCTCCCGTCAAAGTTGGGTTTGCGTGACAGCCCGGCGAAACCGGGTCAACGCAACCAAAAAAAACACAACGCCAAGCCCGATCATCGCCAGCAGATCTGGCCAGATGATTGTCATCCCTGCGCCACGGTACAAAATAGCCTGCGCAACACGGACAAAGTAAGTAGAAGGCGCTGCCAGCATGATGTGTTGCACCAATGGCGGCATGCTTTCACGCGGCGTGATCCCACCGGAGAGCATTTCCAGCGGTATGATAGTTAAAATGATCAGCAAACCGAGCTGTGGCATCGAGCGGGCCAGTGTGCCGAGAAAGATGCCGATGGAAGCTGCGGAAAATAGATAAAGCACGCTGCCGAACAGGAACAGCGGTAAGGAACCTGCGATAGGAACCTCCAGCACACCTTGTATCACTAAGGTTAATGCGACGATGGTACCCAAGAGTACGGCTAAACTGTTGGCCCATATCTTTGCCATCATGATTTCAAATGGCGTTAGTGGCATGACGAGCAGGTGTTCCAGCGTGCCATGTTCCCGCTCGCGGATAAACGCCGCGCCCACCAGAATGATGGTCAGCATATTAATGTTGTTGATCACCTCCATCACGCCGCCGAACCAGTAACCGGTCAGATTCGGGTTAAAACGAACCCGGGTAACCAGTTGGATAGGCAATGTCGTGCTGTCGCGTTTCCCGGTCAGATATTCATTCAGTTCCGCGGCAAAAATTTGCTGGATGTAATTGGCACCAATAAACGATTGGCTCATGATCGTAGCATCAATGTTGATTTGGATAGTGGGCCGACGACCCGCTTTCAGATCGCGTTGGAAATCCGTCGGGATCACAATGGCAAAAGAGTATTGCCCCTGATCCAGAGCGGCATCCATTTGTTGCAGTGTGATTTGTTCCGGTGGGTTAAAAAATGGCGCCGTCAGTACGTCACTTAGACGCGCCGATAGTGGCGAGTGATCTTGGTCGACAATCGCAACTGGCGCATGATTCAGCTCTTGTGATACCCCTTTGGCGGCGCTGTAGATCCCGCCGGTAAAGGCCCAGACGATCAACAGTAACAGCACGCGATCTGCCCACAGACTGCGTAATTCTTTAATGCCCAATCGCCAGATGTTACTCACATGTGCATTCATGTCAGCCTACCTTTCCTGCTTGGGTAACAAGGCGAGAGAGAGCAGTGTCAGCACAGGAATGAATGCGGCCAGCGCCAGTAACGGGTCGATCAGATCGTAAAAACCGAGCGCTTTGGTAAATACACCGCGGCTGATGATCAAAAAATAGGTTGCTGGAAAACATTGGCCGATGCCATATGCCATACCGGTTAATGAACCCACGGGGGTGGTAAGGCCGGAAAACTGCACGGTTGGTAACATGGTCAAGATTGCCGTACCAAACAATGCGGCGATCTGTGTGCGGGTGAAGGTGGATATGACTAACCCAACGCCAGTGGTGGTCGTCACATATAACAACGCACCCAATGTTAAGGTAAACAGGCTACCTTTTACCGGCACATCAAATAGCCAGACTGCCTGTAATAACAGACAGAAGTAACTCACCATCGATACGACAATATAGGGGAGTTGTTTACCCAGTAAAAACTCAAGACGGGTAACCGGCGTGACGTACAGATTGGTGATCGAACCGAGTTCTTTTTCCCGTACCACTCCCAGCGCCATCAAAATGGCAGGAATAAAGACCAGTAATAACGAGAATACCGCAGGGACCATGGCATAGATGCTACGGAAATCCTGATTGTAGCGATAGCGTAATGCCAGATCGGTGGGTAGTAACTGCGGTGTAGTTCCGGTCGTTTCAGTGATGAGATCGAGCAGATATTGCTGATGCAGACCTTGCACATAACCGAGCGCTGTTTCACCCCGATAGGGTAAAGCGCCATCGATCCAGGCGGCAATTTCCGGTTGCCGATTTACGCGCAAGTGATGACCAAACTGCGGTGGGATCTCCAGCGCCACAGTAAGTTCACCACTGCGCATACGTTGTTCCAGTTCTTGTTCATTGTGAAGCGGGGCTTGCTGCTGGAAATAACGGGAACCAGTCATGTTTTGTATATAAGCACGTGATTCGGGTGATTGATCGCGATCCAGCACCGCAAAGCGCAGGTTTTCGACATCCATCGAAATACCATTACCCAGCACAAACATCAGTAATACCGAACCTAAGAGTGCAAACGACAGCCGGATGGTATCGCGTTTTAATTCCAGCGCTTCCCGATAGGCATAGGCCAGCAACCGACGCAGGCTAAACGCACGATAGCGAGAGTTATGTGGTGTCGTAGCTGGGGTCTGCTGGTCAATGGGTTGCGCAATCGCTACGGAATTGTTAGCGGCAGACGCTTCTTCCAGATAAGCAATAAATGCCGACTCCAGTGTCTCTGCATTTTTGTTTTGTTTTAGTGCCTGCGGTGTATCACTGGCGAGAACTTGCCCGGCATGCATCAGTGAGATCCGGTCGCAACGTTCTGCTTCATTCATGAAATGGGTGGAGATAAAAATCGTCACACCTTGCTGCCGCGATAGCTCCGCCAGTAGTTCCCAGAACTGATCGCGGGCTATCGGGTCAACACCAGAGGTGGGTTCATCCAATATTAATAATTTGGGCTCATGTACCACCGCTACGGCTAAAGAGAGACGCTGGCGAATGCCCAGTGGTAAATCATCCGCCGGATCATCCAGATAAGGCTCGAGCCCGAAACGGGTCAGCAATGTCGTTACCCGTGCGCTGATTTTGTCTTCCGGCAGGTGAAATAACTGGGCATGCAATGTCAGATTCTGGAACACCGTCAGTTCGCCATACAGCGAAAAAGCCTGTGACATATAACCAACTTGCTGGCGGGTGGCGATATTTTTGTTATCTACCGGTGCACCAAACAGACGGGCATGACCTTCGGTAGGCGGTAGCAGCCCAGTCAGCATCTTCATGGTGGTGGTTTTTCCGCAACCATTGGAACCGAGGAAACCAAAAATCTCGCCACGACCAATTGAGAAACTGACATTATCTACGGCGGTAAATTCGCCAAAGCGCTGGGTTAAACCTTCCGCCTCTATGGCCCATGGCTGGTCACCGGTCTCTCTTGGTGGGATCACTAATTGATGGTGGCCTTGTTGCTGCTCTATTGGCAGCAAGCGGATAAACGCCTCCTCCAAATTCTGACTGTTCGTGCTGGTTTTTAATTCAGCGGCGGTACCAGTGCCAATGACTTTGCCAGCATCCATGGCTACCAGCCAGTCAAAATTTTCCGCTTCTTCCATATATGCGGTTGCCACCAATACGGTCATATTGGGATGGCGAGCCCGGATGCGTTGGATCAACTCCCAGAATTGACGGCGAGATAGCGGATCAACCCCGGTCGTGGGTTCATCCAAAATCAATAGATCAGGGTCGTGGATCAGCGCACAACACAAACCGAGTTTTTGTTTCATGCCGCCCGAGAGTTTTGCCGCCGGACGATCATGAAACGGCGCCAGCCCGGTAGCGTCGAGTAACTCCTTGATCCGCGCAATGCGCTCACTGCGGTGTTGCCCAAAGAGTCGGGCAAAAAAATCGACGTTTTCGGTAACTGACAAAGTGGGGTAGAGGTTGCGTCCTAAGCCTTGCGGCATATAGGCAATACGGGGCAGCAGTGTGTCGCGTAAGTGGCGATCACCAATATCTGCATTCAGCACTTCAATCTGCCCTTGCTGGATCTTCCTCGCCCCGGCAAGCAGAGCCAACAGCGATGATTTACCCACACCATCGGGCCCGATCAAGCCGACCATGCCGCCAGCGGGTAAACTCAGGTTTATCTGATCCAGCGCTTTCACCGAACCATAAATCAGGCTGACGTCAGAAAGAATAGCAACCTCTTTTTCGGTCATCCTGCTTACCTCACAGGAAAGACGGCTGGCCACTTGGCGTTGGCATCAGTCTGTAAATAAACAACGCCTGGCATACCTGGTTTGGCCTGTGCTGCATGTGCTGCCAGCCAGGAAGGTTCGGCTTTAACTTTGATACGAAACATCAACTTTTCACGCTCGTTACGGGTTTCTACTTCTTTCGGCGTAAATTGTGCGCGCGGGGATACAAATACTACTTTGGCTGGAACCGGATCTGGCAGCGCATCGAGCATAATTTTGGCAGACGAACCCAAGGTGATTTTTCCTGCGTCTGCTGCGGGCAGGTAAACCGACATGGTGACATCATTCAAATCGAGCAATGTAACCACTTTACCGCCCGCTGCCAGCACTTCTCCTGGTTCTGCCAGCCGGTAGAGGATCCTGCCGGCAATGGGAGCGGTTAAACGGGTGTCATGCAATGTGCTGCTGAGCGCATCGACATTGGCATCCGCAGCGGCAACCGCCGCATCGGCTTCTTGTATCTGGTTTCGTACGACATTCAACGCTGCCTGAGCAACTTGCAATGCACTCTGGGTTTGATCCAGTTGATCTTTACTGACAAAGTTTTTACTCATCAGTTTGGCCGTACGATTGTGCGTCAGTTGGGCTAAATGCTGCTGACTTTCGGCGCTGGCAACACTGGCGCACATGGCTTTGGCATTTTCCCGAGCCTGCTGCGCTTGTGCCTGTGCACCCCGTAACTGAGCTTGCAGCTCTTCCAATGTTAATGTGGCGACTAATTGCCCACGCTGAACATCATCACCTTCGTGTACGGTGACGGAATCTAAGCGTCCGGCTAGTTTGGTGGCAATATCAATTTCGGTCGCTTCTAACCGACCATTCCCATAAACCAGATCTGTGGGTAATTTTTCTGAACGGTGGTAATACCAGTAACCTGACGCAGCACTGGCGCCTAGCAGACATAATAATATCCAGGGAAGACTGCGGCGAAAAAATGAAGGGGAACTCATGGAACACTCCTGTTACCGGATAGGTAACATTTTAGTTTTCCTGTTTTGAGTATAGTTCATTCATTCAAATGAATTAAAAAATTCTGAAAATTGATAGCATTAATCAATAGACTGTGAGATGTCGCAAGGGCGATCATCTCTAAATCAGTTATACCTAACTATAATCATAACTAGATCAGCGGCTTTCAAAGGAGTAACGCGGATGGCAGTAGAAAACCCATGCGTGGTGATGATCATCGCAGATGAATCGCAGCAGCAGTGGTTATACGCGTTACTGAGCCATTACTATCGCGTGCTTACTTCCTTACCGGCAGATGGCGATATTCAACATGCCGATCTCTATTTATTTGATGAATCATCACTCAATGCTCATCAAGCTTGGTTAAGTGCTTGGCGAAAACCGCTACAGCCAGATTCCCCCTCTGTTTTATTGTTGAGCGACAATCAGCAGGCGCTGCTGGCCGCTGAATTTGAACACTTGGTAGATGAAGTGTTGCCTGCTGAAATTGAGGCGGAGCAACTAAGAGAGCATATCAATCAATGGCTGCACTTGCGGGAAAGTGTGCTGGTTTGGCAACGAGCGTCGAATAGCCGTCAAACACTGAATCAACCACTGGTTCATCCGGTGTCAGGGCTGAATTGCCCACTACCACAAGCCTATCCAGAGAAGGGGGGGGCACTCACAAAATTATTACCTGAACTGGAATCCACATTAATGACCTTGTTATTTGAAACATCTTCTCAGGGTATGTTTGTCTGCGATATGGAAGGGCGCTTACTTACGGTTAATCCTGCATTTGCGACGATTGTAGGTTATCAACGTGAAGAATTATTGGGTGCGAAACCCGATTTTTTGATCCCATTGCGTGGGAACGATGAATATTTCCGGGAGTTTCGTCGGCGAGTCTATAAGCAAAATGGCTGGGATGGTGAATTATCCGCTCGGCGTAAAGACGGTGACATTTTTCCTTTATGGTTAACCTTGCGTTTCCAGCCTAGTCAGTCAGAAATGATCGAAGGCGTAAAAGAGGGATATTACATCGGCATCATCACCGATTTGAGTGTCAGTCGCATGCTTGAAGACAGTGTCTTACAGTTATCTCGCACCGATTCGTTGTCTGAACTCAATCGGGTGTTGCTGGAAGATCGCTTATCGTTGGCTATTCGTCAGGCTGAAAGTCAGCAGCAAGTTGTGGCCGTGTTGTATATCAATCTGCGCCGTTTTCGCATGGTGAATGACCGTTTTGGTTATGCCATCGGGGATTGGGTGCTCATGGCGCAATTGCAGCGTTTACGTAATCTGGTTGGAAACAAAGGATTAGTTTGTCGTTTGTTTGCAAACAACTATGTGGTTGTTATGTCAGCGCTGGATGATTTAGCGCCGGTCCAGGTATTAGCTGAACAAATCGTAGAACAATTGGCGCAGCCGCTGTTTTATGACAACAAAGAAATTATGAGCCAACCTGTCGTGGGCATTAGCGATTATCCAGCTCACGGGCAAACAGCTGTTGAATTGATCCATAACGCAGACAGCGCCATGGATTGGTGCCGCCGTGACGGTGCCTGTAATGTGCAATTATTCACTGAAGATTTACATTCTAACTTACAGCAGCGCCTTGATTTAGAAAAAGAACTTAAACACGCCTTACTGCACAATGAGTTTTTTCTGGAATATCAGCCGCAGCTCAATCTGCAAACCGGTGGTATTAAAAGTGTCGAAGCCTTGATCCGTTGGAACTCGCCACGAGGTGTCTTACAGCCTAAAAATTTTATTTCCTTTGCAGAAGAGTGTGATTTGATTATTCCTATCAGCAATTGGGTTATACGTGAGGCCTGTAAACAAGGCGCCGCCTGGGTGCAACAAGGGCTGCAACTCACTATTGCTGTAAATCTTTCGGCATCACATTTCCAAAATGAAAAATTGGTTGATCAGATCAGTCATGCCATACAAGACAGCGGTTTTCCGGTTCGGTTATTGGAGTTGGAAGTGACAGAAAGCTGCATTATGCAGGAAGTTGGCAATAGCATTACGACACTTAATGCGCTGAAAAAACTGGGTGTATCAGTGTCGGTCGATGATTTTGGCACCGGTTATTCCAGTTTAAGTTATCTCAAACTATTCCCGCTTGATAAGCTCAAGATCGATCAATCGTTTATCTGCGATTTATCCAGTAGTAACAGCGATGCGGTCATTGTCCGCGCCATTATTGCGCTGGGCCATGCCATGGGTTTAACAATTATTGCGGAAGGTGTGGAAACACAAGAACAGCATGCGTTACTGCGTTCCTGGCACTGCGATGAAGTTCAGGGGTTCTTATTTGCCAAACCCTGTCGGCCTGATGACCTGCCGGCTGCCATAAAACAGATCCATGTCCAGTCACAAGATTTTTCGCTGACCCGTGCCAAAGAGAACGGTCATGTGTTGTTACTGGTGGATGATGAACCCTCGATTTTGAATGCGTTACGCAGAACATTACGCAGTGCGGAATATAAAATTGTCATTGCGAACGGGGCAGAAGAGGCGCTTGATGCGTTGGCTCATTACGATGTGGGTGTCATTATTACTGACAACCGTATGCCTGGCGTCAGCGGTATTGAATTATTGCATCAGGTTAAACAACGTTATCCGCAGGTTACCCGGATCATGCTGAGTGGTTATTCTGATTTCTCATCGCTCTCTTCAGCGATCAATGCGGGCGAAATATTCCGATTCCTCAGCAAACCTTGGGAAGATGATCAGCTCAAAGCCGCCGTGCATGAGGGATTCATGAAATTTGATGATCAGAATTTACTGAATCAGATACCCCGTTAATCAGGCCACTGGCTGATAAATACATGAAGGATCATTAGGATGCCGACACCGTTTACCATCCTGCTGGTGGATGATGAAATCAATATATTACGTTCGTTGCACCGCCTATTACGGCCGGAAGGATACCGGATATTAACCGCTGAAAGTGGCGCGGCAGCATTGAGCCTGATGAGCACCGAACCGGTTGATTTGGTTATTTCTGATATGCGTATGCCTGAAATGGATGGCGCAATCTTTTTGGCTAAAGTCCGACAGGAATGGCCGGATACCATACGTTTATTGCTGACCGGACATGCGGATATGACGCAGACGGTGGCCGCGATCAATCAAGGTGAAATATATCGCTTTATTGCTAAGCCATGGAACGATCAGGAGTTACAACTTATCGTCCGGCAAGCCTTAGAACAACTGTATCTACGCCGTGAAAATCAACGCTTATTAAAATTGACCGCCGAGCAAAATGAAGCGTTAAAAGAAGCCAATAATACGCTGGAACATAAGGTTGCCCAACGCACTGCAGAATTGAGCCAATTGGTCTCCTTTCTGGAACTCACACAAGAAGAGCTGAAAACCTCGTTCAGAACTTCTGTACAGGTATTCTCTGGCATCATTGAAATGCGCTTTGCCGACTGGACTGGTCACAGTCAACGAGTTGTGACCTTGGCGGAACGCTTGGCAAAACGTGCCGGATTAAAAGCCGAAGAAGTTGAGGCTGTCATGAATGCTGCTATGTTGCATGACATCGGCAAGGTTGCATTACCGGATACCTTACTCAGTAAAGCCTTTGCCAGCCACAATCGTCAGGAGCGCGCAGAATATATGGAACATCCAGCGCTCGGGCAAATGGTGTTATTACCCATTCAGGAACTAAATCTTGCTGGTGTTTATATCCGAGGCCTGCACGAAAATGTGGATGGTAGTGGTTTTCCCGATCATTTGAAACGCAATGAAATTCCGATCGGCGCCAGAATATTAGCCATAGTCGTTGATTATGATGAATTACAAATGGGGTTGTTATTACCCCGAGAAGTAACAGAAGAACATGCTCTTTTGTACATAAAAGAAAACAAAGGGCTACGCTACGATCCGGAATTGGTTCAGCTGTTTACTCAATCGCTGGAAACGGAACAACATCGCTACAAAGAGGTTGCACTGAGTAGTCGCCAACTAAAAACAGGCATGATTTTGTCCCGGGATTTATACAGCGCCGGGCATTTTCTGTTGTTAGCCAAAGGCCGGAAACTGGATCCATCTATCATCAAACACATTTGCCGTTTTGAACAAACCGACGGTAAACCGATCGTTGTTTATATTCGGCAAGATATAAATTAAGGAGTCATCATGGAAAAAGTTTTGTTGGTAGATGATGAACCGTTGATCTTGAAAGCATTAGTTCGGCTATTGCAGCGAACGCCTTGTTTATGTGAAGGACGCTTGTTTAAACTGGAACTGGTGACGTTTACTGAACCATCCAAAGCACTGGAATATGCCCAAAACTACCAAGTATCACTGGTTATTTCTGATTACAGAATGCCAGGCATGGATGGCGTTGAACTGTTGACAGCAATTAAAACCCTACAACCGGATGCTGTGCGTCTCATTATTTCCGGTTATGCCGATCTGAATGCATTGATCAACGCCATTAATCGGGCGCATATTTATCGTTTTGTTGCCAAACCCTGGAACGACTATGAATTAGTCGCAACCATCGGGCAGGCGTTACGTCACCGGCAATTGATCCTTGAAAATCAGCGTTTGGCTGATTTAGAACGCGTTGCACGTGGGCAATTATCTGACAGTGAATTGGCAGTAAGGCAGTTAGAACGAGAAGCTCCCGGTATTACGAAAGTGAATTGGGCTGCAGATGGTTCTGTTATGCTGGACGATGAGGAATAAGCATGGCGTTGGTATGGAGCGATGAATATGTCACTGGTATTGCTGAGATAGACCAACAGCATAAAGCTATTTTCCGTGAAATGGGCTCATTGGCGATGAGCTTATTGCAGGGGAAAAACTATACCGATGTGCAACGTGAGCTTAAACAATTAGCACTCGTTCTTCACGAACATATCAACTACGAAGAACTGATGATGTTTCAGGAAGGTTGTCTGCCAGAGGTAATGTGGGGCCACTCGGAAGATCACCAACTCTTTTTGCAGCACCTGAATGTGGCCAGTAATGAGCTGATGAGCCATGATGAAATCCGGGCCTTCTTACGTTATGCCGTTTTTTGGATGCGTTATCACATCCTGACGATTGATAAACCAGTGTGTGCTCAGTTTCTTGCTATGCGCAAAGGCATGAGTTCGGAAGAAGCTTATAGCCATTCTGCGGCGGTAGTAATCGAAGCGGTTCCTTTGTTATTAGGTGGTTTGCATCAAACTTACTCCGAGCTTTACGACTCACAGCTGCGCGTTGTGCATCAAAATAGCCATCTTTTGGAAGTACAACAAAAACTAAAACAAACCAATCAAGAATTGGAAGAACGTGTCACGCGTCGCACGAATGAACTGACCGAAGCTAACCGTAAATTGCAGGATGAATATGAAAAACTGCAACTACTGAATCAGAAATTAGAAAGTGCCCAAGGGCAATTATTACAATCGGATAAGATGGCCGCTATTGGTCAATTAGCGGCTGGTGTGGCGCATGAAATCAACAATCCAGTGGGTTTTGTTAATGCCAATCTAGGTACGCTAAAAAGCTATGTCGATTCCTTACTGTTGCTGATCAGTACCTTTGAGCAGGTATCCGATGAATTACCGGCTGGCGTACAACAGCGCTTGCATGAAGTAAAAGAGAATATCGAACTGGACTATGTCCGGCAGGATATTATTGAACTGTTAGCTGAATCTGCCGATGGATTGGATCGTGTTAAACAGATCGTACAAGATCTGAAAGATTTTGCCCGTGCTGGCGAATCTGTATGGCAGGATTCGGATTTGCATCGTGGTTTAGACAGTACGCTCAACGTGGTTTGGAACGAGCTGAAATATAAAGCAAAAGTGCATAAAGAATACGGCGAAATTCCATTGGTGCGTTGTGTTCCGGCACAGATCAATCAAGTCTTCATGAATATGATGATCAATGCAGCCCATGCAATTGAGGGCATGGGTGAAATTACGCTAAAAACCGGTCGGGAAGGCGAAGAGGTGTGGATCTCTATTACTGACACTGGCAAAGGTATGTCGGAAGCAGTGCGCAAACGAATATTTGAACCCTTTTTTACCACGAAAGCGGTAGGGCAAGGTACTGGTTTAGGCCTTTCTTTGGCCTACAGTATCATTCAAAAACACAAAGGTCATATCGAAGTCGTTAGCACCGAAGGCATCGGCACAACATTCACTATCTATTTACCTATCGCGGGTAAAGGCGAAATATCTGCAGATGGAAAGTGATTAAGACAAGGCTTGTTTAGTCTTTGGTGTTGTGAGGTTCTGCGCAGATTATTTTGTCTGCTGTTTGACCTGAAACAATTCCAGTTTTTCTAATTCCATCTTGTTCTCTTTTAATACCAATAAACAGGCAAAAGTAACCGCAGGTTTTTGTTTTTTCACTTCTCCGGTAACCAGCCACTTATATTGTACTGCCAGCGGTTTCACTTCGGTAACCTGAATATCTAATAATGAACCCGTACGATAAGCCAACAACGTCTGGCAGGTTTGTTGTGCTTGCTGCGCATAATTATCTGTGCTGGCACGAACCGGAAAACAGAATAAACCGAATGTCAGCAGGAACAGACGGCAAAGGCGAGAGAAGGTCATATTCAGGATTTATCAGAAAGAAAATGTGAGGCTGATTATCAAAGGATAATGAGTCTGGTGCAATAACAAAAAACCCCCGCCGAAGCGAGGGTCAAATAGGCATTTACTTCTGGCTTACGCCATCTGCACAGGCAGATTAGAAGAAGTATTTGAAACGTACGCGTCCACCGTAATCTTTAACGGTATCAGCTGAATCAACTTTAGTAGTGCCGTAAGAAGCGCCCAAGTACATGTCGAAGTTATCCAGACCCATTACACCAGGGATCTTGTAAGAAGCGTAAACTTCGTTCATTTTGGTGTGAGAATCTGTAGTTCCTAATGCTGCATCTGTATCAGTGGTGTTTTTGCTGTACAGGTAAGCAACATAGAAGTTCTGGTATTGAGCACCTGGGCCAACGCTGTAGCTAGAACCAGCTACATCGTTCAGGTACGCGCCACGCAGATTCAGAGACAGGTCGTCGTTAACTTTAACGGTAGTAGTGGCACCGTAGCCGCTCCAATCAGACAGATTTGCACCATCGACGCCTTGAGTGTAGGCATCGCTTACCAGGTTGAATTCACCACCAACTGCTACAGTAACAGTGTCACCAGTCCATGCAATAACAGGACGAGCGATCAACGGATCTTTGTTTTGTACTGCACCAGAAACGTTGTGATATGAACCTACGGTTGTAGTTGTGATAGCACCAGTTAACAGATTAGCTGATTCTGTTGACGATGTTGTATACGCTTGATCGCTACCGAACAGAGTTGAAACTTCAGCGTGCCATTGGCCAGCTTCTTTGCTCAGCATTACTTGGCTACCAGAAGACGCACGACCACGAGCTAACTTAGCACGGTAGCCTTCGTTACCAGTAGTGTAGGTATCCTGACCAGCTACAGACAGGTCATAAGCTTCGTAGTGACCCATTTTGAAGCCCCAGTCGTTTTTCACGCCGAAACCAAACCATGCATCTTCACCAGAACCTTCAACTGCGTTGGTATCAAAAGTAGGGTTTACTTTGAATGCAGCGTAGTTGCCGTTAGCCAGAGCACGTTCGCCTTCGATGTCAACCAGGATACGACCGTTAGCTGATTGATTATCAGTAACTAATGCGTCTGAATTGTTATGAGTAGCGTCCAAGTTGTATTCTACGTCGCCACCCAGCATCAGTTTACCCTGTGGAGTGTCGAAAGTAGCACCAGCGTGAGCGGCAGAAGCTACGAACAGAGCCAGTACGCTAGGTACTAATACGTTCAGTTTTTTCATCGTCATCTTTCCTTGTTATGAGGGATGCCTGATTAACCTCAGGCTTGGTTAGTCTCTGAAAAGTTTTTTTTTAATTTCTTGGGAACTTTTCTTGGATTAACCATATCTAACTGATAACAGCGGTGCAAATGTGCAAGGCGTTGGTGTTGTTGTTTTGTGAGCCAGCTGGCAATCTCTGTTTTTGAGCAAAAATGATCTGTGATACTGATCTCTTTCTATCTATACCCAAAGAAATTGGAGTTGCAGCAAGGCGACAAGTGAGCGCATCCCCATGAGCATAGAGATGCTATGTGATTGGGGTGAGTGAACGCCGTCAACGATGCTGCAATTTCAAGTGCGAAGGGTATATTCCTGCGTATTAAACAATTCATTTGGTCTTTTAGTGACACTATCGATTGATCGTGATGATGGGCTTGCGTACCATTTCGCTTTCCGCTTACACCACGGAATGGTGTAATATGCATATATATCCACTCTCGTCGCTTGGATACTCAAATTTTTGATATCAGCACCATGATCAGGAAGACAGCATGATCCCGAGACTGACACCCCAAGACAGCCTGAAACAACCGTATATTGCTTTTCTGGCGTCATTAACACGCGCCGGATTCAGCGGCGATATTGACTCTTCTTATTCCAGCCGTTTGGCGGTAGCGACTGATAACAGTGTATATCAGTGGTTACCGCAGGCGGTGGTGCACCCAAAAACCACTGACGATATCGCATTAATGCTGAAACTGGCATCAGAGCCGGTATATCGTCACATTACGTTTTCACCACGTGGTGGTGGTACAGGCACCAACGGTCAGTCGTTGAGCGATGGCATCATGGTCGATCTGTCGCTGTATATGACATCGGTATTAGAGTTGGATGTTGCGGCCCGTCGGGTCAAAGTGCAGGCGGGGTTAGTTAAAGATAAGCTGAATACCACGCTGAAACCGCATGGTCTGTTTTTCTCGCCAGAACTGTCAACCAGTAACCGTGCAACGATTGGTGGCATGGTGAATACCGATGCGTCCGGTCAGGGCTCGCTGAAATATGGTAAGACTTCGGATCACGTATTAGGCGTGCGTGCAGTTTTAATGGATGGTTCGGTAATCGAAGCTCTACCACTGCAAGGTGAGGCTTTGCAGGCGAAACTGGCGCAGCAAGATCGGGAAGGTGAGATCTACCGTCTGGTATGGGATATCGCCCGAGGAAAACGTGCCGATATCGAAGCAACATTTCCAAAACTAAACCGTTTTCTGACGGGCTATGATCTGACGCATGTCTATGATCCTGCTACTGAAATGTTGGATCTGAGCCGCTTGTTGTGTGGTTCGGAAGGTACGTTAGCCTTTATTACGGAAATTTTACTCGATCTGACACCGATCCCGACTTATCGCGCATTGGTGAACATTAAATACGATAGTTTTGAATCTGCACTGCGTAACGCGCCATTAATGCTGGCTGCCGAAGCGATGTCGGTTGAAACCGTGGATTCGCGTGTATTGGATCTGGCGCGTTCTGATATTGTCTGGCATTCAGTGAAAAATTTGATCACCGATGTGCCGGGTAAAGAGATGATGGGCTTAAACATCGTCGAATACGCCGGTGCGGAGGCGAGAGAGCAGCAGCCTAAAATGCAGGCTCTGTGTCAGAAAATTGATGAACAGATGGCCGCAGGCAAAGCCGGCATTATCGGTTATCAAATCTGTGAAGATCTGAACAGCATCGAAGCTATTTATGGCATGCGTAAAAAAGCAGTGGGTCTGCTGGGTAATGCGCCGGGGCGTAAGAAACCCGTGGCATTTACCGAAGATACTGCGGTGCCACCTGAAAAACTGGCTGATTTCATCATGGAATTCAGAGCATTACTGGATGAGCATCAATTAACTTATGGTATGTTCGGTCACGTTGATGCGGGCGTGTTGCATGTACGCCCAGCGCTGGATATGTGTGATCCGGAACAAGAAGTAACGCTGCGTAAAATCTCCGATCAGGTCGTAAAACTGACGGCGAAATACGGTGGTTTGATGTGGGGTGAGCATGGCCGTGGTTTCCGTTCCGAATATGGTCCAGAGTTTTTCGGCGAGTTGTTTGTTGAATTGCGCCGCATTAAAGGGGCGTTTGACCCAGATAACCGTCTGAACCCCGGCAAGATTTGTACGCCGGTAAATTCCAACGATGAGCTGGTTTCTGTCGATGCGACCAAACGCGGTGCGTATGATCGTCAGATCCCGGTGAAGATCCGCGATTCTTTTAAAGAAGCATTAGATTGTAACGGCAACGGTTTGTGTTTCACCTTTGAAACCAGCTCACCAATGTGCCCGTCATTTAAACTCAGTGGTGATCGCCGAGAATCACCGAAAGGGCGCGCAGGTTTAATGCGTGAATGGCTGCGTCAGTTGGAAGTACAAGGCGTGGATGTACTGACCGAAGAAGGGGCAATCCAACATGGTGTGTTCCGCTGGAAAGATTTGGTTGATCGGGCGATAAACACCTTTGCTAAACGCCGTGGTGAATATGATTTCTCGCATGAAGTGATGGATGCCATGCAAAGCTGTCTGGCTTGTAAAGCCTGCTCTAGCCAATGTCCGATCAAGGTTGACGTGCCGGCATTCCGTTCTCGTTTCATGCAGGTATATCATCAGCGTTATTTGCGCCCTGCGAAAGATTATTTCGTGGCAACTGTTGAAACTTATGCACCTCTCATGGCAAAAACGCCGGGAGCAGTGAACTTCTTTTTGAAACAAAACTGGGTGCAAAAACTCACTGAAAAAACCATCGGTATGGTGGATGTGCCTATTTTGAGTCAGCCGACGCTGAAACAGCATTTAGCCGGCCATGAAGCATTACTGTTCCAGTTGGAAAAACTGGAAGCCATGTCGCCGGATGCACGCAAGAAAGTGGTATTGGTGGTCCAAGATCCATTTACCTCTTTCTATGATGCTGATGTGGTGCGAGACCTGATCCTGTTGCTGGAAAAACTGGGTTACCGTCCATTATTGTTGCCGTTCAAACCTAACGGTAAACCGCAACATATCAAAGGGTTCCTGCGTAGTTTTGCCCGAACTGCAGCAGATAGCGCGCAGTTCTTGAATCGTTTACACAAGCTGAATGTGCCGATGATTGGCCCTGATCCGGCCATGGTGCTTTGTTATCGTGATGAATATGTTCGTGCGTTAGGTGATGCACGTGGTGATTTCAAAGTGCAATTACCGCAGGAGTGGTTACTGTCCGTGCTCGATTCGTTACCGCAAAAAGAGGCGAGTGATGAGACATTCTATCTGATGGGGCATTGCACCGAAAAAACCGCAGAGCCAAGCAGTAATGGTGATTGGGCGAAAGTATTTAGTCGCCTGGGTGCCAAATTGCAGCCGGTTGCTGTGGGATGTTGTGGTATGGCGGGGACGTATGGCCATGATGTTAAACATCTGGATGACTCGCGTCAGATCTACAAAAACAGCTGGCAACCGGCCTTGGCAAAATTGCCGACCTCGCAGGCACTGGCGACAGGTTATTCCTGCCGGAGTCAGGTAAAACGGATCGATGGTAATAAACTGAAACATCCGGTGCAGGCATTGTTAGCATTGCTGTGATATTAAAAGCAATCACCTGAAAAATAGCACTGTCTAAATAGAGCAAACGGAGAGAAAACGCGGTGATTTGGCAACGAGATTTTACACTGGCGAGTTTAAATGCCGGTTCGGTAAATACACTGGTCGCTCATCTCGGTATCGAGTACACCGCGTTTGGTGATGACTATCTGCAGGCAACAATGCCGGTTGATAGTCGCACCCATCAACCGTTTGGTATGTTGCATGGCGGTGCGTCTGTTGTACTGGCGGAAACGCTGGGTTCTGTGGCGGGGAATCTGTGTGTACCCCGCACACACTGTTGTGTCGGGCTGGATATCAACGCCAATCACCTGCGCGCAAAGCGCGATGGTCTGGTCACGGGCACTGCACGTCCGATTCATCTGGGGTCAACGACACAAGTTTGGCAGATCAATCTGCACGATGAACGGGAACGCTTGTTATGCACGAGTCGGCTGACATTGGCCGTGCTTTCCCAGAAAAAAAGAACTGTGAAGTAATTGTTACAAGCAAAAATTGTAAATTGGCTGTATAATAACCAGCGTAAAAGAGAGTCGAGTAAGAGACCGTGTAAGCCCACCCGTCTGAAAACTTCTGAAATTGCTGCGATAACTATCACATTTTTGGCGACAAAGCTCGCTCAATGTGTATAATCGCCACCCATTTCTTTGTTCGGGCCAGCAGCGTCTCCCTCGCTAAGTGCCCATCCTTGTAGAGTAGTGAAAATAAATATGACTGATACTGAAAAATTGCCGAGCTTTAGCGAGCTGGGGTTAGCTGCGCCTATTCTGAAAGCCATAACCGCTGTGGGTTATGAAGATCCATCACCGATCCAAGCTGCTTCAATTCCACCATTGTTGGAAGGTCGTGACCTGTTGGGTCAGGCGCAAACTGGTACAGGTAAAACCGGTGCGTTTGCTCTGCCAATCCTGTCGCGTCTGAATTTAACTCAGATGGATACTCAGGTGCTGATCTTGGCACCAACACGTGAACTGGCTATTCAGGTTGCTGAAGCTTGCCAGAGCTATGCGCAATTTATCCCTGATTTCCATGTACTGCCTATCTATGGTGGTTCATCTTACGATTCACAACTGCGCGCACTGCGCCGTGGTGCCCAAGTTGTTGTGGGTACTCCTGGCCGTGTTATGGACATGATGCGTCGCGGTAAACTGGACCTGTCTGCACTGAAAACATTGGTGCTGGACGAAGCAGACGAAATGTTGCGTATGGGCTTTATCGATGACGTGGAATGGGTTATCGAACAATGTCCATTAGATCGTCAGATCGCGCTGTTCTCTGCCACTATGCCAGAACAGATCCGCCGTATTGCACATCGTCACCTGAAATCCCCAGTGGAAATCAAAATCGCGTCTAAAACCAGCACTGCGACTAACATCCGTCAGCGTTACTGGTTAGTTTCTGGCTTGCATAAGTTGGATGCGATGACTCGTATGTTGGAAGTGGAACAATACGATGGTTTGCTGGTGTTCGTGCGTACTAAAACTGCGGCTGAAGAGTTAACAACTAAACTGTCTGCTCGCGGTCACTCTTGTGAAGCACTGCACGGTGATATCCCGCAGAAACTGCGTGAACGGACTGTAGAAAAACTGAAAGCTGGCCAGATCGACATTCTGATCGCAACTGACGTTGCGGCCCGTGGTCTGGACGTAGAGCGTATTACTCACGTTGTGAACTACGATATTCCTTACGATACAGAGTCTTACGTTCACCGTATCGGCCGTACTGGTCGTGCGGGTCGTACTGGTGATGCGATTCTGTTTGTTGCGCCACGTGAACGTCGTATGTTGCGCATGATTGAACAGGCTACCCGCCAACCAATCGAGCCAATGCAGATGCCAACGGCGAAAGATATCAACAAACATCGTTTGGAACGCTTTAAACAGCAGATCCGTGAAACGCTGGATTCTGAGCAAGATTTGCAACCATTCCAACAGATCATCAATGAGTTCCTGGAAGACGAAAGCACTGATCCATTAGATTTGTGTGCGGCGCTGGCGAAAATGGTACAGGGTGATGAGCCACTGTTCATGAACGAAAAAGAGCCAGAACCATTCCAACGTATGGACGACCGTAATGATCGTGGTGGTGACCGTTTTGAACGCGGTGGCCGTAATGATCGTGGCGGTGACCGCTTTGAACGTGGTGACCGTCCTGAGCGCAGCGAACGTCGTTCACGTGCGCCGGAAGGCCCAACTTCGCGTTACAAACTGCATGTTGGTCATGAACATGGCGTGAAACCAGGCCAAATCGTGGGCGCTATTGCTAACGAAGCCGGTATCGACAGCAAGTTCATTGGTCATATCGAAATTTATAACGATTTCACTACTGTTGACCTGCCAGAAGGTATGCCTGCAGAAGTCATGAACACATTGAAGAAAGCGCGCGTTTGTCAGCGTCCGCTGGATATCGAATTGTTCACCGGTGAAGTGCCAGAGTCTGCTCGTCGTGCCCGTCCATCATTCGGTGATCGTCGTCCACCTCGCGCTGATGGCGCTCGCAACGAAGGTCGTGGTGACCGTCCGTTCAAGAGCCGTTCTTCTGGCGACCGCACTGATCGTCCGCAACACCGTGATGGTGGCGCAGGCGCCGGTAGCAAGTTCCGCCGCGATCGTTAATTCGCCCTAAATAGCGAATAGAGTCAAAAAACCGCACAGCTTGCTGATGCGGTTTTTTTTCGCCTGCGATTTAGTTAATGTTTTTTCAGCCATAAAAAAAGGCATGAATATTCATGCCTTTGTCGTTTTAATCGCGAATCAATTGCGTTGAAGCAAGGCCATATAAAAACCATCAAAGCCGGTTTCTGCCGGGCTGATGGTTTGATCGCGGATCAGTGAGAACTGGCCATCACATTCATTCAGGAATTTAGTCACCTGCTGTTGGTTTTCCGCAGGTAGCAGGCTGCAGGTGGCATACACCAGCTGACCACCGACTTTAACCATTTTGCTGTAGCGACGTAGAATGTCGGCCTGCAATTCCAGCAATACCGGTAAGCGTTCCGCGGTGTCGCGCCATTTGGTATCCGGGTTACGTTTTAAAACACCTAAGCCGGAGCATGGCACGTCTAACAATACACGATCGGCACTTTCTTTCAGACGTTTGATGGTTTTGCTGCTTTCAATCAAACGCGGTTCGATATTGTGCGCACCAGCTCGACGCGCACGCAGACGCAGGTTGTCCACTTTCCACTGCTCTACGTCCATCGCTAACAAGCGGCCTTTACCAGCCATCAATGCTGCCAGATGCAGTGTTTTGCCACCGGTACCGGCACAAGCATCGATAACGCGCATCCCTGGCTCCACACCAAGGAACGGTGCAATATGTTGTGAGCCGGCATCTTGCTGTTCAAACCAGCCATCTTTAAAGGCTTGAGTGCGAAACAGTGAACCGTTGGACGTCACTTCCAAGGCACCAGGTACACCCGGTACGGCACGGGTATCAATATGTTCCAGTTGCAGGCGATGTTGCAGCTGCGTTTCATCGCATTTCAATGTATTAACGCGGATATAGCGTTTGGCGGCATGCGTCAGCGCAGCGCGCTCTGCCGGCCATGCTTCACCCAGTTGTTCCTGACCCAACTGTTCCAGCCACTCAGGGCAGCCATCCCACAAGGCAGGTTGTGCTTTGGCCAATTCACGACGAGCTTCAAATACTTTTGTGTCACACAGATCAGACGCGCGTAAATTCGGTAATTGGCGGTTACGCAACAAGTGCCATTGGCAGATCAATGATTGCACTGCGATACCGGTTTGATCCATTGAGACATCGGCCAGAAATGCCAACAGATTGAGGTGGCGCAAAATATCACCGACTGCGCCAATGACATGGATCTGTGCCGCTTCCGGCATGGGTTCTGCTTTAAATTCCTGGGCAGTTGCGCGATCAACTGGTGATTTATCATTTAATACGGCAGACAGAATAGCTTGTACAGAGCCGCATTCCAGCGGAGTTAGGGCATAAGTGCGCATGGATAAAACCTGAATAGTGGGAATGTGAAGATCATAGAAGGTCACCTGCACGGAGACAAGAAACATTACCGCGTTGCAGGCAATATCACAGACTTGTGATTAACAGTTATGCAGCGCACAATATTAGAATTTCGCATTAATGGGAAGAACAGAAAAATGGATATTGCGGATTTACGTCGTGAATACCTGAAAGGCGGATTGCACCGCGAAGATTTGCCTGTGGATCCGATGGTTTTGTTTGAAAAATGGCTGCGTCAGGCTTGTGACGCTAAGCTGAGTGATCCGACTGCGATGAGCGTGGCGACAGTCGATGCAAACGGCCAGCCTTTTCAACGGATAGTGTTATTGAAGCATTATGATGCCGATGGTTTTGTGTTTTATACCAATCTGGGTAGCCGTAAGGCACAGCAGATCAAGGTGAATAACCATGTCAGCTTATTGTTCCCCTGGCACACGCTGGAACGCCAGATCCATATCACCGGTGTCGCGGAACAGTTATCGCCATTGGAAGTTATCAAGTATTTCCATTCCCGCCCGAAAGACAGCCAGATCGCCGCATGGGTCAGCCAGCAATCCAGCCGGATTTCTGCCCGTAGTATGCTGGAAAGTAAATTTATGGAAATGCGTTCAAAATTTGCGAATGGTGAAGTTCCGGTTCCGAGTTTCTGGGGCGGTTATCGCATCCGTTTTGATAGCATTGAATTTTGGCAAGGTGGTGCTCATCGGTTGCATGACCGGTTCTTGTATCAGCGGCAGGGTGATTTCTGGCATATTGACCGTCTGGCACCGTAATGTGAACGGCAGAAGTATTCAAAAAACAAAGCCCGCTGATATTCAGCGGGCTTTTTAGTTTGCAGAGATCGAACACGAGGGATTTAAAATCCCTTGTGCTTATTCGTTATTTTTGTTCTGGGTCCGGTTTTTCCATGGCTGCTTTTGCGGCGGCCATGGCATCTAATGTTGCGGACGCAGCGGCGCCTGCGGCTGAAGCGGCAGTATCCACATTCACCACATCACCGTGTATATTTTTTAAGGTCACTTCGACCTGATTAAATGCAATGTTGATCCCATGTTCAGAGAACAGATGATCAATACGGCGATTCAGCTCATCGAGTGCCGGGTTACGATCGCCCAGTTCTTGCACGAAGAAGCGCATTTCATGATCCAGCGTGCTAGCGCCAAACGCGAGGAAATAGACACTCGGTGCTGGTTCTTTCATCACGCGTGGATTTTCGGCAGCGGCTTGCAGCAATAAACGACGGGTCAACTCCAGGTCGGAGCCGTAAGAGACACCAATACGTAATACCACACGGGTAATCGTATCGCTCAATGACCAGTTGATCAGACGTTCAGTCACAAATGCCCGGTTTGGAATGATCACTTCTTTGCGGTCAAAGTCAGTAATAGTGGTTGCACGGATGCGGATCTTATTAACCGTACCGGAAAACCCTGACACAGTAATGGTGTCGCCGATTCGCACCGGACGTTCAAACAAAATGATCAAACCAGAGACGAAATTGGCGAAAATTTCCTGTAAACCAAAACCCAGACCTACCGATAACGCGGCAACTAACCACTGTAATTTGTTCCATTCCATCCCGATGATCGACAGGGTGGAAATAGTACCGGTGGCCGTTAACAGATAGGATAAAATCGTGGTAATGGCATATGAGGTGCCTTGTGCCAGTTGCAGGCGCGATAAAACCAGCACTTCCAACAAACCGGGTAAGTTGCGGGTCAGGATGTAAGTCACCATGGCTATCACCCCGGCGCCCAACAGATCACGCAAGCTCACTGCTTCCAGCACGGCATTGCTGTCGGTGCCCACGGTGTGATGCCACAACGTAATACTATCCAGATAAGCAATTACGGCGACCAGATCGGACCATAACCAATAGAAGGCACCAGCGAAGACTAACGTCAGTGCGACGGTAACCAGACGCAGCGTTTGTTCGTTGATCTGTTCCAGTGTGATTGGTTTGTCATCACTGACTTCAACACCATCGGCATTTTCTGTTCGTTGTTGATGTTGACGTTTTGCCAGTGCACGGCGATAAGCCAGACGGCGGGCAGCAACAGACAATCCGCGCAGTGAGGTTTCATACAACAGCACCCAGACTGAAACCAGATAGAAGCTGTCGATCAAACGCGCACTGAGTTTTAAGGCGGTGTAGTAATAACCAAAACCTAACAGGCCGATCAGGATCAGTGGCACCAGCCCAAAGGTCAGGGCCGTGATATTACGCCACAAGCCGGTTTGCTGGTTATTCGGGCGTTTACGTACAGTAGTAAAGAGTTCGAATGACAGAAACAGCAAGCTGATCAGGCAGATAATTTGCCCAACCACGTCATTGGCCAAACGAGACGGGTCTAGTTCACCCAGCGTGGCGACAAAAATCAGCGGTAACAGGGTGTACCAAATATAACGCAGTGCATTACGCAGATGCGCCACGGTCTGAGCATCATGGCCAAAGTGTTTTTGCGCCAAACCATCGGGTTTCAGCATGCGACGCATCGAGCCGAAAGCCATGTAGGCTAATGCCATACGGAATGAGAGTTCACCGATGATCAACGGAGTGGATAAGCCACTGAATACTAATGCCAGACCGCCACTCATGATCAGTAGGGCGCCGGGAATGGTACGCAGGAACACCAGTAAAATCGCTTTAGGAGTGTGACTGTGCGTATCACTGCGTAACTGGCCGACTTCTTTTGCCAGCTTTTCAAAACGACTCTGTATTGCTTGGCGTTTCCAGAGCATGGCACCCGCAATAATCAGCATCAGCAAAATGGCCGGGAAGACTTTCAGTGATTCCAGCAGCCAGTTGTTCAGATTTGCGCTGATATTCACCGCTTGCCATTGCATCATGAGCGCGCTTGGTAATGTCGCCAACCATGCCATATCAAGCGGTTTGTTGCTGCTGACCCAGAAGATTTGCTGCTGTAAGGTAGATTGCAGCGTTTTACTGACGCGCTCGAGCTGCTGTTGATTCAATTGTAAGTTAATAGACAAATTTAACTGCTGACCCAGTTGTTTATTCAACTGTTCCAATAGTTCGCGACGACCATCCAGTGCTTCATTTAATGTCGCCATCTGCTCAGCCGTTAATGCATCGCCTTTGTTTTTTTCCAGTAGTTTCTGGATGTACTCATTACGCTGATACAGTTGGTCACGTTGCTGGTTGACGTCAAACTGTGCCAAACGTAAGTCCGCGATCTGTTCTTCCGAGCCGCGCACTAAATTGGCATCGGGTAACATCTGACGTTGTTGATAGAGGATCTTCGACAGCAATAAACTACCTTTCAGTACAGAGATCTGTTCGTTCAGGTTTTGTTCGGTCTGGGTGGTGCGATCCAGCCAGTTTTTAACTTTGATATTTTCCTGCACCAGCGAGTTTACGCCTTGGGTAGCATCAATTAATTGCTGGCTAATTTGTTGGTTCAGTTTCAGTTCTTTTTGAATGAAGGATGGTAATGCTTGGGCGTTATCATTCTGCGTGGTGCCACTTTCTTCTACAGTTTTTTCAGTTAGAGTCAGGCGTTTGTTACTGACTTGCTGTTGTAACAACTGTACCCAGTTATTCAACTGGGCAATTTGGGCTGTCAGAAAATCGCGTTGTTTATTGTAGAGATCTTGCTGGCTGGTGTTGTTATCCAGATCCTTTTGGCGTTGTTCTTGTTGCAATTGCAACAGTGCCAGTTCGGTATTGAGTTTCACACGCAGTGAAGGGGTCATTTCCCCATTCTGTTTCAAACCACTCAAACGATTGCGGATATCCTGCATACGCTGGTAATCCTGACTCATCGCTGACTGCGCGCGCTCTGGTAAGGTTTGCAGGAACGTCATTTGGCTGTTGGCATTACCCAAATCACTTTGTGCACTTTGTAACTGGCTCAACAGATCGGTCAGACGACCATCTAACTGCGTTTGTGTCAGGCGACTGATTTCGGTTTTCAGCGCTTGGGTATCTTGTGCATCATTCTTTTGCAGTAACTCCAGCTGACGGGCAAATTCTTTCAGTTTTGCTGGGGTTTTGGTGAGGGACTGATCCTGATCTTTTAATTTGATCTTTTCTTTATCAATCGCATCTAACAGCGTAATAGTTTGTTCGATATCGTCTTTTTGTGCTTTTTCGGCCACGGTCAACGTATCGCGTTTGTTTAAAGATGTGAGTTTGTTATCGAGACTAGCGCGAGTCGGCAACTCTTGCTGCTGAGCCGCAAATAGAGTTGTACTGGTTAGAAGAAGAAGTCCGGATAACAGACTGCGGAAAAGAGGCTGTTTTTGCATAGTGGTGCTCACAGTTGGTCATTTGTTGTATTGATGTTGATGTGCTGTAACAGGCTGCATCAAACTTGCGCAAGAATATAGCAAAACGAGAGATGACGCACAAAAAACCGCTGCGTGAGAATAAAAAAACGCCGGTACTGAGTACCGGCGTTTTGAGGTTCTGGAACGCGAGCTGAAAATTACAGCTTGTGTACAGATGCAGTGTTGGTGGTGCCGCTTGGTACCAGAGCACCAGAAACCATAACCACGATGTCACCAGCTACAGCCAGGCCAGACGCCAGCGCTGCTTCTTTACCCTGCACGTAGAATGCATCGGTAGAAGCCAGTTTCTCAACCAGAACAGGTGTAACACCTTTGGTCAGAACCAGTTGCTGAGCAGTTTTAGCGTTAGAAGTCAGCGCCAGGATGTTCGCTTTAGGGAAATATTTACGAACTGCACGAGCTGATTTACCACCTTCAGTTGCAACAACGATCAGAGGAGCTTCCAATTTCTCGGTAGTTTCTACTGCGCCACGGCATACTGCTTCGGTGATGCTCTTACGATCGTTAGCATTTTCGATAGACAGGTTAGAAGGCATAACTGGGTCAGTACGGCCACAGATAGTTGCCATGATAGAAACAGCGTTCAGTGGGAATTTACCCTTAGCTGATTCACCTGACAGCATCACTGCGTCGGTACCGTCCAGGATCGCGTTCGCAACGTCACCAGCTTCAGCGCGGGTTGGACGTGGGTTTTTGATCATGGAATCCAGCATCTGAGTTGCAGTGATAACTGGTTTGCGTGCTTTGTTACATTTCTGGATCATCATCTTCTGAGCGAAGATAACTTCTTCAACCGGGATTTCTACACCCAGGTCGCCACGGGCAACCATGATACCGTCAGAAACTTCCAGAATTTCGTCGAAGTTGTCCAGACCTTCCTGGTTTTCGATTTTAGAGATGATCTGGATGTTTTCGCCGCCGTGAGCTTTCAGGTGTTCACGGATAGCCAGAACGTCTTCTTTCTTACGGATGAAAGAAGCAGCGATGAAGTCAACGCCTTGTTCGCAACCGAATACCAAGTCAGCTTTGTCTTTTTCAGCCAGTGCTGGCAGTTGGATAGAAACGCCTGGCAGGTTAACACCTTTGTTTTCGCCCAGGTCGCCGTTGTTCATTACTTTACAAACAACTTCAGTGTCAGTAGTAGAGATAACTTCCATACCGATCAAACCGTCGTCAACCAGCACAGTGTTGCCAGCTTTCAGGTCTTTAGCGAAACCTTCATAAGTCACAGCAACACAGTTAGTGTTACCAACTACAGTTTTGTCTGTAGTGAAAGTGAAAGTCTGACCAGCAACCAGAGATACGTCGTTACCGCCTTCCAGTTTGATAGTACGGATTTCTGGACCTTTGGTATCCAGCAGGATCGCTACTTTTTTACCGGTTTCAGCACAGATTTCACGGACAGTCTTGATACGACCACCATGTTCTTCAAAGTCACCGTGAGAGAAGTTCAGGCGCATTACGTTCATGCCTGCTTCAATCATTTTAGCCATTACAGCTTTTGGCTCAGACTTAGGACCGATAGTACATACGATCTTGGTTTTTTTCATGGAAGGATAACTCCGATAGTTCAGGGATATAAATATGAGCAATAAATCTGGTGCGCATTATACAGAGAATCATGACATTTGATGATGTCATAACGGATTTTTCTGCGTTTTACTGATCTAACACAATAGTTTTTCATGAACCTGCTGAAAATATTAAATCTTGGCTAAACCGTGTTAGCAATATTCTGCTGATCATCAAATTATGTGGGGTTTGTCACATTGTCAGCTCTGTGTGACACAACCACCGTACATTCCTGACTCGTTTTATATTTATAAAGTCATATTTTTCAATGCATTAAAATAAAATTACTCATCGGATTGATGTTTGCATCCTTAGATCACAAAGAGTCCAGTGTGATGAGGCAGCAGAATATGACCGAGAATAATTCAACAATGCGACAAGGATGTGGCAGCCAGAAAAAAGGTAGCGGATGCGGGAGTTCAGGCGGCGCGGCTGGCTTTTCCATGGCTCAGGCAGAAAAAGTAGCTCATCACCCTTGTTATTCCCCTAATGCTCATCATAAATATGCCCGAATGCATCTGGCCGTGGCGCCAGCTTGTAATGTGCAGTGTAACTACTGCAACCGCAAATATGACTGTGCCAACGAATCCCGTCCCGGTGTGGTGTCTGAACTGCTAAACGTGGAACAGGCATTACAGAAAGCGCGCGCAGTTGCCGCGGCGATCCCGCAGTTATCGGTGATTGGTATTGCCGGCCCTGGCGATCCATTGGCAAATCAAACCCGCACTTTCGACACCCTGGAAGGGCTGCGTTCAGCATTACCGGATGTGAAATTGTGCGTGTCGACCAACGGCTTGGCGTTACCACAGTCGGTTGATTCGCTGGTCGAGCTGGGTGTTGATCATGTCACCATCACCATGAATGCGATTGATGCGCATGTGTCAGCACAAATATATGACTGGATCTATTTCGATGGCGTGCGTTATCGCGGTAGAGAGGGTGCGCAGATCCTGATCGATCAGCAGATCGAAGGTATGCGCAAGCTGATGGAAAATGGCGTATTGGTGAAGATCAATTCGGTGTTAATTCCCGGCGTAAATGATTTGCATCTGGCGGAGGTCAGCCATGCCATTCGTGATATGGGCGCTTTCCTCCATAACATCATGCCATTGATCTCGAAACCGGAACATGGCACCTATTATGGTTTGAATGGTCAACGTGAACCGACCGCTGAAGAAGTGACACAAGTGCGCGAACGCAGTGGCGCTTTTATGCCACAGATGGCGCACTGTCAGCAGTGTCGTGCCGATGCGGTGGGAATGCTGGGTGAAGATCGCAGCCAGGAGTTCAACCTTTCAGCACTGCCAGAGCAGGCAAAAGATTACGCGCCAGTAATGCAGCAACGCACCAAAATTCAGGCGGCGATCGCCAGTGCCGGTGCTTCTGAAGATGCGGATGCGCGTTTGGTTGCTGTGGCGACACAGCAAGGATTGGTGGTTGATCAACATTTTGGTCACGCCAAACGTTTCCATATCTACAGCGTTAACAGTGAAGGCGTTACTTTAGTGGGTGAGCGTCATGTCGCTCAATATTGCCATGGTCAGACAGAATGTGATGATCACGATGATGTCATGACTGACACTCTCACTTTACTAGCGGATATGGATGCGGTGTTCTGCTCCCGCCTCGGTTTAGGCCCATGGCAGAAACTCGAAGCAGCAGGGGTGCAACCGGTAGTCGATTACGCTTGGCAGCCGATCCGTGAAGCATTATCGGCCTGGTGGCAATTACAACCTAAAGCAACCGAGGTGAAACTGCACGTTCGCGGGGTAGCCTGATGAGTTGTACGATTACAGCAAAGTGTGTGGGATGTTTCAGTTGTCTGGAGGTTTGCCCGAAGCGGGCGATCCGCGAGCAGGATCGGGTCTTTTCGATCTCGGTTAAACGTTGCAACGAGTGTCAGGGACATAGCGTCGGGCCGCGTTGTATCCAGATCTGTCCGGTAGAAGGAGCCATCGCTTATGAATCAGGCCATCCGGTGTGATATGCCGTTACAGGCATCGCTGTTAACCACGACAGCACCTGCTTCACCGCCGCAATGGCTAACCGATCTGGTATGTCGTTATCAGGCGGGCATCTGCCAGCTGCCGCGTTATATGGGCTTAGGCGCTGATGCTTATTATCAATTGCTGCAGCAGTGCAACATTCAGCCGATGGTGATTGGTCTGTTGCAACAACAACGACAGACATTATTGTCGGAATTGCTGGCAATGCGCGAACAGGAATGTCAGGAGCTGGAGCAGTGGTTAACCGGTTATCAGCAATCAGATGCCGCACCGATGGCGCGCATCATTGCTGTCGCCTCAATGGGTTTTAATCATCTGTGGCAAGATCTGGGGCTGGATTCCCGTCAAAGTTTACGTGAACTGATGCAGTGCTGTTTTCCGGAATTAGTGGTGATGAACAGCCAGAATATGCGCTGGAAAAAATTCTTTTACCGACAACAGTGTGCTCTGGGCGGGAATTATGTCTGTCGTTCCCCGAGTTGTGACGAATGTGTGGAACGAGCCAGCTGTTTTGCGCCGGAAGAATAAAAGCAGTGCTAAAATCGGACGCACTATTTTATGCTGACGGAATGCTCATGCTGAGTCCTGATACGTTTGTCTTGTTTTTAACGGCCTCATTACTGCTTTGTCTCGCACCAGGGCCGGATAACATTTTTGTGCTGACCCAATCCATGTTGCGTGGCGTTGGCTCTGGCTTATTCGTGACATTGGGGTTATGCACCGGCTTATTGGTGCATACTTCAGCGGTGGCGCTGGGTGTTGCGGTTATTTTCCAACAATCATTACTGGCATTTACCATTCTTAAATTGTGTGGGGCTGCTTACTTACTTTATCTGGCATGGGGTGCTTTTCGCGCCGGAGCCAGTGGTCTTGGCGTGGTTAAAGCAGCCACATTAGATAAAGCTGCGCTCTATCGCCGTGGTATCGTGATGAATATCACCAACCCTAAAGTCTCGATTTTCTTTCTGGCGTTTCTGCCGCAATTTACTAATCCGGCACAAGGCCATTTGACCTTGCAACTGCTGGAATTGGGTGCTGTGTTTATCGTGTGTACTTTGCTGGTGTTTGGGCTGGTTAGTTTACTGGCTGGAAAATTAGGTAACTGGTTTAGCCAAAGCCCGAAAGCGGAAGTGGTGATGAATCGAGTTGCTGGCAGTGTGTTTGCGGCATTGGCGGTTAAGCTGGCGCTGACAGAAAGGTAAATGGATCTCTGTGGAAGGAAGGGTTCTCTCTTCCTTCAAGAATATTTTTCTTATTTCTAATCCCTTCATATTTTTAGCATAAAATATCGCACTGTAGCTTGTTGCTGCCTCAATTCAGTAATTTTCATGTGGTTTATGCTTTATTCGGCCAGAAAGCTCACGTATGCTTGCACCCCTTTTTATGTTCTTGTGTTTTATGCCCATGTGGTTCGCGGCCATGGATGGTTCATGCGCTCCGGTATGGTTTGTTATCTGACAGGACGTTAGAGTCAACAAGCCGTTGTAAGTGGAGTTAGTTTTGAAACAAACCATGACACGAGCCGACTTGCTTGGCCTCGGCTTTATGACCTTTGCCTTTTTTCTAGGCGCAGGTAATATTATTTTCCCTCCGATGGTGGGTTATCTGGCCGGCGAAAACATGAGTTTCGCGATGCTGGGCTTTTTAATCACCGCAGTCGGTTTGCCTCTGGCAACGATTCTCTCTATTGCATTTGCTGGTGGTGGTTTATTGACCATGACCCGGATGCTGCCGGCATGGGCGGGGATGTCGATTGCGATTGCGACCTACATCATCATTGGCCCAGCGTTCGCGACTCCTCGTACAGGTTTAGTGACCTACGAAATGGCGGTAAAACCCTTCATTGGTTCTTTGGATGGCCAGTTCGTACTGACATTATTTAGCCTTTTTTATTTTGGACTGACGCTGTTCCTCTCACTGAATCAGGGCAAGTTGCTGGATGCGGTTGGTAAGATCCTGACGCCAGTCTTAGTTTTATTGCTGGCGGTATTGGGTATCGCCGTTTTGGTCGTACCACAGGGATCCATTCCGTCTGTTTCTGCTGATTACATGGCACATCCGGTCGTGAAAGGCTTGCTGGAAGGTTACAACACCATGGATACGTTTGGTGCGTTGATGTTCGGTATGCTGATCATTGATGTATTGAAATCTCGTGGTATTGCAGATGTAAAACAGCAAACCCGTTATCTGGCGGTGGCCAGTGTGATCGCAGCGACTGGGTTGGCGCTGGTTTATATTGCCTTATTTAAATTGGGCGGAACGGCTGGTGGCGTGATGGCCAACCCACAAAATGGTGGTGAGCTGGTGGCTGCTTATGTGGCTTTATTGTTTGGCCCCATTGGTTCAGTCGTTTTGGCCGCCATAATCGGTTTGGCATGTCTGACGACATCGGTTGGTCTGACGTCCGCCTGTGCTGATTTCTTCCATACCTTGTGGCCTCGTTTTAGTTATAAACAATGTGCAGCGGTGATCGCAGTGTCATGCGCTATTGTTGCAAATGTGGGTTTAACACAGTTACTGGTGATCTCTATTCCGGTGCTGGTGGCTATTTATCCGGTTGCCATTGCGTTGGTCGTTGTAACTTTCATGCGCAGTTGGTTTTTTAATCACAGCTTGGCATTCCGTTTGGTGCTGGGTGTTGCTCTGCTGTTTGGCTGTTTGGACGGAATTAAAGCCGCGGGTGTTGATCTTAGTGCTCTGAATTTCCTGCCCTTGTTTGATCTGGGGCTGGCATGGTTACTGCCAACACTGGCAGCCATTGTTGTTAGTTTACTGTGGCGAGTGCCAGAGCAAACGGCAGTTGCCGCGGAATAATTTAAATCACCGGCATTTATCCTGTGTAAGTGCCGGCATTTTCTCTTGTCACCATTCTGTTACCGATCGTTCAACGAATTGTCATTCCCCGTCGTTAGGGTAGTCATGAGACTATCTGGCGGGGAAGAATATGCAGTTTATTCAGCGTTGGGATCAAAAAACCAGTCAACTCTTCTTATCACACAGTTATAACCAATATCAGGCACGCATTAGTCGCCTGATTTCCCGTACCGGTGATGGCCCGCTTTACTTGCTGATCGCAGTCATTTTGATGTGGAACGATGGTGCTCGAGGGCATGATTTTTTCCACTGTATATTCAAAGCATTTGTTATTGAATTACCTATTTACTGGCTGATTAAGAATAGTTTTAAACGCGAACGCCCGCGTAATGTGCCGGTATTTATTACTCCTTCTGATCGTTACAGCCTTCCCTCTGGTCATACCGCAGCCGCTTTTTTAATGGCCGAAGTTACTTCGGTTTTTTACCCGATGATGTTGTGGTGCGTGTTTATTTGGGCCGGTTTTATTGGTGCTTCCCGGTTGTTGCTGGGAGTGCATTATCTGTCTGATCTGGTGGCTGGGGCATGCCTTGGCTTATTGACTGCGTGGTTGGTGCTGCCTTAGGAAGCTTTTGATGCGAATTTTGTATGGTGTACAAGGTACTGGGAATGGTCATATATCCCGTTGTCGGTTAATGGCGAAAGCATTGAAAAATGAAGGTGTGCAGGTCGATTACATTTTTAGTGGTCGGGATGCGGATGCCTATTTTGATATGCAAGAGTTCGGCGATTATCGGTGTTTATCGGGTTTAAGTTTTGCCACCAAAAACGGCGCGATCAATCTTTGGTCAACCATCAATCAAAGTAAGCCATTACAACTGTTGCGTGATATCAAGCATTTATCACTGGATGATTACGATTCCATCATCAGTGATTTTGAGCCAGTTACCGCGTGGGCGGCTAAACGACAAAATCTACCCGTGCTTGGTATTAGCCATCAGGCGTCGTTTCGTTATGCCGTGCCGCAAACTGGCGGCGATCCAGTGGCACGTTTTACCATGCGTAATTTTGCCCCAGTACAGCAGGCGGTTGGTTTGCACTGGTTTCATTTTGGTTATCCCATTTTGCCGCCGATCATCGAAAGTCTGAAACCCGGCAAAGAGAGTGGTGATATGTTGGTTTACCTGCCATTTGAATCACCACATGCTATTTACGAGCTGTTATCACGTTTTAAATCCACCCGTTTTATCTGTTTTCATCCTGATTTTTCGATCCCTGTGGAACAAAATAATTTGCGTTTTATGCCGTTGGGACGAGAGAGTTTTATTCAGGTTTTACGCGGCTGTGAGGGTGTAATTTGTAATGCGGGTTTTGAGCTGGCATCTGAAGCCCTGACGTTAGGCAAACGTTTGTTATTAAAACCATTACAAGGGCAATTTGAACAAGCATCGAATGCGATGACATTGGAGTTGTTGGGGCTGGCGATCGTCATGCAACAGCTTGATCCGGGGCAAGTAAGACATTGGTTGAATTCAGAGAAAACCGGATCAATTCATTATCCCGATGTTGCTTCAGCGGTTGCTGCTTGGCTGGCGAGTGGACGTGCAGAAACAGTCATCGATTTGGCGGATCGTTTGTGGCGACAGGTCATTTTTCCTGAGCCAGTGATGGAGCGTATCCATGAATTAGGCTTAGGCGCAGATTTATCGAACGCTCAACTGATGCACGCATAAAAACAAATTAAACTTTTCATATGATTAGCCGCTATCTGATCGAACTGATGGCGGCTTTTCCATTTGTAATGGTAACGTGGTTGGTAACTAAAAGTCGGCAAAAATCGCTGGTGGATAAGGTAAGAAACGGTAATTTTTGCCGCTTTGTTGACGGCTTAACGTTGTGAAATGTAAGTATGCTACAAAACGGTTTGGCTAATTGTAAAACATGACCTATCAATTCCATATTAATAGACCTTTTGCCCTCGCTTAATTCTTTGTTATTACTGCCTATTTACACAATCTAACAAAATCTCACTATGTTTTACTATGGTGTTGATAAATAAGAATATTTTTTGGCCGATACCTTGCTCAGGTAGTCTTGTCGTAATAGCTGCGCCACGATATACGCTGGCTGTTTAACAAGCACTCCACTTGGGGTAGTAACCAGTTTACCAGTGAGTCATTGCACTGTATTTGTCAGGAGAGAATTATGTCTATGAGTATATCGGGAGCAACTTCCCTTGCCTCGCTGTTTCAAACCAGTAGCACAACCAGTTCCACAAGTACTCAGCAAGCAGATATGCCACCACCGCCGCCTCCGCCCAAAGATGGTGATAAAGAAGGCGGGTTAATGTCATCAATTTCTGCTGCTTTGTCGAAGATGGGGATCTCGCTGGATACATCAAACAGTACATCCTCTACGGATAGCACCAGCAGCACCGATAGCACATCAGCGACTAGTTCCAGCAGCAGTGCAGTAAAAAATTTCATGCAAACCTTAATGGAAACGCTGCATGCGCAAAACCAAAAATCATCTGACTCAGATTCAGACTCTGATAGCAGTGATACCAACACAACGAGTACCGCCTCAGCGAACTCTTATCAGAGTGGTAACCCGATGAAGAATGATCTGGATACGTTGATCAGTAAACTGACCAGCTCAAGTAGCTCTGATGTAACAACTGGTGCCGACAGCACGACATCTGATCTGCAAACTCAGTTTGCAGCGATGGTGTCTAGTTTGGGAGGTGATTCCACGTCGGCCTCATTGACTGATTTTTTGCAGAAATTTTCCAGCAGCTTATCTGATAACGCGCCACGCCAAGGCGGAATGGTCAGCACTCAGGCGTAATCATCGAAAGTGATAATCATCAGTTTGTTCCAGATGATTATCACTTTCCCTTCCTTTTTCATGACCTATCCCGCGTTTTTAATTCCTCTTCGCCTGTTAATGTATTGGCGGATATATAGTTGAAACTGTCCTGAAGATGCGTTGCCTGTTGGCGCAACGGCAAAGAATCGTTAGGATAGAAGCCCTATTGCGGCAAGCGGATGATCTCTTCCACCCGAATAGGTAGCTGATTGCTCTGTCAGGCGGGTCGTAGCGCAAGGCAAAAAGCAGGCTACCAGGAGCCTCCGCAGCCCGTTAGTTGTCTGTTAAGGATTAACAGCGTGGTGGTAAGTCCGCCTTTTTGGCGGCAGCGCGAGCAAACTTCAAGTAATTGAGACAAGCCTTGGAGGGCTTAGCATGGAGATGTTATCAGGCGCGGAAATGGTAGTACGAGCGCTCGAAGACGAAGGGATAGAACATATTTTTGGTTATCCTGGTGGGTCTGTGCTCGATATCTATGATGCCCTTTTCGAGAACAGCAAGATTGAGCATATTTTAGTTCGTCATGAGCAAGCAGCGGTGCACATGGCCGATGGGTATGCCCGAGCAACCGGTAAAGTGGGTGCAGTATTGGTCACGTCTGGTCCTGGCGCGACCAACTGTATCACTGGCATTGCCACCGCCTACATGGACTCCATTCCACTGGTTGTCCTGTCAGGTCAGGTGCCGACCAGTCTGATTGGTAATGATGCGTTTCAGGAAACCGACATGATCGGGATCTCCCGTCCGGTGGTGAAACACAGTTTCCTGTGTAAAGAAGCGGCAGATATTCCGCAGGCGATCAAGAAAGCATTTTATATCGCATCGACTGGCCGACCAGGCCCGGTAGTAGTCGATCTGCCAAAAGATGTGCAGAACCCGGCGATTAAAGTGCCGTATCAATATCCGGAAGAAGTGCATTTGCGCTCGTATAACCCGACCAAATCCGGCCACAAAGGCCAGATCAAGCGGGCAGCTAAATTGCTGGCGGAAGCCCGTAAACCGGTGATGTATATCGGTGGTGGTGCGATCGCGGCGAATGCCGACAAACAAGTGATGCGTATTGCGGAACTGTTCAGCTTGCCAGTGACATCAACACTGATGGGTTTGGGCGCATTCCCTTGTTCACATCATCAGTTCATCGGTATGCTGGGTATGCATGGCACGTATGAATCAAACAATGCGATGCATCATGCTGATCTGATCCTAGCGGTGGGTGCGCGGTTTGACGATCGGGTGACCAACAATGTCGCCAAGTTCTGCCCGGATGCCAAAATTATCCACATTGATATCGACCCAACCTCAATCGCCAAGATTGTACCGGTTGATGTACCAATCGTGGGTGCAGTTGATACCGTACTGGATCAGATGCTGGATGCTATCAATGAGATGGCGCTGGATACCGATAATGACGGTCTGGCCGATTGGTGGGAACAGATCGATGGGTGGCGTGCGCAACGTTGCCTGAGTTACAAAACTGAAACGGCAGTGATCAAACCACAGCAGGTAATTGAAGCGCTGTATAAGGTGACGGATGGTAACGCGATCGTGGCGTCTGACGTTGGTCAGCACCAGATGTTCGCGGCACTCTATTATCCGTTTAACCGCCCACGTCAGTGGATCAACTCAGGTGGCCTCGGCACCATGGGCTTTGGTTTCCCGGCAGCAATGGGCGCCAAGCTGGCATGTCCGGATCAAGTTGTCTGTTGTGTGACCGGTGACGGCTCCATTCAGATGAACATTCAGGAATTGTCGACCTGTCTGCAATATGGCATTCCGGTGAAGATCATTGCGCTGAACAACCGCTCGTTGGGGATGGTGAAGCAGTGGCAGAAGATGTTCTACGGTGGTCGTCAGAGCCATTCCTACATGGATTCGCTGCCTGATTTTGTCAAACTGGCAGAAGCGTATGGCCATGTAGGTATTCGTGTGGATCATCCGGATGATCTGGAAGGTGCACTGGAGCAGTGCTTTGCATTGAAAGATCGCTTGGTGTTTATGGATATCGCGGTTGATCCGGATGAACATGTTTATCCGATGCAGATCAAATTCGGCGCCATGAATGACATGTTCTTGAGTAAAACGGAGCGTACCTGATGCGACATATCATTTCTGTCCTGCTGGAAAACGAAGCTGGCGCTTTGAGTCGTGTCGTCGGTTTGTTTTCGCAGCGTGCTTATAACATTGAATCATTGACGGTAGCCCCTACCGAAGATGCCACTTTGTCTCGCATGACCATTGTGACCAGCGGTGAAATTCAGATCATTGAACAGATCACCAAACAACTGCACAAACTGGTTGATGTATTAAAGGTCACTGATATCACCGATGGCGCGCATATTGAGCGTGAAGTGATGTTGGTGAAAACCCGTTGTGCGGGTGCTTCACGTGATGAAGTAATGCGGATGGCCGAGATTTATCGTGGCCAGATCGTCGATGTGACGCCTGAGCTTTACACCGTACAATTGGTTGGCAGCAGCGATAAGCTGGATGCGTTCCTGAATACGCTGGCTCAGGTCACGGATATCGTGGAAGTGGTTCGCAGCGGTGTTTGTGGTATCGCGCGTGGCGATCGTTCGCTGCATGCTTAATTGATCTACAAATAACGCAGATATAAAAACGGCCTCTATTGCAGAGGCCGTTTGTTTTTGCGCGTCAGTAATTAATTACTGCTGATCTGGAATTGTCCGGTCAATGATGACAACCGGTTAATAGAATGTTCAGTGTCATTGACGCTCTGGGTGAACTGTTCCAAAGCGGACTGCATGCCGACCGTAACATGATGGATGCTTTCGGTTTTTCTGGCATGCTCCTGACCTTGTTCAGTCAGCCCCTGGATGGTAGCCAGCAGTTTTTCCACAATCTGATTATGTTCGCGCTGATCGTCACTGGAGTTCTCCGCCAACTGCAAACCGGCCTCCATATTCGCCATACTGACATTCATGATCTCGACTGCATTCGTGGCTTGTTGCTGAACGGTTGCAATCATTTCCTCAATTTCATTGGTCGACTGACTAGTGCGAGCGGCCAAGTTCCGAACTTCATCTGCTACCACCGCAAATCCACGACCTGCTTCACCGGCGCGAGCCGCTTCAATGGCCGCGTTTAATGCCAGCAGATTAGTTTGTGCCGCAATCGCCTGGATCACACTGACAATATTGCCGATCGCTTTTGTACTTTGATTTAACTGTTCAATGGTTTCAGTTGATTCACTGACTGTGGTGCGAATATCGCGGGTACGCGCTGAAACCAGTTGTAACTGCTGACGTGCAGTTTCGGCTTGCTGTTTCATCGCTTCACGCATTTCATTGGCAATATCGTTAGCTGCATCTAATTGCTGCATCTGCATTTGTAACGACGTTTGAGTTTCCTGCATAGCATGCATCACATGATTGGTGGCTCGTACTGCCGCTGTGTTTTGCTGTTGCATGTCGCCATTATTCCGCTCGAGGATGCGGCTGGTAGCGATCACCTGACCTAACACGCCATCGAGATGATCGATCATGCTGTTGACCCAAGTGGCCATCATGCCACTTTCATCGTTATGGGCTTGTTCGCGAGGAATTCGCATGCGTAAGTTACCGCCACCTTCCACGATCTGACGCAACAAACCGATGGTATCGCGCAGACGTGAAGAAAGCGGTTTACTGAGTAGACTATTAAACGCCAGCGCACCAAGTAACTGTAAACCGAGATAAATCAGGATAGTAATCAGCGCACTGGGTTGTAATGTAAGTTGTAGCAGCGATGCCAATAACGCGGCACTCACGGCAGTGGTTAAATAACCGCCGGTGAGTCGCTGACTAATAGAGCGATAGCGATAGGCTTCTTCCAAATCAGCTTCACACATCATCCCCCAGACATCGGGTGAGCCTTGCAGCTGAAAAGTCACGCCTTTACCAATGACCGGAATGTAGCGGTAGTCAGAATATCCGGGATAACTGACAAACAAATTTTGCCCGTGACGGATGGTTTCCCGCACACCAGGGTGTAACTGACCGGTCGACGGGTCGTTAAAAATCAACTCAAATTCGGTATGGTTTTTTACCTGTACGACACCAAATGCGGTTTGTACGCCATCTTTCAGGTTGTCACCGCGGGTAAATGCCCGATCTTCAAAACGTGAACGGGAGAGGGCAACCCCTTGTGACAATGAAGAATCAAAATTGGATTTCACCATGAACAGGTAGTTATCACCTGATTCATGAAAGATATGGCCGGCTTCACGCTGAATTAAATCGCCAACTACATCATTTGGCACACGGGCACACAGATAACCCACAAGCTGACCATTTTGTTGCAGTGGCTGGTAAAACATCAGTGTCACTGCATCATGAAAAGCTGATGTGCTGGCACCCAGTGATAAGGTGACCGGATCAATGTACGGGCCGTGTAAAAAAGGTTGTTTTGCCGCTTGTTGTAAAATTCGGGTGTTGATGGCGGGGGCCGTGCGTCGATCGCGCGAACTATGCAGTAATTCACCTTGTGAATTGAGTACAAACAGTTCACTACAATCGGGCAGAAGGGAGTTTTTTTCTTTTAAAATAGAGCTGGTGAGCGTTTCTGGTTGCAGGTCACTGTCGGCAATACTGGATAAGATCCGCCATTGGTGTTCAGCCCATTGTTGCAGTAGATTAACTCGATAATTTGCAAAGTTTTCAAAGGCATTCTCCATTGCCAGATAACGGTCGCGGTTTAAGAAACAGGCCCAACGCATCGCTAATTTACCTGTTTTACCAAACCACGGGCGCCAATGCCGTTCCTGCGACGACAGAGTCATACGGTTACTCTTCAGTTCCATTGTTACAAGTCCTTTGTAAATCCCACCTGAATCTATATTTGTTTTTTTAGAATAATTATCATCAAAAAATTTCCGCCACAGACTATATATTCATCTTTGCATGGTTTGGATTAATTCCTGTAAACCATAATGCTCTTACATTGAAAAAATTTAATTTATATCGGGTGCGGGATTACAGCGCGCATGTACTACTGAGAAAGCCTGCGTAAGATGTCGATTTGTTCGCCAGTTAAGATTGGTGACGGCTATTTTCTATTGACAGTTTTATGGGCTGTCCCTATTATCCGTGTCGCTTCCGTTATATGGTTGCATCCAGCATTGTGGGGTTATAGCTCAGCTGGGAGAGCGCTTGCATGGCATGCAAGAGGTCCGCGGTTCGATCCCGCGTAGCTCCACCAAATTCTGATTCATTTCAGATAGTAAATACCGAATTTCGGGGTTATAGCTCAGCTGGGAGAGCGCTTGCATGGCATGCAAGAGGTCCGCGGTTCGATCCCGCGTAGCTCCACCAAATAAAAAGGCTCGTCATCACTGACGAGCCTTTTTTGTGTTCGTATTTGGCAAGAATAAGGTAGCCCGCATATGAATTACGGGCTGATAGGGTTATTCGTCTTTGCCCAGATGAAACGCGGGTAAAGAGAGATGCAGGAAGATGGCTGGCACCCGTACACACAGCAGACTGAGCATGCTGGCAAACATCGACGCGACATGCCCCATACCCCATTCTAGCAGTACAACATAAATCGAACCGCTCAGTAGACACGCGGTCACATAAACTTCTTTACGTAATACCATCGGAATCTCTCGCGCCAGAATATCGCGTACAACGCCGCCAGCCACGCCGGTAATACAGCCCATCAGCACGGCAATCAAGCCTGATGTGCCGTAACTCAGCGCTTTTTGCGCACCGATCACCACGAACAAGGCTAGCCCGACAGCATCGAGCAGTGGTAACACATACCAAGGCCAACGATGTAGCACGCGAGCAACCCCCATACCGGCAATCCCAGTCAGCGCAATGGTGAGCAGATAATGCGAGTCTTTGATCCAGAACACCGGAGTGGCACCAATCAGCAGATCGCGGATCGTACCACCGCCAATAGATGTCACTGCCGCTAACACCAGAACACCGATAATATCCATCTTTAAGCGGCCAGCCACCAACACACCGGAAAAGGCAAAAACCACGGTACCTAACAGGTCGATAAAGTAGATCAGATTGTCGATAAACGCAGGTTGCATGATGTTCTCAAATTACGATGAAGGTAAAAAAGCCAATTGTAAAAGTTATGTTAACTTTGCTCAATTAACGGTTTGCAAAGAATTTTTCGGCAGCTTACTGGCCATTTCAACTTTGCTGCACACTTGTTCAATGCCAAGCACGATCCGTGGTGATAAGCGGTGTAACCAATCGGCATTTAGCAAATACAGCTGTTTGTTTTTTACTGCAGCCAGTTGCGGCCATTTCAACCAGTGTTGCAGATCACTGCCATGCTGAGTGGCAAAGATCACTTGTGGGTTGGCTGCCAATACCGCTTCTTCACCTAATTGGGGATAGGGTGCTTTACTGGCGGCGAACGGGTTTTCCGCGCCACACATGGTCATAATTTCCTGAATAAATGAACCATTGGCCACGGTGGTGAGTGGTGGATACCAGAGTTGATAAAAGGCTTTGATTTTAGGCCGCTGCTGGCTTTGTTGGCGGTAAGTCGCAAATTTCGTTTCTATTTGAGCGGCGAGCTGATTAGCTTGTTCGTGATGTCCGGTTTTATCGCCTAACAAGCGTAATTCCACTGGCAGATCATCAAGATGTTGCGATTTAAGCAGTAACAACGGAATACCCAATGCCTGAATTTGCTGCTGCATTAACGCCTGTGTTGAACCCCAGGCGACGACCAGATCGGGTTTTACGGCTAATAAACTCTCACTGTTCAGGCTTTGGTAATTCGCCACTTTGGGCAGCTGTTTGACTTCATCCGGATAATCACTGGCCTGATCGGTGGCAATAACCTGTTTTCCTGCACCGATAGCGAACAACATTTCGGTGATATGCGGTGTCAGACTGACGATGCGTTGTGGCGTGGCGAAAACATAAGCCGGTAATAACCATAACGTCAGCAGATAACCAAGCGACCTATTACGCCAGATGAACATAAACATACCATCCATACATTGCTGCCAGTAATAACCAGCACAACCAACCTAAACGGATCAATCGTTGATAGGCCAATAACAGTGATGCCGAAGTCGGTTCTTGCGTGCCACCGATACGGGGATAACGGATTTTTTCACCCACATAAAAACGTGGTCCACCGAGTCCAAGATTTAAATTGGTGCCATAGCCACTGAGTAACATCCCGGTGGTGACGGCAGGCCAATAACGGCACTGGCGAAAGGCATTTTTGACGCCGGAAAATCCGTGCGGCAGGAAAATTTGCAGTAAAACTAAGATCAGCACAGGGATGGTATTCAATGTCTGCAACATCCGCGCGGTAAATTCGCCACACAGCTGATTGGCTGTCAGCTTCATGTTGCAGCTTTGTGCCAATAACTGAATCAAGCGACAAAACAGGGCACCGTGAATGCCGAGTAGCAAATAACCAAATGCCACAGTAAACCACTGACTTAGCAGTCGCAGCATACTCATCTCGATCGCGGCTTTACACACACCCATGTTGCTCAAACTTTGTGTATCACGTAACACCCAACGGCTGAGCTGTAAACGCGCCAACGCCAGTTTGTCTTGTTGCAGTAACTGCCGAACCGCCAGCAGACACTCCTTTAATGGCTGGCTTTCCAGCAACCAACTGAGTAACAGAGTGTCGAATAGCATTTCCCATGGCGCCAGATTCCGTATCGACCAACTGGCAATCAAACTGGGAATGATGACCACCAATGGTAGTAATAAACCAGCCATCCATTGCTGTTTCGGTGAAGCTTGCTTGGAATTAACGCGGCGAACCAAACGCTGCAACAGGGGTATTAATGCCGATGGTTTCCATCGAGCGGGAATGGGCAACCAGGCTTCCAGCAATAATGCCGCCAGTAAAATCACTGGCGGTGCGTGTAATGCTGTTTGAACCCAAACAGGAATGTTCATGACAACTGGTTCAGCATAGCGACAATCATCGCTGAAGAGTTTTTCGCTGCGACTTCCAGATATTCTTCAAAGGTGCTTGGTGATTCCGTGCCGGCGATGTCAGACAGTGAACGGATCACCACAAACGACACTTTGAACTGATGACAAACCTGCGCAATCGCGGCGGCTTCCATTTCCACCGCCATCATGGTGGGAAAAGTTTGGCGTAGTTGCGCGATACGTTGCGGATCGCACATGAATTGATCGCCAGTGCAAATCAAACCCACACGGCTTTGCAGATCGGGGAATTGGTGCATCACCTGTTCTGCTACTTCGATCAATTTACGATCAGAAGCAAACGCAGCCGGTTGTTGTGGCAACTGGCCCGGTTCATAACCAAAGGCAGTGACATCCACATCGTGATGACGTACGTCATTGGAAATGACCACATCGCCGACATGTAATTCTGGGTCAAAGCCACCAGCGGAACCGGTATTGATCACACAGTCTGGCGCAAAACGCTCCAGCAGAATGGTGGTTGCGATGCTGGCCGCCACTTTACCAATGCCTGAACGCGTTAAGATCACCTGATGACCGGCTAATTCACCGCTGTAAAATTCGCAGCCAGCGACAGTGATGGTTTCACGATTGTTGATCTGTTCACGCAAAATGGCGACTTCCGGCTCCATTGCGCCGATGATTCCTATTTTCATCACTACCTCAAAGAGTTCGCCATGCTGTGATGGCCAAAATATGTTGTGGTTGATCATAACAATATCCATCTGCAGTGACGAGCCTGCAGCGATGCGGGATGGCCGCTTTTCCCCTACAATAGCGGGCTAATTTTCAGGAGTCGTCATGCAAATACATTTTTTGGTCAATACCTTCGGTCAGGATCTCCTTCAACGTTATGGCGAGAAGATCCATAAACTGACGTTGCATGGCGCATTTACCTGCCCCAACCGCGATGGCACGCTGGGTAAAGGTGGTTGTACTTTTTGCAATGTCGCCTCGTTTGCCGATGAAGAGACGCAACAACTCTCTATCAGTGAACAGCTGACCGCTCGTAAAGGGGAAATTGTTCGTGCCCAACGTTATCTGGCCTATTTTCAAGCGTATACCAGCACTTATGCCGAAGTGGCTTACCTGAAAAAGATGTATGAAGAGGCGCTGCAGGTCGCCGATATGGTGGGGCTGTGTGTCGGCACGCGCCCGGATTGTGTGCCCGATGCCGTGTTAGATCTGCTCAGTAGTTATCAGCAACAAGGCTTAGAGATCTGGTTGGAATTGGGTTTACAAAGTGCGCATGCGGACACGTTAAAACGCATCAACCGGGGGCACGATTACCTGGCCTATGTCGATGCGGTGGAACGGGCACGGGCGCGAAATCTGAAAATCTGCACCCATCTTATTATTGGTTTGCCGGGCGAAGGTGCGGCAGAGTGTCTGGATACATTGCAGCAAGTTGTGGCAACCGGCACTGACGGTATCAAATTACATCCGCTGCATATCGTGGAAGGCAGCACCATGGCGAAAGCGTGGCGTGCTGGTCGTTTGAATGCGTTAACGCAAACGGAGTATGTGGAAATCGCGGCCGAGATGATCCGGCATACGCCAGCGGAAGTGGTGTTCCATCGTGTTACTGCATCCGCGCGTCGACCCACCTTATTGGCCCCTGATTGGTGTGAAGGGCGCTGGAGTGTAATGATTGAGATGGATCGTTATCTGAAACAACACGGCGGACAGGGCAGTGCGTTAGGTCGCTCCTTTCAATTTCCAAGCTAGGAAGCGCGCGCATTACCCGCTATGCTGATCTGGCTTAGTTTTTTTGCCACGAGCATGGAATGAGATAGCGCAATGCGACAAATCAAAACATGGGTGCAGCTTTACGTCGACTGGATCACTCGCATCGGCATCATTCGATTCAGTCTGTTATTAGCATTCTGCATTATTTCTATTGCGGTCGTGATCCAAGGCACCATTACGTTACTCCTGCGTGGTGTGGTCGATGTGGTCGATCTGGTGCGCTCGGTCTTCTTTGGGCTATTGGTGACACCGTGGGCCGCCTATTTTCTGACTGCTGTTATTGATGAGCTGGAAGATTCCCGCCGTCGTTTGACCGACATGGTGCATAAGTTACAGGTCATGCGTGAACGCGATCAGGCTTTGAACCAGCGTCTGCACAGTAATATCAGCCAGTTAAATAGCCAGATCGAAGAAACTCGCCGCGCCGAAGCAGCACGCTTGCGCGTATTAAGCGAGCTGGAAGCCGAAGCTATCCAGCGTGAAAAAGCCCAGAAAGAGCTGGAAGAGCAAAGTGCCTTGCTACGTTCATTCCTCGATAGTTCCCCCGATCTGGTGTTCTACCGTAACGAACGCGAAGAATTCCTCAGTTGTAATAAAGCACTGGAAACGCTGCTTGGTCGCAGTCGTAATGAGATCATTGGCCGCACACCGTACGGTGTTTACGAACCACAAATGGCGGAGCAAATTATCAGTCATGATCGGGAAGTGTTTGAACAAAATCGCCCGATCACTTATGAGTTATGGTTCCCTTATCCCGATGGTCGTCGCGCCTGTTTTGAAATGCGCCAAGTGCCATTTTTTGCTGCACACGGTGAACGGCTCGGTCTGGTTGGTTTTGGCCGCGACATTACGGAACACAAGCGTTATCAAGATGAGCTGGAAAAAGCTAGCCAGGATAAAACTACCTTTATTTCGACCATCAGCCATGAACTACGTACCCCACTGAACGGCGTGGTCGGTTTAAGCCATATTTTGCTTGATACCCCGCTCAATGATTTACAGCGCCAATATCTGAATACCATCCATCTCAGTGCGGTCACATTAGGAAATATCTTCAACGATATTATCGATCTCGACAAAATTGAACGTCGTCGGCTTAAAATTGCCAACAGTAAAATCGACTTGCGCGTGTTACTGGCCGATTTACAAACCTTAAGCAAACTGATGGTGGAAGCCAAAGGTCTGTATTTGCATTTCGATATCGATGGTGATGTACCGCATTGGGTCATGGCCGATGGCACTCGTCTGCGACAGATCCTGTGGAACGTGCTCAGTAATGCGGTCAAATTCACGGCGGAAGGCGGTATCACATTCGGGGTGCAGGTTTCTCCGGCGGAAGATAATAAAGTGCATTTGCGCTTTGATATAGAAGACACCGGTATCGGTATTCCGGAACACGAACAGCAAAACATTTTCGCTATGTATTATCAGGTGCCAGGCACGAAACGCGCTGTTGGTACCGGCATTGGGCTGGCTATTACGCAACAGCTGGTTGAGGCGATGGACGGTACGATTCAGGTGGATAGTGAGTTGGGGCATGGTTCATGTTTCACCATTGAACTGGACGTTGCCGTGATCGATGATAGTGTGGATGAAGCCGAGGTGACACAAGCCCCAGCCATTGCTGACTTACGTATTTTGCTGGTGGAAGACATTGCTCTAAACGTCACTGTGGCAACTGCGATGCTGAACAAACTCGGCCATCAGGTTGACGCCGCCATGACCGGCTCGGAAGCGTTAGAGAAATTCCAACCGGGTCGTTACGATCTGGTGCTGCTCGATATTCAATTGCCGGATATGACCGGTTTTGATGTCGCCGATGAATTGCGCCGTCGTTATCCTGAGCAGTTACCGCCACTGGTTGCCTTAACGGCGAACCTGATCAACAACCAGCAGCAATATCAGCAGCATGGAATGCAATCGGTCATTGGTAAACCACTGTCGTTGGATAATCTGCGCAAAACCTTGAATGAGCTTTTTATTGTTTGTTCTCTGCCGGTAGAACCAGTGTTGACTGACTCACAGGAAAAACATTTGCTGGATATTAATTTCCTGCAGGATTTCACCGGTGTTGTCGGGTGTGATGTGATGGCGTCAGCGATCGACTTGTTTGAGCAGTCAATGCCAGAGTATCTCGATATTCTGAACAGTGCACTGACGGCGCGCGACAAACAGGGCATAGTGGAAGAAGCACATAAAATTAAAAGTGCAGCGGGTGCGATTGGTTTGAAACGGATCTATCAGCTGGCTCAACAAGCACAATCGCCCGATCTACCGGCCTGGCAGGAGAATATCCACGATTGGGTGGAAAGTATCAGCGCTGAATATCAGGGTGATTTGGAACGGCTGCGTCACTGGCTGCAGCAGCAACGTTCTCCGGTACAGGAACATCAGGAATAACCGCCAACATGAAGGAAACGGTTTATGCTGCATTATCCGAACTTGCTCCAGCCTGAACGTTATTATCCGGTCGAACCACAATCTTTGTTGGTGGCTACTGAGTTGGATCGGACTCGGATCGTGCAAAGTGCGCCGGTTCGGCGTTTGCAGCAAAAAACCCAGGTTTTTCCGCTCGATGTTAAAGCCTCGGTACGCAGTCGGCTGACACATTCATTAGAGGTGCAACAAGCGGGCCGGCAGATCATTTTTGCTATTCGCCAGATGCGCCGCACTGATTGGGCAGAACAGGCTGTCACCAATCTCATTGAGATGTCTTGTTTATTGCACGATGTCGGCAATCCACCGTTTGGTCATTTTGGTGAAGCGGTACTGCGAGAATGGCTGCATGACGAACTGGATGGTTTATTTGCCTCTGCGATATCAGCCCCCGCCAGCGAACAATGGCAAAAAGTGCTGGCGCCGGATCTGTGTAGTTTCGATGGTAACGCACAAAGTTTACGTCTAGTGCATTCCCTGCAACGTCTCAATCTGACCTTAAGTCAGTTGGCCTGTATCATAAAATACCCGCGAGTTATCGATGAATTGGTGACGGCGACCGAAGGTAAGATCGGTGTGTTCATCAGTGAACGCCAGCTGATCGAGCGCATTCGCGATGTGTTGCAATTACCCACCGGCGTTCGCCATCCGTTGGTTTTCATCATGGAAGCGGCGGATGATATTTCTTACAGTATCGCAGATGTTGATGATGCCGTTGATCGTAATTTACTGACTTTGGATGCGGTCATTAAATTTCTGACCCAACAAGTTGATGATGAAACCCGTAACTATTTAAAACCTTTGCTGGATGAAGCGTTACAAGACGAACAGGGTTTTTTCCCGCATTTTCGTTATCTGCTGACCAACGATTGGGTACAGTTGGCTGCTGAGTCTTATTTACTGCATAAAAAAGATATTCTGGCCGGACATTTCGTTGGGCATTTATTGGAATGCGATCATCCGGCAATTCATGTGCTAAATGCACTGAAACGTCTGGCGCGACAATCCATCTTTGGTCAACGGGAAGTAGAAAGTCTCGAATTGTCCGGTTACGCCGCTATGCGAGGCGTGTTACTTACCTACAGTGAATTACTGACGTTGCCAGCACCAATATTTCGTCAACTATTAAGTGGGGAAGGGCATCATCGTTATCAACATGCATTGCGGCTCTGTCATCGGCTTTCTCGTCGGCATGTACTGGCTTATCAAAAAGCCACCGATACGCCAGATCCCTTTTTTCAACGACCAGCAGAACAGGAATGGTATTACCGGGTACGTTTGTTACTCGATTTTATCAGCGGCATGACCGACACCTATGTGCTGGAAGAGTATCGTCTATTAAATGGCTGGGTTTAAAATACAGTACTGACTTTTCTGGTCAGTACTGTATGAAGGCTGGATTGTTTAACTGGCCATGCAGCGAAAACTTTTGTTATCAAAACTATCGCTGACATCCTGATTCAGGATCGACAGCAACAGAATGGCGCGCAGTTCGCCATCCGGTTCTTGATAAATGGCTTGCAGACCTTGGAAGGGACCGTCCTCAATGAGTACTTGCTGGCCGTGTTTCGGTAAGCGGCTCACCACGTCGCGTAATTCGTCGCTGTCTTCATTGCTCATCAGTTGATAGATCAATTCTTTTGGCACTTTGCTCCATTTTTCACCATGTCCGATCACGCGGCTAATACCTCGCGTTGAGCGAATTTTCATCGGTGAAAACTCATCGATATCTACATGAATAAACAGATAACGCGGGAACATAGGCTCTGTTTTCTCGATCATTTTACCGCGTAAAATTTTGCGAGTGAGCACCAGCGGGTAATAACTGTCGATACCCTGATTTTGCAGATGTAATTTGGCCCGTTCTTCTTCTTTCGGGTGACAGTAGGCCAGATACCAGTACTTCTTCATTCTGGCTCCTATTTATTATTTTGCTCTTATGTAAACCACGATACAGGGCAATCAGCTTTGAAACTGATGGTTATGTCCCGTAATCTTTGTCAATTTATCGTGCAGAAAACAAAAAGGCCAACACAGGTTGGCCTTTTTATCGGTTTGCTTAACAAAAACTAACTAAGCGTTCGTTTCTTGTTCTAAGTCGGCACAGAAACGATAGCCTTCACCGTGAATGGTGGTGATCAGTTCCGGTGTATCTGGATAATCTTCAAAATGTTTGCGGATCCGGCGAATAGTCACGTCCACAGTACGGTCATGTGGTTTCAGTTCGCGCCCGGTCATTTTCAGCAGCAGATCGGCACGAGTCTGGATTTGGCCCGGATTTTCACAAAAATGCAGCAACGCACGGAATTCAGAACGTGGTAAGCGATAAGCAACCGCTGACGGATTGATCAATGAACGGCTGTTGATATCCAGTGTCCAGCCATTGAAGCGATAGGCGGATACATTGCCAGCAATTGGTTCTTCAACCGGATCACCGCGGCGGGTGCGTCCCAGCAGATTACGGGCCCGGATCGTCAGTTCGCGCGGATTAAATGGCTTAGTCAGGTAGTCATCCGCACCAATTTCCAACCCTAAGATACGATCGACATCGTTATCGCGGCCAGTCAGGAAAATCAGACCCATTTCGCCTTTTTCCCGAATTTCACGTGCCAACAGCAAACCATTTTTTCCAGGCAAATTGATATCCATGATCACCAGGTCAACTCGCTGATTCGCTAATGTATGGTGCATTTCGTCACCATTATTGGCTTCCAGAACATGATAGCCTTCCGCTTCAAAGATACTTTTCAGCGTATTTCGTGTGACGAGTTCATCCTCAACAATCAATATCTGTGGTATTTGCATGGAAATTCTCTGCGTTAAATGAAATTGTGTTAATTTTAACATATTCGCTGCATTCATATGACAGTAGATCTGTTTTTTCAATGTTATTAACAATACCTGCCAGCCTGGCTCACAGACTGCGTTTGTTAACCGTCATGAATGGTCTGAAATCGCGAATTGTTACAAAATTTTGTTGACAGAAATGTACCTGATCCGGTATTGGTATGTCACTATTTATGCGAAGTCTAATTATGCTATCTACTATTGCTACCCGCACAATTATTACCATTACCGGCACCACAATTGGTGGTACTGGCGCGGGCTGATGCATAAATAACACAAACAATTATCGAAGCCCGTCCCCTAACCAGGTACGGGCTTTTTCGTTACAGGGAGATGTATATGCGTGTACTTAAGTTTGGTGGTTCTTCACTGGCAGATGCGGAACGATTCCTCCGGGTTTCCGACATTGTGGTGAATAATCAGCAACAGGTTCAGGTGGCGTTGGTGTTATCGGCACCAGCCAAAGTGACTAACCTGCTGGTGGCGCTGGTTGCTCAGACCAGCAAAGGTGAAGATGCCAGTGCAACACTGGCCGATATTGAAGGCATTTTCACGCGTCTGATCACCGGGCTGAAAACACGTTATGCCAATTTCGCTGACGAAGTGCTGATGCAACGTCTGCAGCAAGAACTGGGTACTATCCGCAGTAAAATGCAGGGCATCCAGTTGCTGAACCAGTGCCCTGACAGTGTGCAGGCGTTGATTTTAAGCCGTGGTGAAGCGTTATCTATCGCTTGTATGGAGCAATTGCTGCTGGCGCGCGGTGAAAAAGTCACCCTGATCAATCCAGTCGAAATGTTACTGGCGGAAGGGAGCTTCTTAGAATCTCACGTCGATATCGATGTTTCTCGTGCCCGTTTTGCCGAAAAACCGGTCAATGACGGCCATGTGTACCTGATGGCGGGTTTCACTGGCGGTAATGCAAAAGGCGAATTGGTATTGTTGGGCCGTAACGGTTCTGATTACTCAGCAGCCGTGTTGGCGGCTTGTGTGAACGCTGATTGCTGCGAGATCTGGACAGACGTAGATGGTGTTTACAGCTGTGACCCTCGTCTGGTGCCGGATGCCGTATTGCTGAAACGCATGTCCTACAAAGAAGCGATGGAGCTGTCTTACTTTGGCGCTAAAGTATTGCACCCGCGTACCATCGCTCCGATTGCCCGTTTCCATATTCCATGTCTTATCAAAAACACCTTCAACCCACAGGGTGAAGGCACTTTAATCAGCGCCGATCACGGTGATGATCAATATCCGGTGAAAGGGATCTCCGATCTGTCTGGTATCTCGATGATCAACGTCAGCGGCCCGGGTATGAAAGGCATGGTCGGCATGGCTGGCCGTATGTTCACAGCGGTTTCCCGTGCAGGTGTCTCAGTGGTGTTGATCACGCAAGCTTCTTCTGAATACAGCATCAGTTTCTGTATCCACACCTATGATGCTGAAAAAGCACTGAAAGTACTGAACCAAGAATTCGAGCTGGAATTACAAGCTAAGTTGCTGGAAGAGATCGAGATCCGTCATGATCTGGCGATTCTGTCACTGGTAGGGGATGGCATGCGTACCATGAAAGGTATCGCGGCGCGTTTCTTTACTTCATTGGCGCAGGCTTCCATCAACATCGTGGCGATTTCGCAAGGTTCCAGCGAGCGTTCTATCTCTGCGGTGGTTGGCAACAAAAAAGTCACTGAAGCAATCAAAGCGTGTCATCAGAACCTGTTCGGTACCCAACAATTTATCGATATCATTCTGGTCGGTCTGGGTGGTGTCGGTGGTGCATTGCTGCAACAGATCCGTCGTCAACAAGCAGTATTGAGCAAACAGGGCATCGGTCTGCGTGTAGTGGGTCTGGCCAATTCCCGTAAAATGGTATTGTCAAAAGACGGTCTGGATCTGGCTAACTGGCAAGCGGCGCTGGAAGTGGCGACCGATCGTTTCAATCTGCAGGCTATCAAACAGCTGGTGGATGACAGCCATTTGATCAATCCGGTCATTGTCGATTGTACTTCGGATGAAACCATTTCCGGTCAGTATGCCGATTTCCTGGCTGCGGGTTTCCACGTCGTTACACCAAACAAAAAAGCCAACACCAGTTCTATTCAGTACTACCGCGAACTGCGTCGTACTGCTCAGGCTACGCGGCGTAAGTTCCTGTACGAAACCAACGTGGGTGCGGGTCTACCGGTTATCGAAAACCTGCAGAATCTGATCAAAGCTGGTGATAGACTACAGGCCTTTAACGGTATCCTGTCTGGTTCACTGTCGTTTATCTTCGGTAAACTGGATGAAGGCAGCAGCTTCTCTGAAGCTACTTTGACCGCCAAAGGCAATGGTTTCACCGAACCGGATCCGCGTGATGACTTAAGCGGGATGGACGTTGCGCGTAAGCTGTTAATTCTGGCGCGTGAAGCGGGTATGCCGCTGGAGCTGAGCGATGTGGTGGTAGAACAAGCACTGCCACCAGGATTTGACGCTTCTGGTTCTACCGATGAGTTCATCAAGCGTCTGCCTGAAGCCGATGCCTGGTTCCGTGAGCGTGTTGCCGCAGCTAAAGCAGAAGGTAAAGTATTGCGTTACGTCGGCAGCATCGAAAATGGTCAGTGCAAAGTGGCTATTAAAGAAGTGGACGAAAACGATCCGTTATTCAAAGTGAAAGATGGTGAAAACGCATTGGCGTTCTTCTCTACTTACTATCAACCGATCCCTTTGGTCTTGCGCGGTTACGGTGCGGGCACTGAAGTAACAGCGGCAGGGGTCTTTGCAGATCTGCTGCGCACCCTGAACTGGAAGCAAGAGGTATAATTCATGACCGTAGTAGCATACGCTCCGGCCTCGATTGGTAATGTCAGTGTTGGTTTTGACGTATTAGGTGCCGCGCTGGCACCTATTGATGGTGCTCTGTTAGGCGATCGTGTTGAAGTTTCCGATCACGATGCGCCATTTGCGTTGAGCTGTCAGGGTCGTTTTTCACATAAATTACCGGCAGAAGCAGAAAAAAACATCGTTTACGACTGCTATCTGGGTTATGCCGCCGCACTGAAAAAACGTGGCTTAAGCATTAAACCACTGCGCATGGTGCTGGAAAAAAATCTGCCAATCGGCTCCGGTTTAGGTTCTAGCGCATCGAGTATTGTTGCCGCACTGGCTGCATTAAATGCCTTCCATGATTATGCACTGGATCAGACTGAAGCCTTATTGCTGATGGGTGAGCTGGAAGGTCAAATCTCTGGTTCCATCCATTATGACAACGTCGCACCGTGTTATCTGGGTGGCCTGCAATTGATGATCGAAGAAGAAGGTGTCATCAGCCAGTCAGTACCGACGTTCGATAACTGGTACTGGGTCTCTTGTTATCCGGGGATCAGCATCTCTACCGCGGAAGCGCGCGCCATTCTGCCGGCACAATACCGCCTTAGCGATTGTCTGACTTACGGTCGTCGTTTGGCGGCCTTCGTGCATGCCAGCCACACCGGTCAGGAAAAATTAGCTTCGGCAATGCTGAAAGATGTTATTGCTGAGCCATATCGTCAGGCATTAATTCCTAAATTTAACGAAGTGCGTCAGCATGCTGCCATGTCAGGTGCATTGGCTACCGGTATTTCCGGTTCAGGCCCAACTGTCTTTGTTGCGATGACTGATAAGCAACAGGCATTACGTATGAAAGAGTGGCTGGAAGCGAACTTCATCCAGAATGAAGATGGTTTCTGCCATGTCTGCAAGATTGATCGTCAGGGAACACAAATTACAGGACAAGGACTATGAAGCTTTACAACATCAAAGATCATTCAGAACAGGTCAGCTTTGCACAAGCCGTGAAACAAGGCTTGGGTCGTGGTCAGGGTCTGTTTTTCCCAGAACAGATTGCTCCGTTAGCCGATGTAAACGCATTGCTGGAGAAACCACTGGTAGAACGTTCAGTGACTATTCTGAAACACTTGATCGGTGATGAGCTGTCGCAAGAAAAACTGGAACAGATGGTAGCGACCGCGTTCTCTTTCCCAGCCCCGCTGGCAAAGCTCGCTGACAACTGTTATGCGCTGGAATTGTTCCATGGTCCGACACTGGCATTTAAAGATTTCGGTGGTCGTTTCATGGCGCAATGCCTGACGGCATTCAGCGCCGGTGAAAAAATCACTATCCTGACCGCAACCTCAGGTGATACTGGTGCTGCGGTAGCGCATGCCTTCTACGGTCTGCCAAATATTGAAGTCGTGATCTTATATCCAAACGGCAAAATCAGCCCATTGCAGGAAAAACTGTTCTGCACGTTGGGTGGTAACATCCGCACTATCGCGATCGAAGGTACTTTCGATGATTGCCAGGCGATGGTGAAACAGGCGTTTGATGATGAAGAGTTGAAAAAGGCGATTGGTCTGAACTCAGCAAACTCTATCAACATCAGCCGTCTGGTTGCCCAGATCTGCTATTACTTTGAAGCGATTGCACAACTGCCACAAGCTCAGCGCGAACAAGCGGTGATTGCTGTGCCGTCTGGTAACTTCGGTAATCTGACTGCCGGTCTGATCGCGAAAGCGTTAGGTTTGCCAGTGAAACGCTTTATTGTCGCTACCAATGCCAACGATACGGTGCCACGTTATCTGGCAGAAGGTACTTGGGATCCTAAAGACACAGTACCAACACTGTCGAATGCGATGGATGTCAGCCGTCCTAATAACTGGCCACGCGTTGAAGAGCTGTTTAAAGTGAATGGTTGGGATCTGAAAGAGCTGGGTTATGCCGCGCGTTCTGACGAAGAAACCCGTGCCAGCTTGAAAAAACTGCATGCCGCAGGTTATTTGTGCGAACCACACGGTGTGATCGCGTGGGATGTCCTGCAATCACAATTAGCTGCTGATGAAACCGGCATCTTCCTGTGTACAGCTCATCCTGCCAAGTTCAAAGAAAGCGTGGAAGAGATCCTGAACATCACATTGCCATTGCCAAAAGAATTGGCTGATCGTGCAGAGCTGCCACTGCTGTCGGCATTTATGCCGGCTGATTTTGCCAAACTGCGTGAGTACCTGTTGGCGTAACGAGGTTTATACCTTTGTGATGAAAAGACCCTCTTCGGAGGGTTTTTTTATGGCCGTTTATTTACGATAGTGAAAAATTCAGGGAGGCGCAGTTAATTGAAAATAAATTTAGATAATAAAAAAGCCGACTTTTCAGCCGGCTTCTTTTAACAACCAGAAGGGTTATTATTTCTTGATGCGTAATACTGGGCTTTCACCCAAAGTCACAGGACCAGACAGTTTGGTCATTGACTTCACGTCATCCATGTTAGAAATAACAACTGGAGTCAGAGTTGATTTTGCATTGCTCTGCAGGAATGCCAGGTCGAACTCAATAATAGTGTCGCCTTTTTTAACCTGCTGGCCTTCCTGCGCGATGCGGGTAAAGCCTTGCCCTTTCAGTTCAACAGTATCAATACCGAAGTGAACAAACAGTTCGATACCTGAATCTGATTCCAAAGAGAATGCATGATTCGTTTCGAAGATTTTACCGATCACGCCGTCACATGGAGCAACCATTTTGTTGCCTGTTGGCTTGATAGCAATACCATCACCGACGATTTTCTCAGCGAAAACCACGTCTGGTACGTCTTCAATCGGTACAATCTCACCAGACAATGGTGCAAAAATTTCGATACCGGCAGTATCCGTTGCACTGTTGTCAGAAGAGACCATCTTCTTCAAAAAATCAAAAAAGCCCATGGTTTAGCTCCTGAATAATTATGTTGATCAATACGATTCTATCAGACTGCTCTGTTCTTCACAAAGTACTCATCTACAATCGCTTCAACCTCAGCAGCTGTAGCTGATGCCAATGCACGGTCAGCCAGATCTTTCGCAACAGCATAGCTGGTGCTACGAACCAATTGTTTCACACGTGGGATAGACATCGCACTCATTGAGTACTCATCCAGACCCATACCCAGCAGCAGCACGGTAGCGCGTTCGTCGCCAGCCAATTCGCCACACATACCGGTCCATTTGCCTTCAGCGTGTGATGCATCGATAACCTGTTTGATCAGATTCAATACTGCTGGAGACAGTGGGTTGTACAGACGAGAAATCATCTCGTTACCACGGTCAACCGCCAGGGTGTACTGAGTCAAATCGTTAGTACCGATACTGAAGAAGTCAGCTTCTTTTGCCAGATGACGCGCCATTACCGCAGCAGCTGGTGTTTCCACCATGATACCGACTTCGATGTTTTCATCGAAAGCGACACCTTCGCTACGCAGTTCGTCTTTCAACTCTGCCAATTCAACTTTCAGTGAACGGAACTCTTCCACAGAGATGATCATTGGGAACATGATACGCAGCTTACCGAAAACGGAAGCACGTAGAATCGCGCGTAACTGAGTGTGCATGATGTCTTTGCGATCAAAGAAGATACGCACAGCACGCCAGCCCAAGAACGGGTTCATCTCTTTCGGGAACTTCATGTAAGGCAGTTCTTTGTCGCCACCGATGTCCATGGTACGAACAATGATTGGCTTATCAGGCATGGACTGAGCCACTTCTTTATAAGCCTGGAACTGTTCCTGCTCAGATGGCAGAGAATCACGATCCATGAAGAGGAATTCGGTACGGTACAGACCAACACCTTCAGCACCATTACGGTGTGCACCATCCATGTCTTTCAGAGTGCCGATGTTAGAGCAGACTTCTACCTGATGACCATCTGTAGTGGTTGCAGGTAATTCACGCAGTTTAGCTAGCTCTGCTTTTTCTGCCAAGAATTTAGCCTGAGCAGCTTTAGTTTTGCTGATAACTTCGTCAGTCGGGTTGATATGCACCTGATTGTGGATAGCATCCAGGATCAGGAAATCACCGCTCTGTACACGTTTAGTAACGTCGTTAGTACCTACAATCGCTGGCAGTTCCAAAGAACGGGCCATGATAGAGGTATGAGAGGTACGGCCGCCGATATCAGTTACGAAACCACGCACGTAGTTCAGGTTGATCTGAGCGGTTTCTGATGGAGTCAGATCGTTAGCAACCAGGATCACTTCTTCATCGATAGTGCTCAGGTTAACAATTTCCATACCCAGTACGTTTTTAACCAGACGATTGCCGATATCACGGAAATCGGTGGCGCGTTCGCGCAGGTATGGGTCATCCAGTTCTGCCATCATAGAAGCGTATTGCTCAATGGCTTGGTGGATTGCACGATCAGAACTGAACAGTTCATCGCGGATCAGGGTAAGAATATCCTGTTCGAGTTCTTCGTCCTCGAGCAGCATGATATGGCCTTCGAAAATAGCCTCTTTCTCTTCACCGAAAGTCTTACCAGCCATTTCTTTGATGGCTTCCAATTGTTGTGCAGACTTGGTGCGAGCTTCGTAAAAACGAGCAACTTCGCTATCAACCTGAGAAGAAGAAATTGGAGCCTGATTGATAACAATGTGTTGTTCTTTCAGCACCAGGGCCTTGGCAAATGCAACGCCAGGCGATGCCAGGATACCAGAGATCATAGCCGTACCTATGTTGTTGTGTTAACAGGGATAAAAAGTGCTAATGGAAAAAAACCGGATTATTCCAGTGTATCCATCAGGGCAACCAGTTTATCTACCGCTTTCTTCTCATCGCTACCTTCAGCACGGATAGTGATAGTGGTACCTTTAACCAGACCCAGAGTTTGCAGTTTGAACAAGCTCTTAGCGCTAGCAGATTTACCGCCGCTGATCACAGTTACTTCGCTTTGAAATTCTTTGGCTTCTTTAACGAATTGCGCAGCAGGACGTGTGTGCAGACCGTTTTCAGCAGTAATTAGTACAGACTTCTCGTACATTTGTTCACCCCAAATTAAATAAATCCATATTGTTGAGCCAGCTAAGGATACCATCGACCTGCTGCGGAGATAAACGATTTTGCATATTAAAACGCTACTTTTTGCATAATGTTACCGAGTTGTTATTGATAAAATAATAGCTTGTAGTATTGGCACTGCTGCCTCGTTAACTAAAGAGTCAATGTTTTGAGGCGACTGCAGTATAAATCGGAGGGAAATCGGTAAAAGTGATGTATACAACAATGAAAAAGCACGCCGAAGCGTGCTTTGAATGTAATGAGTGGCACTATGGTTTTACGATTGCAGCTCTTGTTCGGTAAAAATACCTTGGAATAACACGCTAGACAGATAACGTTCACCAGAACTTGGCAGAATGACAACAATCGTCTTGCCTTCAAACTCTGGTAATTCAGCCAGACGATTGGCTGCCACAACTGCGGCGCCTGAGCTGATACCGGCCAGAATGCCTTCTTCTTCCATCAGACGACGAGCCATTGCAATCGCATCGTCGCTGGCAACTTTTTCTACGCGATCCAGCAGTGACAGATCTAAGTTACCAGGAATGAAACCGGCACCGATCCCCTGAATTTTGTGTGGGCCTGGTTTCAGTTCTTCACCTGCCAGCTTCTGGCTGATCACTGGTGATTCTGCCGGCTCTACGGCGACAGAGATGATCTGTTTACCTTGTGTTTTCTTGATGTAACGGGAGATACCGGTAATGGTACCGCCAGTACCTACGCCAGCCACAACTACATCGACTTGACCATCGGTATCATTCCAGATTTCTGGGCCGGTCGTTTTTTCGTGAATCTCAGGGTTGGCCGGATTTTCAAATTGCTGCAGCAGTACATATTTTTCTGGATCTGAGTTAACCAGCTCCTCGGCTTTAGCAATGGCGCCTTTCATGCCCAATGGGCCTTCCGTCAGCACTAAATTAGCACCTAGCGCTTTCAGCAGTTTACGGCGCTCCAAACTCATGGTTGCTGGCATGGTCAGCGTAATGCCATAACCACGGGATGCAGCAACAAATGCCAAGGCGATACCGGTGTTACCACTGGTTGGTTCGATAATTTCTTTGCCTGCTTTCAGGATGCCTTTCTTTTCTGCGTCCCAAATCAGATTGGCGCCGATGCGGCATTTGACGCTGAAACTTGGATTACGGCTTTCGACTTTCGCTAATACATTGCCTTTACTGACGCGGTTCAGGCGAACCAGGGGAGTGTTTCCGATGGTCAGTGAGTTATCTTCAAAGATTTTGCTCATGTTCGCTCCTGCGAGTAGGTCTTTATTGAAAGTAGGTTAATCCTAAAAATCAGGATAGGAAATGCTGTTTTGTTATAACCATATGTAATAACAAGATATAGCCTGCTATTTGTGCATGTCAGCCCCAGACTGATTAAAATAATCTGCGCATGCTATTTTCTTTTAGGCATAATTAGCATAATCAGAAGGATAAGATTATAGCTTACCCCTGTTATTTCACCGATGTGAACAGGGATAAGGAGGAAATAATGCGTGGCAAATTTATGTCAACGGCAGCAATTTTGTTGTTGGCATGGAACAGTGGTAGTTTTGCAGTAACAACCGAACTGCCTGCAGCAGCTCCCAAGTCTGGGGCTGAAATAGGCACTTCATTGCCATTACCTTCCGTGGCAGTCCGAAGCGAATTGACTCAGCAACTGATGGAAGTTGCCATGGCGGGTATTCATCCGGCATTTGCAAAGAGTTGGTTACAGCTGACAAAGCAGCCTGAATTGGCTAAAAATCCTGAAACTTATTACCAGATCTATAGTCTGCTACATCAGTTCCGTCATCAGTGGCATGAGCTGGATGGCGATTCCCGTGAACGTTTTCATTTCAAGAATTTTAATCCGGTATTGTCTGCTGCAGAGCGTAACGAATATATCGCATTATTACAGCGACCTGATGTAGATCGGGTCATGAATAAGTTACGTCCGCAGACGGAAAATTATTTATCTTCCCGGCGTGTGCTGCTGTCATTATTGGATGAATCAAGAAAAGCACCTTGGCCAAATTTACCCGATTTAAAAGTGAAACCGGGTGAATCTCATGAGGCTTTACCGTTAATTCGTGATGTTTTACTGCGTAGTGGTGATTTGCCGAGTGGGCAATTAACCGCTGAGCAACTCAAACTCACCACCTATGATGAATTAACTGTGCAGGCCATGCAGCATTTTCAGCAACGACATGGTCTCGATGGCGATGGTGTGATTGGTCGTCGTACATTGACTTGGCTGCGCTTGCCGCCGAAAGTTCGCGCCGTCATTCTGGCTCGAAGTATTTTACGTGGTGATTTGCCACAACAAATCTCCTCGCAACGTCATGTTTTGGTTAACATTCCGGAATATCGACTTCGTGTATTGGATGGTCAACAAGAGATTTTCTCCAGCCGTGTCATTGTGGGTCAGGTAAAACGTCAGACCCCTATATTATCCAGTGAGATCTCAAGCATTGTTGTTAATCCGGCCTGGCATGTACCAGCGCGTATTTTGCAGCAAGATTTAGTGCCCAAACTGGTTAAGGACAAACATTTCCTGGATAAAGGTCAGTTTGAAGTGGTTGATTCACAGGGTATGACTGTGGATCCAACGGCGATGGTTTGGGATGGCACCGAAGAGAATTTCCCTTATCGTTTGCGTCAAAAACCAGGTGATCATAATGCGCTTGGTCGTTATAAATTCTATTTGCCCAATAACGATGCGATCTATCTGCATTCCACCTCTTCACCTGGTTATTTTAAGCGTGATTTAAGAGCACTGAGTTCGGGGTGTGTGCGGGTCGAAGAGGCAGATGATTTTGCGAAATTGCTGTTAAAAGGCTCAAAATGGAATGTCGATAAACTGGATCAAATGCTGAAAGAAGACACCACTAAGTGGTTGGCAATGACAGATCCTGTACCGGTCTATACAGTTTATTGGCGTAGTTGGGTCGACAAACAAGGTCAGCTGCAATTCCGTGACGATATTTATCAGTTTGATGATGACGCTAAAATGGCAAATAGTGCAGTGATTGATAGTTTAATTGATCATACGTAATTGACTGAAATACAATGAAAAACGGGGACGATAATGTCCCCGTTTTTCATTGCTGTTTGGGATGGATTATTTTTTCTGATCGTCAACCCACATGGCAGTGCTGGCACAAATAGCCATCGGCATCAGGAATAAATTCAGCAATGGGATAGAGCCTAATAACATAACTAGGCCGCCGAAAGACAGGTGTCGCCAGCGGTTTCTGGCCAGCTGGTTTCGCATATCAGGAAAAGTGATTTTATGGTTGTCGTAAGGATAATCACAATATTGAATCGCCATCATCCAAGCGGAAAATAATAGCCATATCCAGGGCGCTAAAAATTGCCCGGCAACCGGAACGAAAAACAAAATAGCGCAGAGTAAAGTTCGCGGTAGCCAATATTTGAGCTTCTGCCATTCGCGTTGAAAGGCATGGTGAATTTCTTGCCAGAGTGGTCGATCATCAACCCGATGTGTATCGGATGCCAGATATTGTTCCACGCGGGCGGCCAGCATGCCGTTAAACGGCGCGGCTATCCAATTCGTCACCATGCCAAATAAAAAACTGAACGCAAATAAAATAGCGATCACCGCTAATGGCCAAAGTAAAAAGGTTAACCACTCCAGCCAGCTTGGTAACCATGCGGTTAGTGCCTGCATAGCAATATCAAACCGGTGAAATAGTAAATAAAAGCCGGTAGAGAACAGCAATATATTGATTAACAATGGGATCCAGACATAACGTCGGATACCGGGTTGCGTCATTAGATGTAATCCACGAAGCAGGTAACCAAAAGCACTAAGCGGTTGAATGTTTACCATTATTATTTTTCCAGTAACGATACTGATTGCGACTATTACAGATAGACTGTTATTTTGGTAGGGTCGGCGAGGGGAGATTTTATTTAAATACGCTATTTTCTGTGAATAAGCGTTGTCAGCCTGCTCTGCAAAACGGATAATGTGAATCAGGAACAATCACTTATCGTTTATTTGTGCGAAGGTATGATTGGATTAATCAGAGAAAGCAGCTCAATCTGTCTTGAATAGTGTTTTTTGTCAGGGGCGATTGACATGGTTTCTTACCAATGTGTTGAGCAAATGGCGGCGAGCGGGAAATTGCAATCGCGCAGGTTCCACATCGGTAAAGGGAAGATTGATAACCAATTAAATAGAATAGAGCAACGACGATGCAGGATTTGCGAATAGTACTGGTTATAGTTGGAGCACTGGCGATTGCGGCGCTGGTCATCCATGGCTTATGGACAAATCAACGAAATAAACGGGCACAATTAAAAAATTCACCACCAAAGCCTGTTCCAAGTAAACGCGGTCCCGAAAGTCGGGATGTGGATGGTTTTGATGCTGACGGCATTGGTCAGGTGCGGGTTGTTGCTCCACGGAATAGTACGCTTGGGCGTGATGCTGAACCGGTTATCTCTTCTGTTCCGCAGTTTTCTGCCGGTGATGAAGATGATTCTAAAGTGTCGCCTGTGCAGCCAGTATCGGAAGAAACCCGAGTTGAACCACAAATTGAACGACGTGAAGGGATCTGGAAAGATGTCTACGTGATCAATATTGCGGCACGAGACGGTTCCTATATTTATGGCCGTGATTTAAAACACGCATTGCGTATTCTCGGTTTCCGTTTCGGTGAGATGGATATCTACCATCGTCATCTGGAAATGGATGGTCAGGGTGAAGTGTTATTTAGTCTGATCAATATGATCAAACCTGGCACATTTGATCCAAGTAAAATGGATCGACTAATGACGCCTGGTGTTTCACTGTTTATGCAGTTACCGGCTACCGGTCGTGGTTTGGCACACTTTGATTTAATGCTGAAAGCGGCAGATAAATTAGCCAGTGAAGTTGACGGTCTATTATTTGATGCCGCGCGCCAGCCATTGAGTGAATATTATTTGACGCAATGTCGCGAAGAGCTGAAAGCTTACGATCATCAGTAAGTGCTACAATTGATTAATCTTAAGTGCGGCTTCGGCCGCATTTTTTGTCTGTGGGTATGAACGAATATCATGAACGAAATCCAGTCACGTATGCATGCGCTGCAACAATTACTTGAGCGTTATAACACCGAATATTATTTGCATGATGCGCCGTCTGTGCCTGATGCGGAATATGATCGTTTGATACGCGAACTGCGGGAGCTTGAACTGGCGAATCCGCAATGGCTGGATTCGAATTCGCCTACACAGCGTGTAGGTGGTGCTGCATTAACGACATTTGGTTCGGTGCAGCATGAACAACCAATGTTATCGCTGGATAATGTTTTTAACGCGGAAGACTTGGCCGCGTTTGGTCGTCGGGTACAAGAGCGGTTGTTTCGTAATGACGCGATCACGTTTTGTTGTGAACCTAAGCTGGATGGTCTGGCGGTCAGTATTTTGTATGAGCAGGGCGAACTCGTGCGTGCTGCGACTCGTGGTGATGGTGTGACGGGTGAGGATATTACACAAAACGTGCGTACCATTCGTGTGATCCCATTACGCTTGAGTGGTGAACATATTCCGGCCCGATTGGAAGTGCGTGGTGAGGTGTTCATGCCGAAAGCCGGTTTTGAGCGTTGGAATGAATTGGCACTGGAACGAGGCGACAAGGTCTTTGCTAATCCGCGTAATGCAGCTGCGGGTAGTTTGCGTCAGCTTGATCCCGCAATTACTGCGCAGCGTCCTTTGGCTTTTTATGCGTATGGCATTGGTATCGTTGACGAGTTCACGGAATTGCCAGCTTCTCATTATAAGCGCATGCAATATCTGAAACAGTTTGGTTTACCGGTGTGTGATGAGATCCGTCAGGTAACGGGTGTGGAAGGCTGTCAGACATATCACGATGCTATTTTAGCGAAACGCGATGCATTACCATTTGAAATCGATGGCGTGGTGTTTAAAGTTGACGCGATTGCGCAACAGCAGACGCTGGGATTTGTCTCGCGTGCACCGCGTTGGGCAGTGGCACATAAATTTCCGGCACAAGAAGAGCTAACGCGGCTCAATGATGTCGAGTTTCAGGTTGGACGTACCGGTGCGATCACGCCCGTTGCGCGTTTAGAACCAGTGCAGGTCGGTGGGGTCACCGTATCTAATGCAACATTACACAATGCCGATGAAATTGAACGCCTCGCGGTAAAAATTGGTGATTGGGTTATCGTGCGCAGAGCGGGAGATGTCATACCGCAGATTGTGGGTGTGGTGCTAGAGCGTCGCAACGAAGCTGAATGTCGAGACATTCATTTCCCTGCACAATGTCCGGTGTGTAATTCACAAGTTGAACGTCTGCCCGGAGAAGCCGTGGCACGTTGCTCGGGTGGTTTATATTGTGCCGCGCAACGTAAAGAAGCGCTGAAACACTTTGTCTCACGTCGGGCCATGGATGTAGATGGACTGGGCGATAAGCTGATTGAACAGTTAGTGGATCATGAGCTGGTACATAATCCGGCGGATCTCTTTGCCCTGACCAAAGCGCAGCTCCTGGGATTAGAGCGCATGGGCGAAAAATCGGCCGATAAACTCCTGCTTGCGTTGCAAACCGCTCGTCAGACGACCTTCGCGCGTTTTCTGTTTGCGTTAGGCATTCGTGAAATTGGTGAAACCACCGCACAGACATTGGCCCAGCATTTTTCCGATCTGCCTGCGCTACAAGAGGCAACGATTGATTCCTTGCTAAAGGTGTCGGATGTGGGTGAAGTGATGGCAAAACATCTCTATTACTTTTTCCGTCAGGAACATAATTTAGAAGTGATCCAACGGTTAGTGGCTCCGGTTAGTGCTGGTGGGGCGGGAATTAACTGGCAACCAGTCGAGAAAGTGGCTGTGGAAGCACTACCTCTGAATGGCAAAACACTGGTCTTAACCGGTACGTTGTCACAACTGAACCGTGATGCCGCCAAACAAGCCTTACAGGCGCTGGGCGCTAAGGTAGCCGGTTCTGTTTCGGCAAAAACTGATTTAGTGATTGCCGGTGAAGCGGCGGGTTCTAAACTGGATAAGGCGCAACAGCTCGGTGTACCTGTTTGGAATGAAGAACAATTGGTGGTGTTGTTGCAAGATCCGACTGGGGTGGTGTTACCGGTTAAAGCATAATTTGGGCGATGAGGTGTTAGCGCTTATTGTGCCGTCTGTTTAGCTACAAACGGCACACACTAATTCAGAGTTGTTCCGAGATCAGAAAAAATGAGCGATGACGATGCAGGTTTTTGCGGTGTCGGGCAACTCGGGCTACCAAGCGTCGAACGCCGGTACGCAGAGTCGGTGTTTTACGTAAACGAATTTTTCTTCTTGCTTGCATAGGGATTCCCCCTCTTTCTTGTTGTCTTGTTGTTATCAGATAAGTGATATCACATCCAATACGAGAAAGAAAAGGGAAAAGCTCACGTTGTTACATGCTTTACATACTAAACCAGCATTTAATCGCACTGTTCCGTGACAGATCGCAGCTTTTCGGTCGACAGTTACCCTCCCGCCTTCCTATAATACGCACACTGCAATTTCCCCCCTCTATTACTTAGTGAGAGAACTGGCAACATGGAAATCTTACGAGGTGCGCCTGCGCTATCCGAGTTTCGTATCAGCAAATTGAAGGATGCATTTGCTGAAAAATCCTTACCTGTGCATGATGTCTATGCTGAATATATGCACTTTGCCGATGTCTCGGCCCCCCTCTCAGAGGCGGAACGGGTAATATTGGAAAAATTGTTACGGTATGGTCCGACCATTGCTGAACATACGCCGACAGGCTTGTTAGTTCTGGTTACTCCCCGCCCTGGCACTATCTCTCCTTGGTCATCAAAAGCAACAAACATCGCGCACAACTGTAGTCTGAAGCAAATCAACCGTCTGGAACGTGGTATTGCGTATTACATCACAGCCGACGCGTTGACGGCTGAACAACAGCAGACCATTGTGGCGTTGCTGCATGATCGCATGATGGAAAGCGTGTTTGCGAAGCTGGATGATGCGGCAGCACTGTTTGCCCATCATGAACCACGTGCACTGACGGCAGTTGATGTATTGACTGGCGGTCGTGAAGCGTTGGTGAAGGCCAACGTTCAGCTGGGTCTGGCGCTGGCCGATGATGAAATTGACTATCTGTTGGAAAGCTTCCAGAAGCTGGGACGTAATCCAAACGATATCGAACTGTATATGTTCGCGCAGGCTAACTCTGAGCACTGCCGCCATAAGATTTTTAATGCCGATTGGACGATTGATGGTCAGAAACAGGCGAAATCGCTGTTTAAGATGATCAAAAACACCAATGAAAAGCACAGCGATTATGTGTTGTCTGCGTATAAAGATAACGCCGCCGTGATGGAAGGCAGTGAAGCGGGCCGTTTCTTCCCAAGCCCGGAAACTGGCGAATATCAATATCATCAGGAACCGATCCACATCCTGATGAAGGTTGAAACCCACAACCATCCAACGGCGATTTCACCGTTCCCGGGTGCCGCGACTGGCTCTGGTGGTGAAATTCGTGATGAAGGCGCAACCGGTCGTGGTTCTAAACCAAAAGCCGGTTTAAGTGGTTTCACGGTGTCTAACCTGCAGATCCCTGGTCATCATCAGCCGTGGGAAACTAACTTCGGTAAACCGAATCGCATCGTTAGTGCATTGGACATCATGATTGATGGCCCTCTGGGGAGTGCGGCATTTAACAACGAATTTGGTCGTCCGAACATTCTGGGTTACTTCCGCACCTATGAAGAAAAAGTGCCAAGCCATAACGGTGACGAGATCCGTGGTTATCACAAGCCAATCATGCTGGCGGGTGGCTTAGGTAACATTCGAGGCGAACACGTACAAAAAGGCGAGATCTCTGTCGGCGCCAAACTGGTCGTGCTGGGTGGCCCGGCCATGAACATCGGTTTGGGCGGTGGCGCTGCATCTTCCATGACTTCAGGCCAATCTGCCGAAGATCTGGATTTTGCTTCTGTACAACGTGAAAACCCAGAAATGGAACGTCGTTGTCAGGAAGTGATCGACCGTTGCTGGCAAATGGGCGAACACAACCCGATCCTGTTTATCCACGACGTCGGTGCCGGTGGTCTGTCGAATGCGATGCCGGAACTGGTGAATGACGGTGGCCGTGGCGGTAATTTCTCACTGCGCGCTATTCCGAACGATGAGCCAGGCATGACGCCGCTGGAGATCTGGTGTAACGAATCACAAGAACGTTATGTGCTGGCTGTAGCCGCTGATCAATTGCCTCTGTTTGAAGAGCTGTGCCGTCGTGAGCGCGCGCAGTATGCGGTGATTGGTGAAGCGACTGAAGCGCAACATCTGACACTGAATGACAGCCATTTCGATAATAAACCGATTGATATGCCACTGGATGTATTGCTGGGTAAAGCCCCTAAAATGCATCGTGAAGTGAGTACACTGTCAGCAAAAGGCAAACCGTTAGATCTGAGCGGTGTTACCGTGAAAGATGCGGCGGAACGCATCATGCGTCTGCCTACCGTGGCAGAAAAAACCTTCCTGATCACCATCGGTGACCGTACCGTAACCGGTCTGGTTGCGCGCGATCAGATGGTTGGCCCTTGGCAGATCCCGGTTGCGGATTGCGGCGTGACTGCTGCGTCTTACGACACCTATGCAGGTGAAGCGATGTCGATGGGTGAGCGTTCACCGATTGCACTGCTTGACCATGCTGCTTCTGCACGTATGTCGGTAGCAGAGTCATTGACTAACATCGCCGCCACGCAAATTGGCGATCTGAAACGCGTTAAGTTGTCAGCAAACTGGATGGCTGCAGCCGGTCACCCTGGTGAAGATGCGGGTCTGTATGCGGCAGTGAAAGCGGTGGGTGAAGAACTGTGCCCTGAGCTGGAACTGACCATTCCAGTGGGTAAAGACTCTATGTCGATGAAAACCCGCTGGCAGCAAGATGATGAGCAGAAAGAGGTGATTGCACCGCTGTCGCTGATCATTACGGCATTTGCGCGTGTGGATGATGTGCGTAATACCGTGACGCCACAACTGCGTACCGATAAAGGCGAAACCGACCTGATTTTAATCGACTTGGGTAGCGGTAAAAACCGTCTGGGTGCATCTTGTCTGGCTCAGGTTTACAAACAACTGGGCGACAAAGCGCCGGATGTTGATTGCCCGGCACAGCTGAAAGGCTTCTTCAATGCGATGCAGGCACTGGTTGCTGATCGCAAACTGCTGGCTTACCACGACCGTTCCGATGGTGGTTTGTTCGTTACGCTGGCCGAAATGGCGTTTGCCGGCAAAACTGGTATCAGCGTACAGCTGGATCAGTTAGCCAGTGACGACCTGTCTGTGCTGTTTAACGAAGAGCTGGGTGCTGTCATTCAGGTTGCCCGTGCCGATAAAGAAGAGATTCTGACTATTCTGGCGGGCCATGGTCTGGCAGCCAATACCTTTGTGATTGGTACGCTGAACCAGAAAGATACACTGTGCTTTACTCGTAACGATCAGGTGGTGTTGTCTGAACCGCGTGTTCACTTCCGCAAAATTTGGGCGGAAACCACTCATCTGATGCAACGGATGCGTGATAACCCAGCCTGTGCTGACAGCGAACATCAGGCCAAACTGGATGTTAATGATCCGGGTCTGAACGTGAAACTGAGCTTCGATCTGAATCAGGATGTAGCGGCACCTTATATCGCCAAACGTGCGGCACCGAAAGTAGCGATCTTGCGTGAGCAGGGCGTGAACTCACAAAGCGAAATGGCAGCGGCATTTGATCGCGCTGGCTTCAGCGCTATCGACGTACACATGAGTGACATTCTGGAAGGTCGCCTCGATCTGGCGGAATTCCAAGGCTTAGCGGCTTGCGGCGGTTTCTCTTACGGTGACGTATTGGGTGCTGGTGAAGGTTGGGCGAAGTCGGTGCTGTTTAACAGCCGTGCGCGTGATGCGTTCCAGAGCTTCTTCCATCGCAATGATACCTTTGCGTTGGGGATCTGTAACGGTTGTCAGATGATGTCTAACTTGCATGACCTGATCCCAGGTGCTGACCTGTGGCCACGTTTTGTGCGTAACGAATCTGAGCGTTTTGAAGCCCGTTTTAGCTTGGTAGAAGTGCAGCCATCACCGTCGATCTTCTTCCAGGGCATGGCTGGTTCTCGTATGCCTATCGCGGTTTCTCATGGCGAAGGCCGTGTGGAGTTGCGTGATGTTGATCATCTGTCTGCGCTGCAAAACAGTGGTACAGTCGCGGTGAAATTCGTTGACCATTACGGTGTGGCAACAGAACGTTACCCGCTGAACCCGAACGGTTCACCAGCTGGTATCACCGGTCTGACTACTACGGATGGTCGCGTTACCATCATGATGCCGCACCCGGAACGTGTGATGCGTACGGTGGCGAACTCATGGCACCCCGACGATTGGGCAGAAAACAGCCCATGGTTACGTATGTTCCGTAACGCGCGTGTGTTTATTGGTTAAGCACCATTCATTAAACAAACGAAATAAAAGAGCCGCTGACAAAGCGGCTCTTTTTTTATCTGCGTTATACCCTTCGTACTTGAAGCTGCAGCGTCGTTGACGGCGTTCACTCACCCCAATCACATAGCATCTCTATGCTCATGCGGATTCGTTCACTTGTCGCCTTGCTGCAACTCCAATTACTTTGGCTATATGCCAATTTGATTATTGTGATAAACGGCGGGCTTGCCAGTAATAACGTTGCCAATAGGGTTGATTCAGATCGGAGATCATCACGCCTTTACTGCTCGACGCATGCAGAAACTTATTTTTATCGACCATCACGCCCACATGCCGGGTGCTATGGCCAATATTAAAGAACACCAAATCGCCGGGGCGTAATTGACGGCTGGAGACAGCGCGCCCGATATGGGCCTGACTATCCGTATCGCGGGGCAATTGCATGGCAAATTGTTCGCGAAACGTGAGTTGCATAAACGCAGAACAATCAATACCCCGACGGCTTTCACCACCAGTTCGGTAAGGAACACCTTGCCACTCCTGATATTGTTCATATAACGCAGAGCGGGCATACGCTGGATCACTTAACCCGGATGCGTAGTGTGGCGATTCCGAAATCTGACTTTGGCAGCCAACTAACAATAATGCTGACAGCATCAGCCAGAACAAAGCGAAACAAGGTAATGGGTGGTGCGGTGAACTCATTCCGTTGATCCTGTTTTATCCGTATGGAGTCTCAGTTTTCCCGGCAACAATTCAAATCGTGTGACATGCTGTTTCAACCAGCGCTGTTCTTTATCTTTGGTGTTAAGTACATACGCGGGTTGTTGTTGCAAACGACTTTGTAACCCTTGTACCAAATAACCAACGAGCGGGGCAAATTGTTGCTGCACTTCTGCCGGCTTTATCTGATAACTGGTTAATGTAAAGTTATCCAGATAGATCGCCCCCGTTTGTAAATGATAGCGGGGTTTTGCTTCAAAATCAGCGCTGATTGTACCATCGACTGAAGGTTGCCCTGGTAGGGTGAGCGTAAAGCGTCCATTACTTAATACTTGTGCCATATTGGCTTTTTGTCGTCCAAGGCGAACCTGCATCGAATCGATATTGACATCCACATCAAACAGACCCGGCAAACCATATTGTTGTTGGTATTTGGCTTTTTGGTTCACATATTGAGTTAATTCTTGTTCTGTAATGTCAATTGGCCCTGCAGTTTGGCCACTGAGAGATAGAGTTAAAAGAAGAGCGTGCAACATGATACCGCCTTATCAAATAGCCTGAACGCGGGCTCATCATAGCATTCGTTACGTATCATGCCAGAGCCGGAAAAGAAGGATTAATAAATGCGACCACAAATGACTTTACTGGATGTGCTGTATAACTTGTTTGGTTTTTTGGTCTTTGGTTTTTATACCTTACTGGTCGTTGGTATTGTGGTTCGTGTGATCATGAAACGGCGGCCGATCGGCGTTTCACTGGCGTGGCTGGCATTGATTTTGGCGATCCCGGTATTGGGTGTTTCGGCCTATTTGATACTGGGGGAAGTCCGGTTAGGGCGACGTCGGGCGCAACTGGCTCAGGCAATGTATCGACCTTATGTCGCCTGGTTGCAACATCTGGTCGCCGGGTTTCCTCATCAACCAGTAAAGCCGTCGTTTAAAGCTAATCCACTGGTAGCCTTGATCCAGTCGCGGCTGGGCATGCCGTTATTGGGTGGCAATCATCTGACGTTATTATCAGAGCCGGAAACTATTTTGGACAATCTGATAACTGATGTTCAACAGGCGAAAATTTTCTGTTATCTCGAGTTCTATATCTGGCAAGCGGGCGGACGAGTTGATGCTATCGCTGAAGCATTGATGCAAGCAGCAAAACGGGGCGTGGATTGCCGGGTCTTGCTTGATTCTGTGGGGAGTGCAGATTTTTTTGCTACCGATTGGCCGCTACGATTACGCAGTGCAGGAATTTTACTGGTGGAAGTCTTACCCGCCAAAGCATGGCGAATGCCATTCCACCGGCAAGATCTGCGAATGCATCGCAAATTAATGATTGTCGATGATCGTGTTGCTTACACCGGGTCAATGAACCTGATTGATCCTGAACTCTTCAAACGAGGGCGCGGCGTAGGTCAATGGATTGATGTCATGGTGCGGGTGCAGGGGCCGGTGGTACCGGTCATGTGGTCGTTGTTTGTGCGCGATTGGGAAATGGAAACTGGCGAACGCTTACTGGATTCTCGCCAGCATGAACCAGAATCCTGGTCCGACAGAGAACATCATGTCCAGCTCGTACCTTCCGGGCCATTTACCGGTGGTGATTGTGTGCAGCAGATTTTGTTGCAGGCGATTTATCAGGCCGAACGTAGTCTGGTTTTGACGACGCCGTATTTTGTTCCCGATGATCCCCTAGTCGCCGCGCTGCAATCGGCGGCTGATCGAGGCGTATCGGTGCAGTTGATTATTCCTGAACGTAATGATTCCCGTATGGTTAATTTTGCCTGTAATGCTTTTTTGGAGGAGTTACTGGCATCCGGTGTTGAAATTCATCGTTGTCGCAAAGGCTTACTGCATACTAAAAGTGTGTTGGTCGACGATGAGATTGCGTTGATTGGTACCTTAAATCTGGATAAGCGCAGTTTATGGCTTAATTTTGAAGTCACACTCTTGGTGGATGATTACTCATTTGCGACTATGCTGAGAGAGCTACAACAAGGCTATCTGCATGAAGCAAAACAAATGGCGTTAGCTGATTGGCGTGATCGACCTTGGATACAACGAATGCTGGAAAATGTATTTTATTTGTTCAGCCCACTGCTGTGATATTTTCATGGTAAGCAAACCGAATGCTTAATTTATGGAAAAAACGATAAGAAGAGGGATAGTTTTATGAGTTCGAACGCGACTAAATATACCTTATTAGGCCTTGTTGTAGCGGGATGTGCTGCCGTTGTTGCAGCCAGTTGGTACACCATAAAATCGTTAGATGAACATATTTTATCGAGTGTTGAGGCCATTAATCGCAGTGGTGTGATGCGGGCTAGTTGGTATCCCGAATCGACCATGCCGTTTTCCCGTGATGGTGTTTTGCATTTGGTCGTGATCAATCAGCATATGCGACAAAATCAAAATGCTGGTGCGGTAGATAGCGATGATCCTGAATCCTTGCGCGCTGCACAAGAGGCAATGACAGAGCCCCTGCCAGCAGAGCCACAAAAACCGGTTGAGCTGTTTGTGAATGTCTCTAATACGGTCCTGCCGTTGATTGTAAAAGGCGCAGCGACGTTAGATATGTCGCGTGGCAGTATGGCTGAATTGGTAAAACAGCAAGCGATTCCGGCTTCTTTACCAATGACATTAACATGGAAATTTACCGCGTATAACCAAGGGCTGGACATGCGCCTGAGTATGGAGCATTGGATGATTGAACATCCTGATCTGATGGTGAAGGTTGGTGCTGCAGAACTAATGTTAACTGGCGATCTTAGAAATATGTTGGAGTTTCATTATGGTTGGCAGGGCATAAAGGTTAACAATAAACCGGCGACACTCGGTGAAATGAGTATCATGCCTCTCGAAGGTAATATGCTGCTGCGCCGTTTTGCCGGTACCTGGATTTCTCCGGAAGGTCATATGACGCTGGAAGGGGCGCATTTTTCTGCACCGGACGCAAATGGGGAGTTAGGCAAATTTCAGTTTGATGCCATGATGGATGAATCACCGTCTGAAACTGGGATCATGCTGAATGTGAAGCACCATATTTCGTTATCGAAATTGGCGATAAACACAGCGCAAGATCAGTTCAGCATGGATGATTTGTCATTGGGGCTTAACCTGACCGGTTTAAATAAACAAGGATTTGAAGAGCTGGCGCAATTGGCTGATGCAGAAAAACCGGATTTTATGCAGATGATGAAAAGTCTGAATAAAATCACCACCAAAAGTGTGCGTCTGGAACTTTCTCCTTCACATATGAAATTGAATAAAGCCATGGTTACCGCGAGCGGTAAGCTGGAAACATTGCCATTTGAAGTGGAACAACTGATGCGGGCGAGTGCCGCGGATACACCGCATCCGTTCAAATATATGGTGCAAGGTGATTTCACGCTATCCGCAGAGCCTAAAGCCGTGTCTGGATTATCCGCTGAGTGGCAACAACAAATTAGCGCATTACAACAGCAGGGTTTTATTAAGTCTGATAACAAAGGTTTGACGAGTAATTTGTTGTTACGCGGTGGAGAGGTGACAGCGAATGGAAAAGTGGTACCACTCAATGAATTCAACACTCAGCAGGAGTAATCAACGGCTGATGTCGTTAATGTCATAGCCTTGTCATATCCTTCCTTTATGTTGCTGCCGGATGAGAGTTATCCGGCACCGCATAAAGGATGTGTGATGCGTAAATACCCAAAAATTGTATTTTGGTTTGTTGCCAGCAGTTTATCTTTATTGCTGGCGATGACTTGGTTCACGGGTTATCAGAGCGATCGCCTGTTATCGCAATGGTTAGTTCAAGCCAGTCAAACGCCTGGTATTGCCACCAGCTGGTTTGATCAGGAAAAAAATCTGTTCACCCGAAAAGCAGAACTCCATCTGATGATCGCGGAACCTGAGCAATTACTGGTTGCCTCACCAGCACTAAGTGGCGATAACCAGTTACGTCGCGGTTTGCAGGAATTAGGGCCTATAGAGCTGTATATTGAGTTACAGCAACAGATCTTCCCTGGATTTACGACCGGCTCCGCGCATATCAATATGCAACGGGGTATGTTTGCTGATTTACCTAACATGCCCAATATTCCTCATCAACTTCATTGGCAGGTCAACGGGCTTACCGGAAATATGCTTGCCCGCCTCGACATGGCGCAATGGAATTGGTTACGTGATGATTTGACGTGGCTGGTGGCGCCATTAAGCGCTGAAGTTGAGATCCCCGATCCTAAACAGCTCCGTCTCTCGTGTTTATGGCAAGGCCTGCAATGGCGTAACGAGCGGACAGCGGCGCGAGGTAAGTTAGGTCAATTGTCATTTAGTGCTCAGCTGACAGAAAATGATTCACTGTGGCTGATACCGTCTGCTGAATTGATGTTAGACCAGCTCGATTTACGGCAACCGGAGCGCCAATTACAGTTGTCGCAATGGCACTGGCAGACGGGTGTCAGAGAAAACCGGGATGGTTTACTCAGTGTGGTGGATGTGAGCAGTCACTCCAAAATTCATCATCTTTCATATCGCAGCCAACAAAATGATTATCAGCTCAGTGATTTAACTGCGGGTTTGGCGCTGGGTGGTGTGAATCGTCAGGGAGTTGAAGCACTGCTGATGAATTCAGGATTGGATGCCACCAATCTGGCGAAATGGAAAACCGGGCTTAATTTAATTACCCGTGCAGGTGTGCAATTTAAACTAGACCCTTTTGATTTAAAGCTGAACCGCGAACCGTTTCGCATGCATGGGCAACTGACCACGCGGCCGTTTGATGTGGCGCAGGTGCATGGCGTGGAGTCGATGCGTTCGCTACTGCAGGGTGATCTCTCGGTAGAGGCGACGCCAGCGTTGACGCAGCAATTTGCACCTGTTGCCGAGGTATTGCCAGATCTGTTGTCGGATGGTTATCTTGAGTCAGAATCGGCTGGCCGTATTTCAACGAAATTGCGGATGGTGAATGGTAAGTTGTCGGCCAATGGTATTGCGGTGCCGTATTAGGCGGGCAGCAATAAGAAGGCGGAGTTGAACTCCGCCTTCTTATTGTTTGGAACATGACTTATTTGAAAAAGACAGTTATTTGAATACGACGGTTTTATTACCGTAAACAAAAACACGTTCTTCAGAGACGGCGGTTAACGCTTGATTCAAAACGGAACGTTCGCCATCCCGACCGGCTTTGGCCATGTCTTCGGCGGAGAAGTTGTGGTCAACGCGGATCACACCTTGCTCAATGATCGGGCCTTCATCCAGATCGTTGGTGACGAAATGGGCAGTCGCACCAATGATTTTCACACCACGGTCAAACGCTTGCTGATAAGGGCGAGCGCCGATAAACGCGGGCAGGAATGAGTGGTGAATATTGATGATGCGGTAAGGGTATGATGCGACAAAACCTGGCGTCAGTACGCGCATGTATTTTGCCAGCACGACATATTCTGGCGCGTATTCATCAATAATCGCGCGCATCTTGGCTTCGTGTTCTTCACGGCTTAAGCCTTCGTGGCTGACATGATGAAACGGAATATTGAATTTGCTGGTTAAATCAGCCAGTACATCGTAATTACCGATAACCGCAGCCACATCCAGATTTAAAGCACCTTCGTAGCATTTGATCAGAATATCGCCCAGACAATGCGCTTCTTTCGTCACCATGATGACGACACGTTTCTTGCCGGCTGGCACTAAACGACGTTTAGCGCCTTGTGGTAAGGTGTCATCCAGATCACCGAGCAGCGTTTCATCATTAAAACGACCTTCCAGCTCGGTACGCATGAAAAAGCGCCCTTGCGTGTGATCAACAAACTCATCGTTCTTGATGATGTTCAATTGATGTTTGTAACAAATATAAGTGATTTTTGCGATCAGACCCTGTGCATCAGGGCAGTCAGTCAGCAGGATCTTACGTTTCATCCCGTGGTTTTCCTTGGATATGAGTCACAACCAATAATGGCGCAACACTATGCCATAAAACAACCTTCATGCCAGCGAAAAAACCAGTAAACGTGAGGAATTGGGGGATTGAAGTCATATTGTAGGCATAGGTGAAGCGAACAAGATGCGTTACTATTTGTTTTACTGTCACTGCTAGATGAGATGTTAATTATGTCTGCTGAAATGAATACCGATCTGCGTTTTACCCGCACTCTTGCGGCATTTGATGAAGCAAATTCACATGACCCTCGTCAGGAGTTAGACGAGAACGGGGTGGCGGTGGCCTATGAAGTATTGTACGCCCGTCGGATGAGCCAGATGCTGCAAAGCTTCTGCCCTCAGGCGTCAGAAGCATTAAAACTGGCGGCGCATAGCCAGCATATTGAACGCTGGATGTTACCGCGTGAGCTTTATTCGCTCGATCGAAAAGGCTATTTGCAATGGCGCAGCGATTTAAAACTGCGTCATGCCAGCCGAGCGGGCGAGATCATGTTGGCACAGGGTTATGACACTGCGATGTGCGAACGTGTTGCTGCCTTGCTGAAAAAAGAAAAATTAAAAAGCGATGCAGAAAGTCAGGCGTTGGAAGATGTTATTTGTTTGGTCTTCCTGCAATTTTATTTTTCTGAATTTTCGAAAGCGCATGATGAAGCTAAATTAATTGATATTTTGCAAAAGACTTGGCGCAAAATGTCTGACGCGGGTCATCAGGCAGCACTGAGCTTGCCATTGACGAATGCAGAAAAAACACTGGTTGCGAAAGCACTGGCGTAATACGTAAACCTAAATAAACGTTGTAAATACAGGAGTCGTTGTATGTTGAAGTGGTGCCGTTATGTGTTGGCTGGGGCTGCATTATCTCTTGCCGGTTGTGCTGCGTTACAACCGAAACTGGAAGCACCGACAGTGGCGGTTAACTCTGTACGCGTGATGCCGGGGCAGGGGCTGAATCTGCGTTTTTTGATCGGTTTACATGTGCAGAACCCGAACTCGCTGCCACTACCAATTCATGGCGTTAACTACACGGTTGCGTTGTCTGGTCAGCCGGTGGTGTCAGGTAATAGTCAAAACCAACCGACTATCCCGGCGCATGGCGAACAGGATGTTGAAGTAGAGGCAGTGGCTGATCTGATGAATGGATTGTCCTTGGCCAATACGTTGCTGAGTAACCCGCTGCAACAAGAAGTGCCATATGCGGTCAAAGCGTCAGTTGATGTTGGGGCTTTTCTGCCAAATATTCCGGTACAAAAAAGCGGGGTTGTTAACCTGACCACGGGTGCTATTCGTTAATTTCTCTTCGTGCATCACTAAAACGCCCGGACATCTCTTTGTCCGGGTTTAGCGTGCCATGTCACGTATTTTGCCAGAAAAATGGCGCCACTTTCCCTCCTGTATGTATTCAAATAAATTCGTACTTGGCTCGTCATTCCTGTTTACGGAGGGAATAGTGCACTTTGATAGCGTTTTGCACGCTAAATGAGTTACTCATGAAAAGATATATTCCTCTGTTATCTTGTTTTTATGCGGCGTTATATTCTGCTGATGTCTGCGCTGTGGAATTATCCAATACCTTTTCTGTGAATGGCTTCGGTACGTTGGGATCGCAATGCGATTGGTTATATGAACGCAGGCGCCTCTTTGCAAGGTGTTAAGGTGGTGTTGCGGTTATAGTGCTGCGGTTTGCGGGTTATAAACCCGAATGCCATTTTTACCGGCTTGTTTTACCTGATACATGGCGACATCAGCACACTCAAAGGCGGCATTGAAGCTTGCGGCGTTGTCCGGACAAATAACAATACCGATACTGGCACCTACATTTGCGGTTTTATCTTTTCCAATATCAATGGGTTGACTGATCCGCTGTAAAAATCGTTGCGCTAATCGTACCGCGGTTTCCTGTGAGGCATCATTTAACGCGATCAGAAATTCGTCGCCACCCCAACGGGCGACGATATCACTTTTTCGTGTCAGGTTACTTAAGCGGTTGGCCACCTCAATGAGCACCTTATCGCCGGCATCATGACCTTCCGTGTCATTTACTTTTTTAAAGCCATCGAGATCAAGCACGATCAATGCGAGAGGCTGGTGGATACGAGCTGCGGTATGGATCATCTGATCGATTTGTTGCTCAGCCTCGCGACGGTTTTTCAGATGTGTGAGGTGATCATGGCTGGCATCGTGGACAGAAGCGTTTAAGGCTTCGTGTTGTCGGGTAATATCATTAATGAAAATCAGAATGATGCTTTCACCATAATCATTAACGGCTTCTTTGGCATTAATACTGACCCAACGACGACGGCCATCTTCATGTGACTGTAATTTCACATCAAAACAGTTGTCCGATTTTTCTTCCAACAACTGAGTAATTTGTTCCATAAATTCATCGGGATTTTTTACCAACAAACTGACCCATTCCGCCGTATGCGGTAGATGGCGGTTACCGGTTGCCGATAAAACCAGATCTTGAAATGACGGATTATAGGTCAGTAAATTCATGGATTTATCGGTCACAATCAGCGCGTTGGTCGATAAGTCAAAAACCATTCTGAAATTATTGGCGATCAGTTCAACCCGATCGCGAAGCTTTCGTTCTTCTGCGATCTGCTGTTGCACTTTATCCAGCAACTGGTTCACTGTTTGCGACAGGGTTTCCAACTCTGTTTCCCGCAATAACACGGGAATAGTCAGCCGTTTATCGTCACCAGGTCGGATCAGATACAGCTCGCTGGCCAGTTTACTGACGGGGTTTGTGATAAATAGCCAAATCACTGCCATCATACAAAGCAGCGTTACGATAATCAGTAAGGCCATTAATACGGTAATTTCTAAGGCGATCGCTTTGGCTTGTACATCAATAATATCGCGGCTGGGGGTGATAATTAATTCACCGATTTTGTCATTGCCCCCAAACGGTGAATACAATATTTGAGTGATGGGGGCGAGAGAGGCGCCATCATTGCGGCCCTGATGCAGTGAAAATTGATCGGTATTAATGGTGACACTGTAGATCAATTTATTGTGCAATAAACCATCGAGGACATCTTCGGCGATGAGACGATCATTTGCATACGCGGCGATTTCGGCTGTTTTATAGACGGTTGCAGAGAGCTGGGTAACAGCTTGCAGACTACGGGTTTGTTCCCGGTTGTAGGTGAAATTGTAAAAACTGTAAGACGCGATAACGGTTACACCGGAAACGAACAAGGTAACAATCAAAGAGAGACGCAGATGAAGGTTGAGTTTCATGGATAAGATCCCTAATGAAACATCTGATGCGATAATTTAATGATAATCTTAAATTTGTAAATCAGATGTTACTCTTCAGCCGCGTCTTATAAAAGATGAGAAAAGTTGTTCAATTATAAGAGTAAATTGCGCTCACATAATAAGAAGCATATGTATCGGCGATCAGCAATATTCCCCTTCCACCAGGAACTCATCAATAATGTCGGTAAACTCCGGCCATAATTCTTCTGGGACTGCTGCTTCCGGATCATCTTCATTGTCACCGTAGTCATCCCAGAAATAGGCGCGCAGGGCATTGGCAAACTCGTCATCTAATTCAGCTAACTGTGCCACCGTACCGCACCAGATGATACGACGCAGGCTTTCAGTCAGATCATTAAGTTGCTCGATCAAAATATTGTCACTGTGACTTTGTTCAATCAACAGCTCGAAACGTTCCCGCGCACTTTCGGCTTGTTCTTCATCTAACTCACCGGTGTCGGCTAGCAGATAAATATAGTCACCCAGTAAATATTCAATCAAATCATCGCGGCTATGAAACCAATGCCACTGGCTACCTCTGTTTCCCAATAATGAAGCGTCAAATGAGCTGTCAACGTGGCAAATTGCCCATTGATTTTCCATTGTTATTTCTCCGGTAAGTTCATCGGTGGATATTAGATGTCGGGTATGGTGGCGAAATATAAAGTATTTTCGCCACACTCACTATAGCGAGCACAGATCAGTATCCGCGTTGGCGATCAACTTGGCCTTGCACCGGATGCCCGCTGGCTAATGCTTGTATATTCGCTGCAATTTGAGCCACCGCTTCCTCTGGAATCGTGTCGGCTGCCACATGCGGGGTGATCATCACTGCGGGATGGCGCCAGAAAGGGTGTGCTGCCGGTAACGGTTCGCTCGCAAAAACATCCAGCAAAACAAAGCGCAGGTGTTGTTGATTGAGCAAATTCAGCAGCGCGTCTTCATCCAGCAGTGTACCGCGTCCGGCGTTGATCAAGGCTGCATCTTTTGGCAATAGCGCTAAATGCTTGGCATCGAGCAGATGCTGGGTTTCATCGGTTGACGGCAGAATGCTGAATAAAACATCAGTTTCTTGCAATAATGACCCGAGTGCATCGCAACCATGTACACAGCGGACATGCTCAATGTTTCTTGGGTGTCGACTCCAGCCACTAACCGGATAACCCAGCCCTGCGAGTGTTTGTGCGACATGCACGCCCAGATGACCAAGACCCAGAATAGTAACTCGCGTGTCTTTGGCTAAGCGGGTTGGTTGTGGTTGCCATACCGTATTTTGTTGTTGGCTTCGGTAAATATCCATTTTCCGTTGAAAATGCAGCAACCCGTATAACGCATATTCGGTCATCTGCTGCGCCATGCCGGCATCGGTCAGACGGATGATGGTGACATGTTCGGGAATATCGTCGCGTTGCAGGAATTTATCAACACCAGCACCAAGGGTAAAAATCACCTGTAGATTAGAAAAGCGGCTGAAGAAATTCACTGGCGGTTTCCAGGCGACCACATGGGTTACCGCTTCGGCATTTATTTCCTGCGGCCAGCAGGCGATAGACCAATCAGGCAATGCTTCTTGCAGCAGATGATGATAATGATCTTGCTGTTCGGGAGAGTAGAGATAGAGCATAAGAGAAGCCTCTGTGATCAGATGTGTCTGCAGTATAGCAGTAGCTGATGCCAGAGAAGGAAGGTCATTGATACCCTTCGTACTTGAAGTTGCAGCGTCGTTGACAGCATTCACTCACCCCAATCACATAGCCTATCTATGTTCATGGGGATTCGCTCACTTGTCGCCTTGCTGCAACTCCAATTACTTTGGGTATAAGCAGGGTTATTAAGCCAGTGCTTTTAATACTGCATCGTAGTTTGGTTCGTGAGTGATTTCATCAACCAGTTCTGCGTGCAGCACTTTGTCTGCTTCATCCAGCACCACAACAGCGCGAGCAGTTAAGCCAGCCAATACGCCATCGGCAATCGCAACACCGTAGTCAGTGACAAACGCGCCGCTACGCAGGGTTGAAAGGGTAACCACATTATCCAGACCTTCTGCACCACAGAAACGTGCTTGCGCAAAAGGCAGGTCAGCGGAAATACACAATACAACGGTGTTATCCAGTTTGCTGGCAGCTTCATTGAAATGGCGTACAGAAGCAGCACAAACGGCGGTATCTACGCTTGGGAAAATGTTCAGCACTTTACGTTTACCGCTGAAAGAGGCCAGTGTTACATCAGCCAGCTCTTTATTGACCAGTGAAAACGGTTTAGCCGTGGTGCCCGTTTGTGGGAAATCACCATTCACAGTTACCGGATTACCAGCCAGAGTTACAGTTGCCATGTCACTATCTCCTTGCATGTAGGAATATTAATTGTGTGCAATATAATTGCTAACAATTAAATGTAACCGATTTAACAGATACTCAACAAGTATATTCTGTTTAGTCATTTATGCTGCAATAGTAATAGTGATAATAAAAAGCCTCTGTTACTTGCACGGAGGCTTTTATCGCTGCGGGGCGTGAGAGTTTAGTGTGCAGTAGCCAATGAACCAAAGCGAACCTTACAGCCTGCGCCAGGTGTGGTTTCGTAATTGATTTTTTCCTGACAGTACGCACCGGCTTTAAAATAGAACTTCTGATTCTTCCAGTTCGGGTCGCCAACCACATAATCATAAGTCGATGTTTTTCCGCCATCCACAGCGACATTGAGTACACCCGCATTAGAGTCGATGGTATAGCAGAATTTACTTGTACCGGGTGCCGCCAGTAAGGTTTTGATGTCACCGTTGGAACCATCTTCATTCCGTTTTGTCAGTGAATAAACTGAACCATTTTCCCACTGTAACTTGATCAACGGATTGTTATAACTATGGATCTGGCCAATGACTACTTTTTTTGTCGACGGCACTTGGGCAACCCACAAACAGGCTTTCATCGTGTGATGACCTTCCCAGTTCCAGTCGTCGCGATCGTTATCACCAATCATTTCACGTAATTCAGAACGCGGATAATCGGAATTTTTGGTTGTGACGAGATCGGTGCCATTCACTGGGGCCCAGAATGTCATTTTATTATTACTGTCTAAATAGAAATATTTGCTGGCATAAGTGGCTAATTGATCTGGCATTATTTCAATCAGACCACCGCTGCTGTTTGCAACCGGCAAAGTTTCTTTCCATTGACGTAAATCAAAAGGGCCAGTAGCTGGCGCTATATAAGTGGTAGCCGCATAAGCAGAAGTTGCAGACAGAACACATAACGCAATTAATTTTTTCATAATACCGCCAAAAATAGACAAATAAACGCTTTCCACTTGTGACTGTGGGAAACTAATAAATAAATTCCTGATTTACGGAATAGCGAAATATCTGAATATACGAATTCAGATGATAAATAATTAACTCAACATCGTTTATTCACTTCAGGAGTGTCATTTTTTTGGGGGGTGTTTTGCAGTTCCGCAATAACGCCATATGTAAGAGATACACAGACGCTATTGCGAACGGACATACTGTTCGCATTGGGCTTCATCTTGGGTTCCTCGAGCTTTTCAAGGCAATTACACACCTGCTACCACTATCAGTACAGGCAAGTATTCGAATAATTCCATAACAGATATTATTCGGATGGCTGAATAATGAATGATCTAAAATAAAGATCAATAGCTATTTTAATAGAAAATGATATTTAATAAGTAACTTTATGATTGTTATTGTAATTTATTTTATTTTTGTTTTCTCTAAATTACATGAATCAAGTATAGGTGTTTTTTTATTCTCGTTGATTGTCATTAACTATTTTGGTGCATTAATTTTTATATTTTAAATTAATAGGGTTTTTGTTTATTTTTGTTTGGCGAAAATAATACACGAGGCTTTTATTTTTTGATCTTGAACAGTATTTCGATGTGTTATTTTAAATTAAAAAATGAAGTTGTGTCGTTAATGTGACAATTGATTTAATTTGGGTCATTTGTTTTATTATGGGTCACCATGATGAAGCGAAATAACAACGTTATTCTATTATTAGAATTATTTTAATTAGTTCCAAAAGAGTATTTTTGGTGAAAATTAGAACAATTTAATGATAATGAAAATCAATTGTTTAGCTTGTGATCGATATCAAAAATGTTGCTGAATTGTTAATTCGATTAAAAAGTGGTCAATTTTTTGCTCCAGATCAATTTGCGTAACCATAACTGTATTGGGAGTTGGTTGTTAACGGAAAGTTCACGGCGTTGATGCATCCATGATGGATGACATAACTTGAAAAGGAGTGTTTCATGCGTATCAGTATCTTTGGTATGGGTTATGTTGGCGCAGTTTGTACTGCCTGCCTTGCACAGCGTGGCCACCAGATCATCGGGGTCGATGTTTCCAAACATAAAGTTGAACTGATCAATGCCGGTCGCTCCCCGATTGTGGAGCCGGGATTGGATGAATTACTAGCTGCAGGTAAAAACGCCGGCCGGATCCGGGCGACAAATGATTACACCGATGCCATCCAGAACAGTGACATTACTATGGTCTGTGTTCCGACACCGAGCAAACGTAATGGTGACCTGAGTCTGGAATATATTGAGGCCGTTTGCCGTGAAATTGGCCTGGCCATGCGGGATAAACCTTCCCGGCATACGGTGATCATCCGCAGCACTGTCTTGCCGGGCACGGTGAAAGGGGTTGTGTTACCGATACTGGAAGACTGCGCTCAGATGAAAGCCGGTGTGGATTTCGGCTTAGGGGTCAACCCGGAATTTTTACGGGAAAGTACGGCACTTCGCGATTATGACGAACCACCGATGACCGTCGTAGGTGTGCTGGATGACGAAACGGGTCGTTTGATGGAGTTACTTTACAGTGACTTGCATGCACCGTTTATCTGCAAACCGATTGAAATCGCCGAGATGGTGAAATACACCTGCAATGTGTGGCACGCGGTAAAAGTCAGTTTTGCCAATGAAATTGGCAGTATTGCAAAAGAACTGCATGTGGATGGCCGTGAGGTCATGGATGTAGTATGCCGCGACAATAAACTCAATATTTCCAGTTATTACATGAAACCCGGCTTTGCGTTTGGTGGTTCGTGCCTGCCAAAAGACGTACGGGCGCTCAATTACCGCGCATCCCAATTGGATGTGCAAACTCCGCTCATTTCCTCGTTAATGCACAGTAACGAAAATCAGGTGAAACGTGCGTTTCAGATGATTGAGTCACTGAACAAACGCAAGATCGGCATGTTGGGCTTAAGCTTCAAAGCTGAAACGGACGATCTGCGTGAAAGCCCGCTGGTGGAACTGGCCGAGATGCTGATCGGCAAGGGGTATCAGCTTTCCATCTATGACCGCAACGTAAAATTTGCCAGTGTGCACGGTGCCAACCGTGATTACATCAATGGCAAGATCCCCCATGTCTCTTCTTTGTTGGCGGAAGACGAATCGGAGCTGCTCGATAATGTCGATGTGCTGATCGTTGGCAATAAAGATAAGGCATTTCAAGCCATGCTGGAGTCGTGGCCAGAGGACAAATATCTGGTCGATTTGGCCGGTTTTATGACGAACACCTCGGTCGTTAATAAACAGGGTATTTGCTGGTAACCATACGATCAGCAGTCTGAGGTTCTGACTGTCTGCTCATCACTGATCGCAATACTTTTGCCCCATGTGGTTATGGGTTGGGTGGCTTTTTCCCGACGCAGGGCAGAAGTGTTGCGATCCCCTGAATATTCATGCCGGGACAGGCTGAAAAGGGGTGAGTTATGCAATGGATGCAAACTACGACAGGCTGGTTATTGCTGGGATGCTTGCTTTGCTCGTTGGCATTGTTGGTGCCACCAGAAGTGTTTTCCGCCGGGCACCCCGAATTTTTGCTGGTGGTCGGTGGCATCGGGCTATGGCGTTATAGCGTGGGTTTAATGCATTACCTGCGCGGGCTGTTTTTTTGTTATGTCGTGTTTCCCCGCCATCGCAAGCAAGCGGCTGCGGCTGTGCTGGCACAGCCACCTTCACATATCTATTTGATGGTAACCAGTTTTCGCATTGATGCGATGACTACTGCCATGGTCTATCGCTCGGTGATCAGTGAGGCCATTCATTGTGGTTATCCGGCTACGGTAGTGGCGTCGATTGTTGAGCTGTCGGATGAATCACTGATCCACACCTTGTGGCAACAAGCTGCACCGCCGGATGATCGCGTTACATTACGTTTTGTGCGCATTCCCGGCACTGGCAAACGCGATGGTCTGGCGAATGGTTTTCGGGCCATTGCGCGGGATATGCCGGATGCACAGGCGCTGGTTGCGGTGGTAGATGGCGATACGGTGTTGTCGGACGGCATTATTCGGCAGTCATGTCCTTATTTTTCTTTGTTTCCCAATGTTGGCGCGCTGACGACCAATGAGTATTGCGATGTGCTTGGTAGTTACTGGATGAGTCAGTGGCACAAGCTGCGCTTTGCCCAACGGCATATCAGTATGTGCTCTATGGCATTGTCAAAACGGGTATTAACCCTGACCGGGCGTATGTCTTTGTTCCGCGCCAGTGTAGTGACTGAGCCGGAGTTCATCTCAGATGTGGAGAACGATCATCTGGATCACTGGCGGCTGGGGCGCTTCAAATTCCTGACCGGCGATGACAAATCGAGCTGGTTTAGCATGATGCGTCAGGGCTGGGATACCTATTATGTGCCTGATGCGGAAATCACTACGGTAGAACACCCACCATCAAAAAGTTTTATAGCTGCGGCTCGTCAGCTGATGTTTCGCTGGTATGGCAATTCATTACGACAAAATTCACGGGCCACCCGGCTTGGTATCAAACGTCTGGGCTGGTTTACCTATTACGTGTTGTTTGATCAACGCATCTCGATGTGGACCAGTGTTTTGGGGCTGACGGCTGCGGTGTTGGCCGGTTTCAAATATGACATTGGTTATCCGGTGATCTATCTGTTGTGGATCGCGCTGACCCGTACACTGGTGTCACTGATGCTGCTGGCTTCCGGCCACAAAGTGGGGCCGGGTTTTCCGCTGATGCTCTATTTCAACCAAATCTTTGGCTCGCTGATCAAAATCTACGTGGTGTTTCGCCTGGATCGCCAATCGTGGACACGTCAAAACACCAAACTGAAACACGATCATGGTGCGTTTCAAACCTGGTTTAACCGCTGGTCCACGACTGCCATGACGTTTTCGGCGGTCAGTGTATTTATGGCGGTGGTAGTTCATCTGGTTTAGTCCGGCCAATCGGCTTTTTAAGCCAATGACAGGATGACATTGAGGCTGCATAGGAAGGGGATGAATGATGGCGACTGCAAATTTAAATCTGGTTCATGAGACCGAAGCACAACGACGCCACGCACGGGTGAAAATTCCAGCCCGGTTGATCGTGACTGATCCGCAACATAATCAATATGTCCTGGAGTTGAATGAGATTTCAGCCAGTGGTTTCAGTGTAATGAATGAAGATGCCCGTTTGCATGTTGATCAGGTCTATCGGGGACGTCTGTTATTTAACTTTGATGCCGTGGAATTTGTGCTGAAGGTAAATTTCAAGGTGATTCACCAATGGGCAGATGAACATCGGTTTGGCTGTGAATTTCAGGATCTGGGCACACAGGAGATATCCACCTTACGTTTGTTAATCAGCAAGTTTCTTGGCGGGGAAATTGCGCAGGTCAATGATGTATTAACGACCTTAAGTCGGGAAAATTTCACTAAAGCGCGAAAAGTAGTCAACACCAGCGCCGGGCTGACGGGTTGGGCGAAAACCAAGGCCTTGTTGGCAACGGCACTCATGTTTGTGGTGGGGCTGGGTGCATTTGCTTATTTGCTCAGCACACTGGCGAGCCATTATCTGGTTACCGCTGCACGCAGTGCATCAGTGACTTTGCCACAACAAGCGGTGTTGATGCCCAAAGAAGGTAATGTTGAATTATTGGTCAAGGTAGGCGCTACGGTTAAGGCGGGTATGCCGGTGGCAAGAGTGCAAGCGCCGTGGGCAGAACAGGTCACCACATTATTAAAAGCCAGTGCGACACCCGATCCGAAATTGCTGTCGTTATTGCAAACCCAGATGGATTACACCTTACCCAGCCCCTGTGATTGTGTGGTGCTGAGCACTGGTGTGACCAACGGCCAGTTTTTGGAACGGGGAAAACCGGTTGTGCAACTGGTGCCGCCACAGAGCCAGCCTTATGTGCAAGCGAATTTCGATTATGCCGATTATGCCAAGCTGACCGCCGGACGTAAGGTCGTGCTGACTTTACCGGATGGTTTGCCAGAAGTCAGCGGCACTATTTCTCAGGTACAGATGACCGACGTAATACCAACTCCGGCATTAGGCGCGGTGATGGTGCAGATCAAACCGGATCGAGCCTTACCAGCGAGCACAGTGAGTTCACCGGTGGCGGTTTCTGTCGCTCCTATTTGGTTTGATCGGCTGCGGATGGCCGTCGTGATGCAGGCGAAAAAGTTCACTCAACCTGAGGCTGGTTAATCATGAAACGGAACGTTTTGATGATGGCGCTCATGGGCTTTGGTTTATCGGCTTGCCAAAGCTATACCGCGCAAATGCAACCGCAGCAGCATAGCCGAATTAAGATTTCACCGACGCAACAATGGTCTGCCTTACAGGATGTGGGGTATGACGGTGTTAAACCGGAGAAGGTCACTGATTATCTGCTGCTGGGGAAAAATGCTCAGCAGCGGGAGCAGGCCAGACTGCTGTTAAAAGCACAGTTACAGCATGATCCGAGTGGTGAAAAAGAGCTGCTTTATATCGCTAATTTAATGCAGGTCATCGAACTGGAACCGGGCTGGGCGGATGAGATCCGTAACACGCTCTGGGCACGGCAACAACGCCGGGGTGATGTGATGTATGAACTCATTACTTTTTATGCCCGCTATCCACAACAGCCCGGTTATTCCGATTTACGCCAGCTGGTTTCGCAATCGGATAAACAACTGGCGCCCAATCAACGCAGCTGGTTATGGGCAATGGTGCGGTTGCCAGACATGCTGAAAACACAAACGACCGCGGCTGAACTGCGCAGCATGTGTCAGCAAATTTCATTTAATACGCCGGCGTTTGGTTATGTGCAGCCATCTGATCTGCAATTGTGTCGCCGGGCGCAGCTGATGTTATTGCGCCAAAACGGCGGTAATGATTGGCCGGAACTGTATACGGCAATCAGCGCCGAACTCAAAGGCCGACGGTTGCTGGACAGTGACTTGTTACCTCTGATGCAGATACTGCAAAGTTCAGATGCAGGCGCGCCGATGAATGAACAAGCACTGGCATTAGGCCGGTTGGCTCAACCGCAAAATCACGATGTCGCGTTGGCGGTTATCGCGTTATTGCTTAGCCAACCTGGCGATGAAACTGAAACCAAGCACTTAGAGCAACAATTGCTGCAATTACAGCAACAAGGTGATCCGCAAGCATCCTATTTGCTGGGGCGACTCTATCTGGAAGGGCGACGCAAAGCGGCTGATCCGGTGCTAGCGGAAAAGATGCTGAAAGCTGCCGCCGATCTGCCGGAAGCCAATTATTTATTGGGGCGTCTATATCTAAGTGGCCTGCTAACGGGAACACCACAAATCCAGCAAGGCGTCGATTTGCTGGTACAAGCAGCTCGCCAAGGGTATGTCAGAGCTGATGAGGCTTTAGCGATAGCTTTTCATAACACACCTGGTGTGAAGGCCAACCCGGTCTATGCCTGGGTGTTTACCTCATTGGCTCAGCAAAAACTGAATAGCCCGTCATTACAACAATTACGTTCGTCGTTGGTGTTAGATAAACAGCATCAACAACAAGCCCATGAGTTGCTAACACAAGAACTGAGAGCTCGTAATGTCGACGGTATGCCGTTATCAATTGCACCGCAATTAGCCTTGGAGGGGGAAAGAACCAACACTGAAGAGCAGAAAAGAAATGATTCAGAGCTGGTGAATAATTTCTGAGTTGTCTGCCGATCCCTATACCGAAGTTCAGCATCAAGGAGCAGATAATGAACAAAATTGTGATAGTCGGTCTTCTCGCGTGCGGGCTCATGTTTACGCAATTGGCGCAGGCAGAGTTTTATACTGTGCAAACTGTTTCTACACAGGCTGTCGATCCGGCGTTACCTGCCTTGCCGGATATTAGTGGTTATAACCGCAATGCCATTTTACAAAAACAGGCTAAATGGCAGAAACCCGCCCATATTACCTTCGAACGCATGATCAACAATGTGGCGACCCGGAAGTTTTTTAAGGGTGGCAAACTAGGCATGTGGGCGCAAAAACAAGGCCAATTTCCCAAAGCGATCTACGTTCGTGATGGAATTCTGACGTTACCGGCTTTGCACAAAATCATGCCGGATGCGTTGGTTAAATTGAATAAACAGCAGTATTTGCTGCGTTTTCCCACCGTGGTAATGAATCATGCGGCATTCGCGATTGCACCGGGGGAAGAGTTATTGCTTTCTCATGAACGGGGCAGTTTTCTGGTTAATGCGGGTGATGTGTTTATTGTCGATGGCGCTTTACGTGGCTGGAGCGAGAAAACCAACTCTCCGGCCAAATTTAACGGTAAAAAAGAGGAGTACCGGCCATTTTATATTGGCTGGAGTGGCTCAGAGACCTATGCCTATGGTTCGTTAATTGAGAGCCTCGGTTCACTGAATAGTAAGGCGTATGGTTTTACGCTGTCGACCTATTCAGAACAAGATGAGATGTATGCTCCGCTGACCCTTAACCGGTTGCAACATCCCCGTGGCTGGTTGGTGAACAATCGGGTAACCGATATGTTTTATGGCTTCTACTCTTATGAAGCCAATGATGTGGTGCTGGTTGGTAATAAATATTACGACAACATTTATTACGGCATCGATCCGCATGATCGCTCTCACCATCTGATTATTGCTAATAATGAGGTGTGGGGCACTAAAGTTCGCCATGGCATTATCGGTTCGCGTGATGTCAGCGGCTCGTTCATTTTTGGCAATGTGTCACACGATAACAATCAAGCCGGCATCATGCTTGATCGCGCCAGTAACCATAACGTTGTTATGCAAAACAGCAGTTATAACAATGGGAGTGATGGGCTGGCGGTATATGAAAGCCATCATAATCTGATCGCGGATAACCGTTTTTATAATAACCAGCATCACGGTATCCGCTTTCGCAACAGCCTTGATGTGACCCTCAAAGACAACCTCATTCTGCAAAATGGCCATTACGGAATTTATGGCTATTTAAGCGATCTTTCAGCACACGCTCCGTTACCCGGTCATGAAGCTCGCGATCTGAAACTTGATCCGTATGAGATGCGCGGCTCTGGTTCTATCAGTGGTGGTGTCATTGCGTTAAATGGCAGTGGCGCACTGTTTACCACCGGTTTAGAAGCCGTAGAAATTGGCAAATTAGCCTTAGATGAAAATGGTAAACGTCGTGAAATTACCTTGGGTGGCGATTTAGTTCCTTATACCGATGTGATTACTACCGTCTGGTATGGCGATGTCAACGAAGTGTTGTTCAGCCGCGCCGTCTCAACGAAACGCCCGAACGCGCGTAATCCTGTTTCACTGGAGGTGGCCAATGACTAAGTTCGCACCCATTTTTAGTGTTCTGACATTTCTATTGAGTGTCACTGGCGCTGGTGTGTCACAGGCAGCGGATAATGGTTTACCTAAATATGCCGCTGAACCTTGTTGTCAGTTGTGCCCGGAAGCACAAAAAACATCGGCCGAAGTGGGGCTGAAGGAAGGCAGTGCCGGTTGGTTGTTTGCAGCTACCGAACGGGCTAGCAATGCCGAGCCATTAACCACCCCAGAACGCGCTTTTTTGCTCAAATTACTGGTGCAGGAGTTAGCGCAAAAAGGCACCACGGTAATGCTGGTTATGCCGCCATCACGGACGTTGATGTATGCGGATCATCAGCTGAGTAAGGGAACCGCTGCTGAAACGACGAAAGAATATCTACAGACTTTGCGCTTTTTTCGTCAGGCCGGTTTTTTAGTGCCCGCGTATGAGCGTTTGCAGCCAACAGTGTCGGGATCAGCAGAGCCGTTTTTCTTCAAACGTGACATTCACTGGACGTCCTCTGGCGCGAAACAAACCGCTCAATTGGCGGCCGCGGATATTCGCAAATTAGCGTTGTTTGAACAGCAACCAGAACAACGTTTTGAAACCACGGCGCAGGGTGTGCTGAAAATCAGTGGGCTTCTGAATAATCAATCGCAGGCGTTGTGTGGCGGCCAGCGTTATCCATTGGAGTTTACGCCGCATTTTGTGACCAAAGCGGTTGATGTGGCAACAACGACGTCTGTTGATGACATCTGGCTGATCGGTTCCAGTCAATCGGTGGAGAATCGTTTTAATTTCAATGGTTTTTTACAGCAGAGCCTATCGCGAAAGGTCAGTAATTATACGCCCGATGACGGCAACAGTAGTGTCGGATGGGCAAAATTACTGGCATCGGAGGCTTTCCAAACTAAACCGCCGAAACTGATTTTATGGGAACTGCCGTATGAACATCGCAAACTCAGTGCGTCGCTATTACGGCAAATGATTGCGTTAGTGAATAACGGTTGCGAGTCTTATCCGACGCTGGAACAGAAAGCGCAGGTCTTTCAGGGGAACAAACTGAATGATGTGATATTCGGTGCCAACCTGCTGAAGACGCATCCCAGCCAGTTGATCTTTGATTTGAAATTAAGCGATCCATCCATCGAACAATTACTGCTAACTGTCTGGTATTCCGACGGTGGGAAAAGTGATTTTCAGATCAGAAAAAACAGTCAACTCGCTGACAGCGGACGTTTTAGTTTTGTGCTGGGTAATGTCGAGATGAAGCAGCCACGTTTTTTTGTTTCCCTTGATTTAGCCCTGCCTAGCGCTGCGCGTGGAAAAACCACCATCAACGCCAGTGTTTGTCATTTCCCCGATAACTTGTTACAGACCGCAGGGAGATGAAGATGAAAATGGCTCGCAGTTATTCACTGATTTCTCTGACGGGTTTTCTCTTGGCTGGTCTCTTTGCTTGTGTTGGGGCTGCGCCGGCTAACGCGGTATTACAGGCGCCGGTGGGTTATCTGCAAGGCCATCTGACTATTCGCGTATCAGAGCATGCTACTGATTGCCCACCGTTGAATGTCTATCAGGACGGGTTGGAGATCCCCAGTAAATATGTGCAGTCGGAGAAGTCGAAAGATGTGATCGACGATGACAACGAAGCACGGTATGCCGCGTTGTCAGCACCGATGTCTGATTTACAGCAATTATCGGCTGCGTTGACCGACAAGTTATTCAAAGGCAACGGCACTGAGCAGGATCTGCAATGTTTGCGTCAACACTGGCTGGCGTGGGCCAATGCCGGAGCGCTGCTGCAACCGACTAAGTCTGCGGTGGGAAAGGCCATTCGGAAATGGACGCTGGGAGCTATTGCTGCCAACTATCTGAAAATAAAGCTGAACCTGCCAGAGGATGATCCCACTTTTCCGAAAGTGGAACGTCAGACGTTGGAACGCTGGTTGGGGTTAGTCGCCGGTGAAGTAGTAAAAGATTACAGCCACCGCAAACCAGAGCAGATCAACAATCACGATTACTGGGCTGCTTGGGGGGTGATGACGACCGCGGTCGTACTGAATCGTGCCGATCTGTTCAATTGGTCTGGCGAGATTTATCTCAACGCGATGGCGCAAGTTAATGCCGACGGCGAGTTGCCCAATGAATTGAAACGTCGCAGTCGGGCGCTGAGTTATCACAACTTTGCTTTGCAACCACTGGTATTACTGGCCGCCTTTGGTGAAGCCAATGGTCAACACTGGTTGAGTGCTGATAATGCAGCATTACAACGTCTGGCGGCACTTGTGATCCACAATCTGGATGATAGCAGTGCACTGGCGCAGGCAGCAGGGGCTAAACAAGTCAAAGAAAGTCTGCGTGAACATGGGCGGCTTGCCTGGCTGGCACCTTACATCGCTATCTCGGGTAACCGGGAGTGGTTACCGTTACTTAAATCGTTATCAACACTGAAAATGACCCGCTTGGGTGGCGATCTTAGTTACCTCTATTTGCGCAACGAGCCTGGATTTACGCAATGAATCAGGATTTGCGCAATGAGCCAGGGCTGGCTGATAAACAAGCCCGTGTAGTCATAGGGACGATGTCCTTAAACAGCATGAGCAGCATGGAGCAACAATCATGATCCCAGTCATTCTCTCCGGTGGTAGTGGTTCACGTCTTTGGCCGCTTTCCCGTAAGCAATATCCAAAGCAGTTCCTGAACTTATTAGGTGACCACACGCTGTTACAGCAAACAGTCATGCGGTTGCCGGAAAAACAGTTCGGCAAACCATTTTTGGTTTGTAATCAGCTGCACCGTTTTATTGTGCGGGAGCAGATGCAACAAATCAGCCGTTCGACACATAGCGTGTTGCTGGAACCGTTCGGGCGTAATACGGCACCGGCGGTGGCCTTATCCGCCATGTTGATCACTGAGGACGATGGTGACGACTTGATGCTGGTATTACCGGCAGACCATGTGATCCGTGATTTAGCGGCGTTTCATGCTGCCTTAGAGCGCGGGCGTGCGGAGGCGGAGGCCGGCAAACTGGTGTTATTCGGCATTGTGCCGACCGCGCCGGAAACGGGTTATGGCTATGTGAAAAGTCATTCAGTGAATGGGTTGGAAGCGGTGCCAGTAGAGCGGTTTGTTGAAAAACCCGATCGGGCGACCGCGATCAGTTTTCTCGCCAGCGGTGACTATTTCTGGAACAGCGGCATGTTCATGTTTAAAGCCAGCCGCTTCCTGCAAGAGTTGAAAAAATTCCAACCGGATATTTATGACATTTGTCAGTTGTCGTTAGAGCGCAAATTCCGCGATCTCGACTTCTGGCGCATTGATCCCGATAGTTTTGCATTCTGCCCCGATGATTCTATCGATTACGCCATCATGGAAAAAACCGATGATGCCGTGGTCGTGCCTTTGCAGGCCGGGTGGAGCGATGTCGGTAGCTGGTCGGCCTTGTGGGAAGAACAAGACAAAGATCCGCAATCCAATCTGGTGAAAGGTGCTGCCGAACTGATCGAAACCGATCACTGTTATGTACACACCACCCATCGCATGGTCAGTCTGATCGGCATGCAAGATACCGTGGTCATTGAGACCAAAGATGCCGTGCTGGTGGCAAATATTAATAAAGTGCAAGACGTCAAACAGCTGGTGAAAAAACTGGAACAAGAGGATCGCCCGGAAGCACAGCATCATCGGGAAATGTTCCGGCCATGGGGCTCTATGGATGCGATTGATAAAGGACAACGTTTTGGGGTGCAGCACCTGACGATTCAGCCGCAACAAAGCATCTCGCTGCATCGCCATTTGCATCGCTCTGAACATTGGGTGGTGGTGTCGGGGTGCGCGCAGGCCACCATCGGGGAAGAAACCATTTTGATGGGGGAAAACCAATCTACCTATATCCCTGCCGGAGTCTTCCACCGACTCAGTAACCCCGGCCAGGTACCGCTGGAGATCATCGAGATCCAGACCGGCAGTTATCTGCAGGATAAAGATATCGAGCGGGTGGCAGACATGTATGGCCGCGTTAATGAGCGGGATTCGACGCCAGCGCAAAACTGGCCGATGGCACAGGGAGTGCGCATCGTTCCGCATTAGCCATGAGCTGACAGAATGCCAATGCAGAGCGCCTTCTGTCAGTACTTTGTTGCAACAGGATCGTTGATAGCAGAGGACAGCAATATGGGATCATTTAATTGCTTTAAAGCCTACGATATTCGTGGCCGGTTGGGTGACGAACTGGACGAGGATGTTGCCTATCGTATCGGGCGTGCTTATGCCCGTTATCTGAACGCGCGTGCCATTGTAGTGGGCGGTGATGTGCGTCTTTCCAGTGAAGGACTAAAACAAACGCTGGTTCAAGGGTTACGCGACAGCGGTGCCGATGTTATCGATTTAGGCATGACCGGCACCGAAGAGATCTATTTTGCCACCTGGTTTTTGGGCGTCGATGGCGGCATTGAAGTGACTGCGTCACATAACCCCATCGACTATAACGGCATGAAACTGGTGCGCAGCGGCAGTCGGCCCATAAGTGGTGACACTGGCTTGAATGAGATCCGCCGGATGGCTGAAATGATCGATTATGGCCCACAAGCGGGTATTCCCGGGCTGTATCGTCAGGAAAATATCCTGTCGGCCTATGTTGATCACTTGATGGGTTATATCGATTTCAGCAAATTAACGCCGAAAAAGCTGGTGGTGAATGCAGGTAATGGCGCGGCTGGCCATGTGATCAATGCCATTGAAAAGGTGTTTATCAGCCAACGGGTGCCGGTGCAATTGATCAAGATCCACAATGAGCCGGACGGCACATTCCCGCATGGCATTCCTAACCCGTTATTGCCGGAAAATCGCGCTGACACTGCCAATGCTGTGCATGCTTACGGTGCTGATATGGGCATCGCGTGGGATGGTGATTTCGATCGTTGTTTCCTGTTTGATCAACACGGTGAATTTATCGAAGGCTATTACATCGTTGGTTTGCTGGCGGAAAGTTTTCTGCTGAAGAAACCCGGTGCCCGCATTATTTACGATCCGCGTCTGACGTGGAACACCGAAGAGATCGTCACCAAAACCGGTGGTGTACCGGTGATGTCGAAAACCGGTCATGCCTTTATCAAAGAACGCATGCGTGCTGAAGATGCGGTGTATGGCGGCGAGATGAGTGCCCATCACTATTTCCGCGATTTTGGTTATTGCGACAGCGGCATGATCCCGTGGTTACTGGTGTTGGAGCTGTTGTGCGTCCGCAAACAACCGCTGTCGACGCTGGTGGCGGAACGCATTGCCCGTTACCCATCACCCGGTGAAATCAACAGCCACCTCAGCGACCCGCAGCAAGCGATCCAGCGCGTGTTAGATGCATACAGCGGGCAGGCGCTGAACATCGATTACACCGATGGCATCAGTCTGTCTTTCGATGATTGGCGTTTTAATCTGCGCAGCTCGAATACCGAACCGGTGGTGCGACTGAATGTTGAGTCGCGTGCGGATGAAGTGTTGATGCAACAAAAGACAGCGGAAATTTTATCGCTGTTACGCCAGGAGGGCTAAATCATGAAAATGATGGAAGAGACATTTCAGGCCGCATGGCAAGCCATTGGCGGAGAAATGCTGCAACAGCCATTGTGGCTGATTAATAGTCTGCAACCTTATGATTGGGGCACTACCGATGTGTTGCCGTGGTTGCTCGGTATTGAAAATCCGCAACAACAACCACAGGCAGAAGTGTGGGTCGGTGCCCATCCGAAAGCGCCGTCACAGGTGGTGTTCCCCGATGCGCAATTTTCACTGGAGCAACTGATCGACGGGCAACCACATGCCATTCTCGGAGCGCGCGCGATCCAGCGCTTCGGACCAAAATTACCTTTTTTATTCAAAATCTTGTCGGCCAAAAAAGCCTTGTCTATTCAGGTTCATCCTGATTTGGCACAGGCACAAGCGGGTTTTGCCCACGAAAATGCAATTGGTATTCCGCTCACGGCAGCAGAGCGAAATTACCATGACGCCAATCATAAGCCGGAGCTGTTATACGCGCTGACGCCGTTTGTCGGTTTGGTTGGGTTCCGGCCCATTTCTGAGATCGTGCGGTTGTTAGTGTTAGTCGGTGAACATCAGCTGCTGACTTGGGCGAAACGACTGCAAAAAGAGGGGGAAACGGCACTGGCAGCTTTTTATAGCTGGTTATTGTTGTTGTCGGGCAAAGAGCTGGATCATCTGCTTTCTGCTGCTGGCCCCAGCCTGCAATTTCAACATGAACCGGCTTTTGCTGAAGTGCAGCGGTTAGCACAGGAACATCCGGGAGATAGCGGGATTTTGTCTCCGTTAGTACTGAATCTGGTATCGCTGGTGCCAGGGGAAGCGATGTTCATTCCGGCCGGCACACCGCACGCTTATCTGCGCGGAACGGGCGTTGAGGTCATGGCCAGCTCCGACAATGTGCTGCGGGCTGGGTTAACGCAAAAACATATCGCACCGGATGAACTCTTATCGACGGTGATCTTTCGCAGTATGACGCCGGATATTATGCGTCAGCCGGCGAACAAACAGCCTATGAATCAAATAGAACAGCGGTTTCCCGTACCGGTGGATGACTTTGAGCTCTCGATTATACGTCTGCAAAGTGGCGACACTTTTCCGGTCGGCTTGTTACCCGAGGTTGAACTGTTATTTTGCCTGAAAGGCACTATCACGCTAACCAATGCACAAGGCGAACCGTGGACACTGACGCCCGCGTCCAGTGTGCTGTTACCGGCGGCCAGTCAGGGCTGGCAACTGAGCGGTCATGGCAAGGTCGCAAGGGTGCGCATTGGCCCGTCATTGATGCATTAATTTTGTCTGTGCTGTACGCAAGGATGAGCGCGGCACTGACGATCTCCTCTGGAGGATAACGTAATGAAAATAGGAACTGTGATCACATTGTTACTGGCCGTTTGGCATTGGCCGGTATCTGCCGCGACGAGCTGCACGAGCGCTAATCTAAGGTTTGCCAGCTCCAGTAACACCTTGTATGTGCAGGCTGGCGGTATTTGCCGGATCGCTGATATTGCGGCATTGAAACCACTACAACTGGTGAGTCAGGGCGATGGTATCTATCTGTTAAAGGCGAACCTCAAATTAACCGATGGTTCTGCGTTACTGATTGATGGCGATGATCCAACTGATCCCGTCATTGAATTTCGTCTGTTGTCTAACAACACCGGACTGGCCAATAGTGTCGTTAATCTGACCGCTGATTACGGCATTGTGCAAATTAACCATACCAAAGTGCTGTCGTGGGATGAAGCCGTGGAGGGGCCGGATACCGATTACACCACGGCTAATCGGGCCTACATTCGTGTGCGATCTGGTGCTGCTGATAAACAATCACGGATGGATGTCACCGGCAGTGATATTGGTTATCTCGGTTATTATGCCTCGGAATCGTATGGCTTAACCTGGAAAGTGTCGGGCACACTGAATGACGTTCGTGTGTACGGCAATATTCTCAATAGCCGTATCCACAATAACTATTTCGGGGTGTTCACTTACGGTGCTTACGGCATGATGATCAGCGGTAACGAGTTTGATCATAATGTGAAATATGGGCTGGACCCGCATGATGATTCCGACTACCTGACTATCACGAGTAACACATCACACCATAACGGTGACCACGGCATTATTTGTTCGCAGCGTTGTAATAATCTGGTGATCCGTTATAACACCAGTTACAGCAACGCCGGTCATGGCATCATGTTGCATCGTTCGGTCGATTATTCGCTGGTGGAGAATAATCAAGTCTTTGATAACGAAGATACCGGTATTGCGTTGTTTGAAAGTAACAACAATATTATTCGGGGCAATATTGTGCAGGGTAATAAAACCGGCATTCGACTCTCAGTCGGGTCATCCTATAACAGTTTTCAGGGCAACATGATTTTCGGTAATACAGATAATGCTATCTATACCTATCAAGGATCCGATGAACCAGCTCGGGTCGGTAATGATGGCATCAATCGTGAGAATGTGTGGTCGCAAAACGATATAACGGCGACCGGTGCTTATATTCTTAAGCTGAGTGCTACAGATGGCGATACGTTCAGCGATAATGATTTTACTGGCAATCCACTGGCTAAGTTTTATTTAAAAGGGGCAGTGAATACTACTTACAGCAATAACCTTTTAGATCCAGAAATGACTTTGCCGTGAGATGCTATTCGCGAAAGTTTTCTCTTTTAACCCGGAATTTTTTTCGGGTTTTTTAAATTATTTGGTTCTGTGTTCATCTCTGAATGCTAAAGGGCTCACCGATAGATTTGTTTTGAAAAAACGGCTAAAAACACTCTGTGATGAAAAGCCAATCGATTCACTAATCTCTTGCATGGTGTATTTTGATTCTATTAATAATTCACAGGCCATTTTTATTTTTGTCTCTTTTAATAAGGTAATAAAAGAGGTGTTTTCGTTTTGCAACTTCCGATTAAGTGTCCATCTGCTGATGCTCAGATTATTACAAATATCTTCCAATATTGAATCATCGCCATCAAATCGCCCTAAATGAATGGAATGGATTATCATCTCTTTGATTAACGAGGAATAATCGCTATCACTCTCCAATTTGCGGCAGAGTTCATTTAGCCTTGTCTTTTGCATGGAGTTTAAGCTGCCGTTATAATCTTGCCGTGGTCTGTCTAATTCTTGATTATTAAATACAATAGAGTTGTTATTTTGCTCCCATAAACATTGGGTATTGAAAAATACATCCAGTAAATGTTTTTTCTGGGGTGGTTTTCCAACGAATCTGACATTAATATTGAAAGAGTTAGAGTAATTTTTGACGATGCTATATAACATAATGAAATTGAAAATAGCCTGCGAAGCACCAAGTTCTTTGGGTCCCAGATTAATATATTCGAAGCTGCTTTTTTCTACTCCTGCATGTTTAATTAAATCATCGCAGTTACCAATCATGATGCGGTATCTGATATACGAATCGAGTGCTTCTTTGGCGCTGCTTTCATTTAAACAAATACCAAAGAAATCAGGATGATTTTGGAATGATAACGCCATAAAATTATCAAAAATAAAATCATTAACTGGTTGTAAATATTCTTTTGTTTTTAGCATAAAACGATAATGTTTATGTTCTGCTATACGTCCATTATCTCGTTCAATCTCATAATCAGATACGCCACAATATTCAATAATAGATCTTGTGTTAACACCGTCGCCTTTTAATTTATGTAATACATTTCTCATGATGACATTTGAAACGCTTTTTGGCATGGCAAACTCCAAAGGCTATAAGCTAATATTTTATCGATTTTAATAATGAGAGTGTGATTTTAAATTGTCTCTGTATTTTATTTGATAAAATATTTAGCTGTTATATGTTGCTCTGAAGTATAGAGGTGAGACTTAGTGATCGCTTGTAACAAAATGTAAACATTGTGGTGACTTCACATATTTAGCATCCTGCTCCATTTTGCAAAATTCATGCACCCAGCTGTCAATTATTTTAATAAATAACTCGTTACTTTATTCACCGAAGAAAAAGGTAGTTGTGCATTATTTATTTGCAAATGTTTTAAATGAGTATCGAGTTAATTCGATGCTAACGACATTAAAGCATGCTGAATCGATTAAAGGAATAAATATGAGTGATTTCAAGCCACAATTAAAAATTGTCACTATGGCCGTTGCAGTAGCTATTTCCGGTCTCATGACCGGTTGCAATGATAATTCATCTGAACATGCGGTAGTAAAAGATGACGCCTATTATAAATCATTAGCCGAGCAGATGGTTGCTCAGATGAGTATTAGTGAAAAGCTTGATATCGTTTCCGGCCCTGGCATGGATTTTACGACATTCGCCAATAATACCCCCATCAATTTATTAAGTGATGCATCGGGCGTTGCGGGTTATATCAATGGCGTAAAAAACGATAAGTTAGATATCCCCGCCGCTAAACTGGCGGATGGCCCGGCGGGTTTGCGAATTAATGGTACTCGTGATGGCGACAGCGGCACTTATTATGCGACAGCATGGCCGATTGGTTCATTGCTGGCTTCAACATGGAATACTGATCTAGTTCAACAAGTGGGTAAAGCAACCGGGGAAGAAGTTAAAGAATATGGGGTCGATTTATTATTAGCGCCGGGCATGAATATTCAGCGTAACCCACTGAACGGGCGTAATTTTGAATATTATTCGGAAGACCCGCTAGTCACCGGGAAAATCGGTGCCGCGATGGTGGAAGGGGTGGAATCAAACGGGGTTGGTTCTACTATCAAACATTTCTTTGGCAACAACTCAGAAACTAACCGTAATTACATTAATGATATTGGTGAACCGAGAACCTTCCGGGAAATTTATCTGCGTGGTTTCCAGATCGCAGTGGATGAAGCACAACCGTGGGCAGTGATGACCTCGTATAACAAGGTCAATGGCACCTATGTAAATCAACGCAAAGATGCAGTAACTAATATTCTGCGAGATGAATGGGGTTTTAATGGTCTGGTCATGTCTGACTGGTTTGCCGGCAATGTGATGGGGGATGCCAATTCTGCCGCTGCGCAAATGAACGCGGGTAATGATTTAATTGAACCGGGCGGACAAAAAACTAACCTGCAAGCCTCTATCGATGCGGGTTCATTAACCGAAGCGCAAGTGACACAAAACGCAGTGCATATTCTGACACAAGTGCAGAAATCACCGTCTTATAACCATTATGCGTTTTCAAATAACCCTGATCTGAATGCGCATGCCGTGTTAGCGCGTCAAGCTGCCACGGAAGGGATGGTGTTGCTGAAAAACAATGCTGCATTGCCTATTGCCAATGGCAAAACACTGGCTACTTTTGGTGTGAATCAGGTGAATACCTACAAAGGTGGCACCGGTAGTGGTGACGTGCACGCCGCTTATACGGTGTCGATAGCCAAAGGGTTGGCGAACCGTTTTACCGTTAACAGTGATTTACAAGATTACTACACCACTTACTTTGCCACGAATAAGGTGGAACATGCCGGTAGCTTTGGCGGTGCCAGCACCTATTCTTGCGATGAAGCGACGGTGACCAACAATAGCGATTTATCAACCTTGTTAACTACTGCTGTGCAGACTAACGATACAGCGGTGATTAGCATTGGTCGTCAGGCTGGTGAAGGTGCCGATCGAACTAATGCTAAAGGCGATTATCTGCTGAGTGATCAGGAAGTCGATATGATCACGGGGGTAGCGGATGCGTTCCATGCACAAGGTAAGAAAGTGGTGGTGGTGCTGAACGTCAATGGGGTTATCGATACCAGTGCGTGGGCCGATAAAGCCGATGCGATTTTGTTAGCCTACATGGGTGGTCAGGATACCGGTAATGAAGTTGCCGACATTCTGTCTGGTGATGTCAACCCAAGTGGTAAATTGGCGCAAACCTTCCCGGCTAGTTATGCCGATGTACCATCTTCCAGCTCGCGAGCTTTCCCTGGGGTTGATACTGATAGTGATGGCACACCAGATGATGTGTATTACAACGAAGGCATCTATGTCGGTTATCGTTATTATTCCACCTTTGATAAAACGGTTTCCTACCCATTTGGTTTTGGTTTGTCATACACCACCTTTGGTTACAGTGATGCGGCAGTCACCGCCAACACCTTAAGTCAAGGGGCTCAAGGTAGTGTGACCTTAACTGCAACTATCACCAATACCGGCAGTGTGGCGGGTAAAGAAGCGGCACAAGTTTATGTTTCTGCACCCGAAGTGAAACTGAAAAAACCAGTGATTGAGCTGAAAGCATTTGCTAAAACCAGCAAACTGGATGCCGGTGCGACAGAAAAACTGACCTTCAATATACCGGCGAAGATTTTGGCGAGTTTTGATCCAAGCAGCAATGAATGGATTGTGGAGCCCGGTACTTATAAAGCATATGTCAGCCCATCTTCCAATGTGGTGGATGTGACACCGGTGACCTTTACCGTTGATAAAGAGATCGTGGTCAGCCACACCACCGCGGGGGCACTGGCATTACCTGAAGGGGTAGATGCCGCCACGGTAACCACGATCACCAAATAATTTACTTCATACTTGTAATGGTTGACGCGCCTAAACGGCGCGTCTTTTTTTGTTTACTGATGATTGCCTGCCCACACCACCATCACTTTATCTTGCTGATCCTGCCGGCTAAATGCGTAATAGCCATTCGACGACAACGTGGTTTGCTGGCCGCGACCTATCGCGGTGTGACGGGCGCGGAACTGGCTGATTTTCTGCCAGTGGGCAAGCAGTGTCGCTTTGTCACCGTTCAGCTCGTTCCAGTTCATATCGGAACGGGTGCCTTGGATCGGATCTGAGCCGGTGGCGCCAAACTGACGGCCACTTTCGTCACCGTAGTAGATCTGCACCGCACCCGGTGCCAACAGCAACAAATCAGCGGCCAGTTTTTGTTTTTCCACCGAACCTTTGGCATCGTCGTGGAAAAATAACCGTGTATCGTGTGACGAGAGATAACTCAGCACATTGATGTCTTGTAGCTTTTCCGCCATTTGACGGTAAGTGTCATCAATGTTGGCGTAACACGCCAGCGCTTGCTTGGCCTGATCCTGAAAATCGAAATTGATCATGCTGTCAAACCCATGCTGGAAGTAGTCACTTTTCATCACCCCATGCCCCCACGATTCGCCCGTCATCCAGAACGGGGCATTATCCAACGCTTCCTGCGGATGCGCTTTTTTCCACTCGGCCAAGGCTTGTGTCGCTTGGGTTTTTAACTGATCCCAAGCGGGTTTTTCGACATGTTTGGCTGTGTCCACGCGGAAGCCATCAATGCCATAATCACGCACCCATTGACTCAACCAATGAGTGATGTAATCGCGCGGTGTGTAGCCGGCAATTTCTTTGGCATTCGTGTCTTTTTTATAGCGATAAAAGTTGGGTAACCCGCTGGCCTGCTTGGATTCGGTTTTTACATCGGGCAGGAAGGCGAGCGACATGGTCAGGTCGTCATAACCGGGAGCATCATAATCACCAATGCCACTGCGCACCCATTTTTTACCCCACCATTTTTCCCATGCGGCGCCATCGCTAAAATTGATGTAGTTATTAAAGCTGTGCCAGTTTTCTGCTTTGCCGGGGTGCCACTCACCCCAATGCTGGCCCAGTATTTTCTGTTGTTCGTTTTTGCTGAGATGTAATGCGCCAAAATTAAATTCCTGCATGTCGGCTAATGTTGCATAACCGACATGGTTCATGACGACATCAAACAAAATGCGAATGCCGCGTTTGTGCGCCTGCTCGACCAGCGTATGTAACTCTTGCTCGGTGCCCATGTTGGCGTCGAGTTTGGTCCAGTCTAAAGCGTAATAACCATGATAGGCATAATGCGGGAAGTCGCCGTTGCTGCCACCGCCGATCCAGCCGTGGATCTGCTCCAGCGGTGAGCTGATCCACAAGGCATTGACGCCGAGTTGTTGCAGGTAATCGAGTTTGCTGGTGAGACCCGCCAGATCGCCGCCATGGAAGGTCGCGATCTCTTGTTGGCCATCATTTTGGCGGCCATAACTGTGGTCATTCGCGGGGTTGCCATTGGCGAAACGATCGGTCAGTGCAAAATAGACAGTGGCGTTGTGCCAGTTAAACGGGGCTTTCGCCGCGGTGTTCGCTGCTTCCAATAACAGTAACCCACCACTTTCCGGTGCCGGTTGTAAGGTCACTTTGCCTTGTGTGACGACCGCTGTCTGGCCGCTGTAATAATCCCGTACGCTGTCGCCGTCTTTAAAGCTGCGGCTGACATCAATAGTAACCGGCTGGTTGTGCCAGATCGGGCAGGTTTTCGATAGCGCTGCTGTTTGCGTGACCGGTGCGCTTTTCATACTAAGTAACAAGGTGGGTGTGCCACTGCGGGTATCAATAGTGATCTGATAATCGCCGTCTTTATATAGACGCCAATTAATCACGGGTTCTGAACCACAAGGCTGTAATGAGAGCATTTGATTGAGTTTGGCGGCGGCAGTGGGCTGCCAGCATTGCCCGTCGTGTTGCAACTGTAGCGGGTAATTGCCTTTGTTCAGCGTGGTTGCGCTGTGGAACAGGCCGCTGGGTTGTTCGGTAAAGCTTGGGAACGGAGTTAGCGTCCACTGCGCAAACGCAGCGGGCGATAGCAGTAACAGCAGAGGCAGCGAGAGGCGGGTCATGAGCATTCCTTTGATTAAATAGAATGAGGGTTAAATTAATAGTTGGGGGCGAGGATAGTTTGCCTGTCGTGGCTCAATTGGCCTCATCCCTGCCAATTTATTTACAGGAGGAGGGAACAGGAGGAGAGCGAAGGGAACAGATAAAGAAAGAAATCGCGAGCCAGATCGGCTTGCCAGGTTTGGCCCATAACTTTGAACCACTTCACAAAGCTGACATTACCTTGTCCATTTCCATACAAAACGTCCGTGTTTGTATCGATCGTTTCTGCGACATAAATCACCATTTTTAAAATAATTGTTATATTTCAATGTGTTGCTGTGTCTGGCCTGATTGGTATGTGACGTGCATTTATATATACGTCAACGTCATTCAGAGGAGAAACGACATGGCCTTACGTCAATGTGCAATCTACGGGAAAGGTGGTATCGGTAAATCTACTACCACTCAGAACCTGGTTTCTGCATTAGCAGAAATGGGTAAAAAAGTGATGATCATCGGTTGTGACCCGAAAGCGGATTCTACTCGTTTGATCCTGCACGCAAAAGCCCAGAATACCATCATGGAAATGGCAGCAGAAGTTGGTTCTGTTGAAGATCTGGAATTAGAAGACGTATTACAGATCGGTTACGGCGGAGTTCGTTGTGCTGAGTCTGGTGGCCCAGAGCCAGGAGTTGGTTGTGCTGGTCGTGGTGTTATCACTGCTATCAACTTCCTGGAAGAAGAAGGTGCCTACGAAGAAGATTTAGACTTCGTATTCTACGACGTACTGGGTGACGTTGTATGTGGTGGTTTCGCGATGCCAATTCGTGAAAACAAAGCACAAGAAATCTACATCGTTTGCTCTGGCGAAATGATGGCGATGTATGCCGCGAACAACATCTCTAAAGGTATCGTGAAATACGCGAAATCTGGTTCTGTTCGTCTGGCTGGTCTGATCTGTAACTCACGCCAAACTGACCGTGAAGATGAATTGATCATCGCACTGGCTGACAAACTGGGTACTCAGATGATCCACTTCGTACCACGTGACAACATCGTTCAGCGCGCAGAAATCCGTCGTATGACTGTAATCGAATACGACCCAACCTGTAAGCAAGCGAACGAATACCGCACGCTGGCGAACAAAGTTGTTAACAACAAACTGTTCGTTGTTCCAACACCAGTAACCATGGATGAGTTGGAAGAGCTGTTGATGGAATTCGGCATCATGGATGTTGAAGACGAATCGATCATCGGTAAGACCGCAGCAGAAGAAGCTGCTACAGCCTAAGGTCTCTACCCGGCGGCTGGCAGGGATGCTGCCAGCCCGGATTGTCCGCCCATTCAAGGAATTACTGCTATGACTAACAGAACTCGTGAAGAGAATCTGGCGTTAATTCAGGAAGTGCTCGAAGCCTATCCAGAAAAAGCGCGCAAGGATCGTTCCAAACACTTAACTGTGAACGACCCAACGCTGGAAAAAGCCAGCAAATGTATTACTTCTAACCGTAAGTCTCTGCCGGGCGTTATGACCATCCGTGGTTGTGCTTACGCCGGTTCTAAAGGGGTAGTATTCGGCCCAATCAAAGACATGATCCATTTGTCACATGGTCCTGTTGGTTGTGGTCAGTATTCCCGCGCTGGTCGTCGTAACTATTACACTGGTATGACTGGTGTGAACAGCTTCGGCACCATGAACTTTACGTCTGATTTCCAGGAAAAAGACATCGTATTCGGTGGCGATAAAAAGCTGGCGAAAATTATCGATGAAATGGAAATGCTGTTCCCGCTGGCGAAAGGCATCACAGTTCAGTCTGAATGTCCTGTTGGTCTGATCGGTGATGACATCGAATCAGTAGCCCGTCAGGCGAAAGCGAAAACCGGTAAAACGGTTGTGCCTGTGCGTTGTGAAGGTTTCCGCGGCGTGTCTCAGTCTCTTGGTCACCACATTGCGAATGACGTAGTTCGTGACTGGATCCTGGGCAATCGTGATGAGCAAGAATTTGCTGGCACACCTTACGACGTGGCGATCATCGGTGACTATAACATCGGTGGTGACGCTTGGTCTTCACGCATCCTGTTAGAAGAAATTGGTCTGCGTGTAGTAGCTCAGTGGTCTGGTGACGGCACCCTGGCTGAAATGGAAAACACACCAAAAGTGAAATTGAACCTGGTGCATTGCTACCGTTCAATGAACTACATCTCTCGCCATATGGAAGAGAAGTACAACATCCCTTGGATGGAATACAACTTCTTTGGCCCGACTAAAATCGCGGAATCACTGCGCAAGATCGCTGCTCAGTTTGACGAAACTATCCAGAAAAAAGCGGAAGAAGTTATCGCCAAATACGAAGCACAAACTGCGGCAGTTATCGCTAAGTACAAACCACGTCTACAAGGCAAAAAAGTCATGCTGTACGTCGGTGGCTTACGTCCACGTCACGTGATCGGTGCTTATGAAGATCTGGGTATGGAAATCGTCGGTGCCGGTTATGAATTCGCGCATAACGATGACTACGACCGTACGCTGAAAGAGTTACCTGAAGCAACGCTGTTGTTTGACGACGTGACTGGTTATGAATTCGAAGAGTTCGTGAAGGCAGTGAAACCTGACCTGATCGGTTCTGGTATCAAAGAAAAATTCATCTTCCAGAAAATGGGCATCCCATTCCGTCAGATGCACTCTTGGGATTACTCAGGCCCTTACCACGGCTTCGACGGCTTCGCCATCTTCGCCCGTGATATGGACATGACCCTGAACAATCCGTGCTGGTCAAAACAGACTGCGCCATGGAAGAAAAGCGCGTAATGGCCCCGGTATTTGATTCCATTACCCCGTTAGTTCACAGATGAGTGGCGCGGGAAGGAGAGTTGTATGAGTCAGAATATAGAGAACATCAAATCCTGTTATCCACTGTTTGAACAGGATGAATATCAGAATCTGTTCGCTGATAAACATGCGAAATATGAAGAAGCGCATGGCGAAGAAAAAGTTCGTGAAGTATTCGAGTGGACTACCACTCAGGAATACAAAGATCTGAACTTCAGCCGTGAAGCATTGACCATTGACCCAGCAAAAGCGTGTCAGCCTTTGGGCGCGGTGCTGTGTTCACTGGGCTTTGAGAAAACACTGCCTTACGTGCATGGTTCGCAAGGTTGTGTGGCTTACTTCCGTACTTACTTCAACCGTCATTTCCGTGAGCCAGTGGCTTGTGTATCTGACTCGATGACTGAAGATGCGGCGGTTTTCGGTGGCCACGCCAACATGAACGACGGTCTGCAGAATGCGCTGGCACTCTACAAACCAGAAATGATCGCGGTTTCTACCACCTGTATGGCGGAAGTTATCGGTGACGACTTACAAGCTTTCACCAACAACGCCAAGAAAGATGGTTTTGTACCGAAAGATTTCCCAGTGCCTTATGCACATACCCCAAGTTTCGTGGGCAGCCACATCACTGGTTGGGACAACATGTTTGAAGGTTTCGCTAATACCTTCACTGCAAAAGATGTTGAATACAAACCAGGTAGCAACGGCAAACTGAACATCGTTACTGGCTTTGAAACTTACTTAGGTAACTACCGCGTTATCAAACGCATGCTGACCGAAATGGGTGTGCCATTCTCTATGCTGTCTGATCCGTCAGAAGTATTAGACACCCCATCTGATGGCCAATACCGCATGTATGCCGGTGGCACCACTCAGGACGAAATGAAAGATGCGCCTAACGCCATCGATACCCTGATGCTGCAACCTTGGCACTTAGTGAAAACTAAGAAAGTGGTGAAAGATACATGGGGCCAGCCAGCGACCGATCTGAACATTCCGATGGGTCTGGAATGGACTGATGACTTCCTGATGAAAGTCTCTGCCCTGACTGGTAAAGCGATCCCTGCTTCGCTGGAACTGGAACGTGGCCGTCTGGTTGACATGATCACCGACTCCCACACCTGGCTGCACGGCAAGAAATTCGGTGTCTATGGCGACCCTGATTTCGTCGAAGGTCTGGTGAAATTCCTGCTCGAACTGGGCTGTGAGCCAAGCGTGATCCTGTGTAATAACGGCAGCAAAAAATGGAAAAAATCCATTGAGAAAATGCTGGCTGATTCACCATACGGTCAAGGCAGCGAAGTGTACGTGGGTCACGACTTGTGGCACTTCCGTTCACTGATGTTCACTAACAAACCCGATTTCATGATTGGTAACTCATACGGCAAATTCATTCAGCGTGACACCCTGGCTAAGGGCAAAGCGTTTGAAGTGCCATTGATTCGTCTGGGCTTCCCAATCTTCGATCGTCATCACCTGCATCGCATGACTACCCTCGGTTACGAAGGTGCCATGTACATGCTGACCACACTGGTTAACGCCGTGATGGAAAAAATTGATAGCGATACCATGGAACTGGGCAAAACAGATTACAACTTCGATTTGGTTCGTTAATCGAGCATGTAATCAGGGGCAACTGGTTTGCCCCTTCATAAGCCCGGAACCGTTTTTGCAACGTTCCGGGCTTATTTGTTTCAATCATAAGAAATTCAATCGATTGCAAAGGGAAGGGGTTGTCGCATGCCTAACATTATGTTCCGTCAACACGACGATGGGTTGTACTGCTACATAGCCAAACGTGATTTAGAAGCCAAAGTGGCTCAATTGGAATTTGAGCAAGACGACAACTGGGGCGGTCGGGTTGATCTCGACAACGGCGAAGCTTATTTCCTGGAACCGCAGGTAAAACCTTCATTGCCAATCACTCTGCGTCTGAAACGCGCAGGCGAATAACTTAATCAGGTTACGGGAGGCTGTGATGAAAACTCTGTTAGAAAGTCAGGTTTACTGGCGTCTCATCGCATTAGCACAGGCAGTGCCGGAAGTAGGGCAATCGGTATTATTCGATTGGGTCAGTGGCGCACTGCAAGGCCCGCTGAGCATCGCCCAGATGGAAAAACTGACGGTAGAGGCATTGAAAGCATCCGCACCAGCCGAATTGGCCGGTTTGAGTCATGCCCGCTGGCAGGTATTGCTGGAATGCCTGCAAGGGCAGTTGCCAGTGCATCTCGACCCGAAACCGGCGGTGTCTGATGCCGATGCGCTGCGCGTGGCGTTTTCGTCCAGTGACGGTTTAACGGTGAATGGCCATTTTGGTAATTGCCACCTGTTCTTCATTTATCAGGTGACGGAAAAAGGTGCTCAGTTGATCGACATTCGCCATTTCGTTGCCGATGAAACACAAGAAGACAACGAAACCCGTGCCCGTTTACTGCACAACTGCCATTTGCTGTTTTGTGAAGCGATTGGTGGCCCGGCGGCAGCGCGTGTCATTCGTCACGGCATTCATCCGGTCAAAATCAAAAAAGACAATCGTATCAGCACTCAGTTAGATGCCTTGCAGGAACTGATGCAAGGGCAGCTACCACCTTGGCTGGCTAAGGCGTTAGGGCGCAAAGACGATTTAGGCAAACGCTTCAGTGACGAATTATCCGAACTGGATTAATTCTGTTTCCAATATCTAAGCTATCGCCCTTGCTGATTTGGCTGGGGGGTGAGATCCGCAAGGGTGATAGCGTCCTGTAGTGTCGTGATTGTTACAAAGATGACAATGATAAAACTATAAAAATCAATAAATTGCAGATGGACTGCTCCTTGCACCACTAAAAACTGAGAGCTCGCGCACATTTCAGGAGGGAGCGATGAAAGGCAACGAAATAGCGGCATTGATGGATGAACCCGCCTGTGGCCATAACAGCAAAGCCAAATCAGGTTGTAGTGCGCCCAAACCCGGTGCTACCGCCGGCGGTTGTGCGTTTGATGGTGCGCAAATCACTTTATTACCTATCGCCGATGTTGCCCATCTGGTGCATGGTCCGATCGGCTGTACTGGCAGTTCATGGGATAACCGCGGCGCCCGCAGTTCCGGCCCCGCACTTTATCGTCTGGGCTTTACCACCGATTTAAACGAACAAGACGTGATCATGGGGCGTGGTGAACGTCGTCTCTATCATTCCGTTAAACACATCGTCGATCGTTATCATCCGGCAGCGGTATTTGTTTACAACACCTGCGTACCCGCGATGGAAGGCGACGACATCATCGCCATCTGTAAAGCGGCTGAAACCAAAGTTGGTGTGCCGGTGATCCCGGTCGATGCTGCGGGTTTCTACGGCAGCAAAAATTTAGGTAACCGTATTGCCGGTGAAGTGATGGTCGACAAAGTGATCGGCACTGCGGAACCGGCACCGTGGCCAACCGAGCATCCTATTTCGGCGGAACGGGGTCACGACGTGGCCTTGATTGGTGAGTTCAATATCGCTGGTGAGTTCTGGAACGTGCAGCCACTGTTTGATGAACTCGGCATTCGCATTCTCTGCACCTTGGCCGGTGACACGCGCTTCCATGAAGTGCAGACCATTCATCGCGCCGAACTCAACATGCTGGTCTGCTCACGGGCACTGATCAACGTCGCACGCAAGCTGGAAACCAAATACGGTACGCCGTGGTTTGAAGGCAGTTTTTATGGTGTGCGTGACACCTCAAAATCGATGCTGACCATCGCCGAGATGCTCGGGGATGCCGATTTGATCGCCAGAACGCAGGAATTAATTGCCCGTCGAGAAGCGGAAACCGAAGCGCAGCTCGCGCCCTTCCGCGCCCGCCTCAAAGGTAAACGCGTATTGCTCTATACCGGTGGTGTGAAGTCGTGGTCGGTGGTCGCCGCACTGCAAGATCTTGGCATGGAAGTAGTGGCGACGGGTACACGTAAATCGACCGAAGAAGACAAAGCCCGTATCAAAGAGCTGATGGGCGACAACGCGTTAATGTTGGAAGACGGTAACGCCCGCAATCTGCTGGATGTGGCTTATCAATACCGCGCCGATCTGATGATCGCCGGTGGTCGCAATATGTTTACTGCCTACAAAGCGCGGTTGCCGTTTCTGGATATCAATCAGGAACGTGAGCATGCGTATGCCGGTTATGAAGGCATGGTTGAGCTGGCGCGTCAGATCTGCCGCTCGTTGGAAAGCCCGATCTGGGCACAGGTTAAACAACGCGCACCGTGGCAATAACGCAGGAGGCACCCCCTATGGCTCAAGTCATTAAAACCCGCAAACCACTGGCGACCCAACCCATCAAAAGCGGGCAACCGCTGGGTGCAATTCTGGCCAGCCTTGGTATCGAACGCTGCATTCCGTTGATCCACGGTGCTCAGGGTTGCAGTGCGTTCGCGAAGATTTTCTTTATCCAGCATTTTAACGAACCGATCCCGCTGCAATCGACGGCGATGGATCCGATCACTACGGTGATGGGCTCTGACGACAACATCATTCAGGCGCTGGCGCATCTGTGCGAAAAGAGTAACCCGCGTCTGGTGGTGCTGATGAGTTCCGGTTTATCGGAAGCGCAGGGTTCGGATATGAACCGCGCGCTGAAAGCCTTCCGCCTGCAATATCCGAAGTTTGAGCGCAACGAAATCGTCACCGTCAGCACGCCCGATTTTTACGGCTCACTGGAAAATGGCTACAGCGCACTGATTGAAAGTATGATTTCGCAACTGGTGCCTGAGCAAAAGCTGCGCAGCATCCGTAAAAAACGCATCAACCTACTACTCAGCCATATGCTGACACCGGGCGATATTGAGCTGATCCGCCAATATGTCGAAGCCTTTGGTTTACAGCCGATCTTAGTGCCGGATATTTCCCGTTCGATGGATGGTCATCTGGCCAAACCCGATTATCTGGCAGTCAGTCAGGGTGGCACCGACGTCAACATGCTGCGTCAGCTCGGGCAAAGTAGTCTGAGCTTAGTGGTTGGCCCGTCGATGCAACGCGCGGGGCAGATCTTAAATTCACGCAGCGGGGTGGAAAGTGTCTATTTTCCACACCTGATGACACTCGCCGAGATGGATCGTTTCATCCAAACCCTGCAACAACTCTCCGATCGCCAAGTGCCGGAGTGGATCGATCGCCAGCGTGGTCAGGTGACTGACACCATGATCGATACCCATACCTGGGTCAACGACACTCGCATTGCGATTGGTGCCGAAGCCGACTTGCTGGTGGCGTGGCTGGCGTTTGCCGAAAGTGTTGGTATGCAGCCGGTTTCGGTGGTGGCACCGGTCAATCAGCCGTGTCTGGCGACATTGCCGGTTGATACCGTGTTGATCGGCGATCTGGAGGATCTGCAAGATCAACTCGCCGAAAAAGGCTGCGATATATTGCTGGCCAATTCGCACGGTGCGGTGATGTCAGAGCAACTGGGTTTGCCGCTCATGCGTATCGGTTTTCCTATCTTTGATCGTTTTGGTGAATTCCGCCGTGTGCGTCAGGGTTATGCCGGTATGCGCGATAACCTGTTTGAAATTGCCAACTACCAACAACAGGCCTGTCATGGCCGTCCGGTTTATCACTCACCGTTGAAACAGCCGTTTGCGCAAGCACCAATGGCTGAGGAGGTCTTAGCATGAATCATTTGCAGCGACATTTGCGCGTTAGTGACGATCATGTTCCGCATCTGAAAGTAGCGTTCGCCAGTTCCGACATGAAAACGGTGAACCAGCATTTTGGGTCGTGCGAAAGCCTGCTGGTGTATGGGGTGGAACCTGATGGTTATGAGCTGATCCAAGTGGCGGAATTTCAGGTGGTGGAAGGGCATGTACCCGCCAAAGTGACCAGTCGTATTGATGTGATTGACGGGTGTTTTGCGGTGTATTGCAACGCGGTCGGCGAGGCGGTGTTTCGTCAGTTAATGACGCACGGCATTCGCGCTATCCGCGTGGAATCCGGCACCTCGATCACCGATCTGCTGCATCAGTTACAAGCACAATGGCCGCAGCGTATTCCACAAAAAACACGACAGGCAACTTCCGCCGATAAGCTGGTGGATGCGTTGGAAGAAGCGGGTTGGGACGAGTAATTATCAATAGCAACACAAAAAACTTAGCTCAGAGGAGAGAAAAATGAGTGGATTTATTACCGGTCTGACTCGTGGCGGTGCGGCTTGGACTCCAGAGTTTGTCACTGGCGTTGATGCCCACACCTGTATTGGTTGTGGTCGTTGTTACAAAGTGTGTTCTCGTGATGTGTTCAATCTGGTTGATAAAGCCGATCTGGTTGACGAAGACGAGCTGGATGAAGATCAAGATGACGTCATGATGGTGATGACAGTCGCTAACGCCGACGACTGTATCGGTTGTGGTGCCTGCTCACGCGTGTGCCCGAAAAACTGTCATTCGCACGCGACTATGCCAGCGTAAATTGCCAGCTTAATTTTATATACCCAAAGTAATTGGCGTTGCAGCAAGGCGACAAGTGAGCGAATCCCCATGAGCATAGAGATGCTATATGATTGGGGTGAGTGAACTTTGTCAACGATGCTGCAACTTCAGGTACGAAGGGGATACAGAGTCCTTTGCAATCTTGGGTGGCAACACCCGAATGCGTTTTCACCCGGGAGCAATCCCGGGCTTTTTATTTTCCGCGCATGATGCTAGTCAGGCACAAATTGGTCTGCTGCACGAAATGAATGAAATTAAAGAAATCTTCGCTTTCCAATTCTCGGCCACTGGCAGCACGATCGGCATAAAATACGCCAATACTTTGTTTATCAATCACGATCGGTGAGAGGAAAAAACCGCGGGCACAACTGATCGCTTTGGTGGCCGCAGAAAGCAGATGATTCCAACGTGGATCAGTATGGCTTTTGATCCACAAGGTTTCCTGCGACTGCAAACAATGATTGAAGATAGAACGCCCGCCAGTCAGATCCACGACAAATACTTCTTTCAGTTGCCCTTCGTCTAATGACAAAGCAAAACGGGGTTGTAATTGCGTTTTCTCCCGATTTAGCAGCAATACCAAGACCCGATCCATGCCGACACCGGTATAGATCCCTTGTAATGATTTTTGCATGATCAGGTTAATGTCGGCCATTTCATGTGCTAATGCTGTGAGTTCCCGTAATGTTTTCAGCTGAATAGCATCGTTCGGTTCGTTCACCGGTATGAGTGCTTTTTCAGTAGTTAACAGAGGGGCAAGGCTGGCATCAAGGTAAGGGGATAACATTAACGCGCCATAGGTATAAGCCAGTTTGATGGTCTCTTCAGCGCAGTTTTTGGCCCGTTGTTTGACCTCTCTGACATCCAGTTTCATAAGTTTACTGAGCACATTTAATTCTTGCTCGATTTGTACTGGCGTAGTTTTCGGATTTTGTAATAACGCACTAAAGGTATTGGCCTCGGCAATCGCTTGTAATTCGGGGGTACGGCGTTCCGGATCTTTGAGGGACAGTTGTAACATGCTGCCCATATTCCACGAACTGGCTAAACCAGCACTGATCTTTATAAAGCTGGTACCGAGCATTTCGCGGATGATTTCATTGTTATCCCCCTGCGTTTGTCGCAGTTTTTGATCCAGCTGTTCGGTGATCGGGCCGCCCATACTCCAGAATGCGCTTTCACCGAGATTATGTAGCAGGGCTGCGATATAGGCTTCTTCGCGGGTGGCTTCGTCGTAATCGGCGAGGATCATGCGGGCCAGCATGGCGGCATGAAAAGATTGTGCGATCAGACGTAATAAGCGTTCATAGACGGGCTGCGATATATCGTGGCTTTTGAGCAGGCTATCGACCAGTTTGGCAGTAATGCAGATCTGTTTCAGCGCATTAAAACCCAGCAGTACGACTGCCCGGCTGATGGTGGTCACCTGATTACTGCCGCGGCTATAAGTGACACTGTTGGCGACGCGTAAAATGCGGGTGGTCAACCCATTATCATGCAGGATCGATTTGCCCAGATCAGCGAGTGACATATTGTCATCTTGCGCCATCTTTTCCAGCATCCGCACTGTGGCACACAGCGCTGGCATTTCCTGCACGCTGATGCGCTCAATCCAGGCATCGGTTCCACGGGTTGTTTGAATCGCCATCGTCCTGATTTCCCGCCGTCATTCTATTATTGCTAACCTTAAGCATAACGAAAAAAAGCGGGTTGTCTGCAGACTTAATTTACTCTTGTGCGCTCAACCACTTAGTTATGCCATGAGCGGCTACATAACCACTGGCAAAACAGCCGGTCAGCAGATAACCGCCGGTTGGAGCTTCCCAATCAAGCATCTCACCGGCACAAAAAGTACCAGGCATCGTGTTCAGCATCAGTTGCGCATTTAACGCAGAGAAACAGACGCCTCCGGCAGTGCTGATGGCTTCATCTATCGGTGTGGTGCGTAACACCTGTAGCGGGAATTGTTTGATGGCAGCAGCCAGTAGCGTTTCGTTGGTGAAGGTTTCTTTGCTCAGACATTCCCGTAACAGTGCTGCTTTGACGCCATCAATACCAACTTTGCTTTTTAGCTGTGTCGACAATGATTTTGCGCCGCGTGAGCGCAATTCCTGCTCAATGCGAGCTAGTGATTTGTGTGGCAGCAGATCGAGCGTTAATGTGGCGTTGCCCTGTTGCGTCAGCTGGTCGCGCAGCTCTGCCGCAAACACATAAATCAGACTGCCTTCGACACCACGTTCCGTGATCACAAACTCACCTTGGCGCTCGGTTAATTTGCCTTCACGATCGGTCAAACTGGCCACTACAGTTTTCATCGGCGTTCCGGCAAAGCGGCTGCGAAAATCATCCGACCAGGCCAGCTCAAAACCACAGTTGGCGGCCTGCAACGGTGCCACGGCGATATGGCGGGTTTGTAACAAGGGCACCCAGGCACCATCAGAACCCAGCCGTGACCAACTGCCACCACCTAAGGCCAGTAACACGGCATCAGCTGCGACGCTAGTTTCTCCGTCCGGTGTTGCAAACATCAGATGTTGCTGATCATTCCAGCCGATCCAGCGATGGCGAACATGAAATTTCACCCCTGATTCGCGCAGGCGTTGCAGCCAGGTGCGTAACATGGGGGCTGCGCGCATATCGGTTGGGAACACGCGACCAGAGCTGCCGACAAAGGTGTCAAAACCCAGTTCATGTGACCATTGGCGCAGTGCGTTGGCATCAAAGGCTTGTAGCAGCGGTAACATCTCTTGCTGGCGATGTCGGTAGCGATTTACAAAATCGGGAAACGCTTCGGAGTGGGTAATATTCATGCCGCCTTTACCAGCCTGCAGAAATTTACGCCCCACCGATGGCATAGCATCAAACAGATCGACCTGAACGCCTTGCTGGCTCAACACTTCTGCCGCTATGAGTCCGGCGGGGCCACCACCAATAATAGCCACCCGTTTTGTTGATAATGCCACCCTGTTCTCCGTTTATTCATTCCGCTTGAGAGTGCTGATTGTAACATTCAATCAAATGCTGTGCTGAAACAGACGAAATTCCTCAGCAAAATACGGACGTAAAAAAGCCACCGGAAGTCGGTGGCTGAAATAACAACGGAGTGAGGGTGTTGTTGGTGTTATTCGCCTTTCACGGTCACGGTGTAAGTGCCGATCAAACCCAGAATGTTGTTAGATTTCTGGTCAACATGGCTGACACGGCTGATGTTGCCATTTTTCTTGGCGGCATCGATAGAGCAGTCGCCCAGAGCCACCATAGCCAAATAGCTCTTACAGGTCGCAGTACCTGTTTTGCTGGCTTCGGCGTTAGAAGTGGCAGTGACTGGTGCATTGATGTCAGTAAAAATTGCGCCAACCGGCTGAGAAGTTGCACAACCTGTCAGAGCGAATGCAGAGGCTAACAGGGTGCTGATGATAATTTTGTTCATGATTTATCCCGAGAGTAATGACGATACATGGATGCCATAAGGCGGGCGGCAATGTATTACAAGACTCTATTGATAACCACCTGAATTTCTGCACTCCTGTTAGTTGTAACAGCCCAGGTTAAATCGGTTGTTTAACCTGCGAAATGTCTTTGATGACACACCTTTCGACATACTGTCTTAACTGCGACAAAAGCTGACAATGCTCGTTCTGTTGTCAGACAAAACAGCCTTTCTCTTGTTTTATCTAATTGAAAAATAATGATTTTGTATGTGGCACCTCATTTGCAGCTTTGTGATCACGGTCACAGGGAGAGACATCATGATTCAAATCGACGAAAGCGCACTGACGCAACTACATCAACTGCAGCAACAACTGGTGCAGGAATGTATCGGTTTGCGTCTGATTGCCAAAGGTGATCCTTGCTCTGGGATCAAAGTAGATATGGGCTGGACTGCCACTCAACAGCCTGACGACGTGTTGTTCCGTCAGGATGGTCTGGTGTTTTTAGCCGATCGCCGTCAATGGCCTTTATTAAAAGATTGTCAGATCTCACTGGCGGAACGTCAGGGGCAAGCGGGTTTCAACATTCAGCCACAGCCTGCAGATTGTAAATGCAGCAGCGGCAGTTGCAGCCCGACACAAGCCACCAACTGCCCATCAACCGCCAGTGTGAACTAAAAATACGCGCATAAAGATATGCACAAAGGAGACGAGTCATGTGGAACTATTCAGAAAAAGTTAAAGATCACTTCTTCAATCCACGCAATGCCAAGGTGATTGCCGATGCGAACGCCGTAGGTGACGTTGGCTCGATCAGCTGTGGTGATGCGTTACGTCTGATGTTGCAGGTCAATACAGAGAGCGAAATTATCGAAGATGCCGGTTTCCAGACATTCGGTTGCGGCAGCGCCATTGCCTCTTCTTCTGCGCTGACCGAGATGGTGATCGGTAAAACCTTGGATGATGCGCTGAAGATCAGCAACATGGATATCGCAGATTATCTCGACGGTCTGCCACCTGAAAAAATGCACTGTTCCGTGATGGGCCAGGAAGCATTGCAAGCAGCAATTGCCAATTTCCGCGGCGAAGAGTGGCACGATGACCATGAAGAAGGCGCATTGATCTGTAAATGCTTTGCGGTGGATGAAGTCAAAATCATCAAAGCCGTAAAAGAGAACGGCCTGACCTCGATTGCCGATGTCATCAACTACACCAAAGCAGGTGGTGGTTGTGGCGCCTGCCATGAAAAAATTGAACAAGCGTTACAGAAAGTGTTGGCAACTCAGCCTTGTAATGAAGCACGCATTGCGACTACTAGTCTGGAGCGCAGCAAAGTCGCCCCGCATGTTGATCTGGCGAAGAAAGATGAAAACTGGCGCACGGTGGCCGCGGTACTGGAAGAGATGCGTCCGCGTCTGCAAGCAGATGGCGGTGATGTCGCCTTGATCAGTGTCACCGACAGCAAAGTCGAAGTGGCACTGTCAGGTAGCTGTGTCGGCTGCATGATGACTGATATGACGCTGTCTTGGATCCAACAGACCTTGATGGAAAAAATGGGCCGTTACATGCAGGTCGTGAGTGTGACTCAAGCCGAAACAGCATTGGTTTAAGGAGACGGAACATGAAAGCGATCTATTTAGATAACAACGCAACGACCCGTCTCGATCCGATGGTGCTGGAAGCCATGATGCCGTTTATGACAGAACATTATGGCAACCCTTCCTCGATTCATGGTTTTGGTGAACCGGTGCGTAAAGGCATTGAACGGGCACGGGAACAAGTGGCTGCGCTGTTAGGCGCTGCGCACGACAGCGAAATCATCTTTACCTCTTGTGCGACAGAAGCCAATAGCACGGCCATTTTATCGGCGGTGGAAGCTTTACCAGAACGTAAAGAGATCATCACTACTGTGGTTGAACATCCGGCCATTCTGGAGGTGTGTGAACATCTGGAACGTCGTGGTTACACCATTCATCGTTTGCCTGTCGATAACCAAGGGCGTCTCGATCTCGATCATTACCAATCGCTGCTTAGCGAAAACGTCGCGCTGGTCAGTGTGATGTGGGCGAACAACGAAACGGGCACTGTATTTCCGGTGCAAACCATGGCGACCATGGCGAAAGAAAAAGGCGTGTTGTTCCATACCGACGGGGTGCAGGCGGTGGGCAAGTTCCCAATCCACTTGGCCAGCAGTGATATTGATATGCTCTCTTTTTCCGGCCATAAAATTCATGCACCGAAAGGCGTGGGTGCGTTGTATGTCAAACGTGGCAGCCGTTTCCGTCCGTTACTGCGTGGCGGTCATCAAGAACGTGGTCGTCGTGCCGGCACCGAAAATGCCGCTGGTATTGTGGGCCTCGGCATGGCTTGTGAACTGGCTGAAGTGCATATGCCGATCATGTCGCATCTGGCGGAGCTGCGTGACGAACTACAAGCCGGGTTACTGGAAAAAGTGCCGTGTTCTATCGTGACAGGTGATATTGAAAACCGCACTCCTAACACGCTGAATATCGCCTTTGAATATATCGAAGGGGAAGCAATTCTGCTGATGCTGAACCAACTCGGTATCGCCGCTTCCAGTGGCAGTGCCTGCACCTCCGGCTCTCTGGAGCCATCACACGTCATGCGTGCGATGAGTATTCCGTACACTGCTGCGCATGGTAGCGTTCGTTTCTCACTGTCGCGTTACACCCGCCAGAAAGAGATCGACTATGTGCTGGAAAAACTGCCGCCGGTGATTGAACGTCTGCGTTCACTGTCGCCTTACTGGGTGCAGAACAAACCTGATCTGGAAAAAATGGGTGAGTTTGCACCAGCGTATGGTTAACCAACTCTACACATGGTTGTTATATCGTGGGGGCCTTATGGTCCCTTATTTTTTGCGTGTTGTTATTCCGCAATTGCGTTACTTCACCTTACTATGGGTCAGGGTGTGTTATAACTTTTGAAAAACCCGCCTGTGCTAGCGATGAATACACTGAGTGAATCAACATCACAGATCTCAGCGCAACTGGTGGAAGCCGTTAATGGATTTAAGGTGTAACGCATGTCTGCAGTAAAAAAAAACCATAGTAGTCAGTCTTGTTGTCGGGCAATTGCTGGCGGGTTGTCAGTCGGTTACCGATAGTGAAAAAGAAAAATCTTCCACGACCAAACAGAGCAAGGAACCCTCACAACTGTTTCTGGCTGATTTAAAAAACAACGGCGATCACCTGTTTTGCGATCAGCCGGCTTATCTGCATTGCTTCCGGCAAACTAAAACCAAATGTTTAAAAGATTTGGCCGCCGTGAAGGAACCTTGTTTGCAAAGTGCATTGCAAAGTAATGGCGGTCAGGTCGCTGACAATAATTACAAGAAAGTCGGTAATGATTTTGCGTTATGTATGTTGGTCAAACATGCGCTGATGTATCCAAAGCGGGCAGATGCCATCGGGCGTTGTTTAGACGATGCTAAATTTGACAATAAACCAGTAACAAACTGATTTTAAAGTGTTTTATAATAGTGGGTTTCTCTTATGAAGATACATTCGTATTGCTTACAAAATAAGTAATGAGAATGTATCTTATTCTGGTGGCGACTTTTTGCCCAGCCAACTATGCTGATCCTATTCGGACGAAACTGGAAATCAGACATTGGCGTCTTCTACAAACGGTAATATCGCCGCCGTTGGCACGATCACGATTGATGAAATGGGCTGTATTACCGCTTTTGATGATGTAGCGGTGCGTCTGTTTGGGTATGAATCGGTCGAAGTTGTGGGGCAGAATGTCTCCATGCTGATGCCAGAGCCCTACCATTCCCAACATGACGGTTATTTAGCCCGTTATCATCAAACATCAACACCGCATGTTATAGGCAAAGGCCGCGAGGTTACCGGGCGGCGTAAAGATGGTTCGCTATTTCCAGTCTGGCTGGCGGTCAATGAAGTCACCTTTGGCGCTAATCGTCTTTTCGTCGGCTGCATTGTCGACTTATCCGATCTCAAAGCCACAAAAGCCGATCTGCTCAGCAGCACCGAAGTGACGCGTGCGATTCTTGAAACCGCCGTGAATCCAATCATTACCATCGACGCCAAAGGCCATATCTGTTCGTTTAATCCCGCAGCAGAACGCATGTTTCAATATACCGCCAGCGAAGCCATTGGCTGTAACGTCAACTTACTCATGCCTTCCCCTTATCGGGAAGAACATGATGGTTACCTGTCGCGTTATTTACAGGAAGGTAACCCCCGCATTATTGGTGTGGGGCGTGAGGTGACGGCACAACGTAAAGATGGTTCCATTGTTCCCATTCATTTATCTGTGGGGGCGATGGAGATCACCGGTGAGCCGATGTTTGTCGGCATTATTTCCGATATCAGTGAACAAAAACGCCATGAGGCTGAGCTGCAAGCGAAAAAAGCCGCCGAAGCGGGGTCTCGTGCTAAATCGGCCTTTTTGGCGCACATGAGCCATGAAATTCGTACGCCGATGAATGCCATTCTCGGGTTTACTGAACTGGCATTACAAGATCACTCGCTGTCGGCTGAAACCGCCAAACATCTGGATACCATATATGGCTCCGCTCGTGCGCTGCTGACGATCATCAACGACATTTTGGATGTCTCCAGATTGGAAGCGGGGAAATACAAACTGGAAATTATCGGCTTTCATCTGCCTAATATGATTGCTGAGACGGTAGAGCTGATGCATCAGCGTGCCGCAGAAAAAGATCTGATCATCAGCATCGAATACGATAGTCATCTGCCGCAACGTGTGATGGGCGATCCGACCCGGTTGCGTCAGGTCATCCTGAATTTACTCAGCAATGCGGTGAAATTCACCCATAAAGGCTCGATCAAAGTTGTGATTTCCGCAACAAGTAGCCCAGACCGCATTCAGTTTGATGTGGTTGACTCCGGTATTGGTATGTCGGAAGCGGAAATGGCCAAAGTATTTGAGCCTTTTATGCAGGCGGATAGTTCGATCTCCCGTCGTTTTGGCGGCACCGGGCTGGGGACGACCATTTGCAAACAAATCATTGATCTGATGAGCGGCGATATCTGGCTTGAAAGTCAGTTAGGGGTTGGTACTTCGGTACATTTTGTTATTCCGTTGCCGGAAGCTGAGCCAGATCAGATTTGCCTGTATGAAGAGATCCAAAATAAAAGCGAAGATTTTATTCCGCCGCGCTTATTTAATGTGTTGCTGGTAGAAGATCTCGAAAATAACGCGTATCTGGCCACCATACGCCTGAAACAGATCGGGCATGAAGTGGAATGGGCCAAAAATGGATTGGAGGCGATCGCGGCATATCAAAAAGGTGGGCACGATTTGATCTTGATGGATGTCATGATGCCGGTGATGGACGGCTTACAGGCAACCCGTGAGATCCGCCAATTAGAGGTGCTGCAAAACAAACATATTCCCATCATTGCACTCACGGCGAGTGTGATGAAAGAAGATGAGATGAAATATCTGGAAGCGGGAATGGATGCGATTGCCGGCAAACCGATCGATTTTGACCAGCTATTTTCGTTGATGGACGCAATGGTGCCGCAAGCGGCGGGACGGATAAACCATGCCATCATGATCGAAATGCCGGTGAATAAAAATATTGATTTAACCCCGTTGAGCCCGGCGGCTGATTACCAGAAAGCCATGAAAAACTGGGTTGATGTTTATGCTTACATCAAAGCGCTAACTCAGTTTTCTCAGCAGCAAATTGATGATGCCGACGTTATTTTGCACTTGCTGGAACAACACCCAGATGATGTTGAACCTGCTCGATCCGTTGCACATGCCCTTAAAGGGCTGGCTGGTAATCTGGCATTATCCAAAGTGGCTGATTTGGCTGTTCATATCGACGGACATTTGAAGTCCGGGCGACGTGATGAGGCGAGCCGATTGTTAGAGCCATTACGTCAGGCGTTAATAGAAGCCGATAGCTGCATTCAGGCCTTATCGCTGCCTAATTACGCGGGCATTTTACTGAAAGACTTTGATCGGGTTGCGGTGCAACAGTTGTTTAAACAATTGTCAGTCGCCTTAGATGAACTCAACCCTGATAGCACAGAACCAATTATGAAGCAGATCAGCGAATACGTTCGCGGCAGCGATCTGGCGGACATTTATCACCATATTGAGCGATTCGATTTTCACAGTGCGAAAAAAGAATTGAAAAAATTAGCACAAAATCTGCTCGCCAATAGGAGGTCAGAATGAAGAAAAAGATCCTACTGGTCGACGATGAGCCGAATAATCTGCAATTACTCCGGCAGATATTGAGAACGTCATACCAGCTTATCTTCGCGCATAACGGGCAATCCGCGCTTGCTGCCGTGGCGGCGCATCATCCGGATTTGATCTTGCTGGATGTCATGATGCCGGATCTGGATGGTTATGAAGTCTGTCGTCGTTTAAAAGCCGATCCATTAACGCATGATATTCCAGTCATTTTTGTCACTGCGATGGGCGATGTTGATGATGAAGCTGCCGGATTTGATGTGGGGGCGGTGGATTACATCCATAAACCCGTTTCTCCCGCGATTGTGATCCGCCGGGTGCAAACTCATCTCTCACTGGTGCATGTCAAAGAACTGGAAGATAGTCAGCGCGAAGCGATTTATATGCTTGGTGCGGCGGGTCACTATAACGACAACGATACTGGTCTGCATATCTGGCGCATGGCGGCTTATGCCAGAGCGATTGCGGAAGCCATTGGTTGGCCTGAACATATGGCAGAACGCTTGGAACTCGCCGCGCCGTTGCACGATACCGGTAAAATTGGGATACCGGATGGGATTTTGAAAGCCCCCCGCAAACTAACTGCGGAAGAGTGGGTGACCATGCGGCAGCACTCCCTCATCGGATATGAAATATTACAATGCAGTGATACACCCATTTTCAAAATGGCGGCTGAAATCGCGCTCTACCATCATGAAAAATGGGATGGCAGCGGTTATCCGAAAGGGCTGGTTGGTGACAATATTCCACAGTCGGCACAGATCGTTGCCATAGCCGATGTTTTTGATGCGTTAACGATGAAACGTTCTTACAAAGAAGCCTGGAGCGTTGAAGCGTCGCTCGAAGAAATGCGCGCTAACAGCGGCACACATTTTAATCCGGCATTGCTGACGGTATTTCTGAATATCCTGCCCAAAATCCTGAATATCAAAAATGAGTGGGAAGAAAAGGAATAACATTCGTATCACTTTACATAACCGCTATTGCGGATATGGCAATTAACATGACATGTTGCATTAACTGATTGTTTTGTAATCGAACAGTCTGAGTCGGGTTTGTATTGCTGACTTAAGCCAACTACGGTTAGAGTAACAAAGGAAGTTGTCATCCGTCTGTCATTTCGGTGTGTTGTAACTGACATGCATTTGTCATCTGGCACACCAGCCAAAGGAGGCTGCCTATGGATTGCGATGAACGTAAACTATTTGTCCTCGATACCAACGTGCTGTTGCACGAACCTCTGTCCATCTACTCCTTTCAGGAACACGACATTGTCATTCCGATGACGGTGCTTGAAGAGCTCGATAACATCAAAGATCGGCAAAAAGATGTCAGCCGTGAAGCGCGGGTAGCGATCCGCACGCTGGAAGATGTGTTTCGCGATGCTACACCAGAACAAATTACCAGCGGCATTTGCCTGACCGAAAAAACCAGCGGCGCAGGTTGCTGTGGTCTGATCTCCATTTTCAGCGATCACCATTTACCCGGTGGGGAAGAGGTCTTTACCAGTAAAGAAGCTGACAACCGCATCATCAATCTGGCGCTTTATCTGCAAAAAGTCCGTAAAGATCGCGAAGTAGTGCTGGTCACCAAAGACATCAATATGCGCCTGAAAGCCAAAGGGGCGGGGCTGGAAAAAGTAGAAGATTATCGCACCGACCAGTTAATCGACGATATTCGCCTGTTAGCAAAAGGCTTTCAGAAGATTGACGGGGCGTTCTGGGACAAGGTTGGCCAATGCGAAACGGTCTCTTATGGTCGCGATGTTAATCATCAAATCGACGACACCATTTTACCGGGTACACACATCAATCAGTATCTGATCGATGAGGCGCAAACCTTTGCCGGACGGGTGCAAAAACACGAAGACGGCAAATTATTCATCAAAGATATTGGCTATGATCGTCTGATGAATCGCCACGCCTGGGGCGTACATCCGAAAAATATTTATCAGGGCATGGCGCTGGATGCGTTGCTCGATCCGACCATTGATTTGGTGATCCTGACCGGACCTGCCGGTTGTGGGAAGACCCTGTTGGCGGTTGCGGCAGCTTTAGAGCTGGTGATCGAACGTGGTATTTATGAACGTATCATCGTCACCCGCAACACACCGGAAATTGCGGAAAGTATTGGTTTTCTACCCGGTACCGAAGAGGAAAAAATGCTGCCGTGGTTAGCAGCTGTCACCGATACGCTGGAAGTCTTGCACAAGCATGATGAAAGCCGTGAAACTTCGCTGCAATACATCATGGAGAAAGCCAACATCCAGTTTAAATCGGTGAATTTCATGCGCGGACGCAGCTTCCAGAACACCTTTGTCTTATTGGATGAGTGCCAGAATTTGACCGCCTCACAACTGAAAACCATCATTACCCGCTGCGGCGAAGGTACTAAAATTGTCTGCTCCGGTAACTTGGCGCAGATCGATTCTAACTATCTGACCCCGGTGACATCCGGCCTGACCTATATTGTGGAACGTTTTAAAGACTTTGAAGGTAGTGCCAATATCTTCTTAAATGGCGTTATTAGAAGTCGATTGGCCTCGTTTGCCGAAGAGAATTTGTAATTTCCTGCCTGCCCCCTGTTTCAGGGGGTATTCAACACTACAGCCCTAAGTAAGCGGCGAAGGCACGACTCGGTGGCTGCTGCAATGCTGCCATCGGTGCGATAAAGGCCAGTTTCCCGTCATCGACAAAACCCAGCCAGTCGGCCAGATCTTTTGCTTCCTGTGGCTGATGTGACACAAGCAAAACACCAATACGTTGTTCTGTCGCCAACATACGCACCTCCTGCATCATCTCCTGCCGTAAGGCCGGATCAAGCGCGGAAAAGGGTTCATCCAGCAACAGATACGGTTTACGTCGTACCAGACAACGCGCTAACGCAACCCGTTGTTGTTGCCCGCCAGAAAGCGATGTCGGTAAACGATCAAGCAGTTCGCTGATCTGTAATCGTTCTGCTGCTTGCTGCAATGCGTTTTGCTCCAGCCGGGATAATTTCAGATTCGGCTGCAGACCCAGCCCAATATTCTGGCGCACGGTTAAATGTTCAAACAGGTTGTGCTGTTGAAACAGCATGGTAAATGGGCGCGCAGCGGGTGACAGCGCGGCGATATTCTGACCATCGGCGAGCAGGGTTCCGGCGGTGATTGGCACAAAACCGGCGAGCATTTCCAATAAAGTCGATTTACCGCTACCGGAGCGCCCCAGCAATAAGCCTATGTCACCCGGTTGCAGGTGTAATGAGAACTCAAACTGGCGCCCTTGCCGTTGGGTTTGTAACTGTTCAACCAATAACATCATGACTCCAGCAATGACGGCGGTTCGCGGTGTTCCGTGCGGCTGGCCAGCCATTCCACCAACCAAAGTAATGTAATGCACAGCAGCAACAAGATCAGGGCGGTTGCTGCTGCCGCGCGCATTTGATAATGCCCAAGCTGTTGATAGAGCAACCACGGCAGAGTTTGTAGCTCATCACTGCCAAACATAGCGATCGCGGCTAAATCGCCAAGAGAAAATATCATTCCCAAGGCCAACGCGCGGCCTGCCGGTCGGCACAATAATGGCCACTCCAGCCAACGCAGACGGGAAAACCCAGTTAAGCCTAAGCTGTCAGCCAGTCGATCGTAACGGAGCAATAAATCGGCCATCGGTTCTTGTAATGCCCGTAACGTATAGGGCAAGGCCGCGAGGGCATTCAGCAACATGACCAGCCAGAAACCATGCGCAAACAGATCGACCTTTTCCTGCAGCAAAATAAATAAGCCGGTACTGAGCACTGAGGTGGGGATCAGTAAAATCAACGAGCCGGTGCCCGCAAGTAAGCGCCCCCAGCGTGGTGACTGACGACGTATACTGAGATGACGGCAACTCAATAACAAACCGATGCTCAAAACCAGCGCTAATGTGCCTGCACTTAGCGCAATTTGTAATGACTGTAAGGTGGTGCGCAGCAACATCGATTGTTGCCATGCCAGATCAAACAAGGCCTGCAAGCCATACCAGACAATAGCGGCGAGAGGGGGCAGGAATAGACCTAAACCACACACTAAAGCCAGACAATCAGGTAACAGCGCATGGCGCTGATAATGGCATACCGGTTGATGTGACGATGACAGACTCGCGGTCGCCGGTTTTAACCAGCCATAACTGAGCACCACCAGTGTGCCCAACAACAGCTGCCAGCATGCCAGTTGCCCGGCAGAAGCCAAGTCAAAATCAAAGCGTAAGGCCTGATAAATCGCGACTTCCAGCGTAGTCGCTTGCGGGCCTCCGCCTAACGCCATCACGATGGTAAAGCTGGTAAAACAGAGCATGAAGATCAGGCTGGCTAAACCCGGTAATAGGCGACGCATCGCCGGCCATTCCAACCAGCAAAAACGGCTCCATTCCGGCATATCCAGCTGAGCGGCCTGACGCCAATGATTGGCCGGAATTTGTTCTAATGCTTGCACCAACCAGCGGGTTGCCAGCGGCATATTAAAAAAGACATGTGCCAGTAAAATGCCGGATAAACCAAACAGATAATCAGGTAGTGGCAGGCCGATTTGCCGCATCAGTTGTGTGAGCCACCCTTGCGCACCATGCACGGCGACCAGTCCGAAGAGGGCAATAATAACCGGTAACACCTGCGATAACCCAAACAGATGTAATAACAGCGTTTTTCCGGGAAATTGGCGGTGGAACAACGCCCGAGCGAGAGGAATAGCCAGCAGTAAACTCAGCAGTGCAGAAAGCGCTGCCTGTTTGAGGCTAAACCAGGCCACATGGGTCAGATAGCTGTCTTGCCATAATAAGAGTGCGCTGGTTTCCGGCTGACTTAACAGTGCCGCCAACGGGCCAAGAGTGACAGATAAAATCAGGGCGGCCACCAGACCGCCCGAGACCCACCAGAAACGGCGTAACATCAATGGCTGACAGCCTGTAACCATTCTTTTACCCAAACCTTACGTTGCGTGCCCAGTTTTTTGGCATCCACCGATAATGTTTTGGCTGGCGTTTCGTTTTGGTTGAAATCTTTTGGCAGTGTTACATTGGTGACCGGATACATCCAGTTGCCTTCCGGGATCAGATTCTGGAAGCGATCAGTCAGCATAAATTGCATAAATTGCTGTGCTAGTTTTGGTTGTACGGCATTTTTCAATTGGGCGGCGACTTCTACCTGACGCACATGCCCTTCACTGAACAAGGCAGCCCGATACTGCAGATTATGTTCTGCCAGACGGTGATAGGCCGGTGACGTGGTGTAAGAGAGCACCAGATCAGACTGACCTTTCAGAAACATGCCGTAAGCTTCGCTCCAGCCCTTGGTTACGGTGACGGTTTTTTTCGCCAGTTGTTCCCACGCGGCAGGCGCTTTTTCGCCATACACCTGTTTTACCCACAACAACAGACCTTGCCCGGGTGTACTGGTGCGTGGATCTTCATAGATGATTTTCAGATCGTTACGCTCGACCAGCTCTTTCAGGCTTTGCGGCGGCTGTTTCAGTTTGCTGCTGTCATACACAAACGAGAAATAACCATAATCAAAGGGCAGGAAGGTGTTGTCTTGCCAACCGCCGGGCAGACTTAAACTTTTCAGATCGGTGTGATGTGGTGTGAACAGTTTACTGTTGTGCGCATCGGCCAGCATGGCTTCATCCATGCCCAGCGCGACGTCGGCTTTGCTGTGTGAACCTTCGAGTTTCAGACGATTGAGGATCGCCACACCATCTTCGAGTTTGACCCATTTCAACTCGCAGTTACATTCCGCTTCAAAGGCGAGTTTGATTTTCGGGCCCGGGCCCCATTCGCCGGCAAACGAGTCGTAGGTATAAACAGTTAACACCGGTTTTGTTTCGGTAGCTTGAGTAAACCCAGATGCAGTGAATAAAGCGGCAGCCAGAGATAATGACCAGGAAAGACGCATGCTGTACTCCATAAAATATTCTAACGGTTCATCATGAACCTTATTGAAACAACAGGATGATCAGTATGGGCGTCAATCGTTTGTAACAGAAACGGCATAACATGGCTTATCTCAAATCCCTACGCCAGTATGAGCTGGATCAGGTTCGCCGGGTGTGATCTCAGCGGACGCCCGCACCCCGTTTGAGAAACAATCATATTTTAATATCGAAACGTTATTCTAGTAGCGAAACTGGGGTAAAACCAGTGACGGAACGGTTCAGTGGTGCTAGTTTTTGATGGTATCCGGTTGAGTTTACAGAAGCCATGACTGATTTTTAATCTTTTTTCGAGGAGAACACTATGCTGACGACTACCCGGGAACGCCGTACCTTCATGCGCATGGTGATCAACGCACCTGTCACGTTGGTGCGTGGTTCAGAACGGATTATTGCAACTTGTCGTGATCTCAGTGCTAATGGGATGTCGATTGAAGCAGAAGTGGCCGCTGTTTTTACCGTTGGTGAACAACTGAGTGTCAGTTTGTCGACCAACAGTAATGCACTGCCGCCGTTTGTGGCCGAGGCTAAAATCATTCGCGCAGATAAAGTGGATGGTGTTTATCAGTTAGGGGTTGAGTTTGTAGTCGTAAGCTGAACCCGCTCATATTGATACTGATTATTCCGGATGTATAACTGACTTTTATCTCCCGCTATCCCCGGTGGGATCTCTGCCGGGCCAGTGACTTCCAGCGGAATAAACGGTTGACCATCTATACTGATGGTCTCTTCATTGCCTGCCCGTCGTGATAACGTGATCGCCAAAAACGCATGATCCGGCACATAGACAATCGCCTGTGGTAAATCCGGATACAGTGCCATCAGCAATGACATCAGCAGTGTGCTTTTACTGTCACAATCCCCCCGGTTTTGCGCTAACACTTGCTCTGGCATCAGAAAACCAACCCCACGCTGACCATTCGCGGTTTCCAGTGGGTCGTACGGGATCGATTGCACGAAATTTAATAAACCTGCGACCACCAACGATTTTTCATCGTTCTGATAGCGCTGTTTTTGTTCTTCAGAGGCCGAGCTGATGATCATGCGCTGCAACGCTTGTGCTGTTTCCTGCAATTCCGGGCTGCTGTCAGTCGCGATCCGAACATGATCAGGGCGGATCAAATGACCATTATTACCATCATGACGTTTGTAGTAATGTTGATCGAGATACGCCATGAACAAGGTTTCTTGTTGCTGCGCTAACCAGCTTTTTATTTGCGGTAACAACGTTTGATCCGTTGCTTGAAAATCTACGGTGCTACCATCAGTAGTTTTACTATAGCGAAAGCTGGCATCCGGAAATTGCTCGCGGGCATCGCGCAGTAATTGCTGAAATACAAATGCATCTGCCTGAGCTGGCCGCCATGCACTCCAGGGTGGCAAGGCGGTTTCTTCCGGTAGTGTCAGTGTAAAGGCCTGTGTCGCTGCTGTTTCATATTGCCAGACATAATGCAGTTGTAAGGTTTCGCGGGAAAAAGCGAGTTGTCGTGCACTGGCTGTGCCGCATAGCACCGCCAGTGTCAGACCAAGCATGGGGATCAGGCGAATTGCCATTGTCCATTTTCCTGCCATAACAGCTTTTTCTCGTGGAACGGATGCAAGGTGCTGCGATGGCCAACACTGACCATAATGGTCTGTGGCAACTCCTGACGCAGCAGGCGATAAAGCAGCGCTTCGCTTTGTTCATCCAGCGCCGAAGTTGCTTCATCTAAAAATAGCACATCCGGTTTCACCAGCAGAATACGGGCAAATGCGACACGCTGCTGTTCACCGAGACTTAAAATCTGCCCCCATAGCTCTACGTCATCCAGTTTAGCGGCGACTTTTTCCAACCCGACAGCCTGCAGCGCTTTCATGGCATCAGCACTGCTGACTTCCGTCAGCGGGTAACTCATGGCCTGTCGCAGACTGCCTAACGGCAGATAGGGTTTTTGTGACAAAAACAGCGATTGGCAATTTGCCGGGTAATTTACTTTGCCGGTCGCGAAAGGCCATAAACCCGCCAGTGTGCGTAGCAGTGTCGATTTACCGCAACCTGACGGGCCTTGGATCAGCAAGGAATCGCCGGCGGTCAGCTGCCAGTTGGCATTTTCCATTAAGCTGGTGCCGTCCGGTTGCGAGATACCTACTTTTTGTAATTGCAGCGCGTTACCGGTTTTTTCTGGTTGCAGACGCGGCAAGTTTTCTGCCTGTTGTAAGCCTTGTTCAAAGGTCGCCAAACGGTCGACCACTGATTTCCAACGCGCCAAATCGGTATAGCTATCGACCAGCAATGACATCGAACCCTGCACAATGCCGAACGCAGACAGTGTCTGCATCAGATCACCCAAGGTGATCTGTTTAGCGAAATACAGTGGCGCTGCCAGAATAACCGGGAAAATTACCGCCGTCTGGTTAAAACCGAGCGTGAAAAAGCCGAGAATTTTCTGGCGTTTCATCAAGGCATAGAAGTTATCGACCACTTGCAGGAAGCGTTGGCGCAGATAACCACCTTCTTCCGTGGCACCCTGATACAGCGCGATAGACTCGGCATTTTCGCGCATGCGCACCAGTGAGAAACGGAAATCCGCTTCATAGCGTTGCTGGTTGAAGTTCAACCGCACCAACGGGCGACCAATCCAGAATGTAATGACCGTACCAAACACGGCATAGGCCAGCGCGGCCCACACCATGTAACCCTGTGCCAGTTGAAATGTGGTGTTACCGAGAGTTAACGTAGATGGTTTGGATAATGTCCATAACACACCAAGGAAGGTGAACAGGGTGGCAATTTGTGACAAGAAGCCAATCGACAAAGACAGTGTGGAACCGACAAACTCATTGATATCTTCGGCGATACGTTGGTCAGGGTTATCGGTTTGCCGGTCGGTCAGTTGCAGGCGGTAGAAGTTATTGTTTTCCAACCAGTGCGCGATCCGGTTTTGTGTCAGCCAGCGACGCCAGACGATCTGCAGCATCTGATTGAAGTAAGTACGATGCACACCGACTAAGACCCAGATCGCTGCCAGCCAACTGAAGGTCAGCAATAAACTTTTAAATTCGGGAAAGTCATAACCTTGAATCGAGTTATAAAACTGGTTATGCCAGCTGTTCAGCACTTTTTGCAGATAGACGGAACCAGCACTCAGTGCCAGCACCACAATCAGCAGAATGAGACCTTTTGTCTTGCCTTCTTTCGATGCCCAGAATGGCTTTAACAGCATCCAGAAGTTGCGCCACAGGTGTTTGACCGGTGGGGTAGGTGTCATGATTTAACTCCCGTTATGACAGCATGTTGCGGTCATGTTGCCAGAGTTGTATGTCAAATCAAAGTGATAGAAAAGAAGATATAAAAAACCAGTGGTCACCAGCCACTGGTTTTGGATTGGAACATGTAATAAGCCAGCTTTACTGACGTTAGTCAGCGCATTGTGAAGCGTTATTTCAAACCCAAAGCGGTACGGATCGTGAAGTGCAAATCAGTCTGATCGGTTAAACCCACCACGTTGCCAGCATGCGGGCCAAAGGCTGCAATACGCAATTGCGCACCGGTATGTTCCTGATCATCGGCATCTTCGGAGTTACCATAGCTGACCGTCATGGGTGAATCATCATGTGTGATCAGTGTTTCGGCTAACCCTGGTGCTTTCACATCATTTGGAATGATCTGGCTGGCATGTGCATGGTCTGCTGTTACGATCACCAGTGTGTTGCCATCTTTGCGTGCAAACTCTAACGCTTTTTGCACTGCTTCATCTAAATCAACCGTTTCACCAATCTGACCACAAGGGTTGGCAGCGTGATCCTGTTTATCAATCGAAGCACCTTCCACTTGCAGGAAGAAGCCATTTTTATTGGCTTTCAGCAGATCAATGGCTTTTCCGGTCATATCAGCCAAAGTTGGAATGCTCGCGGTTCTGGCATCGTTGATTTCACATTTTACCGGGTCTTTTTCCAGATTGGCGTGCAGAGAGGCTTTTGGCCCTTTCCAGCGTACCGGCATATTACCTTCGGCAAATAAACCTAACAGTGGCTGTTTCTGATTTGCGGTTTTGATCGCTTTCAGGCTATCGAGGTCAGAGACAATTTGATAGCCCTCAGAACTCGCTACATCATGCAATGTTTTGTCTTTCCATTCACCAGCGGGAACTGTTTCCGCGAATGTTTTGGCGCCACCACCCAAAGTGACATCGGCACGTGCTTTTAACATCTGTTCCGTGATGGAACCTAAACCACCATTTTCGATGGCATTATCGGGGCATTTTTCTGTAGTGGCTTTCGGGCCATAGCATTTACGTGCGGTGACATGGGCAAACAGCGCGGCCGGTGTGGCGTCTTGTAGTTCCGCGGTTGAAACGTTTCCTGTTGCTTTACCTGCTTTTTTTGCCATTTCCAGCAGTGTTGGGAATGGTTTGCCGTTCACATCGACAGCCAATGCACCGTTATAGGTTTTTACGCCAGTTGACCAAGCCGTTGCTGACGCGGCTGAGTCAGTGACATAGTTTGGCTTGTGTGTTTTTTTATCCAACGAGTAATGGGTGTACTGACCTGTGAACGGTAGCGCATCAATACCTTTGAAGTAACCGCCGGCGCCCATGGCATAGTTACGGGCGATCGTAATTTCAGAATCGCCCATACCATCACCAATCAGCAGGATAACGTTTTTAGCTTTTTTATCTGACAAAGAGGCTTTCAGCATTTCAGTTTGATCAGCAGTCAGGCGACGAGCGCCACCTTGCTGAGTGATATCACCTTGTGCATGGCGGTCGGCGTAATTGACAGCGGCAGAAGCAGAAAAAGTTATTAAGCTGGTGCCGAGTGCCAGAACCAATGCGGAAGTGGTGAGGTTAAGAGTAAATGATTTATCCATCGTGCTTTCTCCTGTTTCGAATAAACAAAAGAGTGTCGGATTCATCTGACGAATTTATGACAGCGGGATAACAAATATATGACACAAAGAAAAGGGAGCCGAAGCTCCCTTGTGACATGAAGATATGAATTACAACCAGGCCGGTTGTTTGGCTTCATACGCATCAATCGCATCTGCGTGTTGCAGTGTCAGGCCGATGTTATCCAGACCATTCATGATGCAGTAACGGCGGAAATCATCGATTTCAAACTTGAAGCAGTAATCCGCAGCGCGCACTTCTTTCGCTTCCAGATCGACGGTAATAGTTTGGCCTTCGTTGGCTTCCACCAGCTTGAACAGGGCATCCACTTCGTCGTCTTTCAGACGTACAACCAGCAGGCCGTTGTTCAGCGAGTTGCCGTAGAAAATGTCGGCAAAACTTGGCGCGATCACCGCTTTCAGACCGTAATCAGCCAGCGCCCATGGCGCATGTTCACGGCTGGAGCCGTTACCGAAGTTTTCACGCGCTAACAGGATAGAAGCACCCTGGTAGCGTGGGAAGTTCAGTACGAATTCCGGGTTTGGCTGAGTGCCGGCATCGTCCAGAAAACGCCAGTCGTGAAACAGATTCTGACCAAAACCCAGTTTGGAAACACGTTGTAAAAACTGTTTCGGAATGATCTGGTCAGTATCGACGTTGGCACTGTCGAGAGGCACAGCCAGACCGGTATGTTGTTTAAACTCTTGCATGGCGGTGCTCCTTACAGTTCACGAACGTCAACGAAATGACCGGCAATCGCGGCAGCGGCAGCCATCGCAGGGCTGACCAGATGAGTGCGACCACCACGGCCTTGACGGCCTTCGAAGTTACGGTTGCTGGTGGCTGCACAACGTTCGCCCGGTTCCAGACGGTCGTTGTTCATTGCCAGACACATGGAGCAACCCGGCAGACGCCATTCAAAACCCGCTTCGGTCAGGATCTTATCCAGACCTTCTGCTTCTGCTTGCGCTTTCACTTGTTGTGAGCCAGGAACTACCAGCGCCTGAACGCCCGCAGCGACTTTACGGCCTTTTGCCACGGCAGCAGCAGCACGGATGTCTTCGATACGGCCATTGGTGCAAGAACCGATAAAGGCTTTATCGATCTTCACGTCAGACAATTTTTGACCCGCGGTCAGTGCCATGTATTCCAGCGCTTTTTGCGCAGAACTACGGGCGACTGGATCAGCGAAATCTTCTGGTGCCGGGATCGGCGTATTGATGCTGATCACCTGGCCTGGGTTGGTACCCCAAGTCACTTGTGGTTCGATCGCGTTACCATCTAATACCAGCTCAGCGTCAAATTTGGCACCGGCATCGGTTTTCAGTGTTGACCAGTAGGCAACCGCAGCATCCCAATCCGCGCCTTTCGGTGCAAACGGACGGCCTTTCAGGTAATCAAACGTGGTCTGGTCGGCAGCAACCATACCGGCTTTCGCACCCAGCTCGATTGCCATGTTACAGACGGTCATACGCTCTTCCATGGTCAGTGCCTGAATAGCAGTGCCACAGAATTCCACCACATAACCCGTGCCACCAGCCGTGCCGGTTTTACCGATAATGGCCAGTACGATATCTTTTGCAGTCACGCCTGGGCCGACTTTACCGGTCACTTCGATCTTCATGGTTTTAGCACGGCTTTGTTTCAGGGTCTGGGTTGCCAATACATGCTCAACTTCCGACGTACCGATACCGAAAGCCAGTGCGCCAAACGCACCATGCGTTGCTGTGTGGGAGTCGCCACAAACGATGGTGGTGCCCGGCAGTGTCAGGCCGATCTCTGGGCCCATTACATGCACGATACCTTGCCATTTGTGGTTCAGACCATACAAAGGCACACCGAAATCTTCGGTGTTTTTCATCAGTGTCTGCATCTGCACACGCGCCATCTCACCGGAAGCGTTGATGTCGTTAGTGGTGGTGGAAACGTTGTGATCCATGGTCGCCCAGGTACGGTCGGTACGACGTACTTTACGACCTTTCTCACGCAGACCATCAAACGCCTGCGGGCTGGTGACTTCATGCACCAGATGACGATCGATATAAATGATCGGTGTTTCGCCTGCGGCTTCGTGCACCACATGCGCTTCAAATACTTTCTGATAAAGCGTCTTAGCCATGCTTAGATCTCCCGGATACGTGCGGCAATTTGTGAACCCATATCGCTGGTGCTTTGCACCGGATGTTTGCCAACACCTTGTGTCAGGTCGCCAGTGAAATAACCATCGGCCAGTGTTTCAGCAATCGCGCGTTCAATCGCTTGGGCTGCGTTTTCTTCTTTGAAGCTGTAACGCAACATCAGTGCTGCAGACAGGATCTGCGCCACCGGGTTAGCAATACCTTTACCGGCGATGTCGGGGGCCGAACCACCCGCGGGTTCATACAGACCAAAACCATCGGCATTCAGGCTGGCTGATGGCAGCATGCCCATGGAACCGGTGATCATCGCGCATTCGTCTGACAGAATGTCGCCGAACAGGTTAGAGCACAGCAGAATGTCGAACTGGGATGGATCTTTCACCAACTGCATGGTCGCGTTGTCGATATACATGTGGTTGAGTTCCACATCCGGATAATCTTTCGCAACTTCTGTCACCACCTGACGCCACAGAATTGAGCTCTGCAGTACGTTGGCTTTGTCGATAGAGGTCACTTTGTGACGGCGAACTCGTGCTGATTCAAACGCGATCTTGGCAATGCGTTCGATTTCATAGCGGTGATACACTTCGGTATCAAACGCTTTTTCCATCGCGCCTTCGCCTTCACGGCCTTTCGGTTGACCGAAATAGATACCACCAGTCAACTCACGCACACAGACGATATCGAAACCGCGATCAGAAATATCTGCACGCAGTGGTGACAGCGCGTTCAAACCCTTGTGGATTTGTGCCGGACGCAGGTTACAGAACAGCTTGAAGTGACCACGTAATGGAAGCAATGCACCGCGTTCTGGTTGTTCGTTCGGTGGCAGGTGTTCCCATTTCGGGCCACCGACTGAGCCGAACAGCACCGCATCAGCGGCTTCACAGGCTTGCAGTGTGCTCGCTGGCAGCGGGCAGCCGTGATTGTCGATGGCAATACCACCGACATCATGCTGACTAAATTTAAATTCGATGCCAAAAACGGACTGAACCTTGTCCAGAACCTTGATCGCTTCGGCCATTACTTCCGGACCGATGCCATCACCGGGCAACACCGCGATTTGGTAACTTGCCATTACAGAGTCTCCATGACTGATTTTTGTGCGAAACGTTCTTTGTGCTCTGCAACCTGCAAAGCACGATAAATATTGTTGATCACATGCACCAACGCTTGTGCTGAAGATTCAACGATGTCGGTTGCCAGACCCATGCCGTGGAATTTACGGCCCTGGAATTCTGCCACGATATCAACCTGACCCAGCGCATCTTTACCAATGCCTTTGCTCTTCAGATCGTATTTACTGATATTGATTTCATAACCAGTGATGCGGTTGATGCATTGATATACTGCATCGACAGGGCCATTACCCGTCGCCGCTTCAGTGACTTCTTCATCACCCACTTTCATGCGCACACTGGCGGTCGCCATCACGCTACCACCGGATTGCACGCTCAGGTAATTCAGTTTGAAATGTTCAGGTTCTTCCTGAATTTGGCTGAAGAACAACAAGGCTTCCAAATCATAATCGAAGACTTGGCCTTTTTTATCCGCCAATTGCAGGAAGCTGGTGTAAATCTGATCCAAATCATAGGAACCTTCGGCATAACCCAACAAGGCCAAACGGTGTTTGATGACGTGGCGACCAGAGCGGGAAGTCAGGTTCAAAGTGTTCTGGTTCAAACCGACACTTTCCGGGGTAATGATTTCGTAGGTGTTTTTCGCTTTCAGCACACCATCCTGATGAATACCAGAGCTGTGTGAGAACGCATTGCCGCCAACAATGGCTTTGTTCAACTGCACCGGCATATTGCACAATTGGCTGACCAACTGGCTGGTGCGATGAATTTCCTGATGTTTGATGTTGGTGTGCACACCAATCAGATCCTGACGGGTTTTCAGGATCATCGCAATTTCTTCCAGCGAGCAGTTGCCAGCACGCTCACCGATACCATTGATGGTACATTCGATTTGGCGTGCGCCCATCTGTACGGCACTGATTGAGTTGGCGACGGACAACCCCAAATCATCGTGGCAGTGTACTGAAATAATGGCTTTATCAATGTTTGGCACACGGTTGAACAAGGTGTGAATGATGCCACCAAATTCAGATGGAATAGTGTAACCGACGGTATCGGGAATGTTGATGGTACGGGCACCGGCAGTGATCGCGGCTTCCACCATCCGGCACAAATTGTCGATCGGGGTACGGCCCGCATCTTCACAAGAGAATTCGACGTCATCAGTAAAGCGACGTGCGTATTTCACTGCGTTGATACCCATTTCTAATACGTCTTCAAAGCTCTTCTTCAATTTGCTTTCAACGTGAATGGTTGAGGTGGCCAGGAAGGTATGAATACGGAACTGATCGGCGACTTTCAGTGCTTCTGCTGCCGCGTCGATATCTTTTTGCAACGCGCGTGACAAAGCACAAACCCGGCTGTTTTTGATCTGACGGGCGATAGTCTGTACTGATTCAAAAATCACCAGGTGAAGAAACCGGGAACCCCACTTCCATCACGTCAACACCCAGCCGCTCCAGCGCCAACGCGATCTGCAATTTTTCACGTACAGTTAAGCTGGCTGGTAATGCCTGTTCACCATCCCGCAAGGTGGTATCGAATATGATGACGCGATCTGACATATGAATTCCCTCATTAAACTGATGGTCTTGCGCCTGGCGGTAATAAAAAACCCGCGCTGTCTGCGCGGGTTCGTTAGATTCTGAGCCTTTATTCAGCTGCAACTAACCCACGCGAAAATCCGCGATGAGAAGGAGTAGGAGCAGAGACATAAAGCGCATAGCGATATCCTTTTTTATCTGTTGAGTAATGAATACGCCTTTTACCGGGACTTGTCAAACATCACTTGCATGGTTGGTGTTGTTTTTGATGATAAATAGCTTAAAATTGACTTAATTTGATATTTTATTGCGCAATTATTGCGATTGAATGCAACAAGTAGGATGTGATGGCTCTGTTCAATCCGGTAGTTAATAATCAGAGTTGTATGAAGAATTGATCGCTCTGCTGTGGGCTGCGTATTGCTGATTATAGTCAACCAATCGCAATATGAGCCTGATGCATGGCATCTTTGAATTTCGATAACCGCTTTATTCACGAACTACCGGGCGATCCGCTGACAGTAAATCAAACCCGGCAGGTCAACGCAGCATTCTGGTCAACCGTGACACCAACTCCGGTGCCACAACCGCAACTGATCGCCAGTTCTGCCGAGGTGGCGGCGTTACTGGGTCTGACACCCGCTGATTTACAACAACCCGAGTGGGTAGCGGCCTTGGCGGGCAATGAATTATTAGATGGCATGTCACCTTTTGCGACCTGTTATGGTGGTCACCAATTTGGCCAATGGGCCGGGCAGTTGGGCGATGGTCGCGCGATCAGTTTAGGCGAATTACTGCATGCTCAGCAGCGTTGGGAGTTGCAACTCAAAGGCGCTGGGCCGACACCGTATTCGCGCCGTGCTGATGGCCGTGCTGTTTTGCGTTCATCCATTCGTGAATTTCTTTGCAGTGAAGCGATGTTTCATCTCGGTGTGCCGACCACGCGTGCGCTGAGTCTGGTATTAACGGGCGATGCTATTTGGCGCGATATGTTTTATGACGGCAATCCGAAAGCGGAACCGGGCGCGATCGTCTGCCGGGTTGCGCCTTCTTTTATCCGCTTTGGCCATTTCCAGTTGCCGGCCATGCGCGGTGAACTCAGCCAGTTAAATCAACTTATCGATTTCACCATCGATCGCGATTTTTCACATCTGTTGGCGGAACCAGTGGAACAACGCCGTGCCTTGTGGTTTCGAGAGATCTGCCGCACTACCGCAAAACTGATGGTGGAATGGACGCGGATTGGTTTTGTGCATGGAGTCATGAATACCGACAACATGTCGATCTTGGGCTTAACCATCGATTACGGTCCGTATGGTTGGGTTGATAATTTCGATCTGCACTGGACTCCCAACACCACCGATGCCGAAGGGTTGCGTTACTGCTTTGGCCGGCAACCGGCAATCGCCCGCTGGAACCTACAACGCTTGGCGGAAGCATTAGCGACTGTGATACCCGATCAGGCTATTTTCTCGGAAGGCATTACAGAGTTTGATGAGGTCTTTGCGCTGGCAATGGGCAACATGCTGGCAGCGAAATTAGGTTGGCAGCTGTGGCGGTCGGAAGACAGTGAACTGGTGAATCGCTTGTTTGATCTATTGCAGCAAGCTGAAGTTGATATGACGTTGTTTTTCCGCCGACTAGCGTATCTGGATGTAACACAGCCAGATTTATCTCTGCTGGCAGAGGCTTTTTATCGCGACGATCTGTTGGTGCAGAATCAACTGGCCTTGACGCAATGGCTGAACGATTACAGTCAGCGGGTCTTAAGCGAAGGTATTTTGCCGGAAGATCGTGCTGCTCGGATGAATCAGGTTAATCCCGTTTATGTGTTGCGTAATTATCTGTCGCAACAAGTGATTGAGGCGGCTGAACAAGGAGATTATCAGCCGATCGCTGAGTTGTTAGCGGTGCTGCGTCACCCTTATACCGAACAACCGGGCAAAGCAGCCTATGCGCAAAAACGGCCAGATTGGGCGCGACATAAACCCGGTTGTTCAATGCTTTCCTGCAGCTCTTAAATCAGGGATTATCCATCAGGCTAATTGTTTACTTAATAATTGCGACGATGCCGGGCAAAGTCTGGCAAATTGCGAGGTATTGCGGATCACATCTGGCGCTTCATTGCGTGGAGTGATCGTATAACCTTGGTGACTGAAAAATTGCTCGGCAGTTTGCGTTAATAAATACAACGTCTTGATATTTTTATCCCGAGCTTGCTGTTCCAGATAGGTCACCAGTTTTTGGCCAATTCCTTGCTGACGTTCTGTTTCATGCACCGCCAGAGAGCGTAGCAGACCTATGTCGCCATAACATTCCAGCCCAATGATGCCAGTCAGTTTTTCGCCGGTGAAATAACCCCATAAACTGACTTTATCTGGTTGCAGATCGGTGCTGTTAAGCCCGGCATCTTGCAACAGTTGGTGGGCGGTATCATCTACCGTGACTGGGCGAATATTAAAACCAGATTGAATCAGCAGCTGATCCAACGTTTCGATCAATGTATTTAATAACGATAACAACTCACCCGAACCGCTGGCTGACAACGTCAGGATCTCGGTGATCTGTGTTTCCATATTGTCGGGCAACAACGCGGCCTGCTGTTTCAACAGGGGTAATATCTTTTTCTCACCTGGGTGTTTTAGCTGGTTAACTGCAAACAAAATATCGAAATAGCTGGCAAGAAAAGCGGCGATCCGGTGATTCACGGATACCAAATCATGGCGCAGTAGCGCTTTTTCAATTTGGCCAAAATAAGAGGGGATCTTACCGCGCAGCAGTGCCCGATTTTTATCGACGATATTGCGCTGTAGTTGAATCGGATAAGCGACATCATATTGCTGTTGCAGGTTGGTAAATTGATGATGACGGTCAAACAATACCATGCTGTTAACGACGTTACTCCAGAAACAGGTGCTGTAGCCGGTGTCAGCCTGACAATCCACCACGGTGCGTTTTAAGGTATTTTCAAGCCAATGCAAATCACGATATATCAGCTCAATTTCTTTGCCATTGAGTAAGACGCCGTCATCCTCCGTTTCCCAATACTGATTATTAAACTCCATATAAGAATAAAGGCCAGCTAAAACCTGTTTACGCAGTTCTACGCTAATAGGGGTAGAGCTATATACATAAACATCGTAATCGGAATGATGGTCGGTCGTCTGTGTCGCGTAAGAGCCTGCTAATACCACCGCTTCAACAGCGGGTAATTCAGCTAATCTGCGTACCACGTTTTGCAGTTGTTCATCCTGAATCATGGTTATTCCCGTCATGTTATTTTGCTGCTTAATTGACGCTTTTTAACACAATGAGGACTCAAAAAGTGGTGGTTGAATCAAATGATCGGCAATATAACCATCACATAACGTGATCTTCATAGTGTGAAAGCAAATGGCTGGAGCGGTTGTGTTGCTGATTTAGCGGGGGAAATGCGGCTAAAGTTTGCTTGCCATCACTTCTTTATGAAGGTGATATGGCAAGCAAAACAGACGGCTTATTCGAAGGTTTCAGACTGATCGCCTGGGCGAAGTTTTAGCTGAATACCTTTTAAGAAATTGCGTAAGATCTGATCTTTGCATTCACGGTAATGTTTATGGTCTGGTTTGCGGAAAAAGGCACTCAGTTCATGTTTACTGATGCGTAAATCGGCCAGATCCATGAGGGCTAAGATGTCATCGTCTTTCAGATCTAATGCGATCTTCAGTTTTCGGAAGATAATGTTATTGGTCAACGATTGCTCTGGCGCGGGTTGTGCACCTTCTTTTTTACCGCGTTTTTCATTGATCAAACCATTCAGGAACAATGCAAAGGTGGCGTCATTGCAAGCTTGATAATCAGGATCAGAATCGTTTTTTAACCAGTTGCTGACCTGAACGCGGGTTACCTTGTGATCAGCTAAGCCAAAGATGGCAACCATTTTGGCATCGTTAAAATCGAAGGCATAGCGGAGGCGGCGCATAATATCATTATTGGTCACAAACATATCCTGATTTGAGCTGCAGTAGTGTCACCGTGACCCACTGCTAAAATGTCTGGGAATTTTAACAGATATTATTGTGGCCGCTGTCAGTAAGATGGATGTTTTTTTGTAAGCAGCCGGATGGGGCCATCCGGCTTTGAATTTAGGCTTAGGCTTTTTTCACAAATTCGGTTTTCAGCTGCATCGCACCGATACCATCGATTTTACAGTCGATGTCATGATCACCGTCGATCAGGCGGATATTTTTCACTTTAGTACCGATCTTAACGACTAATGATGAGCCTTTAACTTTCAGATCTTTAATGACGGTTACGGTGTCGCCATCTTTCAGTTCATTGCCATGGGCATCACGGAACACTTTGGTTTCTTCTACGCTTTCGGCGGCATCTTTAGACCATTCATGCGCACACTCAGGGCAGATGATCATGCTGCCATCTTCATATGTGTATTCGGAGTTACATTTTGGGCACGGAGGTAAACTGCTCATGGGGCACCTTTGCTGATTAATTGACTTGTTGAAAGGCGACTATTTACCGCCATTATGAGTTTTTGAGTCACATGCTATGTGCATGTTTGCTCAAAGGGGCGACATAATAGCGCCTGTTTTCGTCCGGTTGTACTCAAAATGTGGTGTTAGTACGGAAAATAAGCAAAAAAAAGTTGAGGTATGGAGTCGGTTGGTGCAGGTAATGGACTTAAACAGATAAACCATATTCTTTTCGTTCGGTCAGACATTCGTGTTCCGCCATTTCAAAATCTCTGCAAATAGCCGGGCGATGTTCGTAAATTGTGCACATTAATGTTTCACGATCGAGTGCTGCACACCAGCCATCATCAAGCCGCGCCATCACTTCACCGCCCCAGGCATCGATAGCAATTAAATGCTCTGGAACGCCTGTATCAGAGATCAGCATGACCTCTAACCGACAACAGCAGGCCTGGCAGTTGGCACAGGTAATTTCTGACGTATTTAAATTAGTTATTTCGATGGACATAAATTCCTGCGGTGGGTGAGGTGACTAATCCGATAGTCATGACGAGATAGTGTATACGCATTAGGGGGCGGGTTCCCACCGGTATCGATGGGAACGAGTTGGCACCGAAAAATAAACGATTAGTTAGCGTTCCAGAGCGGAACAGAACCAGAGCTTATTACCTTCACTATCCAGAAAGCTGCCGACATAGAAGCTGGAATCATATACTTCTACCGGGTCGGCGATCGTGACCCCACGTGATTGCAGGAATGCTTCTGTATCAGGTGCGTAATCGCAGGCAAATGTGATCCTTGGGTTGGGCTCTGATGTGGGAATGCCATACCAGTTATCGTTGATGTTTTTCAACATTAAGACGGTTTGCCCCAGTGAAAAGCCAACTAAAACGTTCGCTTCATAAGCGGGTGGAAGACCGAGAGTTTCTCCGTAAAACTGTTCCGCTCTTTTTTGGTCTGCGACTGCCAGTGCAATGACTTTAACGGACTGCAAACCAAGTGACAGAGTTGCCATATCATTTCTCCTTAGAGAACGAGCATAAGCATATTAAGTATAATTCTTATTATCATTTGATGGTTGGAAATTAATACACAGTACAAACAAGATTGCTCGGGAGGCGACTGAATAGTGAGGAAAAATAATAGTGTTCGGGTTAAGAGCGAATTCGTTTGGCTTGATACATGGCATCATCGGCATAACGGATCAATTCATTACTGTCAGTGCCGTTTTCTGGATACACCGCCACACCGATGCTGGGGGTGATTTGCAGCGTTGTTTTCGCGAGTTGATAAGGTTCAGATAGCGTCCTAACGATTTTTGCTTTGATAAGGTCGGTATCTTCACGTTGCGCTATTTCATCAAGTAGAACGATAAATTCATCCCCACCTAAACGACCTACTGTGTCAGATTCACGAATGCAGTTGGTTAAACGACGAGCCACTTCCTGTAATAAATGGTCTCCGGTGATATGGCCATAGGTATCGTTGACTTGTTTGAATTTATCTAAATCAAGATACAAGATGGCCAGTTGAGAACGCCCTCGATGTGCTCTGGCTAAGGCTGTTTGTAGGCGGTCCAAAAACAGTGCCCGGTTCGGTAAATTAGTCAGCTGATCGTGACGGGCCATGTGTTCTAAGCGGGCATGCATTCTTTTGCGTTCAACTGCCGCCGCTACCTGAATAGCAATAAACTGCAGTAATTCTCTGTCTTGTTCGGTAAAACTGGCGTCGTCCGTTGAACTTAATACAATCAGTGCTCCAATCAAATCATCGGCTGATCTTAATGGCGCGCCAAGCCAGTTTAGCTCGTCCAAGTTGGCGTTAATATTTAACTGTGATAGCACAGACAGTGCATTTTCTGGTGTGAGCAACAAGCTTTGGCTCGTGTGAATTATTGTTGAAGTTAATGCGTGTAATATCTGTGCTTTCGGTGTCGAAATAATACTCTCTGGATGGGCATAGTAAGGATAATGGAGCTTGTCATTTTGTGCATCGTAGAGTGCGACAATAAAATTAGTGGCTAGTAGCAGCTCATCCACTATTTCATGAATACGCTGAAACAACGCCGTTAAGTCTCCAGGGGTATTGGCGGCCTCTGAAATCGCATAGACTGCGGCCTGCATGGATTCAGCACGTTTGCGCTCTGTTACATCACGCGCGACTGCAACCCTGACTTGTTCTGACTCTGACCAGCGAGCAGACCACATGATGTGAGCTGTTTTTCCATCTTTACGCACATAGCGGTTTTCAAAGTAAGGTTTTAATTCACCGTTCATAATTTCATTGACGGTATTGAGTGTTTTTTCCTTATCTCCCGGGTGCACAAATTCGATCATGGCTCTGCCAATCATCTCTTCTGGTTTATAACCAAAAATTTGTTCACTGGCTGCACTGACAAAAAGGAAATAACCATCCCGATCAACAACACAGACTGCATCTAACAGTAAGTCAGTGAAATTATGTGGCGGCGCATGAGATATATTTTTCATAAAATCACTATAGTACTTTATGCGCAAAATGCGCTAGCCCTAGGATCTTTAGATCCAAGCAGTAATAATGCTTTAGCTGTTATTCGCCCGTAAGCGGGCATACTGGCGATCACGAGTTCTCTATTACGCTTCAAATCGCATGCAGTTACGTCCAGCTAATTTCGCACGATAGAGCGCTGTGTCGGCTTGTCTTACTAATTCAATCGGAAGTTGGTGGCTTGATGGTAACAAGTATGCTACGCCAAGACTTACAGTAACGATGCCGGATATTGCATTTTCTTGGGGAATTGCCATCGACAAGATTACTTGACGAATATGTTCTGCCGTTTCTTGTGCTGCTTGTTTGTCCATATTGGGTAAAAGGATGACAAATTCTTCACCTCCATAGCGCGCAGTTAATTCTCCAGCTCGACGTCCAGCTTGAGATAGCGCATAGGCAAGCGCCTTAAGACAATCATCTCCTGCGAGATGACCATAGAGATCGTTAAATTGTTTGAAGTGGTCAATATCCAGCATAATCAGCGACAAGGGCGTATTCGCTCGCTGACACCGATTCCATTCTTGTTTCAGCATATGATCAAAATGGCGGCGATTGGCTATGCCGGTCAAGCCATCCGTATTGCTCAATATTTCCAGATTTTTATTAATTTCCGCTAACTCGGCTGTGCGGGTTGCAATAATCTGTTCTAACTCAAGGTTACGTTCTTCCAATCGTGTCATCGGATAAATTTCATTATCCTTCGCCAAACCATACGGAATAGAGATCCCACTATAAGTAATCTTCCAATCACCATCCTCACGCCGGAACATTAGTGTTAATCGGGCTGTTTCACGTGACAGTAGGAATTCGGGCACTGGCAGGTGAATATGGAAAAATGCAGTAACGGCAACAATATCGTCGCTTAAATCTTGCAACGACAAATCCAACATTTCGATACGAATTTTTCCTGGCACTTGTGTAAAGTCTTGCTTTGTAATCCGTATCCATTCTTTTTTATTTGTAACAAGAATGTCGCTGCTACCCGCATAACCGCTAAAATTATCACTAAAGCGTGAGAGTAGACGCTCATCGCGTGATGAATACATATCTATGTATTCATCAAATAATGAACGAATAAGGTGTTGACGTTCAGGATGCATAGGTTAGCTCTATATCATAGACAGGATCTTAAGCGATAACTCTTTATTTCAGATAGAAAAATGGCCTCATTTATGATCAGATAATCGTCGCCAAACCATTTCTCATCAACCATGAAGCCGATGACGATTATCTCCTTAAAACACCAATTATCGCAATTCTTCTGTCCAGATTTTATAACCAGAGTCGCCAGACGTACTGGCTTCTTAAAACGTGAACGGACCATTGAACCTCAATCGTTAGTCCTGAGTCTGCTTGCTGCGCTCAGTAAAGGGAATTGTCATGCTATCGCGGATCTTCATCGACAATTCAATGGAATGAGTCTCAGTGAAAAACAGTTTGTGGCTTATAAGCCCTTTCATAATCAATTACGAAAACCGGCGTTTGCACAATTAATGCAACAGTTAACCGAGTTTGCTATTGCGCAGTTTGTTTTGGCACTGAAAGCAAAGTTGCCCACCAAACTCGACTGTTTTGACGATATCCTGTTACAGGATGGCAGTTCTTTCCGAGTTCATGATGGCTTAGCGGAAGTTTTCCCAAGTCGATTTCCAACCCATCCGGCGGCGATTGAATGTCATATGACGTTATCGCTAAAACATCAAATGCCAAAAGCCATGATGATCACCGCCGATACAGCTTCAGAGCGGGCGTATTTGCCGAAAACAGAACTGATGCGCAATCAGTTGCTGCTGGCGGATGCCGGGTATGTAGACTTCAAGTATTTCAGTCAGTTATCTGAACATGGCGGTTCATTCATCGTCAGAGGCGGTAAAAACCTCAATCCAGTGATAATCGAAGCACGCAATGGTCAGGGTCGGATATTACCCAAACTCGCCGGTCTGAAACTCAAAGAAATCGACCGAAAAATGAATCGCTCAGAGGTTTTGGACTTAAAAATCAAGCGAGGCGCGGATGAATTCCGGTTAGTCCGTCGTTGGTTTGCAGAAGAAAAACGATTTTGTATCTGGGTCACCAATTTACCAGCAACAACGTGGTCAGCCGATGAGATCATGATGATTTACCGGTGTCGTTGGCAGGTTGAGTTACTGTTTAAAGAGCTGAAATCCGATACAAACTGGCGAAGTTTTGCAACGGGCCAACAAGCCATCATGAAAGGATTGGTCTGGGCCAGTTTGCTGGCATTGATCATCCGCAGGTACATCGCGATGCAAAGTATGCCATCCGCTTCGGTGTACAAAGCAGGGAAGAATGTTGATGTTTGGTTGTTACCACTACTGGAGGCTTATATTCATCAAGCATGGTTGGAAATAACGGCTCGGCTGGAATGGGCTATAGCGTATATATCAAAGAATGCGAAAAAAGCCCAACAAAGAAAAGCCAAGAAAAATAGGACCTTAGATGGAATTTTTGAAATGTTTAATTCTTAAGGTCCAGTCTATGAGCTCTATATAGAAACCGTAAAACCATTTGTTATGTGTACACACTGGTGACTACGTTACCAACGTAACAGTTATTCTAAATATAAGCTAAATAGTCGTTAGGAACTTTTTTCTGTGAATAAATTTGTAATTGAACGCATTAACTTCGGATAATGTGTTGTGGATTACCATTAAAAAAATTAATCACATTTTCAAATGCGGTTTTGAAATAAAGCGCATAACTATTTTTCTCAACATAGCCCAAATGTGGTGAACAAAGCACATTTGGCATCGTCAGTAACGGTTCTGTTTCTGCATCAAGCGGTTCTGCTTCAAAAACATCTAATGCAGCAAAACCCGGTTTTCCTGTCTGTAATGAACGTAGTAAGGCGGATTTTTCTATCAATTCAGCCCGACTGACATTCACCAGCAGGGCATCAGCTTTCATCAGTTGTAGATCATTAAAACGAACACACTCGCGTGTTGTGTCATTTAATCTCAGGTGTAACGAAACAACATCAGCTTGAGAGAAAAAATCAGCTTTTGATTTAGCAGTTTTAAAACCATCTTGTATTGCCTGCTGTCGGGATGTCTCACTGCCCCACACCAAAATATGCATACCAAATGCTTTGGCATACTGAGCGATGCGTTGACCTATTCGCCCGTAGCCCCAAATCCCAAAAGTTAGCCCTTCCAGGGTACGGCCTAAACCTAAACTGCCTGAGTTTTGCCACAAACCAGACTGTAGATTTTGTGCATACGGAACCAGATGCCGGCTTGCGGCAAGCACTAAGGCCCAACATAACTCCGCAGGTGCAACCGCAGAACCCACTCCTTCGGTAATCGCTACGCCATGTTTTTGACAAGCCGTAATATCAATATGTTGGCTGATTTTGCCGGTTTGACTGATGAGTTTGAGATTAGGTAATTGTGCCAGCAGCGCTTCTGTGATTGGTGTACGCTCGCGGATAAGAACAACTGCATCCATGTCATAAAGTCGTTGGATCTGAGCTTCAAGCGAAGTTGCTTTATCGGTAAAAACAAAAACTTCATGCTCATTTAGCAAAGAGAAACACGGCAGTGCTTTTACTGCATTTTGATAATCATCGAGAATGGCGATTTTCAATATCATCAACCTGGGTTGTAGAGTTTTTTATCCCGTTCGATATTTATACTATTGGATGCTTATTTTATGAAGAGAATGCAGTGTAAATCCTAAACTTACCGATCTTGCGTCCACAGTTTGTGTTCTGGCTGGTATAATGAACGATTACTTTTTTACTTGGTTAATCTATTAATGAACGATCCAGTTGGCTATCAGAACAACCCATTACACGGTCTTAGTTTAAAAAACTTACTCACTGATATAGTCAATCATTACGGTTTTGAAATTCTTTTTGCTTATTTGAATATCAACTGTTTTAAAAGTAATCCAAGCATTGAGTCCAGTATTAAGTTCCTTAAAAAAACGGATTGGGCCCGCGAAAAGGTTGAAAATTTCTACTTATATCAATTCAAAAGCTTACCAAAGGCATCAGACGCCCAGTTTCAGCTTTCACCAAGAGAGCGTATTGTGCCTGCCGATCAGGTTCCTGGCTTGCCTGCTGAACTGAGTTTGGAAGATGCCGAACGACTACGTGAAAAACGCTCGAGAAAAGCGGCTTCGCATAATCAGAGTCGTAGTCATAACTCAAATTATGCTGGCCGGTCTTCATCGCATAAAGAGAATAAATGGTCTTCGCCATATTCCACGGCTCCAGCGGTTAGTGATGATCCATGGGCAAAATGGCGAAAATAAATATTTTGTAGATTGTTACAATAAAACAAATTCAGCCGCCACAAATTTCTGTGCCGGCTTTTCATGTCAATGATGAGGAAATCAAAATAATGAAAGAAATCGAAATTACACAAGAGCCTGTCGAGCTTTATAAAATATTAAAGTTTGAAAGCATCGTATCAAGTGGCGGCGAAGCCAAAGCAGTCATTGATGATGGTCAAGTGCTGGTAAATGGGTTGGTGGAAACTAGAAAGCGTAAGAAAATCATTTCTGGCGATATTATTGAATTCATGGGTAATGAATTTAAGATTGTACTGAAATAAAAAATACTTAAGCAGGGCAAGATTCGTAAAGAATATGCCCCGCAATCAAATTACACTGATAACCCCACTGCAGCCTCTAAGTGTTCTTTGGTCAAAAAATCTACCTGTTAATTTTTACAAAACCACCATAAAACCAATTAATTCATATTGTTATGTTGCTTAAATAAAACCGGTAAAACAACGGTCGCATAGCAGTAACTAAAGTTATAGTAATATTAGATTACTGTTTTTATATACATATTCATGACGAATGCAGAAACCTTCCTCCCCATTTTTAGCCTCGATTTTTGAGTATATGGTCACCCGGCAATACGCTCAAAAAACGATAGAGTCTTATATTTACTGGATCCGCATGTTCATTCGTTTCCATCACAATCAACACCCAACTCAAATGGGAAATATTGAAGTTGAACAGTTTCTCTCTTTTCTGGCTAATGACCGCACTGTCGCAGTAAAAACGCAGGCCTTAGCTTTAAATGCCTTGGCGTTTTTATATAAAGACATTATTGCTGTGCCTTTAACACTAGAGCTTAATTTCCAACGCAGTGCGAAACAGCGAAAATTACCAACCGTATTAACACCCACAGAAATTCGCGATTTACTCGCGGTATTACCTGCGCATTTACGTTTACCGGCGCAATTGATGTATGGCAGTGGGCTGCGGGTAATGGAAGCCATGCGTTTGCGTGTGCAGGATGTCGATTTCAATTATTTATCGTTAATGATTTGGAATGGCAAAGGCGGTAAACATCGACGGGTTACATTAGCTCCCGAATTGGTGCCTGCATTACAAGAACAAATTCGCCAAGTGACGTTCTATCATGAGCAAGATCTGACGCATCCGAATTATGCCGGTGTTTGGATGCCGTTTGCGTTAGCAGTAAAAACACCGGAAGCACCGAAATCTATCTTATGGCAATTTTTGTTTGCTGCTCGTAGCTTAAGTCATGACCCTGAAAATGGTGCATTGCGGCGTCATCATATTGACCCGAGTTCAATACAAAAAGCCGTGAAACAGGCGTCTCGTGAGGCGGGCATTAGTAAGAATGTCAGCTGTCATACGCTACGGCATTCATTTGCCACCCATTTATTATCTAGGGGTACAGATATCAGAACCGTACAAGAACAGCTGGGGCACAGTGATGTGAAAACTACGCAGATCTATACACATGTGTTACAGCATGGCGCCAATGGGGTGCGTAGCCCGTTTTCAGATTTATAAGTCTACAGGTCCGGCGATGGCTATTTATTCGACACCGCTACGTAGTTGGCTTTTGAACTGATTTTCATAAGCTTCTGTGTGTGCAGGGAATAGGGTGGCGTAATCGTGTTTCGGGATCCCGGTGATTTCGATTTCGAAGCTGTCGCTGTCAAAGCCTCTGATCGTAGCAACTTCACCGATGATGGGAACGTCTTTAGCGTTGAAGATGTTTAACCCGCGAATTGATTCTGCATCAATGAATTTAAAGTCCGGGTAATCCACATTGATTTGAGATTCGGTTTCTTTGCAGTAAACGGAAAAAAAGTCATAACCTGACTCGATATTTTCGAATTCCATTTTACCGGATACCATGCCAAGCGGCGGATCGGCTTTTTCCAGCGAAGTGTAACCGATCACGACATCGTACAACTTGACCGCGTATCTTTCTGTCACCGAAACACCCCATGAACAATATATATGACTAATTAGAGGTACAGGTTAAGTGAAACGAATCAGCATTGGCAAATGAAACTGTGGCTAAACTTACGATCCAGATCAAATTGCTGAGTTGAATTTTGGGTTGCTATCCTGCAGGCACAAAAAAAGCCCACAAATTGTGAGCTTTTTCTTTTGGCGGGATATTTTGGTCGGCGCGAGAGGATTTGAACCTCCGACCCCTGACACCCCATGATAGAAATCCAAATGAAGCTAAATTAATGATCTATAATGTTTTTGTCCTATTTTTCTATCAAAAAAAATATGAACAAAATGAGAAAATGACACCATTAAAAACAATAAGTTAGCAGATGGTTTTGCGCATCATGCTTTTATCTCCGCATGCGGCACCTCAACCCAGTCCACATGGTCTTTCGTGTAAACCTTTGTACTCTTAGCATCCGAATGCGCCATTCTCGCCTGAGGGTTAATGCCTGCATGAACAAACAGGTGGGCAGCCAGCGCCCTTATTTCATGAAATGTCGGCCTTTCGTCGGGTGGAATATGGTTGCAACAGCCCGCCATGTCGCGATATTTCGAAAATGAGCGGCTTATGTAGTCCGGGGAAACCTGTGTTATGTGTGACACCTCCTTGCTGAGTGGGTTTGATCGTTTTTCTGGCATTCTATGAACCACATATGCACTAACTATTTTGTCTTTGCTGTCATCAATAATTCGCTTTAGTTCGCCACCGATCGGTATGGCCACATGAGCGGCTTCCTTGTCTTTTACTTTTTGCCTATGAATGTAAAGCGTCCCGTAAATTAACCCGAATACAGTTTCTCTTGGCTCATCAAACCAAACACACCCACACCTATTTTTCCCTGGCTCTTTCAGTGAATACCGAACCCTTGATATTTCAAGTCGTGCGTGTGTTGTTTGCAGGGCCAGATCCATTGCAGTTCTTAGCCATGTCGGAGCAATAGAGTGAATAGCCTTATACCACTCAGCCTTTAACCGGTGCCGGCGCTTTTCATCAACCCTCTGAGGTCTTTTTCTTGCGGCTGGGTTGTCATTCATCACTCCCTCATCCATCGCATATGAGAATAGTTTTTTTAGCCACGATATTTTTCTGTTTTTAACGTTGGCGCTGGCGTCGCTGTGATACTTATCTAGGTAATCATTAACGTGATTAAGCGTGACACCATCACCCGGTATTTCACTGAAATACTCAATTGCCCTGTGAGCATCATTTTTCAATGTAGAAACCGCATCAGCAGTTGGTGATTCATCCTTAATTATTCTCTCGATAATGCGATCGATATGAGCAGAAAGGGGCATAGCTGAGCTGGAAACACTGCTGCCACTTGCCATTAACAACTGAGTAACTGACGCCACGACCCTAGATCTGGCTCTCAGGTTGTACTCATTCGCAATATTGATGGCGTGATTTCTGTCGGGGCCAATATTTTTCATGACGCCATTAATGAGCCTTATTCGGTACGTTCCTCGCCTGGCATCAAAATAAAGATGCTCAGGCAGGATCCCGTTTGTTTTTTTTCTTGGTCTTGCCATTAAATCTAACTACTTTCCGCTAATAACTGATGAACTGTTTTTGTTGTTGAAATACTTAAGCCGGCCAGCTGGTATTCATAGACATAAACTGTGCCGCCTATAATTTTCCCGGCAATTTCACCGCTTTCCACCCATTTTTTCATCGTTTTCAGATCGGGCTGTGAGCCACTCGCAAACTCACGATCAGCCCATCGTTTAGCTTTCATCAGCTTCATGATCGACCACCCTAGCTTTCTTGGTTTCTCGTTGAAACACCCAACATCTCACGGCCAGCGGTTTTCTATCTGCCATTGGGTATTTTTTGTTGTGCCAGTCACTTATCTGGCTATTAACTGTCCGTATTTCCAGAAATTTCCTGTACCGGCTTGTTTTCAGCACTCGCTTTAACTCAATTAGCGGTGGAACTTGCTGCCGCCTGTCTGCTGCCAACTGGACAAAGTGATTGAGATTAATGGCTATCAGTCCGCTGTCTCTGCTGTGATTTAATTCTGGTACATCACCACCATCCAAATAATCGAAAACATCCCAAAACTCCTGCACCATGGGATGATCGGCATTCACCGCAAGTTGTCTGGCTATTGCGATATTCACCAGCTCGTCCCTTGTCTTTGCCTGTTGCTCTTCATTGACGTCAGCGACAAGCGATAAGCAATCAACCAGTGCCATCAGTTGCGCGTGATTTTTTATTACGCGAATATTTCTCAGATCTGGGTGATTGGTGAGCTGCTTTTCATATAGGGCAGATTTAATATCGAACTGAGCCAGCACTTCATTTTCAACCAGAGCAGCCTGCAGAATAAATCCGCTAACATCCTCCATTGGTATGCGTTCCAACTCCTCGGCGGCAGCCTTTGTTTTTGCATTCTGTCCGCTCCTGTCCGTGTGGAGATGTATGATGCGCGTCAGCACTGCTTCTGATGCATTCACCTCAGCATTTTGAGCGATGACAATAGCCCCTCGAAAAGGTGGTTCATAGGTTTCGTTGCCGGAATTTTTAAGACCTCTGGCTCTGACAGAGCGGCCATTGTATGACGTCTTAAGCTCATCCCAGTCAAAACCACCTTTTTTTGCATCCTTACCCTCCTGACCCCGATCACCCTCAATGAGAACAACAGGTAGATTCGACACCTGTGCAAAGTTTCTCGCTCTAGCAGCTAGTGTTGATTTGCTGGGGTCAAAACCTTCATATTCTCTGCGGCCACACAGTTTCCACATGAACTCAATAAGCGTTGTCTTACCGCTTCCTGGCTCACCAACAACCTCTAGGAACGGATAGGCTTTCTGTTTTTCCCTGATTTGCTCAGCGTAAAAAGATCCAAGCCAGAACGATAAAGCGATAAACCCCTTGGCACCAAAGGCTGTCCATAGTGTTCTAGGCCAATTTTTGTTTAGCTGCTTCAGCTCGCTATTTATCTGTAGTGATACAGACTGATTTAAGCTCTTAATTGATAATTTACCAATATCAAAAAAGTCCTCTTCATTGAGTCGATGCATGATGCCATTCTTAACTGCCACATCATTGAAAACGTAAGTCTGATGCTCCTTTGAATAGCCAATGAAATCGACACTTTGAACTCGCTTGATGTTGAAAATCTGACGCTTTATAAAAGAATCGAGCTGGCCACTAGTCCCCGTCCACATTGCGCCAGGCGCAATTGCCAGAAGCCGCTTTTTGAACTCAGCAGCTGCAGCCATTTGGCCGCCAGTGAACGTATTTTTTATAGCCGCACCATCATGTGGAAAGTTAACGCGAAAGTAATACCAGCTTTCATCAGTTAGCTTGTTGGCCTGGTAATAAAGTGCCTGAGGGTTACAACTGCAGATCTCTTTGATAGTTCCTGATTCTTGCAGCGCCTTTATCTTGATGTCTTCCTCAGAAAGGTTTTCCCCCTCTTCCATCGTGTCAGCAATGTGGTTGAAGGCTTTCATGTACCGGTCAAAATCAAGCTTGAACCAGTAAAGACGATTATCAAATACCAAGTCGAACTCATTCATGGTGGTATGGTTATGAATGAGCATGGCTTTTTCTGTCGGACTAGAGACTATTAATAACTTTCCATAATACCGGTAGGTATCAAGATCCTTTTTACTGAGCCGTTCGCGCTGATGAAGTTCATTCCAGTCTAGTTTTAATTTTCCCTTTGGTGGCTGAGCTGCTGTCGCCTTCCAGCCATCTTCGCGCGCACGCCTTACGAATTTTTTTGTGTATTTCTCACCAGCAAGCCCATCATCCAAAGCAAATACCAGTGTTGGCCGGTTATTCTCGGGCAGTAATTCAGCCAACTGCTTTAGCGCTTGTTCAGGATAGTTGTTGCATGTCATCAATGACGCGGATTTGACGCCATTCTGCAGCAGAGAAACAGCATCAAAAATACCCTCCGTTAGCCATAACTCATCTTTTGCTGTGAGCGATTCAATATTTATTGATGGCGGTACCCACCACATACCCTGATATGACCCACTGAAGTTGGCTTTCATTTTTCCAAATCGAGTGGGGCGGTCGATTAGCCGCTCCCAGAATGCGCCGTTCGGAAGAGTGAATCGGATTGTTGCTGTGCCCTGATCAATTCGCGGATTGTAGTAACTTTGCTGTGAGTACCAACCCTTGATATGGGTTATATCAAAGCCACGAGCATCACGCATGTATGCGTCTGCTGCTGCGTTGGGGTTTTGCGGTGTTGGTTGATATCTATCAGACCAGCTTTCAAAAAGCTCAGGATATAGTTCTTTTATGTGGATTTCTGCGCCGCACTTGTTCAGGCGCCCGCAGCGTAAAATCCATGGTTGTTCAGCGTTTGTGTAGAGTTCTTTTTTGCCACAATCAGGACAAACGCCTTGTCTTAAAAATTCTTTTCCCTCTTTAAAGGAAAAATCATTCAGTAGGCGAGGATAGACCTCGCGGTGTAAATCAGTATTCATGCCGCCGCCAGTTTTTTTATTAATTTTCTGTTACTAATTGCTCAATGCCATTTCTAATCCATGGCAGTTTTATCCTTTTACTTGGTGTCGCAGATGGGCTTATCGTTCTCACGATTTGCTCAAGTGATACAAAAGTGTGACCGCAATCGATATTTGTGCATTGATATCGCAGCTCCCTTGTTAGTTCTGACTGGTATTCTGTGCGCCGCGTGTGTGCGGGGCATAGGCAGTGAGGGCATCTGATCATGTTTTTTCTCCGTGCTCGTTTGCATTATTGGCCTGGCATTTGTGTTTTGTATGATGCTAGTCCATGCAAATAAATTAATCGGACCATGCTGGCCTTTGATCTGAACTCACGTTCTGCCATTGCAGTTAGTGTGTTCATTTCACAAGCCGTTAATCTGAGCATGATTGGCTTTTTGGTGAGCATCCCCTTTGGTGAGCGGGATTTGGCGTGGGGTTCTTTTAGTTTCATAATGACTTATTGTGTTTGATAGACTTACACAATAAACATACTCAACAAATGTTGAGTTATCAAGTTATTTCAAATAAACGTAGAGTGCGAAATCAAAAAATGTCTAGCATAGGAAAGCGACTGGAAGAAGTCAGAAATCAGCTCGGACTGAATAAAACGGCATTTGCTGTGATTGGTGGTGTTAGCACTACATCGCAGACAAATTACGAGGAGAATTTAAGAAGTCCCGACTCTGACTATCTCGAAAAAATAGCGGCAGCTGGTGCCGATGTTCTCTATGTGATCACGGGAAGGGCAATCCCTCCGAGTGATTTAACAAACGACGAAACATTATTGGTTAATAATTACAGAGCGGCATCAGAGAAGCGACGGGTCACGCTTCTTGCTGTCAGCACTGCTTTCGCTGAGGCGGATATTTAGGAGGAAACATGACAGGGGTGAGTACAGTAGTTCGTCGCGATCTCGAGGCGCGCGATATACACATGCGCAGCTTCGGAGGAATTACCGAAATTGATATCGGGACAGTGGGATTATCATGGCTAATGACGTATGCCTTTTCAAAAGGCTCAACAGTTGGAAAGTTAACAAATAAAACCCTGATTGCCATATCAAAATTCACCCCACCCACTGAACCTGTCAGCATGCGGATGCAGTCAGCAAGCGTAATGGGGTATGACCGGCACTATCAGCACGTGTATTTATATCTTAACGGATCGCCAGTGAGGTTGTTCAAATCACTGCCTCCGAGCTCGAGCATAAACAGGATAGAGCTTACTCCAGAAAGCAAGCTGGTTGAGCCAAAGGAAGATCAGGTTATTACACTAACCATTCAGCTTAGCGAACAAGAAAGGTTAATTAACGGTGAGCTTATAGAAATATACCCATCACTCCTCTGATTCCGGTATTTCGTTAAGCATCACTTCGAGTTCAATGCTATTCGTGTATCCACCATCATCAATCTGGTGAGATACACGAGTTATTATCCAGCCAGCAGCATCTATTTCAGGCTTATACCCGCTAACACTAACCGGTAGCTCAGGTATTAACTCGGGCTGCCCCTTAGCCAGTGTTATCGAAAATTCAGCCACACCCCGCTGTAATCGCTGCCACTCGGCCAAAGCTGCTCTCTGGGCGTTAGCCTTCGACGCATAGAGATGTCGTAATACCTTTACGTTTTCATCTGTGCCAACCAGCAAATTTTTGTCGGTAGCGTTCACCTTCACGTTCGATGGTGTCGTGTCAGTTACCGGTTGAGTCGTTTTTTTCTTTCGCCTTACCTTGATGGATTTCTTTTTTGCTGACGCATGGTCATGCCAATTGGCAACAACGCCGGTGTACGCCTCCCTGTCGGCAACAGAGAATCTATGGTTATCACCAGACTTTCTTGATATCACAATGGGCTGCATTTTTGCGCCGCTGGCTGTTAGCCCAAGCCCCATTTTTACAAACAACAACCGCCCATCCTTCACGGTTGCTATAGCATCATATTGCTTGGCTAACCGCGTAAGAAATGACGCATCGGATTCACACTGCTGATCAATGTGATCTATCAGCTCACTGGCGATTGTATTGCTTATGACTGGGGTAAGGCTGTGAGTTCCCGCAATTGATCCAACAATATCCTTTAGTGTTTTTTGATGGTAGCTGCACTCCTTTTGAACCTGCATTTTATCTCTTAAATCGACAGATTTTCCGCGAACAGTCACCACATCTGGCGCTCCTGAATACTCTATTTCATCTACGGTATATACACCCTTATCCGTCAGTGCAGAGCCAGACCACCCAATGAACGCTCTCAACTTTGCGCCACGCCTTGGCAGAGAAAGCAAGCCATCACTGTCGTCGAGTTGAATCTCTATCGTGTCAGCCTCAAAACCGCGATTGTCTACAATTCCAATTGAAATCAGTCTGTTTCTGATTTTGTTGCTGATATCGTCACCATCAATTGTGATGATGTAAGCGGGGGCCAGCTCATTATTCAGGGAGGTGCCTTGCTGAAAAAAACTGGCGGCATCAGATATGCTCATAACAGCCCCCCGAGCAGACCGCCAAGATTAAGATCGCTAACATTGAGCAGACCAAGAATTCCCCTGTCACTGTCATCTTTTCTCTTCAGTTGTACGCTGAATTCAATTTTCCTCGCTGCACCATCACTGAAAAAATCCGTTTTTGTTGTTGTCATATCTTCTATTGTGAATATGCCGTAATACTGTCCAGATCCATCTATCAGCGGGAACGCCTTGCCGGTATCAGCCATTTTCCTAAGTAAATCCAGTGACAGCCTGCCACCAGTAATTTCTGGCACGAGCAAGCCAGATAATGTCATTGTTTCATCGCCTGGGCCCAAAAACTGAGATGATGGTCTGGCGCCAACCCTGCTGTTTGTTGGGTGGCGCCATGTGATATTGTGCTGCTGGTTTTGATACGGCAACGTATGGACGTTAAAAACAAAATAACCAATAGCCATCATCGGACTGAATGACCCAAGGCTCTTGTTAAATAAAAACTCAGTCAGCATTCAGATCACTCCCTGTCATATAGTTTTGCGCGCTCTCTGGCTTTGTTTGCTGAGGCTGCGCGTTCAATTTCACTTCTCACTGTGTCTCTGATTTTTTTCAGAATCCCAGCTTCATCGATGTTTTTTTCATGATTGAATGAAACCTGCAGGGGGATTGTTATCTGTGTATTACCGTTAGACTGGCGAATAACCGATCGCGCCTTAACGCTGGGCTTTGCTTGTTCTTCGCCATACTCAGACGATTGAGCTGCAAGCACTTTTTCATTGATAACCCTGGTAGCACTGGACACATTCGGCAGCTTTGCTGGTTGAACGCGCTCAGTAATGATCCTGCTGACGTTGCTTATTGGTGACAACTTGGTGGGCAGCACTCTGTCACTAACCGCCTTGGCGCCATCTTGCGCCACCCCTCCGCGATCCTGGTATGCAGCGACGGGAAGTGAGGCCGCGCCAGCAATCATGGCGGCAATCGCTTTTGTTTTTGCCCTGCTAAGCACATAAGCTGGACCGCCAACCACTTCCGGCCCATTCTCACCTGCAACACCGAATTTTCCGGACGGGATGTAACCACCCTTATCATACATGCCGGCAAATCCAGGCGTTTTTGCTGGCTGGCTCCATGGTGTCGCTTGTCCTGGTGTAAAGTTTTTTGGTACCTCGATTTTTCTGTTGAAATCTATTTTGCTGATGTTATCGATCACCCATTTAATGCCATCAATCAGCTTATAGAGTGGAGTTAGCGCGAAATTTATACCTCCGGCAATTGCCTCGCCGAACACCTTTCCGCTGGCTGCAGCACTACTCAATTCTTGCGCTGTTGATTTTACTGGTGTCAGTAGGTCGCCAAATAGCGAGAAAACCCACTTAACGGCCCTGCCTATCCCATCAAACAGCGGAGACAGCGGCTCAAATAGTTGTTTTATCGGCCCTATTGCAGACGAAAACCCATCAAATACGCCAGACATGAACGCCTTGATTGGTGACCAGTATTTATAGATAAGCAGTGCGCCGGCGACGATCGCGGCAATAACAATACCAATTGGATTAGTCATTGCAGCCACGCCCATTCTTATAATTCCTGATGTAACACCACCAATTGCTGACGAAAGAAATCCGGCTGCAGCGGATAGCATTGGAAAGATCCTGATACCGAGACTAGACAAGATCATCCTGTTGAGCGCTATCGGGCCAAGTAACGCAGCAATGCCAAGAGATAGCGCGCCAATGGCAACGCTCGCGGCGGCTATTGCTGCCACGGTCTTCATTATTGCGGCTGATAATACTGGGTGGCGCTCAGACCATGCGCCAAGTCGTTCTGACAATGCGCCAATCCACTCAGTCAGAGCTTTTGTTTCCGGCGCGACCGACTCACCAAATTTAACCAATGCGTTGGTGAATGTTCCTGTTGCTGCATCCCACAGGTTTTTTAATGTGCCAAGTTGAGCGTTGACGCGCTGCTGGATGTTAGCTTGTGCAGCCAATTTCTTTTGCACATCAGCATAACCATCAGCACCCTTTTCTATCAGAAGGTTTAACACTTGCAGCGTTTCGGCGTCATCGCCGTAAATATCTTTCAGCGCCTGAAGCCGCTTTTCTGTGTTCAGCCGCTTCATTTTTGCCAGTTCAGCCATTAGCTTATCAATGCCGGCAAATTCGCCTTTACCATCAGTAAATTCAAGTTTTATTCCGGTACCCTTAAGTGCACCGCTATTGGCGGCATTCACTTTTTTTCTGTTCATCGACATCTGGAATACCTTTCGGTATGCGTTCCCCGATGCCTCTCCGGCCATGCCGGCTTGGTCAGCCATGATGACTAGCGGTGCCAGAGCCTTGGTTGCCTCAACCCCCTTTTTCCTTAAGACAGATAGAGCAGGGGATAGCTTGCCAAATGCCTGCAACATGTTTCCACTATCAACACCCAGGTAATAAGATCTCTGGATAACATCCATTAATCCCATCATGTCTTTTTCGGCGGTTGATGTTGCATCCTGTAATTTCGCAGCAAATAAAGCTGCCTGGTCATACGGCATCTTCATTTGCACACCAAGATAAGCCGTGGCCACGCCAAGCCCACCAACGATCGCCTTGGCGCTCATGCCTTGCTGAATCAGTGTGCTCATCATGTCTTGGAAGTCGGAAGTCGTTCCAGGCAACTTATTTCCAAGCTGAATGGCGAGTTTGTTTATTTCAGAAAATTCTTTTCTTACCGACCCATCAGAACCCATCATTGATACTTTCAGCGCCGTAGCAGAATCCTCTGCCTTTGCGTATTCAATGATTGGCTTTACCACCGTAGCACCAGCTGCCACGCCAGTTGCCATCATTCCCACGCCAGTGCCAGCCAGCTTCCCTTGCAGTTCCTTGGATTTGTTATATCTATCTGACACCGCATTTAGTTTTTTCTGTCGCCCGGCCAGTTCGCTAAGCCGAACCTGTTGAGATAGGAGCGCATCATTTGCCGACTTAGTGGCATTTCTTAGCCTTGTTTGTTCTGACGATAGGCGCTTAGTGTCAATTCCGGCTGCCTTGAGTGAATCCCTGAGCTTTTGCTGTTGCAATGTCAGGTCGCGCTCCCTTTGTTGCAACTGTCTGACTGAATCCCGCGCAGCACTAAAGTCTTTCGTCAGTTTTGCGCTTGGCGATGATGTCGATTTTATTTCCTTGGCAAGTTCGGCTGTGCGCAGTCTGGCGGCCGCCATTTCATTTTTAGTAGCAGCCGTTATTCTTGCGAGATCTTTTAGTTTCGATATCGATCCTTGTTGTTGTTCGAGAGATTTCAATTCAGACCGGGTTTCTTTAATAGCCAAACCAAGACCTGCAGAGCTCTTTGATGCAGCTTTAAGAGGGGCGGTCAATTTATCCGCGTAACTTAAAATGACACTCAACTGCAGCTTATTCATTTCGACTTCCCCTCTCTTCGGCCATTTCATGCCATTCAATTAGCTCTGAAATTGAAAAGGCCGCCATTTCTGACGGCGGCCAATGAAACACAACGGCAATGTCGGCCATCAGACTCTCTACTCGCTCAGGTAGGTCGCCCGCTCTGCCTTCGTCAGCAAAAAAGCGGCAATTTCTCCACCAATTTGAGCGAAGTCGACTACATCCATTTTTGCTATTTCGGCTTCAGTCAATATCGGCGTGCTGATTCTTGGCAGCACACGACTGATTGCGATGACATCAAGCTGCAACAGGGCAGACAAGCCAATACCACGCAAATCACCCGCACTAGGCTTGCGCAGGATAATTTCGGCAATCTCTTCTTTTCCGCCTTGAATTGGCGTTTCTAGTGTAATTTTTTTGGTGATAGACATGAGCACTCCATTAGGCAGCCAGCAAAGGCTGCCATTGTTATTTTTTTACAGACCGATGGCTTTTCTGTACTCAGCCAGCATGTCCTCGCCATCCACAATGTGGATCATATTGACAGTATCAATCTCAACAACGGTTGAGCCATCAACCACAACCTTATAGTAGGTGTTAGTCATTGATACTTTTGTTTGGCTGTTGTCGCCAACCTTGTAGTTACCAGCGTCTAATTCTTTCAATCGCCCACGGCTGATGATTTCAACGCGACTCACATCGCCCGTATCATCCCGCTGGAACGCTCCGGCAAAGCGAAGTGGCACACCGTCATGCTTGGCTGTCGCCGATTGCTTCAGCAACTTAAGCTCAAACCCGCCGATCGTGAATTCACTCTCAAGCGCGCCATCATCAAAGCCGAGATCGATATCAACCGCACCAGGCATGCCACCGCCACGGTATTTTTCAAATTTTCGCGTCAGCTTTGCTGGCGTGAACTCTTCAATGATGCCAACCCAGTTATCGCCATCATTAAACAGGTTCATCTGTTTAAGTTTTTTTGGTAAGGCCATAGTTTTCTACTCCATTAGCCGGTGATTGCGCTGGCAAAATCAGCAAGGTATGTGTCGGTAATGCGCTGCTGGAACAGCAGGTTTTCCAGAGGCGGCACTGGCGTGTAGTCGTAATCGATATATAGCTTGCCCGCTTTCAACGTCGTCTGGCTGTTCAGTTCGGTGTTGTACCAGGCATTACCATCCACAATGTATCCGAGTGCTTTCAGCTCGCGGAATTTAGCGTTAACGCCTTCTACGATATCTCTGACTAACGTTGGGGTGATTGGCTTATCGACTGCCCACAAATGCGCTTCAGCGATTGTGTCGGCTAGAACCTGGGCGGTGCGCGTATAGTTTTCAAAGCAGAACAATGGGTCATCTGAACATGTGCGAGAACCCCAGAAGCGGAAGCCTGATTGCTGGATCAGCGTTGTCACTTCGTTTTCATTCAGGTAACCGGCATCGGTAGATGGCAGCTGCAGATCCCAATAGATATCCTTCGTGATACCACTTACACCATTAACCGCGACATTCGACAGGGTTTTATGCCAACCCACTTCTTCATCTAGTTTTGCACGTAAACCGATAGCTCTGGCGGTTGCGGCCGCAACTGCATCCGCGTTTGTTGTGGTATCCCAGGATACAAAATCAGGCCAAATGACCATGATTTCTCGCTGGCCAAAATTGTCACGGTATGCAACAGCGGCTTCTTTTGTATCGCAGCCATATGCACTGACATAGCAAAACGCGCGCAGCTTCTGTGCGATGGAAACCAGCTCGGTTGCCACGGGCAGACTATCCAGCCCAGGAACAGCCAAAATTCGAGGTTTAACGCTGAGGCTTGATTGCGCGGATAAAAACGCTTTCATGCCAGTGTATTTACCTTCTGGAGTTGTTGTCCCAATAATGTTGGTGTTCGTTTCTGCTTCTGTTGCACCAGTGGCAACACGGATAACAACAATAACTGGGCTTGCCTGGTCGGCAATGGCATCAAGCGTTTTTGCCAGCGTTCCGTTCGTGCCAGCCTTACCAATAGCTGTGTTTACATTAGTAATTAAAACAGGCGTGTTTAATGGGTATGCGGTTTCATCAGCATCATCCGCCGTGCAGACAATGCCAATTACCGCAGTTGATACGGTCCGGATGGTTCGCGTTCCTTCGTTGATTTCAATTACCCGAACACCATGATGGTAATCTGTCGCCATAGCTATCTCCGCTGATGTGGTCGTTCATAACCACATCAACTTACGGTTGGCTGTTTTTGTCATCTATGGCTTTTGCGGTGTATTAGTCCTGTCACCGCAGGCGGGATGGTTTTGACTAAATCGGGGTGCTTTTCCGTCAACCAACCAACAAGATGGCGCCTTGAGGCTGTTCTTTTTGCATGACCCAATATCGATATCAGACTTTGTGTTTTTCCTTTTCTGGCTGCTCTTCTGAAGGTTAATAGGCTGTGTCTTCTGATGAATCGAGTGCTTCTCCACGTTCTGTATCCGACGAAATTCACACCCCTTGATATCGGCGCAAGAGTCCACTTTGAAAGCTCCAAACCAAGGTTGTCAGCAATGAATTGCACAATGCTTTCCTTGTGCGACAACAACACATCTCTTGGGAGACCAAATAAAATAAAGTCATCAACATACCGACAGTACAAATTAACCTTCAGTGTTCGCTTAATAAAATGGTCAAGTGGGTTTAAGTACATGGATGCAAATAATTGACTTAGCAAATTCCCAATAGGAATACCCGTTGCTTCAGGCAGTTCGGTGAACTGAATCATGACATCAAGCAGTCGTATGTCCTTGATGTGTTTTGCCAGTATATCTTTGAGTATCTGCCGGTTGATGCGGTAGAAGAATTTCCGGATATCGAGCTTCAGTGCATAACTCCCATCTGGCGATTTTCTAAGTGCGTTCTGCGCGTAATCACTCGCTGCATGCGTTCCCTTTCCTGGTCTGCATGCGTAATTGTGATCAATTAATTTTCTCTCGAGTATCGGTCTGATTACTCGATAAATGGCGTGCTGAACGACAATATCACCAAACCACGGCGCACATATTTCGCGAGGCTTCGGCTCGTAAACCATGAACCGCTTGTATGTTCTTGGTTTATATTCGCCCGTGTGAATTTGGCGATGAAGGTGATAAAGCCATGCGCCAAGTCTAGTTTCAAATTGAATTGTGGCTCTGCGATACCGCTTGCCACTCCTTGCATCGATGTAAGCCAGGTAAAGGTTATCCATCGAAAAACATGTTTCAAAAAGGTTTCCGTGTCGTTTCATATTAGTCCGTAGAAATGCGGCTGACGTTCACTTTCGCTACCAGAAAGCCGCACTAAGCAGATTTTGCCACAAGGCAGGATGGCCTATCCCTTTGCCTCCACTGTTCCTTTTCTGGATTTGAGGAGTGAGGCGAAGTCAGGGCGCGCGCCGATGTTGCTGTTGCGATTCGAGCGCGGGTTATTCAAGTTGAGCGCGAACACGCCGGCACTGGCACCGTTGTTCCAGTTGCCGCCGGCGATGGGCAAGCCCATCAAACATTTTGGTAAACCACCCTTAATTTTTACAACTCCCGTTGTGATTTGATCCAGCCGCCAATAATGCGACCAAGCTCATCACACATTCGGCTGATAGTCAGCCAGCGCCGCTGCTCACGTTGCGAGCTTTCGCTGTCCTGGTTTCCTGTTTTGCATTTGAAATAACCAAGCTCATACGCCAGATACAACTGCATTCGCAGCTGCTCATGCGCAATATCCAACTCAGTTAGCGTTGTCTTTTTGTGGTACCGCTTCTGACCTTCAACAATGAGCCTGAACACCTGGTAAAGATCGTTTTTTATCGTGTTTACCAGGGCGTATTTTTCATGCTTTGGGAAGTGAAGAAGATAGACATTCAGCTGCTTTGCCACTTCCACATACTTCCGGATTAGCTGAGAACTCGGGTCTATCACAATCAATATCTCAAAAGGCCCGCGCTACCGCACGGGCTTACAGGGCTACAACACAAAGGCAGGGCGCGCGCCGATGGAGCTGCTGCGACTCGAGCGCGGGGCATCCAAGTCGAGCGCGAACACGCCGGCACCGGCACCGTAGCTCCAGTGGCCGCCGGCGAGGGGCAAGCGTTCGCCATAGTTGCGCATATAGACTGCGTCACTACCATAACCGGTTGTGTGCGGATACAAGCCAAGTGCCTTCAGAATCGCTGGCGCTGTTAGGCCCGCCTTAACCTTTGATGCTTCAAATGTTTGCGTGTTGTACTGATAGTTACTGCTACTGTCATCAACTGGCCCTTGGCGGTTGGCAATGACATTGCTCAGCGTAAACGCACCCAGTGAGCCAGCTCCTGATGTTGCAACTGCATCAGAGTCGAACTTGGCGGTACCAGCACTACCAGGCAGAACCAGGGAGCCGTCGGTCATGCTGATAGCGCGCCAGTCAGCTGAGGCTGAAGATAAATCTGCCGTGGCCAAAGCTGCATCATTGTTTGCCAGCACCTGGATTTCGCCGTTGTTCAGGCGCAAACCAGATGCCCACTCCCAAACGTTACCCGCGAGATCGGCGATGCCAGCAAAATCGTTATTGTGTCGCCAGCTGGCTGGGCCAGTCCCGGTTAGTGTGCGTGGCGTGCCAGCAGTATCACCTGGCGAGCCGCCATCAGTGCGCGTGCCAGTTTCGTAGGTCGCATCAGAGCTGCGGCCATAGTTTGAGTTTCCGCGAGGCAGGAAGCCGTTTTTCAGGCACCACAATTTAATGGCCGCCCATTCTGCGTTGGTCATCAGATGCCAGCCTGCGCCTTTGTTGCGGCAATAGGTGACCGCTTCATCGAACGACATGGTGTTTGCAGGGTCTTGGCCTGGCAGAGAGCACAAGTTTCCGTCATGCAGGCGGCCAGCATACTGACCAATCCAAATTTCTGATTTTTCAACACCACCAACGATAAACGCCGGGTGTACGCCACTACCCAATGACGCATCGATGTCTTCAATGCGGAACTTAGGCACGCGAACCATGTAAGACGGGTAGCCCTTGTCGTCATACATGATGGTAACCTTGCCGCCCGTTGCGCCTTCAACAGCCTGTCGCGCCGCGTCTTTGATGGAAATAATCAATCCAGCCATGATTTACTCCTGGTTATAGTCAAAAAATGTAGTGCCTTCAGGCAGTGCCCACAGAGTCACCGCCACTTGATTTAGTGCCAGCGGTTGACGTTCTGCAGGGATGATTTCAGCGTTATGCCCTTCACTGTCCAGGCCATAGATTGGCGCCGAGTATTCAATGGGTGGCAGAGACACATTTGCGGCAAACCAGTCGGTTTTATCACGAGTCACGCCCGCTTCTGACAGGTACAAATCAATCACGACAGTGACGTCTTTGCGTTCCGCTTCTAGGTCAATCGGCAAGCTACCGACGTGTAACGTGCTGCCGTTTAATTCAAGCGGAATGTAACTACCCGCATTTATCCGGTTAATTGCAATTTCCATTTAGTGCCTCACGCGTAATTAATGTTAAGCAGAGACCAGCGGATCTTAACGTTGTCAGCACTGCCGGTTATTTGCAGGCTGCACCCATTTGCTGTCTTGCTTGTGGTTTCGATATTGCCCACAGCCGCCTTGTCTGTTGCCGATTCGACAGTAAACACCACGTCATAATCAGACGAGCTCTGTAGTGGGTAGGGGAATGCGATATACAGCGTTTGCGGTGTTGTGATGAAATACCCACTAATACCTTGAATAGTTCTGCGATCAACCAAGGTCACATTTCGACAATCGACCGCTGAGTCGTTTGCAGCTACGCGAACCTCATAAAGCAAAAGCCCGTCATCAGGAACTGCAGCACTAAGCAATACGCGATATACGCCATCCGATTTAACCAGGTACGCATAGAGCACCAGGATATCGGTTGTGCTTGCGTTGGTTGGAACGGTGACGTGGTAGTCATCATCCGTCAGCTGTACGCGCTTGCCGTCTGTCCAGGCGATAGACGTGCCACTGCCAACAGTGCCGGTCTGGCTAAGATGCAGCGCGCGGATTTCAGAGGCTTTCGATAATGCAAAACCCTGAACAACCCATTTATTTTTTAGTGTTGATACACCTTGTGCCAGCACGCGCTTGCGCAGGTTATCCACGGATTTCGACAGCAAGCCGGTGTTTACCATTGCCTGCATTGCCAGCGATAACAGTGAGTTTTGCGCTTGCTCATCAATGCCGTCTTCCATGCTGGCGATGCGATTTCCCTGGTCTTCCGCCTGCTCTTTCAACCAGCGAGTTCGGTTGGCCAACTGCTTTGCCTGGGTGTTACTGGTACCGTTCGGCCCACCCATTACCGGGTCGGTCGTCTCTAGCTGGTAAATCCCATCTGTCCAGCTGGCCGATTCCTGTAGGTTCGCCATGCATCCCCCTTAATGTTAGAAAATAATTGTCCAGGTTCCGGACAGGCTGAGGTCGTCAGATTTCTCGATAACGCCACGCACCTTACGGCTGAACAACGAACCGTCTGAGCACAACAAACCAAACTCTCTGATTGATTTGCCGTTGGCCTCACTTTCTGCCAGAGAAAACGCGAATGTCACCTGTCCGGCAGATGGAAAGCTGATTGCACCGACAGACTTGATATAAGCACTGGTTAGGGCTGTATCGTCTGGTGATGGCCCTGTACTGCCAGTGCCAAATCCGATGCGGTTTATTGATTTCCCGGCACCTTGGCCAGCGATCAATTTCGCCAGTGCATCGCGCGCGATATTCATGATCATGTTGTGCTCGGTGATAGTTTCTGGCTCATGGCCACGACGCTGAATAACCAGCGTCAGTTCACCGCGTAATGGCTGAGTGTCGTGTAGTTTCACAGCGTGCTCTCCGTTGTTGATATTTGGCCGAGATAGGTAATGTCGGGCTGATAGTTTCTGGCTGCGTTGTATTTAAATGAGCCATCAAATGCATCAGTCATGTGCTGCAGCTTGCCGTTGTAGCGGCGATGCTTGGTTAAGGTGATGGTCAGTGGCGCTTCGGCAGCCACGGCGCGCTCATGGCCATAGTCGAATCCGGAATAAGTGAACGTTCCGCCGTGAGTGGGTTGAATTGCAACGCGATCCGAACCAAGAGACAGGCCGGCAGCAAAATCCCCGTCATCCCAGGCATTGTTGTGTTGCTCTCCGGTCACGATAAAACCACTGTATTTTCGCTGGCCACCAAATAACAGGGCGCCGTTTTGCAGCAAGTCTTGCCCTTGGCTGTGAGAGATTGAGCCGTCGTAACGTCGTCCGGCAGGGCGGATGTCACTGATTTTTGGTGATGCTGTTGCGTGAGCAGATTCCGTGACGGTGGCTTTGTCAGAGATGGCTGCTGAATATTGAGTGCCAACCAGTTCACAGCGAGCGGGCGCTGTGCGTTCCAGAATGCGTCTAAGACGCTGCGTGTCAGTGGCGGAAACGCCATTGGTTTCACCCAGGTCAACATCGATGCGAAACATTGCCCATCGACCGCCTGATGCATGAGATTCAGATCCGTCGTACAGCGTTACACCGTTAAACGTTACAGGCGGTAACCCTTCGGTTATCGATGCGCCGGCATATCCTGCATTGGTGAGCGCCTGCTTAATACTGGCAACGGTACCGCGCTGGCGGTGTATGCGAATAGCTGATGCGCAAGCCTCGCGGCGCTGCTGTTCTGTCATCTCACTTGACCAGTCATCAACGCCAAGCGACCAGGCGAGAACGCCGAGCAAGTCAGCGCGGCACTTCCAAGGGTTGAAGATGTCACGGTGGATCAGGGTGCTCTCAAGGCGCTTTTCTGCAACCTCATCAAGAGACTTTTCCAGTGATGTGACGCTTGGCGGCAAAAGGCTACTCATAGACCACCCCGAGCGTCAGCTGATACAAGGTTGGGTATTGGTCTCTGGTTGCCTGGATATCTAATGCAGGCAGACGCAAATCAACTCGGTTAACGCCAGACTGGTGCAGGCAAGCATAAATACCGGAGCGACTGACCGTGGCGCCTATTTTGCGCTGCGTGTCCATGTACGTGTCGAGTGCATTTCTGGCGGCCTGTTCAACCAACTCGGTATCAGGTGAGCCAGTCAGATAAAGTGTGGCATCAACGGTGACATTGAGCTTGGTGGCGCTAGTGACCTCAACGGTGTCGCATAATGGGCGAACAGTGTCAGCACTCAGTGCGTCATAGACAATCTGGGCAAGGTCGGTGTAGCTGGCATCATCAATGGCCATCAGCACCACGCGCACCACGCCGGCAGCAGGTGAATAAATCTTGGCATCAGCAACGCGAGCATCGGCTGACAGGGCGTGATATCGATAGGCGGATGTTGGCCCGGCAACTGATAGCGCAGCAAGAGACAGCAAACACCGACTGCGAAGTTCATCATCGGTCTCGTTGTCTTTGCGCTCTACATCGTAATCGGCGGCGCGAACATCGAGATCATTGCCAGTCGAATAGGTAAGGGTTGATGCCAGTAGCGCCAGATTAAGTCGTGCGCGCCAAACCATTTCGCGATAGGCCCACGTTTCAAGCAGCTTTGTCAGTGGCTCTGACTCAAGGTTTAGCGTGTCGCTAACATCTGGGTATCGCTCAACCAGATCGGCTTTTATTTCTGCCAGTAACGTCTCAAATTCAAGCGTTTCAACGGCAGCTGGCGCTGGAACCTGACTCAAATCAATCATGATGAACCCCCAAGGTTAATGGTTGCGCTGGTTTTCTCCCGGGTGCCGTCCTGTCGTTCAAAATTGACATCAACAACCAGGCTGCCGTCTTCTGAGCCGTCCAGCTCCATCGATGTAACTCTGACTCGTGGCTCCCAGCGTAAAATTGCCCATACTGTTGCAGCCATCAGGCGCATGCGGGTTGCGCTGTCTTGCGGTGATGCCATCAACTGAAAAATCTCAGAGCCATATTCTCTGCGCATCGATCGCGTACCGATTGGCGTGGTGAGAATGTCTTTAATTGATTGGCTGATATGTTCAGATTCATCGATTGCTTTACCGGTTACCCGGTTCATGCCTGTCCAAGCCATCATTAACCTCCTGCAAACACGTTTCCGGATCCGGCTGCTACAGCTGAACCGCAAGAAACTGAATCGCCAACGCGGCCGAGCTGCTTGCCATTCACAAACACGGTGCCAGAGCCTGCGGCCAGCGAACCGGCATGGCAGACAGGCACGTCGTTGCAGTGAACCGCCCAGGCGTCGCCTTGGCGATGTGCGGGGATGCCATTCACAAAGACATCACCTGAGCCACCAGTGCTAGGCCGTGGTGGCCATGTTCCGTGCCCGGTGCAACTGTCACCGAGTCTGGTTACTGCGGGCATTCACTGCACTCCTGAGTTTTTCAGCGCCGGCACTCCACTCCTGTAAAACCTGCAGGGAATAGGTGGCACTTACTGTTCGTTTATCTGACAGGGTTGCAGTAACGCGCAGCGTAAAATCACGGCTGGCGTCACGGCTTGGCCTGAATTCAACGATGTCTGCCGTGTCTGGCAGGTCGCCCCATGAATGGATCCGGGTGATCGCATCGCCTTCCCGGTAATCGATAAAATCAAAGCCAAACAAACCAGCCAGGCTTTTGGCGCTAACGGTTAGCGCGCTTGCTGATGGCGTAAGCTGCAACACATCAACGGCTGGCACTGGCGAAATCGTGGCTGCGTAGGCTGTTACTGTCGGGGCGATGTCTGTGGGTAGTGCTGTCGCAGCCAGGGCAACAACACATGAAATCGGGTAGCTGATTGCGGCTGTTGTCTCGGGCAGAGAAAACAGCTTGCCGGGGGCAGGCGTCCAGGTGGTGACGATTTCAGCGAGAGCGGCCATTAGTTCAGGTCAATCCGAGAGCCGTTGAGCTTGATGCCGCTGGCTGACAGCTCGATGGACGAGCCGTTGCTTTCAATCACAACCTTGTCGCGATTCATGATCAGCGATGAGCTCTTAAGGTCAGCTTTTAGCTGGTGAGCTTCCGGGTCGTACTCAATCACGGTGCCATCGGGGTAGATAGTGCGGTCGCGTGTTTCGTGGTCATCTGGCGGCGGGTTTTGTGCGCTGTAAAGTGAACAAAACACCATGGCAGAGGCAAGGTCTCCGCTTGGTGAAACCAAAATAACCTGCTCATCTTTGGTTGGCGCCCACCATTTTCTGGCTGAGCCGGCCCGCTGCGCGACCCAAGGCCGCCAGTCGGTAGTGATTTCGCCGGTCTGAACACGGCATACAGGCGGGTTTTGTTTGGTATCAACCTCGACAACCGTGCCGATGCGCACCAGATTTTCCAGCCTGCGGGTAAGTTCAACGATATTTTCTATCTTCATGCCGCCAGTTTCCTGCATGGCGGCGCTGTGTAAAAAGGCGGGGTATGGTGACAGCGGTAAGTCACCGCGAGGGATGGTGAAAAATAAAAAACCGGCTCAAGGCCGGTTGTTGATATTTATGAGGGTCAGTATCCTGCAAGCAAGGCTATAAGTGCTTGCCACTTTGATATGGTTACATCATTTGCGCGATGATCACAAACTCCATGATTAATTTTCAACCAGAAATTTGCGTTCAATATAGCAGCATTGCGAAGTGACTCTGCCTCTGGGGGTGAGCTGTCGTGCAACAGTTGATATTCTCTGGTGAGATCTTCAGTGTTCATCTGGTCACGCCTCAGATATAGAAGCATAAAACCCTTTGCATAAGCGCTGTGAAGTGCTGCGACATTGCCAAGCTTCAAAACAAACAAAAAACCAGAAATCGCGATAACTGACACGCCGAGAAAATAATTAAACTCTGCAAAAACAGCAATCATGCAACCAAATACCATCATTAGCAGGCCCCGCAATTCCATGCACCCTGTTCAGTAATGTTGCCTGCATTCTATTCATAGCTAATGAATATCTGATGTTAAAGATGATGCATTCTCTATCCATGATTGATACCTAAAAGCCTCTTTAATCAGAGGCTTTTTTATTTGGTCATTCGACAGCTTGCGCCATGAATTCAACCACGCCGAGCGTCATCAGGCAGTCAGCAAGCGCCCGGTGTGCGCCTTGGTTGGTTACGCCACAATGCTCTGCGGCATCAACCAGCTTATGCCAGCGGTTCGGCTTTTCTCGCTTGTAGTCATATTCACCCACAAATTTGGCGTATTCGTGCATAGCACAGACGATGTTGGTGTCTGTCATTGGGTTGGCATCTAAGCCGTTCGCCAGTTGCGATTGCATGATCAGGCGCGAATCGTAGGCGGCGTTATACATCACCACGGTGCGGCCAGCGATAAGGCGCATGAACTCATCGTTAATATCGGCCCACAGGGGGGCATCGGCAACCATCTCATTGGTAATGCCGTGAATGCTAACGGCTTCGGCAGGAATGCTGCCGCACACTGGCTTAACCAGCGTATTCATCAACGGCTTGCCATTGTGATCAATCACGGTGACTTCGACGATCTCAGCATCTTCGCCAAGGCCGGTGGTTTCGGTGTCGAGTGTCAGGCAATCATCATCAAGCCATGTAATTGCAGCCAGGCAAGCTGCGTTCTGTTGTTCGGTCATTGTCTTATCCTTGCTCGTGCAGTTAGTGTTTTTCGGAAATCAGCTGATAGGCCATAGCCACGGTGACATCCCACTCAGCGCTGCCAATCGGGCAGCCATCAAGCAGTGGCTCGTTATCCCATTGTTGGCATTGCTGCATCATGTCAACGCAATCAGACAGTGCTGCGCGCAGACGTCGATTCTCAGCAGCCAGATCACGTTCGGTAATGAGATTTTGATCTTGTTGAATGCTCAGGCCGAGATCTTCCGGTGTGGCCAGCTGTGCAGACACCACCACAGCGGCACTGGCATCGAGAAACGTGTTTTCCAGTGCAGCAGCGCGGGCGGCATCTTCATTTCTGGCAGCTACAATCATGTTTTGTTCAGCGGTGCCATTGCGCAGCACGATACTGAATTTTTTCACCGGCTTATCAGCCCAATAGGTTTCGGCATTAAACCCCATGGTGGCCCCCTTTGTTGCTCTGTTTAACCAGCGCGGCCTTTGCAACCATGCGGCAACCGGTATAGCCCAGCTCTTCATCGGGCTTTGATGGGTATTTGGCGATTTGTTGCAGCGCATTCTGCAGATCGTCGCGTTCTGCCTCGAGCGAGTGCAACTGGCTCAGCAATGACGTCATTGAGCGTTCCCACAGGCGGAATTTAATACGCTTCATTTCCAGCCCTTTCAGTGGGCTTTTCTCACGGCGCTTGGTGAGGTGGTTGATAACGCCACGTTCTAAATGACTATTCATGAGATAACGCCTCCTTCGCCTCTTCTGAAAAGCGAATGCCATCGATGGAAAGGTTGGCAGCCGCTTTACGAGTGATGTCGATATTCCAGCCGCTGAAGCAATCGCCACTGGATGAGACTGAGGCCATGTAAAAATCACCCGCATCTGAGATACCAACCATTGGCTGGGTTGATGTCAGGCTTGCCTGATAATCGTTCATGTAAATGCGAAATGGTTGACCGTCAGTGCGGGGGTAAAGTTCGGCATTGTCATTGAGTTTAATTACGTTGCTCATCTGGCATCTCCCCTTGTTCGTTGGCCCCCACCATAGCCAGCGCGGCAGCAACACCGGCATCGGCATCATTCACGCCGCTTTGTTCATCAGACAGCAGATCGCCCAGTTCATCGACTTTGGCGGTCAGCTCTTTTGACACCATGCGCAGCAGCGGCTCAAGGCGGTCGAGCTCAATCATGCCGCCGTGATTTTCACCAGTGCGAGGTTCAGCCAACAAGCGCAACCCTTCCAGTGCGTTGGCGCTTTGTTTCAGTGCAATCAGAGAATCTTGAAGAGAAATAATAAAGTGCTTGTTCATGCTGAAACCTCTGCAGTAAATAACCAACATCTGACGGCTTGTGATTTTATGCCGCTGTTCACGGTGCGAATGCCAACAAAGCGTTTGCTGGTGCGTAATGCTTCCTTCCACTCGTTACTGGCAATGGTCGGCAGCTTTTCTTCGGCGCACAGGTTGATGAATTCATTCATGTTGATAGCGACATATTGATTGCGGCTGTGGTTGAGCTGATAGCCTTGGGCTTCGAACATCGCCACGCGATCAAAGAATTTTGCAACCAGATGGTGTTCAGTTGGCAGAGCGGGTGGTTTATCGAATGCGTCGAGAGGCGGAATGGCGATCTGCATCAGGGCGTAAATACCGGTCAGCATGGTGTAAACCGATTCACGCATAGATGGGTTGCTGATCTTTTCCATTCTGTCGGTCAGTTTCAGAGCCTGATTTTGTAGGTCGATGACCTGACGAACGGGCGCCGACATATCGCGCAGTTGGAAATAGCCGTGTTTGCGAATGGAAGGCAGCACGATGTTGTAAACCCAATCTTGAAATTTTTCGGCGCTTGGTAGTTTTGAGCGCATCACCAAACGGTAAACATCAGGTTCATTGATGAATTTCAGTTTTTGCAAGCCACCAGTGGTTGGAGCTGTAATTTCTACGGCCCCTTTGCAATGTTTGTTAATTGCGTCTGTAGTGTTGGAATAGCCAAGTGCCACTGCAACATCCTTGGCTACAAACCAAGGCTCGCCATTATCACCAATGTGAATTCTAACGTCGGCGAGCATTTCATCTTCTTCAAAGGAGAATTGTTGTAATTGAGCATTCATGATTATTCTCCAGTTAGATTGAATTGTTCGCTGGTGAAAGGGGGTCGCAAAACGCGCTCCCCTTTGGCGAATAGTTTGTTGTAGTTTCTACGGTAATTTTATTGGTGGCGCTGGTCTGAATAGCTCCCCCACACGCACAAACCCCATGCAGAAAAATGCTGATGGTGGCGTTTTGGTCGCCGTGGGTGACTTCGCGTTTGCGGGCAAAGGCAAAGCGGCCGTCGGGGCATTTCACGGCAAACAAGATCGGGCTGGCTTCATAGGCAATCACACCGATGTCGGTGCCGACAGCAACGCCAGCAGCCAAGCGGGTCACACGCGGGAACATCACCGCCATGCCTTGGGTAAATTCAGATAAGTCGGGGGTTTTATATTTGCCGCAATGTGGGCAGAGGTGTTCGCTCATACCGCACCTCCTTGCGCTGGGGTGCGGCTCATGAAAATCAGCGGTAAGCCGGTTAAGCGCGCACGCGCTTCGGTTTCGGTGTTGGCAACAGCAGAGATAGTGCGAATGCGCTGAACATCAGCGATACGGCCACGTGTGGCAGCAATAAGGAATGTGTAGATCATATTGAGAGTTCCATTGGTCGAAAACCAATGGCGGATCGGGTAGCCGCACAACAGTGCCGACCAACGGAATGGCACAGTGGGGGCGTTTTCTTTGGCTCCCGACCCATGCCCCCAAATATAGCGCTGCAACCGCATGAGGCGATTACTTTGGGAAGAGGGTACAAATTTTCCGTCGGTCTTTGCTGCTGTAGGGTGTTGAATCCGCCAGCCGGTTCGGGTGTTGAGTCCGAACGCTTTTAGTGTTGCATACAGTTCCACTATATGACAACCAAAGTCATCGATTTTTTTGCACAATGTATCGTGACCGATCACTAATTGATCGTTTTTTGTGGTGCCGCGCGTGTCGTGATGCGTGGTTATGGGTTGCATAGTGTAAGTTTGTGATCCACAATTCGGGGGTAACACCGTGTTATGCCTATTTCTCATTTCCAGTTTCCGGAGTTTTTATGCCGACCGTCACTAAACGGAACAGCCATTCTAAGTTACTTGCCAAGCGTCAGCCGGTGAGCGATGCGATAATGCCTACCCGTGTTTCGGCTGCGCACCTGTCTAAGCTGGCCCGCATTTCGATGGCGTCAGTGCGAAATAACGACCCGGCAAAGGCGACCTTTTCCGAGATTGAATAGTTTTGTCGCACTCTCGCATTACCAAAGTCTTCCGCTATAACGAAACCTTCGATGCCGACCAGACTCAAGACCCTGCACTGGCGGCGGCTAAAGACCAGATCTTCCGCGATTTCAAAGCCTATCTGTTAAGCGACGGCCACCACAACTGGTTGCCACAAACCCCGTTCGGGCGCGACGAGCTTTACGATCACCCCAACACAGCGGCTTCGGTGAAACAAGCCTGCCTGCGCCATGTGCATATCGTGCCCGTGGCGGTAATTGAACGGGTGCGTCGCAAATATGATGCCACCTCTGATGTTCATCTGGTTTATTGCATTGATGATGTTAAAGGTTATGCGTGCGCGCTGGCACTCATTGAACCCGGCCATGATATGGCAAAAGATCCCGGCTTTTTAACCAACCTTGCCAAAATTGCGGAAGAATTTTACAGTCGTTAAGTGCCAGACAGGTGCGACAAGATCAAGTCTTCAATCATCTCTTCTTCTTTTTCTGTGATACCTAACAATTCACGTTGCGGATATTTCGCTTCAGTGCCGCGTGTGTTCACGCGATCGCGCAAGCCAAACTGATGCACATTGGCAATGCGGGTGGCAGTGCCGACAAAGTTCACGGTGGCTTCTGAGGCCGAGCCTTTGCCTTTCAGCCAGCGAGTGCGAATGAGTTTGCCAAACATCGTTTTTCTGATGCGGCCTTTGCGCTTACGCCCGAGAAATTCTTGCGGCTTGCGGGCCTCATAGGGCGAGCCGTCGGGGTTTTGGTTGGCCTTGATACGCGCCGCCTGCGAGGCACGCAACTGCTTGGCTATCTGCGTGGCCAGCTTGCGCCGTGCGGCAGGCGAGGCTTTCTCAATCAGCGACTGCAGCTCACTGATAAGCGGCTCAAGTTCATTCATAAATCAGCCCATGGTCGCCAATCTGAACATCGGCGCCGTTCACCAGCAGCTGCCAGGTAATGCCATCGGGCGCATCGAGCAGCGGCGGTTCTGGCGGGTGTTCGACTTTAACCACGCCGTTTTCATCGGGGTAAACCTTCACACGCTCGGTGAGGGCGAGGGTGATCTCAACATCAGCGGTTTTGTTGTTGAGCTGTTCGGCCCGAAAGCGAAAGCCATTGCGCCGGTCGGGGTTCATCAGCAGTTCGGGTTGGTTGGTGCGACACCACGCCAGCAGCGGCACGATGATGCGGTCGGCATGTTCGGGGTAGTCGGTTGCCACAATCACCAGGTTAAACTGATATTCAAACGACAGGTTAAGCCCGGCGCCGGTGGCATAAACGCTGCCAGCCTCGACAAAGATGTGCAGCGAGTCGGGGTTGCGCTTGAGGTGCGGCACGGCGTTTTCCAGCAGTTCGCGCACCTGATCGGGTTTATTCATGTGATCACCTGATATGAAAAAGGGCGTTGCCGCCCTTGTTGGTTAACGAGAGAAACTATCTGGCAGGCAGAAGGTAATTAACCCCGCCGAGCCAATGCCGATGGTCTGAATACAACCGGTCAGCTCAGGTGAAACGTGCATGCCAAGGGCGGTTAAGCCCAAGGTCAGGCCCGACCAGGTTGATGGTTCTTTCAGGCGGCGCAGGCCATATAAAACAAGGCCGTTTAACATGGTTTTAAGCATTTGTGCTCTCCTCTTCTGGCTGAAGTTCAGCCGTTTTATAAGTGGCGCTAAGCTGTTCGTAAGCCCGCGCCAGTTTGGTGTCATAGAGGTTGTCTTTATAGGCTGGCCCGTTATACAGGCGGGCAAACTCAGCCCATTTGCAGGCCTGCAACGCTTTGTGCAGGGCGGTGTCGGTCAGAATGAATTTACAGAAAGCCTGCAGGTGTTCGCCTTCCGACTCTTGCATGTGCAGGCGGAATTCAACGGCGTCGGTGTAACCCAATCGCGCCCAGTGATAACCCATGATCTGAAACATGCCCCAGCTACACGCTTCAATGGCGCTGGTTTCGTCAATCTGCATGGCGACCGCCAGACGGGCATATTCATTGTTACCACCGGCATAGCCGCCACGGGCGGTGTTCACGATGTTTGGCATGCGCTCGGCCAGCGCTTTCACATCGTCTTCGCTCTTGCCGTTGGCAATCAGCTGCTTATAAAACACATGGCGTTCAAACAAGATCACCGGGCGGGCGTTAGCACCAAAGCCATGGCCATTGCTCTCAACCTGCGCCACGGCAGCCACAACAGCCAGCGGCAGCGATAGCAGGGTGGCAGCAGCAATCAGGTCGGCGTGTGTCAGTGTGCGCGGGCTGCTTGCGCCTAACAGGGCCAGCTGCGTGCGCGGGCCAACTTCACCTACGGCAGGCAGGTTGTTTTTCTGCTGAAAATCGACCACAGCCAATCGTGTGTTTTCACCAAACCAGCCGTCAGGGGTCAGGGCATAGCCCCGTTCTTTGAGTTTGCGCTGCAGTTCGCGCACCTCGGCACCCACTGACCCGATTTTTAATGATGTCATGTCAATATTCCCAATTGGTTAAGACTCGCCACGCATCACAGATGAATAGCGTTTTTCATAAATTCGCAGTGCTTCTGAGCCCATAAAGCCCGACATGCCGGTGAGAAAACCGCACAGCGGCAGTGGCGCCTTGAAATACCAGGTCAGCAGCAGTGTCAGCACACCGACAAAGCCAGAGACGGCCATTTGAATAAACAGCTCGCCCCAGCGAAAGGCGCGGCTGTGCTTTTGAATGGCGCGAAGATAAGCCACCACGCCACCCCAGAGGCTCAGGGCAGCAAAGGCCATGTAAGTCAGCAGGCTGTAGTTCTGGGGGTCTTTTTCTGGCATGGGTTCACCTTGTGCTCTCGTTATTGGTTTAGTCCCAGAGATTCACCAGGGTTTTTGTCTGCGTTGTGCTGGCACTTATCTGATCAGGTAACGTCAGTAGCGTGCCGCGCGGCAAAACAGGCCCGATGGTGATCAACTGCGGGTTAGCAGCCAGCACCTGTTCTGTCACGCCGGCGGTGTAGCCATAAATGCGGTAACAGATGCTGTCTATGGTGTCGCCCTGCACGCTACGCACTTGCATCAGATCAGCTCTACGGTGATGTGGGTAACGCCAAGAATGTCGCGAATAGCAAAACGGGCATCACGATAGAGATCATCGGCAGTCAAATCTTGTTGATCAGCTTGTTTGTTGCCTTCGGCGGTGCTGTCAAAGTTGCGGTAACGCTCAATGAGATTGGCATGGGCGGTGGCGTAAACGGCGCGCCGGTAACTAAACACCAGCACGCTTTCTTCATTGATAGTTTCGGCTTCAACGTCTGCCAGCGTGTTGATGCCGGCAGCCTGTTGTTCTTGTCTGAATGGCTTCAGATCAGCATTCACACTGGCCATGGCTGACACCACGGCATGAACTAGCCGGGAATCTGTCACTGTGCCGTCAATGCGTTGTGCATCGCGCACCTTTTCCGGGTCGATAGAGGGCCAGAACGGGTGGCTGCTGATAACGGCAGGTGTTTCGGTCTGGGTCTGGGCAACAGAAATAAATGTCACATTTGCCTCCGGTTAGGTGGGCGGTGGTCGGGCATCAGAGGGGGTGAGTTCTCTTAGCCCGAGCCGCCCGGTGCGTGGGTCTTCGCTCGGTTAGCTTGCAGGTGCTTCCTGCACAACAGGCGCTTCATCTTGTGCGGCTGGCGTTTCTTCCGGCGCAACAACTTCTTCAGCCTGCTGGGTGCTGTTCTGTTTTTTGATCTCGCGTTCGGTCTGTTCGATGATCTTCTTCACGCCGCACTTTTCATCCAGCTCGAGCGCGCGTTTCAGATAATCGACGGCAGAAACGAGACTGCCCGCTTTGAGCAGGCCCAAACCATGCGCTTTCAGCAGCTTGGCTCTGACCTGGTCAAACATGTCTTTATCCTGCGTGATGGCAATCACACGGGCGGTTAATTCGGGGTCAACCGGGTTTTGTGACTCAATGGCTTTGATAGACGTGTCTGCGGCTTCTTCAGCAATCAGGCACGCGGTGCTGCGCTCATAGCGGTCGGGTGTTTGCAGGTCGTGGTGAATGGCATATTCAGCAATCTGCAATGCGCCGGCGATATCACCAGTGTCAATGCGCCAAATCATGATGGTCATCAGCACGTCGTCTTGTCGGCCTGAACCGCCTTCCAGAACGCCGTCAACATAGGCCACATAATCGGGCAGCAGAGTGCGCTTCACCTCGATTTTCCGCTCAATGCTCTGAATGAGTTTCAGCTTCCGGCGGTGTTCAGCCAGCTGCATCAACATCAACTCATACTGATTGGCGGTTTTATTATCCATTTCAGGAATATCCGCCCGTCCATGGGCGGCAATGACACGCTGTTTATGTGCGCGAAACGGGCTCAAAGCCATTGGTTACTCCTTAGGCCACTGCTTCCACGATTTCGATGTTTTCAATCAGCGCGATACCGTCATAGTCTTCAATGACATAGGCATCGTTGCTTGATTCGTAGTTTTCTACGCGATCGCGTTTCGGGTTATCAATCACGTTGCGGCGGCGGGCGCCTTCCTGCCAATACAAGCTCAGGTTGTCCAGGCGAGTGATCAAGATGGCGTTAGCAGGGAAGAACGGCACGCGCACAGCCTGCAGGCCACCAATGCGTTTCTGGCTGATGATCATGTCAGCAGCCATCTGTTCAGAAGGTGCCTGTTCTTTGTTCAGCAGCGGGAAATATTTGTCATGCAGCAAGCCACGGCCACAAATTGCCACCAGTTCAGTGTCTTCCTGATACCAAGGGGCGATCAGGTTGTTCACTGCGTCATAGACCAGGGCATCCAGTGTTTTGAAGCCGTTGGCGGTAGTGACCGATGGGCCGATCTGCACTTTGCCTGATGCAGCAGCAATTTCTTTCACCCAGTTCTCTGGCGAATCTTCACGAACGTGTTGCAGCCAGCCCTTGTTAACATCTTGCAGCAATGGGTGTGCAACGCGATCAGAGGTGGCCGCGCGTGATGTGCCGTTAAAGCCAATCATGATGCGGTCGAGCGCCTGACGCTGAACGATTTGATCGCGCAAGCGGGTCTGGAAGTCTTTGAACTTCGCCCACATGTCGATGGTGCCGTAACGAATAGCGGTGTCAAAGTTGGTCTGCTTACAGGAATAGACGTTTTTGGTCATCGCCAACGGGTCAACCGGAGTGCGGTCGGTCGCGGTGGTGTCGGTGGTGCCAGCGATAGTGCCAGCAATGCCAAGGCCTAGTTTTTCACCTTCCTGCTCGGTTACGCCAACCATGTTGATGCGGGTCAGAAAGTCAGAGCTTTCCTGAATTTTCGTTTCCAGCGTTTGCTGAACGGTTGGCGATACGGTGAATTTCACTGATGAGTCGGTCACGCCGTTCAGGGTGGCGATATTACTCAGATATGCGTTGAACAATACGCGGGTTTCATTGCGCATGCGGGTCTCCTTAGCAATCCGTTAAGACGATGTTTGCGTTTCCGCCAGTGGCTGGCGGCACGTTCTGGCCAACTGGTGACCCTTCCAGTGAAGCCTTCAATTGGGTGAATTCAGTTTTTTGCGTGTTCAGCTGCTGCTCAAGCTGAGCCAGGCGATTATCGGTTTTCACTGCATATTGTTCGCGGGCCGTGCTCTCTTCAACAACCGCACCAGCGACTGCTTCAACCGCCTGTGTGACGTCAGAGAATTCCGCTTTTGTTTTGTTTTGCGAGCCTTTCAACAGCTCAGAGATGCGAGTGAAAAGACCCGGTTTTTCTTCCACTTCTTCGAATTCGAGTGCAGTTTCAACGGCGGCAGTAAACAGGTTTTCAGGCGCCTGTTTTCGGGCAGCCAGCGGGTTTACTTTAGCGGCAGCACTGAATGCCAGCATTTCCGTGCCGAGAGAGGCTGGTGTGTCAGTGACAGCCAAACCAACCAGGTAACTGCCACCTGTTGATGGAAAGTTAGGTTGCATCTCGATTGAGGTGTAAACCTTTTGCTTGGCTTTGTTCATGGCAACCAGATCACCTGTCGGCTCGAGCTCAGCAAACAGAGCCAGCTTCCCTTTCAGATCACCATCGGCAATCTCTTCCGCTTTTACAGCGGTGACATCGCCATAAGCGCGAAACGGTGAGTCAGGCAGGTAGCCGCGCATGTGCTCAAGCCAGACGCGGGCTCCGTAAACAGATGGGTTAAAGTTAGCGGCCATCTGCTCGATATCGGTGCGCAGAATCTGACGGCCATCGGTAGTGTCACCTTCAACGGCAACGCGAAAAAACTTGGATTTTGTTTTGCCTGCCATAACCGGCTCCTTTTTTGTGGATATCGGCCATGTTCAGTAGGTCGGCAAGCGGGTGCAATTGCGGCGGGTGGTGACATCAGCAATGCACCGATAGGGCTGTGCGCGGCAAGTTTCCTGCGTAGCACAATGCTCGCATGAATACAGAAAGCGTTATTACTCTAAACTCTGACTTTGAACCGAGAAATCAGGCCAAGTCACTTTACTGGCAGGGGTTCAGGATCCGGCGAATAGCCGAGATACTGAACATCCCAGAGCCGACTATTGCCTCTTGGAAAAAGCGAGACGGATGGGATGATGCGAAACCGATCGACCGGGTAGATTCTCTGCTCGAGGCAAGGATCGGGCAGCTCATCATGAAAGATGACAAAGACGGGCGAGACTTTAAAGAAATCGACCTGCTTGGCCGCCAGCTTGAACGCATTGCTCGTATCAATAAATACAACAAGCCTGAAGGCAACGAAACCGACCTAAACCCTAAGATAATCACCCGAAATGGCGGGCCTAAGAAGCCACCAGATAAGAATGCTATCAGTGATGATCAGCATGTAAAACTGGTTGATGCCTTCCTTGAATCGATGTTCGGGTATCAGAAGAACTGGCACGCAGCGGGCCAGCAGCACCGCATCCGGAACATTCTTAAGTCACGCCAGATAGGGGCGACATATTACTTTGCCCATGAGGCGTTTATCGATGCGCTGGAAACCGGGCGAAATCAGATTTTTCTATCTGCAAGCAAGGCGCAGGCGCATGTCTTTAAGCAATACATACTGCAATTTGCGCGCGACACCGCCGGCGTTGAGCTGAAGGGTGACCCGATAGTGCTGCCGAACGGCGCGATACTTTACTTCCTTGGTACCAGCTCCCGCACTGCGCAGTCATATCATGGCAACTTGTACCTGGATGAATATTTCTGGATCCACAAGTTCAAAGAGCTGCGCAAAGTGGCGTCTGGTATGGCCATGCACAAAAAATGGCGTCAGACCTATTTTTCTACACCATCGAGCATCACGCATGAGGCGCATCAGTATTGGTCTGGCGCGCTTTATAACCGTGGTCGCGTGAAAGCCGATCGGGTTGAAATTGATTTAAGTCATTCCAGCCTGTCAGGTGGCCGCTTATGCCAGGACGGGCAGTGGCGACAAATCATTACAGTGGAAGATGCGGTAAGGGGTGGTTGTGACTTATTTGATCTTGATCAATTACGTCTTGAATACAGCCCAGACGAATATCAAAACCTGCTGATGTGCGAATTCATGGATGACACCGCCTCTGTGTTCCCGATGCCAATGATGCAGAAATGCATGGTTGACAGCTGGGAGGTGTGGGATGACATCAAGCCATTTGCCAATCGACCTGTCGGCAATCGTCCGGTCTGGATTGGCTATGACCCGGCAAAGGGCGGTGGTGGCGACAGTGCTGGTTGTGTGGTTGTGCTACCTCCGGCTGTTGCTGGCGGTAAATTCCGGTTTATCGAGCGTCATCAGTGGAAAGGGATGGATTTCGAGGCGCAAGCCAGAGCCATAGAGATGATGACCCGACGCTATAACGTGGCATATATCGGCATTGATGTTACTGGCATTGGTGAGGGTGTTTACCAGCTTGTTAAAAAATTCTTCCCGGCTGTTCAGTCATTCCAATACAGCCCAATCATAAAAAGCCGACTGGTGATGAAAGCCTACGATGTGATCAGCAAAGGTCGAGTCGAGTTTGATGCTGGCTGGACTGATATCGCACAGGCATTTATGAGCATCCGGAAGGCAATGACCAAAGACGGCAGAGCGCCAACCTATGAAGCGTCACGGTCTGAAGAAGTAAGCCATGCAGATATTGCGTGGGCAGCAATGCATGCCCTTTACAACGAGCCGCTTGAGGGGGCTACATCAACCAATTCCAGCTTTGTGGAGATTTACTAATGACCGAGACAACCGCTGTCGCAATTCATGAGCCAGAGGTGATTCAAGGGCCGTCTGGTACCGCGGCTTTCACGTTTGGCGAACCGGCGCCGGTGTTGAGCCAGCGAGAAATATTTGATTACCTGGAAGCGATGCACAATGGCAAATGGTATGAGCCACCACTGTCACCATCTGGCTTGGCTAAGGTTTATCGGGCTGCGGTTCACCATGCATCTGCTATCCAGGTGAAGAGAAACATTCTTCGTGCCTGCTTTATCCCGCATAGGCAGCTGAGCGCCGAGACATTCTCAGCGCTGATGATGGATTTCCTGGTGTTCGGTTATGGCTTTTTGCGTAAGAGAAAAAATCGCCTTGGCGGCGTGCTGAAATATGAGCACCTGCCATCAAAATACACCCGGGTTGGTGTTGATTTGAATTCGTTCTGGTGGGTGCCTAACTGGTCAACTGAAATTGAGATCCCGGGCGATGAAGTGTTTCAGATCAAGGAATATGACATCAACCAGCAGGTTTACGGCATACCCGATTACGTTGCCTCAATGAATTCGAGTTTGCTGAATGAAAGCGCCACACTGTTCCGCCGCAAATATTACGAGAACGGCTCTCACGCCGGCTACATTCTTTACCTGACCGACGCACTGCAAAACGAGGGCGATGTCGCCGCGATCCGCAATGCCCTGAAGAATGCAAAAGGCCCGGGCAACTTCCGAAATCTGTTCCTTTATGCGCCGAACGGCAGCAAAGATGGCATCCGGTTGATACCTGTGGCTGAAGTGGCCGCGAAAGACGATTTCCTGTCTATCAAAAACGTGTCCCGGGATGACCAGCTTGCAGCGCACCGTGTGCCGCCTCAACTGATGGGCGTTATGCCAAACAACACTGGCGGGTTCGGTGATGCCAATAAAGCCGCTCAGGTGTTTGACGCCACTGAACTCGAAAGCCTGCGCGCGCTGGCCATGTACCTGAATGGCTGGGCTGGCGAAGCGATCGTGCAGTTCAACCCATACGCTCTTGCCGCCGCATCACCCTCTTAACTACTGCAGATTGGTGAGCGACTTTGCCCCCGAAACCGGGGGCTTTTTTGTGCCAAAAATCCAGCAGTAAACTATCTGCCCGGTAACGCAGCTGGTGATGTAGTCACTAGCAATGTAAGGGTACTCGATGCTTTCCTTCACCTGCCGACCAAGCTCTGCAACGGGCAGTGATTCCTGGAATGCCCGCTGACACAAACCACTGAACGACTCTGGCTCAATGGCGATGACATCCGGGTCAGATGAATGGTTCACGTCATGCTTGACGCAAAGGATCCGGTAATACTCAAATAAATCGATAACATTGCTTGAGGTTTCGGTCTTTCTTGTGAAGTGTTCAATGTCGGGCGTGGGCTGACCCAGTGCATCGTTAATGTCACGCATTTGCCTATACAAATGAGCACGAATAACCGGGTTGTGTTGTTCGTAAATCTCCAGTTGCAATCTGGATGAGAGGTTATTCAACCCGACTAATTCTGATGTTTTTGTGTTAGCTATATCTATGCCCTCATCAAAGTAGTTGCAGAGCACATTAAACAACTCGGTTTGGCAGCTAATGAGTAAATTGCGAGCTGATGCTCCTACTTTGTTTGGGTTTATCGTCATTAGCCAGCCATTTAAATATTGTATTGGCAGAGTGGTAATTTCTCGGTGCTGAATATCTTCTGGGAGTTTTACTTTTCTTTTAGATAATGCGGGTCCGAGTATTGGGTTTGAGGTCATTCTCTGTAGCTGTTTTCCCCATTGAACCCCAATGCCATTGCAGGCGTCCTTCATGGCCACATAGATTTCACCGCCATCTTCGATAGTCAGTATATCCATTCCATAGAACGGAACCCTTGCTACGTCTATGCTCATATCATTTCACCCCAACTCAACACTGTGCCAGCCAATGAAAAGAGGGTGCCACACCATCAGCGCGCAGTCGATACCCCGCCGCGCCTGCCCACTTAATGTGTCGAGTGTAATGCGGGTGCATGAAATATGTGTTCAATAGCGGTTGCCCGCCAGCGCTGGCCGCACATAAAAAATAGACCGCATTAAAAATCATGCAGAATCATGCAGAGATGCATGATTTTCTGTGCAGTCTGCTGATTCTCATGGTGTTTTCGTTTTGTGTGGGGGGGGGTGTCGGAAAAGAGCAACATTGGCAATTGCGCTGAAAATTAATTTTTAAGTTGTTGATTTAATTGAATGCTTATAGTTATAAAACGTAATAACTGGACATAACCAACGCCTATAAAAAGAATAACACCATTGATTTATAAGGTTTTTTTATTTCAAGCTAGTTATCTCTATAAACCATAACCTAGTTGCTATTTGGTTATTGGTTTGGTTGCACATATCAAAAATAAAATATCTATATATATCAATATATTAATAGTAATAATTAACTATAGTTATTAATGTTACTCTTTTCCGAACCCCCCCCAGACATAAATCGTCTATATATATAGCTTATAAATCATATTCAATTGAATACTTTCATTATCTCATTCAATACCTGTTTAACTTCCTGTTTATGCGCTCTGTTTTGGCTCTTTGGAAAAGCTCTTTTTTGCCCAACGGTTTTCGGGGTGATGAGTTGTGGCCAACCAAAAAAAAGACCGCGCATGATGGCGGTCTCGTGTTGTAATTTCTGTTATGCCTTGGAATTTTCAAACAGCCAGCAGTAAGTCGGCTTCTCTGTAATACAACTTGTGATCAGCTCAGAACCACGCCATGGATATATCACACTGCGCTGAATTGGCCCGGCCAAATCTTTATTTCAGGGAACTCATTCAGCTCGCGGAGTGCTAGTTCGCGAAAGCTAACCGGCTCAATTGCTATGCGATTTTCATCACCTAAGTGATTGATATTAAATCGTTTGCTGTGTGTCAGTAGGTTGTAAGCCTCAAAGAAAAAAGCGACATCGTCATTAGGCTCGTAGTTCTCTTCTACGAACGTATCAAGTGCTGGTGTGTCCCACCCAATTGATTGGTTCACCGTGGTTAGCTGTTGGTAAACATGCTCACGAACGTCGGGGTGCAATGGCGCTCTCAACTCATTTCGCAGTCTCGATGCCTCTTTTGATAGGGCGATATAATCAAGTGCTTTCCTTGGTTTTATGGCAACACCTTGCACCCAATAATCATGCAAAACCTGAAAACATTCGCGTTGAAATTCGATAAGTTGTGGTCTTATTTCTGGCTTAACCAAGCGGGTTTGGATGGTAAAAAGCCAGCCCTGCAGGTATTCGATGGGGAGTGTTATTATGTTTCTCGGTTGATCATCGCCAGATATCTGCGCCTGTATGGTAAAGGCGCAGGTCGAAAGCACGTCATGACGCATGATTCTTTGTCGTTGTCCTTCCCAATCAATACCAAGACCGCTACACACATCGCGCATAGCCACATAAACACGATCGTTTTCTTTTATCGTGAGAATATCGACATCATTGAATTTAATTGTTGCCAGTTCTTGTTTTGCCATAACCACCCCCATGAAAAATAAACGTGTTTATTTTACATCCAGAGCGATGATTATTCAGGCATTAACATGCCCGCACATCACAATTTAAACGAAGAGAAATACTGCAGATCTGGTATAATTTTAACCGTAACCAGTTTTATCCCGTACTTCTCTTGCGCCCACTTCGTTGTGGGCTTTTTTTTGGCTGTTTTTACCGTGGAAGTACGGATGTTTTGCGCTTATTTTGCGCCAGTTTTGCGCACGCGCTCCGTAAAAAACAAAAAAGACCAGCTAAAAAAGCTAGTCTTTTCAGTAGGATATTTTGGTCGGCGCGAGAGGATTTGAACCTCCGACCCCTGACACCCCATGACAGTGCGCTACCTGGCTGCGCTACGCGCCGAATGCTAAACAAAATAACCGCTTAACGGTTGCAGAGTCTATGTGTCGACTTTGACCCTGTCAACCGCGCTTTGTTTTTCATAGCAATAATTGCAACGGTTCTGTGCAACTAGCCACGGTTGAATAACAGACGTTGACCAAATTGGCTGGTCTGAATTTGTCCGTTTTGATAAGCCACGGTACCGTTGACCAGGGTGGTATGGATCCGGCTACGGAATTGATAACCCTCAAACGGTGACCAGCCACATAAATACAGTGTATTTTCTGGTGTCACTAAATAGGGGCTATTCAAATCAACCAACACCAGATCGGCAAAATAGCCTTCACGAATATAACCACGCTCGCGGATCTGATAACGTTCAGCCACGGCATGTGAGGTGCGTTTTACGATGGTTTCCAGTGAGAAAATACCGTTGTGGTAATGTTCCAATAAAGAAACCAACGCATGCTGACACAGCGGTAATCCAGACGGCGCTTTGAAATAGCTATTCTGTTTTTCCTGCCAAGTGTGCGGTGCATGGTCGGTAGCAATGATATCAATCACACCGCTGTTGACGGCAGCCAATAATGCTTGTTGATCGGCGGCTGTCTTGATTGAGGGGTTACACTTAATCAAATGGCCTAAACGATCGTAGTCAGCCTGATTAAAGAACAGGTGATGCGCGCAGACTTCAGCGGTAATATTTTTGCTGGCAAGTTCGCTTAACTCTTTGCTGGCAGTGAATAACGCGAGTTCTTTCGCGGTTGTAATATGCAGAACATGCAATTTGGCATTGTATTTTTTCGCCAGTTCGACCGCCATGCTGGATGAGGCATAACAGGCATCCGCCGAGCGGATGTTAGCATGTTCGCGTGCAGGCACATCTTCCCCAAACCGTTCGCGTGCTGCGTCTTCCAACACTTTGATCATCGGGGTATTTTCGCAATGTGTTGCAATCAACATCGGCGCTTCGCGGAAGATAGCCGCCAGTGTATCGGCATTATCGACCAGCATATTACCGGTTGATGCGCCCATAAATACTTTGATGCCACAGGTCTGGTTTGCGTCGAGTCGCTTGATCTGATCCAAGTTATCGTTCGTAGCACCAAAGTAGAAACTGTGATTCGCGATCGCTTTTTGGCTGGCTAGAGCATATTTCGCCTCCAGTGCTTCGACCGTCACTGTCTGTGGTGTGGTGTTTGGCATTTCCATAAAACTGGTGGTGCCGCCAGCAACCGCAGCGCGAGATTCACTAGCCAATGTGCCTTTGTGCGTCAGGCCTGGTTCACGGAAATGCACTTGATCGTCGATCATACCGGGGAAGAGGTGCAGACCGGTGGCATCAATGAGTTGTGCTTGGCCATCATGAGGAATATCGGCCGCGATTTTTTCGATCCGCTGATTCACAATCAAGAGATCGGCTTGTTGCTGACGATCTTCATTGACCAAGGTGGCATTTTTGATTAACAGTCTGTTCATAGAAGTCACATACTTATTAGCAGGAATGTTGTAATAATGATAAACGCAAATGCGCCTGTCAGGTACTTAAGATAATAGGGCTATCACATGATTTTATTTGTACGCGATCTGACCGTCATTGACGCCGCCTATTTATGTCCGCACCGGGGCGTGGTGGGGGAAAGCTGGTTGGTAGATGTTGAGCTGACCGGTGAGCTAAACGAAATGAGCATGTTGTTTGATTTCGCCCGGGTGAAAAAACAACTGAAAGCGATCATTGATGCGGAAGTCGACCATCGTTTACTGGTGCCAAAACAGGCATCGGAAACTCTAATCGAACCGGCTGCAGCAGGCTATCTGTTCGTGGATTTTCTGGCCGAAGATCACACTATTCATTTGAATTGCCCGGAACAGGCGTTTGCAATTATCCCGGCGACTGAAATCAATATTGAAACCGTCACTGACTATTTGCTGACACAGATCCGCTCACAGCTACCGGGTAATATTGATGGTCTGAAAATTACGTTGCGCCATGAAGAGATCCCAACACCAAGTTATCACTACACGCATGGCTTGAAAAAACATGATGGGAATTGTCAGCGTATCGCACATGGTCATCGTTCGATGATTGAGTTGTGGGTTGATGGTGTTCGTGATCATGCGTTGGAACAATATTGGGCTACCCGTTGGCAGGATATTTATCTCGGCACTAAAGATGATCTGGTCCCCGTGACCGAATTAGAATTGAGCCCAACTGGTCTGGAACTGGTGAGCCCGCAGCATTATGGTTTCCGCTACACATCGGCACAGGGCGATTTTCAGCTGGCGATCCCGATGGAAAGTTGTGAAATCATTGATACTGATACCACGGTGGAATTATTAGCAAGCTACATTGCGCATCAGCTAAAACCACAGGTCGGTGAAAAAACATTAAAAGTGGTGGCTTATGAAGGGGTAGGGAAAGGCGCTATCGAAGCACTTTGAACGCATTAAGCTATTTATTGAATATAAGGCTGTGCCAGAATAGGTGCAGCTTTTTCTCTTTTACCTCTGTCAGATTAAGGGTGCATCATGGCCGAAGAAACCATTTTCAGTAAAATCATTCGTCAGGAAATTCCCGCGCAATTGTTGTATCAGGATGATTTAGTCAGCGCATTTCGAGATATCAGCCCCCAAGCGCCGACACACATTCTGATCGTTCCGAACAAACTTATTCCCACCGTTAACGATGTAACAACCGAAGATGAAGTCGCATTAGGGCGCTTATTTACCGTAGCCCGCAAACTGGCGGCCGAAGAAGGTATCGACGAATCCGGTTATCGTTTAGTGGTGAACTGCAATCGTGATGGTGGTCAGGAAGTTTTCCATTTGCACATGCATTTGTTGGGTGGTAAACGTATTGGTCGTCTGGTGCAGGCTGACGCATGATGATGGTATTAACACCATATCGTGTCCGGCAACCCCACTGGCTGTTATGGCTGGTGGCTTTTCTGCTGACGGGTTGTAATACCACATTATATAAACCCACCGGTAAAAGTCCTACCAGTCAGACGGTGACTACGGGATCTGCCGGCGTAACACAGCCTGCGCGGCCATTGGATCTGCAAGCATTAGCGAAACGCAGTGCGGCATCGGTTATCAAGCGCAGTGATAAAGCTGAACTTGGAAAATCACCAACGTTATATGTCGATATGATCCGCAATAGTACGGGTTCAACGTTAGATACCGCCAAAATAACCAATGTTTTGCACACCGAGTTGGCACGTTCGGGGCGTTTTAAACTGATCCCACTGGAAAAAAATGCCGCTTTTCAGCAATCACTGGAATATCAGCAAAGTGAAGGTGCGCTCAACCCCTCTACCGCGGTGCAGTTGGGAAAACAAACCGGGGCTGATTTGATGTTATACGGCAATGTCAGTCGGGTTAAAAAGAGCCGAACCTATCAATTGACCACCAATATGATGGATCTGAAATCGGGTGAATTGTTGTTTACCGACAAACAATCTGTCCGCAAATAACAATCTGTTGGCAAATATGCTTCTGTTACCGACACCTTTTAATCAGGCAGACGCGGTGTTATTAGCGCAAGGACTGACTAATTACACCTACCGTCTGCAACTGCAGCATAAAAACTATTTCTATCGACAGGGAATTGCCCAGCCAGAAAGCTTGTTCATCGATAGAACACAAGAGCGTCAGGCGCTGTTACTCGCAGAAGCGGCGGGGTTGTTACCGAAAATCCATTATCACTCGGCGGATGGGCAGCAACTGATTCTGGCGTGGTGTGATGAACCATCCTGGCAAGTGGGCTATTTTTCATCGGCAGCTGGTATCACCCAGCTGGGTCAATTAGCTGCACAAATACACGCGATTCCTGCGCGATTAAAAATTTTAGATCTGGCCAATTACCTGCAGCAATTGATGGCTGGTTTGCCATCGTTATCTCAAACCGTACGCCTGCGAGTTGAACAACAACAAGCTATGTTGTGTGCGCTACCCGTTATGTCCCCCGTATTTTGCCACAACGATATTAACCCAACTAATTTGCTGGGCATGAAACCGTGGTTAGTTGATTGGGAATATGCGGCGTTGGGGGATCCGGCGTTTGACCTAGCTGGGATCTGCCGTGCCGGTCAGTTCGATCTGAGACAGCAACAAACATTAGTTAACAACTATCAGGCTGCTGGTGGATGTTGTGACCAAAACCGAGTCGCCAAAATGCTGGCGGTCGTCGATTTGGTCTGTTTGTTGTGGTGCGAAAAAATGCTGTTACTGCGTTCTGAAGCGCAATATCACGCGTTACGTCAGCGTTTGTATCGGGTTCTTGGCATTGCAGAAGTTTGAAATGTTAAATCTGCAGCAATAAAAAACGCGCCATTGGAGGCGCGTTGGGTACTTCAGAGAGAAAAATCAGAACATTGCAGCCATTGAACTTTGGCGTTGTACTCTGTTGCGGCGCGCATCTGGACGATGAATGTGTCGAATAATCTGACGTTCCAGTTTTTGCTCTAAGGCATTAATTGCCGCATAAAGATCGGAGTGCTCCGCTTCGGCAAACAGTTTGCCAAAAGGGATCTGAATTCTAGCTTCTACAACGTAATGTTCACCTTCCTTGCCAACATACACATGTGGAGAAATCATTGGTATCTGCATGCGTTCCAGCTTCTCAAATTTAGAAGCGATACACTCGCGGATGGATGGGGTTACATCAATAATTTTGCTGGTAATTTCGATCAGCATATTCGCATCCTCCTGCTTTGTTTCTACAACCCACGTATTAAGAATAATGTTTTGAGGCAGTAAATCTGTGACGGAGATCGCCTAAATGAAGCCCGTAATGTGAGGATTTGCTAATGTGTGATCCCTGCGCATAGCAGGCGCTGTGCGGGCTTGCCAGATAAAGAGTAACTATGTCATAGTTCATTGAATGAAATGACTAGTGCTAAGCATTAGTTCCAGTGCTAAATCGTATAAGAGCAGGCTATAAAGCGAACATGATGTTATCCGCCCCGTTTTCAAGTCTGTTATCTCATAAAAATGCGGATAGTTTGTCGGTAGCTGCTTTTGAGGCTCACATTCACCAGCTATGTCAAATGATGCAGACTTTGTTACATGCTGGAAAGGTGACTTTCTGGTTGCTGCATCCTGCCCGTAGTGAAGTGATCTGCTTACAAGATATTCCTCATCCTGAACGAATCGGTCTTTCCATTCCCATTGATGCAATATCTGCGTTGTCTGATGCGTTTAACCATGCCTCTGTTTTAGAATTTCCCAATGCGCATCTGGATGCCCGATTGCGAAATACACCAATTGGCCATGAACCTGTCGATATCATTATGGCGCGAGTGGTTTGTGATGATGATACGCAAGGGATGTTGGTTTGTAGAAAAGAACAAGATCACGATTGGCCGATAAATAGTCGCGCCTTGGTTAACCATTTTGTCGCACTAGCAGAACAAGCTTTACTCATGCTGCAACCGGATGCGATTGCCTGGCGACATCTGTTGTGGCAACAACGGCTACATAAACTTACCTATCAGTTAGCTACCAAAACGGGACGGCTCTTTTTTACCGAGTTAGTCGAACAACTGGCTAATGAAATAGGTGCGGATGCCGTGTGGATCGGTGAATTATTGCAGGTCGGGCACGGAGCAGCGTCTGTGCGTATTATTGCCGGTTGTGGTGCTACGATTGCATTAGAACATCATCGTTATCCTTTACAAGAAAGTAGTTGTCGTCTGCTTTATCTGGCTGATGATTGGATCATCCAATCGATGCCTGATGTACCGGCCACAATGCTGATCCAACCAAAATGGCTGATTGCGGTACCACTACGACATAATCAGCAACGAATCATTGGGCATCTGTCATTCACATTTGCCGATCAGCATCCTGATCCGAATGAGCTTGTCCGAGCGCTACAACCTTTATTGACACGTATCGAAGCTGAGTTGATCCGTTATCAGGCGGAATCCGAGCTGCGTCTTTCCTCTGTTGCTTTTGATACCAATAAAGGCTGCATCATTACTGATCCGACGTTGACGATTATGCGGGTTAACCTGGCATTTACTGAGATAACCGGGATCAGTGCGGAACAGGCGATAGGCTGTGAATTAGGCAAAGAAATTTGGTCGTTTTCGGAACAGCAAGGTGATGCCTTATTAAAAGGGCAGCACTGGCGTGGTGAGATGGAGCGCAGGCGGCTCAACGGTGAGCTCTATCCGCAATGGGAAACCTGGACACCGGTACAGGATGAAACCAATCGCTTCAGCCATTATGTCATTAGTATTGATGATCTGACCGAACGAGTGCGCAGCAGTCAACGGATCCAGGCGCTGGCTTATTACGATGAGTTAACCGGGCTGGCTAATCGCCGTCGTTTACTGGAACAAGTAAATGTTTTGTTTGAACAGGCTAAAGCGCAGGATGAAGTCGGTGCTTTACTGTTTATCGATCTGGATCATTTTAAGAACATCAACGATTCACTGGGTCATGCCGCCGGTGATTGGGTGTTACAGCAAGTTGCTGAGCGACTAAAACCTTTTTTTACTAAAAACGATGAATTGGCTCGTTTGGGGGGCGATGAGTTTGTCGCCTTATTACCTGGTTTATCCAGCAACCCCCCGCAGGCGGAAATGCATGCCACCTTATTGGCTGAGCAAGTTATCGAAGCTGTTTCTGCGCCTTATTATTATGCCGGGCAAGTGCTGCATTTAGGTGCCAGCATTGGTATGACGTTATATCCGACTCGTCACCAGACGCCAGCCGATTTACTAAAACAAGCCGATACCGCGATGTATCAGGCGAAAGCCGATGGGCGCAGTACAGTGCGTGCGTTTGATGCAACCATGCAGCGTAAAGTGGACAAACGGCTTCGAATTCACAACCAGTTACGTGATGCCTTACGGAATAACGAATTATCGTTGCATTATCAACCGCAGCATATGGTTTCAACCGGAGATCTGATCGGCGCGGAAGCCTTGATCCGTTGGCAAATGCCGGAAGGCGGCATGATTAGCCCAATTGAATTTATTCCTATTGCCGAAGAAACAGATCTGATCATCGATATTGGTCAGTGGGTTATGGAAGAGGCATGTCATCAGTACATGCATTGGTATGCGTTGGATATTAAGCTGCCGCAATTATCTGTTAACGTAAGCGCTAAACAATTCCACCACTCTAAATTTACTGAACGTGTGTATGACGTGCTGGATAAAACCGGTATGTTACCGGAAGCGCTGAATCTGGAAATTACCGAATCGGTGGTGTTGGAAGGGCTGGAAGATACCATTCAAAAGATGACGGAACTGAAATCGATCGGGATCAGTTTTTCTATTGATGATTTCGGGACCGGATATTCATCATTAGGTTATCTCACCCGGTTACCGGTCAATGAACTTAAAATCGATCGTACCTTTATTAAAGGTATTCCCAATGATGTCAGTAATATGGCGATCGCGGAAGCGGTGTTAGCCATGGCGCGCCATCTCGGTTTTAATGTCACGGCTGAAGGCGTGGAAACCCGTCAACAGTTGCAATTCCTGAAGCAACAATCTTGTCATTTCTATCAAGGCTATCTGGCAAGTAAGCCATTACCTGCCGATGTGATGGCTATCTATGCGTCAGATCATCTTCGTAAAAAATAAGTCTGCCAGTAAGCGGTAAATTCGCTATCAGCACCCTGAGGCTGAGTTTATAATTCTCTGGTTACAGCCGGAGTTGTGCTGTTGTTAATACCCGGAATGGATTGTATTTTCATGAAAACGCGAATAGTTGTGCTATTACTCGGTAGTTTGATGGCATTCAATGTCATGGCATCATCTTCTTTGACTGCTGAACGCATGCGCTTTACGGCCATATTGCAACAACTCAAAAACGGCAATTTCAGCTCACTGGCTTCTGCCAAGGAAGAGTTAGCTGATTATCCGCTGTTACCTTATCTTGATTATTATGCGCTCTCCACTTCGCCAGATATCACTCGTTTGAATGAAGTGCAGCATTTTGTCGCGCAATATCCGCAAAGTTATCTGGCCAGCCGGCTGACAGAAAGTTATGCCTATCTGTTGATGCAAAACAATCTGTGGAAAGAATATTTACAACTGCAACCTACTGAACCGCAATCGATGACGTTGCGTTGCGCCTGGCATATGGCGCAATATCAAACCGGGCAAACGGATAAAGCTGCGGAATTTGCGCGTAGTATCTGGTTTTATGGCCATTCCCGCCCGGCTACCTGTGACAGCTTATTTTCATTATGGAAACAAGCGGGTGGAATGACAGAAGATGATATATGGAAGCGTATGGTCCTCGCTTTTAAATCGGATGACCCTCGCTTGATGAATCATCTGCTGCAACAAATGACAAGCAGCAATAATATTTTTTACGCCAGCAAACTGATTTCCGTGTTTGCGCAGCCAGAAAAAGTCGAAACGTTATTACCCGTTGCCAGTGACAGTAAAACCCGACAAATTGCCGGTTTAGCGTTGCAACGTTGGGCAGATAACAGCACTGAAGCGGTGTTATCACGTTATTTGGGTGTGAAAGCGCGTTATCAGCTCAGTGAAGCCGATTTGGTGGCTGTTAAAACCCAAATCGCCCGTGACATGATGTTAGAACGCATTAAAACCTCCCGTTCATGGCTAGATAACAGTCTGCTGCAATTACGGGATAATTCTTTGCTGGAACTGCGCGTTCGTTTAGCGCTGGCCGAAATGGACTGGCATGCCATCAAAAAATGGATCAATTTGATGCCCCGGGCCGGACGAGACGATATTCACTGGTCATATTGGTTGGCGCGGGCTGAACAGCAACTGGGTAATAAAGCACATGCTAAAGCACTGTTCCAGCAAGCCAGTTATGATCGCAGTTATTATGGTTTTATGGCAGCTATTCAATCGGGGATGCCAATTCATATTACGGAAGATAATTTGGAACCAGAGTATGGCTGGCGTGAGGCAACCCGGTTATGGCCGGCGTTACTGCGTATTGAAGAGCTGATCGCGTTAGATGAAACTGGTATGGCTCGCAATGAATGGATGTTCTTGCTCGATCAATCACCCTATGAAAACAAACTGCAGTTAGGGCTGGTAGCACAACAGCGTGGCTGGGCGCATCTCGGCATTCAGGCCAGTATCCGCGCCAAAGCAAAAAATGCACTGTCTTTGCGTTTTCCGACGCCGAAGCAGTCGATGTTCTCTCGTTATGCCAAGGCCCGTGATGTTGATGCCAGTTTGTTATATGCATTGGCGCGTCAGGAAAGTGCGATGTATGAACGAGCACAGTCACAAGTGGGCGCATCTGGTCTGATGCAGCTAATGCCGGCAACTGCGGCACTGACGGCGAAAAAATTAGGCGAAACACCGCCATCGCCTTCTTCGTTGACTAATGCGGAAACCAACGTACGGTTAGGTAGTGCCTATATCAAAGGCTTGCTCGATCAATATGATGGCAACCGTGTATTGGCGGCGGCGGCCTATAATGCGGGGCCGGGTCGGGTGCGTAAATGGCGTAATCAAAGTAATGGTCAACCGGTAGACTTATGGGTAGAAAATATTCCGTATAAAGAAACCCGTAATTATGTGCAGAATGTGATGGTCTTTAATGCCATTTATCAGGAACGCCTGAACCAGCCGGTTGATTTTTTGAGCGACAGTGAACGTCGACTGCGTTATTAACCCGTCAGGAGCCAGCATGACTCGCGATATTTCCATTATTGGTCTTGGCTGGCTCGGGTGGCCACTGGCAAAACAATTGATGACCAGTGGTTACAACGTACGAGGTTCAGTCACCTCACTTGCCAAGCAACAACAATTATTAGCCGAGTTGCCAGAGATTAATGTGCATTGCTGGCAAGCTGATGAACAGGCTGTGTTGCCTGAAGCTTTGCTTGCTCCGGTGATGATCATCACCATCCCACCTGGGAAACTCAGCCATTACTTCTTAGCGTTACAGTCGTTGGTTTTACAGGCCAGACAGCGCGGTGTAGAGCGACTGATTTATATCAGTTCAACCTCGGTTTATGGTGGTTCAGGGCGTTGTGATGAAACCACGCCATTGCAGCCAGAAACGGCACAAGCTGCCACACTCGTGCAGGTTGAACAATGCGTACAACAAGCAGGATTTGTTTGCTGGAACATATTACGACCATCCGGTCTCATTGGCCCCGGTCGTTATCCGGGGCGTTTTCTGAGTGGCAAAACACTGGATGCCGGCGGCCGAGTGGTTAATTTAGTACATCAGCGTGATGTTATCGGGGTCATCATAGCCTTATTGGCGCAATCACGTAGCGGTATATTTAATCTGGCAGCACCTGATCATCCAACCCGGGCAACCTTTTATCAGCAGGCCTGCCAACTAGCCGGATTACCACTACCACTGTTTAGTGATATGAACGATGACGGCAAAATGATCTGTGCGGATAAAGTGGAAACAGCACTGGGTTACCATTATCAAATTCACGATCTTCGCCAATGGTTGCAACAAGCTGCAGCAGGTGAGCAATGAGATTGCCTTTTGTTGTTGCCATCATTGCGGTATTTCTGAGTGGATGTTTAGAGATCCCATCGCAGGAAACGCTATCGACCAATGCTGGGCCGCGGCTGGTTGACCGTTGTCCGCTCGTGGTTCCGGCTATGCGTCAGCAGGTCAATGGTTTTGCTTCCGGCTTTCGGTTAACCACTTGGAATTTGCATAAATTTCAGCGTGCAAATTGGCAAAAACAAGCCACTGTTTTAGCACAGCACAGCGACATCTTGTTGTTTCAGGAAGCCATGGAGCGACCAGCGTTAAGCCAGTTATTACAACAAGCGCATTTTAACTGGCAACAAGTGCAGGCATTTCGGTTGGAGGGTGAAGTAACCGGAGTGCTAAATGCCTCATCAGTACCGGCATTATATAACTGCTCATTACGTGAATTAGAGCCGGTAAGTCGTATTCCCAAATCTGCATTGGTGACACTCTATCCACTGGCGGAGAGCAGTTATCCGTTACTGGCGATTAATGTGCATGGTATCAACTTTGAACTATCGATGGCGGCCTATCACCGACAGATGGAGCGAATATTCCTGCTTGCGAAAGGTTACCCGGGGCCGGTGGTATTAGCGGGGGATTTTGCAACCTGGGGCGATAAGCGTACCGAATATTTGTTAGCTCTTGCCAGACAAAGTGGTTTTGATGAAGCGCTACCAAGTCCTGATTTACGTGTGTTGGTGATGTCGAAGCCGGTAGATCATATTTTTTACCGCAAATTACAGCTAAAAACGGTGGGAAATCAAACGACGAATACTTCTGATCATAACCCGCTATGGGCCGAATTTTCCGTGATCAAAAATCCAGTCAAATAAGAGGGTAGCAATATCCTTTTACTCTATGTGGTTAAAAAATAACCATCGCCAAGGCAGGTTACTCGGGCTATAATCCGCCGCCATTTTTCTCTGTGATGTAAATAGAATATGACCCAACCAGAAACCTTACTGTTTGATTATCCGAAATATTGGGCGGAATGCTTTGGGCCTGCGCCCTTTCTGCCCATGTCCCGCAGTGAGATGGATCAACTCGGTTGGGACAGCTGCGACATTATTGTGGTCTGCGGTGATGCCTATGTTGATCATCCGAGTTTCGGTATGGCGATTGTGGGTCGCTTTCTGGAAGCACAGGGATTCCGCGTTGGTCTGATCTGTCAGCCGGATTGGAACAATAAAAACGATTTCATGAAACTGGGTAAACCGAATCTGTTTTTCGGGGTCAGTGCCGGCAACATGGATTCGATGATCAACCGTTATACCGCTGATAAAAAGTTACGTCATGACGATGCTTATACGCCAAATAATGAAGGCGGTAAGCGCCCGGATCGTGCCACCTTGGTTTATTCTCAGCGCTGTAAAGAAGCCTATAAAGATGTGCCGGTAGTGTTAGGGGGCATTGAAGCCTCACTGCGTCGTATTGGTCATTACGATTACTGGTCGGAAACGATCCGCCGTTCGGTGCTGGTGGATGCTAAAGCGGATCTGCTGGTATTCGGTAACGCGGAACGCCCGTTAACTGAAATTGCACATCGTTTTGCCCGCGGTGAAACCGTGGCCGATATGCAGGATATTCGCGGCACGGCGGTGATCAGAAAAGGGCCATTGCCGGAATGGAAGGGCGTCGATTCGTCGCGTCTGGATCAAATTGGCCATATCGATCCAATTCCAAATCCATATATGGAAAATGCGCCTTGTGCGACGGACGCGGCAGTCGAACCGGCGAAACCGAAAGTCGTTGTCGTGCAGCCACCGAAACCCAAGCCATGGGAAAAAACCTATGTGCTGTTGCCTTCGTATGAAAAAGTAAAAGCTGATCGCGTGTTGTACGCTCATACCTCACGTATTTTGCATCACGAAACCAATCCGGGTTGTGCGCGTGCGCTGTTGCAGCAGCATGGCGATAAAACATTGTGGGTAAATCCACCTGCATTACCGTTGAATACTGAAGAGATGGATTGGGTGTTTGCTCTGCCTTATCAACGGGTGCCGCATCCAGCGTATAAAGGCGCGAAAATTCCCGCCTACGACATGATCAAAACCTCCGTGAACATCATGCGCGGTTGTTTTGGTGGCTGTTCATTCTGCTCAATCACCGAACATGAAGGGCGTCAGATCCAAAGCCGTTCCCATGAATCAATCCTGACTGAGATTGAAGAGATCCGCGATAAGGTGCCGGGTTTCACCGGTGTGATTTCCGATCTGGGTGGCCCGACTGCCAACATGTATAAGCTGCGCTGTAAGAGTCCACGCGCGGAAGAAACCTGCCGTCGTGCCTCGTGCGTGTTCCCAAGCATCTGTCCGCATATGGACACCGACCACACGCCAACGATTGAACTGTATCGCAAAGCGCGTGATCTGAAAGGCATCAAGAAGATCCTGATTGCATCTGGTGTGCGTTACGATCTAGCGGTGCAAGATCCGCGTTATGTGCGTGAATTGGTGAAACACCATGTCGGCGGTTATCTGAAAATTGCCCCGGAACATACCGAAGAAGGCCCATTATCGAAGATGATGAAGCCGGGTATGGGCAGCTATTACAAATTCAAAGAGTTGTTTGACAAATATTCCAAGGAAGCAGGAAAAGAGCAGTTCCTGATCCCTTATTTTATTGCTGCACACCCCGGCACCACCGATGAAGACATGGTGAATCTGGCGTTGTGGCTCAAGCAAAATAACTTCCGTCTGGATCAGGTGCAAAACTTCTATCCATCGCCGCTGGCGAATGCCACGACCATGTATTACACCGAGCTGGATCCACTGCATAAGATCGATTACAAGTCGGACAAAATGTTTGTGGCGAAAGGCGAGATCCGTCGTCGTTTCCATAAAGCGGTGCTGCGTTATCACGACCCGGCGAACTGGCCGAAACTGCGTGAAGAGTTCATGGCGCGCGGTTGGGGTCATCTGATTGGTAAAGGGCCGGGTTGTCTGATCCCAGAAGAGAGTAAAACACCAAGCCGTCAGCGCAAAGTGGCCACCATGCAGAAAACCGGACAGATCGCGCTGACACGTCATTTACCGATGGAGCAGCAACGTCGCGCACCGGAAGAAAGTAACAAACCGAAACCGGCAGCAAGCAGCGGTAAACGCCCTGCAAGCAATAAAAAGCCAGTGTTGGCGAAACCTGTTGCGGGAGCTGCAGCACAAGGTAAACCAGCTCAGGGAAAATCAGGGCAGGGCAAATCGGCACCAGGTAAACCTGCTGCGGGTGGCAAACCGGCGGCGCGTCGCCCAGCGGCTAGCCAACGCCAGCAAGGTGGTGGGGCTTCACGCGCCCGTTAATGGGCGCTATGCTGGCAGGCGGGTATTCAGATAAGTTGTTAATTAGATAGGTCATTAACATGCGTACATGGATCAACCGTCTGCTACTGTTAGTCAGCTTTGTTAGCGTAAGTGTCTGTGCTGTCACTGAAGACAGTGCATTGACACTGGCTGATCTGATGGGCGGAAAACAGCAATTTAATCTGCTTAGCCATCAAGTGTTGAATAAGATGATCCGTCAGCAACCTGAGCTGGCGCGTTATCAGCCTGTCGTGCAGAAATGGGGCAAGGAGTATCTGACTTGGGCGCGTATGCGTACTGAGTTGGCGATCGCCTATCATTCCCATTTTACGGAGCAGGAGATCCAACAGATGATCCTGTTTTTCCGCACGGCGGCTGGGCAGAAATATCTGCGTTATTCTCCGTTATTGCAGGAAGAAACGGTGACTATCGGTCAACGTATTGCGCATGAACAGCAGCCGAAATTGCTGGAAATGTTGCAGCAGGCCAGACAAAATTCTTCATCCAGCCACTAAGCAGAATTCCGGTGCCGAGCATTCGGATTCTGATACAGCAGAGAAATCAAAACGCTGGTTATCAAGACAATAGAGATGCCCCGGGGTGCCTTTGGCGCGATGTTTGGCGGTGCTTAACGTCGTACTCACCTGGCTGGCAGTCAAAGATAGATCGGGTGTGTAAGGGAAGACTCCAACCGATAAGTCAACCAGTGGGAATTTTCGCGGATTACCATCCCGATCTTTACTGTAAATACCGTTATTGGTGATGTCCTCATTGCGATAATAGTGCAGACGTTGCCGGCGGAACTCTGATTGCAGTTCTTTAATGGGCGTGATCCATTCATCTTGTTGTAATAACAAAATAAAATCGTCACCACCCAGATGGCCGATGAAATTATGCGGTTGGCCAAAATACTGTCGTAACAATCGGGCAACCAGCTTGATCATCATATCGCCGCGTTCATAACCACAAACATCATTGTAGGGTTTGAAATCATTCAGATCACAATATGCCAGCAGGAACGGTTTGTTATCCTGTAAGCCTTTTTCGATGGCGCGCTGGATCGGTACATTACCGGGTAACAAGGTCAGCGGGTTGGCATAACGTGCCATGGTGAGCTTATATTGGGTCAGTTTGCGCATCAGATCACGTAAGCGTCCCAGACCCAGATATTTACCGTCTTCACAAATAATGAACCAGGCGTCTAATTCCTCTTCTTCTTCATGTTCGACCAGTAACTGGCTGACTTTCAATAATGATTGATTCACATCGACCATGATGGGTTTATCCATCAACTTGGCGACCGGTGCTTTGGCATACAGTGAATGGCCAAACTGCTCGGCAAAATGACGTAGTAACGTATGGCGTCGCAAGATACCTAGTGGTGTACCTTGCGCGTCTAACACTGGGAAGCAGTTAGCATCGGGTTGTTTACGAAACAACTCCATGGCATTCATGCCATTTACATCCGGTGAGATAGGCGGGATCTGTACCACTAATTCACGTAGCGGGGCTGTCGCCTGACGTGATTCCTCACTGTCGACCAGCAACTCAGCCGGGAATGGTGCGGGAATGACGGCGGGTTTGCCAAACAGATAACCCTGACAATATTGGATGCCAATTTGGCGGGCGACCTGATATTCTTCTTTGCGCTCAACGCCTTCCAAAATCATCTTGCAGCCGAGTTTACCGGCCAGATCACACAGACTGGCGACGAATTGGCGTTTAGTACCATCACTATCAATGTTGGCGGCAAAATAAATATCCAGTTTGACAAAATCCGGGCGTAATTCTGACCATAAACGCAGCCCTGAATTGCCTGCACCCAAATCATCAATCGCGACCATAAAGCCATTCTCTTTTAATGACTTCACCATCTTGATAATGTCATCACCGGAGGCCGCAGGATGATTTTCAGTTAATTCAATAACCACTAAGCTTGGCGATAGGTGAGCTTGTTGGGTTGCTTGTAACAGCGGAGCAATACCCAGAGTAAGCAAAACCGAAGGGGAAATATTGACGAATAATTTGCCGTTCAGTTGTTGTGTCACAAAGCGTTTCATTGCCAATGAAACACACAGCAGTTCTAGCTCGGCTTGTCGCCCTTCTAATTCTGATTGGCGAAATAGTTCCAAAGGCGAATGTAATAAACTATCCGATGGCCCGCGGCTTAATGCCTCATAACCGAGCACCTGACGTTGTACATTATCAAAAATAGGCTGAAACAAAGTTTGGATCTGACACCGCGCCATAATGACGTCGAGTTCGGTAATCACTATGATCATTCCTGATTAAATAGTGTGATGGCGGTCATGCTAACGCGGGTGTATGACAATTTTATTGCTGCTTTCCAGTTCACCATATTTTGCAAGCAATGCCTCATGCTCTCTGTTAAAATGCGCGCCAGTTTAGTGAGTACAGGGAGTTCATGTGGTCTGGATTGATTATGCAATTCTGGCGGTGATTGGTTTGTCATCCCTGATCAGTCTGATCCGTGGTTTCGTTAAAGAAGCCCTTTCTCTCGTCACCTGGTTTGCTGCTTTTTTTGTCGCCAGTCGTTTCTTTGGCGATCTAGCCGTCTTTTTCACCTCTGTTTCCGATAGCATGGTTCGTAACGGTATGGCGATTGCTGTGCTGTTCGTGGCAACACTGATTGTGGGCGCCATCGTTAACTATGTTGTTAGTGTGCTGGTGAATAAGACGGGATTATCGGGCACCGACCGCGTGCTTGGTATTTGTTTTGGCGCAATTCGTGGCGTATTAATTGTTAGTGCGTTGCTGTTTTTTATGGATACTTTTACCAGTGCTCATGATGCAATTTGGTGGAAGCAATCCATACTTATTCCAGAATTTGGTGTCGTGGTGAACTGGTTCTTTGAGTTCATGAAACACTCATCAAGTTTTATTAAGTGATTATTGGCATTTCGAGGAAGAGAAGAGATGTGTGGTATTGTCGGCATTGTTGGCACCAGTCCTGTCAACCAGGCCTTATATGATTCACTGACGGTGTTACAACACCGCGGGCAGGACGCCGCAGGGATCGTGACTATCAGTGATAACACGTTCAAGCAGCGTAAAGCCAATGGCCTTGTGAAAGACGTATTCGAAACACGTCATATGCAACGTCTGAAAGGCAATATCGGTATCGGTCATGTCCGTTATCCGACTGCCGGTAGTTCCAGTGCCGCAGAAGCACAGCCATTTTACGTCAATTCTCCATTTGGTATTGCGTTGGCCCATAACGGTAACCTGACCAATGCGAAAGAACTGCGCGATTTGCAAACCCAACAAACTCGCCGTCACATCAACACCACGTCTGATTCAGAAGTGCTGCTGAATACCTTTGCTTATGAACTGGATAAAACAGTAGGTACTGATTTATCTGCGGAAGAAGTTTTTGCCGCGGTTAGCCGTGTGCATGCGCAGGTCCGTGGTGCTTACGCAGTTGTGGCGGTGATCATCGGTCATGGTCTGCTGGCGTTCCGTGATCCAAACGGCATTCGTCCGTTGGTGCTGGGTCGTCGTGCCTCTGAAGAAAATGGCCGTTATGAATACATGGTTGCTTCCGAAAGCGTAGCGCTAGATGTGCAAGGCTTTGAAGTGATGCGTGATGTGGCACCGGGTGAAGCGGTCTACATTTCCGCAAAAGGCGAACTGTCGACCAAACAGTGCGCGCATAATCCTGATCATTGCCCATGTATTTTCGAATACGTTTACTTTGCTCGTCCTGATTCATTCATCGACAAAGTATCTGTGTATGCCGCTCGTGTGCATATGGGCCAGAAACTGGGTGCGAAAATTGCGCGTGATTGGAAAGATCTGGATATCGATGTCGTGATCCCGATCCCTGAAACATCGTGTGATATTGCATTAGAGATTGCCCAGATCCTGAATAAGCCATACCGTCAGGGTTTTGTGAAAAACCGTTATATCGGTCGTACCTTCATCATGCCAGGGCAGACGCAGCGTAAGAAATCAGTGCGCAATAAACTGAACGCGATCTCGTCTGAATTCAAAGGCAAGAATGTGTTGCTGGTGGATGACTCGATTGTGCGTGGTACTACCTCGGCGCAGATCGTGGACATGGCGCGTGAAGCGGGGGCAGAGAAAGTTTACTTTGCCTCAGCGGCTCCGGAAATTCGTTTCCCGAACGTGTACGGTATCGACATGCCAGTAGCCAGTGAACTGATTGCTTATGGTCGTGAAGTGAATGAGATCTGTCAGCTGATCCGTGCCGATGGGCTGATTTTCCAAGACTTAAGTGATTTGGAAGCGGCAGTCCGTGAATGTAATCCGGAAATTAAACAATTTGAAACATCGGTGTTTAATGGCAAATACATTACTGGTGATATCAATGATGATTATCTGGCGTTCCTGAACAACCTGCGTAATGACGATGCTAAAGCAGATCGCGAGTGGAGTGAAGCCACTGCGGATTTAGAGCTGTATAACGGCGAAAATTAAGATTAATGCAGAGCCCCGACAAGGGGCTCTGTTGTTTTAGCAGCACTCAATTTCAACGATATCTAATAATGCTAACGCTTCATCATCTTCGTACAACTCAAACAACTCCCTGATCTGATTAAGATTGCTGTGAATTAAAAACAGATCGTCGGGTTTCGGTCCATTTCCGCCCAGTGCTTTTTGCTTAAAATATTCCCAGAATTTATTGGTCTTTTCTGGCAGATCAATGTGTTTACGGATGTAAGACATCAACAAGCGCGCATTACCATCACAATCAATACCATCAAAGGTGACATACCGATCTGTAGTGGCAACGGCAGGGGCATTTTTTTTCTGTTTACAGCTGCAGGGCATTGGCAAAATCCTCAAGATTTAAGTGAAGGATCGACCAGCCGGTGTAAAAGACATTGTTGATTTACTGCATAATTGCAGCAAAACAGACAATAAAAAGTGAACAAATCAGGCTGGCACAGGCTAACGCATTATCTTTGCGCAAACTGTGCCAGTTTTGGATGTGTGTTAGTGTTCAAATTATTCCAGCAGGCTGCGCAGCATCCACGCCGTTTTTTCGTGTAACTGAATACGTTGGGTTAGCAGATCGGCAGAGGCTTCATCGCTGTTTTTTTCCAGCAGCGGGAACAGGGAACGCGCGGTACGCACCACGGCTTCCTGACCTGCAACTAGGTTTTTAATCATATCTTGTGCTTTCGGTACACTGGTGTCTTCTGGGATCACCGTCAGTTTGGCAAATTCTTTGTAGGTGCCTGGCGCATATACACCCAGCGCGCGGATACGTTCTGCGATCAAATCAACTGCCAGAGACAGCTCGGTATATTGGGTTTCAAACATCAGGTGCAAGGTATTAAACATTGGGCCGGTCACGTTCCAATGATAATAATGAGTTTTCAGATACAGCGTGTAACTGTCAGCGAGAAGGCGTGAAAGACCGGCTGCAATTTCAAGACGATCATTTTCAGCAATTCCGATATCAATAGGTTGATGTGACATAATTCGCTCCTTGGTAAGTGATGATTTTCCGTATTACAAACAGGCATGTTCGCCTTGTTATGTATGTATATTAGGCACAACCGAGCAGCATCGCCAATTGGAAATATGTAATATTGTAATAGGTTATAACTATTGATAAGCGGAGTTTAATCGTCGGCAGTGCCTGTTTTGTGCTAAACACAGACACTGCCAGAAGAGGTATTACAGATCGGAATGTTTGTCCTGATGATCGTTATCATAAGGTAATTTGAGATGACCATAGCGGATCACCAAGACGGTCACTGCCAGTAAAAAAGCACTGGCGGCGACGCCAACAAGCTGCCAGGCATCCATCGATTTCATGTCCAAAATCAGATAACGTGCTAGCGCGACAATCGCAATATAAAGTGGAATACGGATCGGCATTTTGCCGGATTCCAGATACATCGAAATCATGGCCAACACTTCCAGATAAATAAACATCAGCAATAAATCAGCTAGGGCTACTTTTTGTAAACTGATCATCGAAACGACTTCCGTGCCAATAGCAAAAATGCTGGCAATCGCAATGATCATTAAGCCAACGTTTTGCGCCCATTCCAGCAATATTCGGATGAGAGAATTTATTCGATTCATACTTAGACCTGCTTTTTTGTTACTCAGATCACAATATAACCTTGATTGACGCTTTTTGTTAATAATTTGTAACGTTAATGGTTGGTTTGTTTGCCGTAATCTTTATGGCGGTAGTCGCTTGGGTTTGTTATGTTACTGTAACATTGTCTGACTGGATAAAGTTGATGAGTCAAAAACCCCGTCGCCCGACGTTACAGGATGTGGCAGATCTTGTAGGTATCACCAAAATGACGGTGAGCCGCTATTTAAAAGATCCTGCGTTAGTTTCTGCTGCTGTGCAGGAGAAAATAGCAGTTGCGTTAGATACGCTGGGCTACATTCCAAATCGGGCTCCGGATCTGCTATCGAATGCCAAAAGCAAAGCTATCGGTGTTTTGCTGCCATCGTTAACCAATCAGGTATTTGCGGAAGTGATCCGTGGCATCGAGTCGGTTACAGAACCGGCGGGCTATCAGACTATGCTGGCGCACTACGGTTATAGCTCAGACGTGGAGCAGGAGCGTATTGCTTCATTGCTGTCTTATCATGTGGACGGTTTGATCTTATCGGAAAGTTATCACACGGAACGCACGTTACGCATGATCCAGACTGCCGGCATTCCGGTCATTGAGGTGATGGATTCGCGCTCACCGGTGGTGGAACAAGCGGTTGGCTTTGATAATGCAGCGGCCAGTTATGCGATGACCGAATTGATGCTGCAAAAAGGCTATCGTCGAATTGTTTATCTTGGCGCGCGGATGGACGTGCGAACCCGGCTGAAGATGGAGGGTTATGCCGCCGCGATGCAAGCGCACGGGCTGGAGCCGTTAACGATGACCACCGATGCGGCATCGTCATTTTCACTAGGCGCTAAATTGCTATCGGAAGCCCGTATGTGTTACCCGGATATGGATGGCGTGATCTGTACCAATGATGACTTAGCGGTTGGTGCGATCTTTGAGTGCCAGCGACAAGGGATCGCTGTGCCTGATGAGATTGGTGTGGCGGGGTTCCACGGTCATGATATTGGTCAGGCGATGGTGCCAAAACTGGCCAGCGTGATCACACCACGCGAAGCCATTGGCCGCGTAGCCGCTGAACAATTGCTGGCACGGATCAATGGGGGGGAATTAACTGAACCGGTGATTGATTTGGGTTTTGAGTTGTCGGCGGGGCAGAGTATTTAAGATGTGGTGGGCTGGAGAGGACTGGCAATAAAACGCAGACTCGCTGTAAATCCGTCCATGGACGCTCGGGCGGCGGCATCCTTGCCGCCGACGGTCTGCTTATTTATTACCAGTCCTCTCCTTAACGTGTACTATTTTTTCAGGTCGTTGATCAGCGCTACCGCTTCTGCTGACAGCGCCGTAATTCCCGCCCAATCACCGGCTTTGACTTTATCTGCTGGGATCATCCAAGAGCCACCAACGGTGGCAACGCATTTCAGTGCCAGATAAGCGGCGACATTTTTCGGGCCAATGCCGCCGGTCGGGCAGAATTTTACCTGTGCTAATGGCGCTGAAATAGCCTGTAGCGCCGGGGCGCCACCATTCGCTTCCGCCGGGAAGAATTTCAAATGGGTGTAACCCAGATCCAGTGCGGTCATTACTTCTGACGGCGTGCTGACACCGGGGATCAACGGCACGGCGTGAGCTGCGGCATGTGCCAGTAATTTGTCGGTAAAGCCCGGAGAGATAATAAACTGCGCACCGGCTGCTACGGCGTCATCATATTGTTGCGGGTTCAAAATTGTACCCGCACCCACTAAGGCATCCGGCATCGCTTCACGAATGGCGCGAATGGCATCTAACGCAACGGGTGTACGTAAGGTAATTTCAAAAACGGTGATACCGCCCGCAGCCAGCGCTTTAGCCATTGGTACGGCATGGGCCAGATCGTCAATGACCATTACCGGTACAACCGGTGACGCGGCAAATACGGTAGCAGGGGAAAGTGTCCAATTCATATTGCTGTTATCCTTCATTAAAAAGCGTTGTCGGAAAATAAGATCGATGCACCTTGTTCCGCGCTGGAAACAATGCGACGGAATGAACCGAACAATTCGCGGCCTAAACCATGGTGTTGCGCGAACAGGTTCGATTTGGCTAACGGGCGCTGACGAATATCGTCGAGCACATGTAAAGTGCCATGCGTGGCATCGAGACGAATGCGATCACCGTTTTGCAATTGGGCCAGCGGGCCACCTTTGGCGGCTTCCGGTGTTACGTGGATAGCGGCCGGGATCTTGCCGGAAGCTCCGGATAAACGACCATCTGTCACTAACGCAACTTTATGACCGGCTTTTTGCAAATTCCCGAGGATTGGCATCAGCTTATGCAGCTCCGGCATGCCATTGGCGGCGGGGCCGTTGAAACGCACAACGATGATGGCATCACGATTCAATTCACCAGCTTTATAAGCGCGCTCCACATCATGCTGAGAATCGAACACTGCCGCCTCCGCATCGATGTAGTGATATTGCTCGGCAACCGCGCTGACTTTCATGACACAACGGCCTAAGTTGCCCGACAGCACTTTCAAGCCACCGGTTTGATTAAAGACCGCATCGTCATCGGAGAGTACAGCTTTATCCTGACTCACTGTCGTTGGTTGCCATGTCAGTTGCTGGTTGTTAAGTTGCGGATGTTGCAGATAATCTTCCATGTTGCCCGTCAGTGGGGTGGTATCCATATGCAACAAACCACGCTTCGCTAAACCACGTAACAGCAATGGAACGCCGCCCGCCTGATGGAAGGCATTGATGTCTGCAGGGCCATTCGGATAAACCTTGGCCAGTAATGGCACCACATCCGACAGATCACGGAAATCATCCCATGTCAAAATCAGACCTGCCGCACGGGCTATTGCCACCATGTGCATGGTGTGATTGGTGCTGCCACCTGACGCCAGCAGCGCGACCAGACCATTCACCAGTGATTTTTCATCAACCAGTTTATACAGCGGACGATATTGGGTGGAACCGGATACCAGTGTTGGTATCAGCGCGGCGACTTCGTTCGTTAGTGCATGGCGCAGATCGCTATCGGGTGCAATAAACGCTGAACCCGGCAGCATTAAGCCCATCGCTTCGAACACCAGTTGATTGGTATTGGCCGTGCCATAGAAGGTACAGGTTCCGGCGCTGTGATAGGCCTGATTTTCCATCTGTTGCAGTGCATCACGACCGAGTTCGCCCGCCGCATATTGTTGGCGAATGCGCGTTTTTTCATCATTACTGATGCCGGTACTCATCGGGCCAGCGGGTACAAATGCCGTTGGCAGATGACCAAACGAGAGGGCGCCGATCAATTGACCGGGGGCGATCTTGTCGCAGATCCCCAGCAATAAAGTGGCATCAAAGGCATTGTGGCTTAGTGACACAGCAGTGGCCTGCGCGATCACATCACGTGAGAACAGTGATAGATCCATACCGGCCTGACCTTGAGTGACACCATCACACATGGCCGGAACGCCACCCGCGACCTGAGCGCTGTGACCTGCGGCAGACAACACTGCTTTGATCTGCTCCGGATAATGTTCATACGGCTGATGTGCACTGAGCAGGTCGTTATACGCGGTGACGATGCCGACATTAACGCGCGTCATATCCAGCAATGTATTTTTTTGCGCATGCGAACACGCTGCAATGACATGAGCTAAATTTCCGCAAGCCAGTGTGCCGCGAGGGCGACCGGCTGCAGCCTGCGCTTGCATGCGTGTTACATAGTCAGCCCGGAGGTCAGCGCTACGTTCACGAATACGCTCTGTTACCTGTTGGATCACTGGATGCATGTTATTCTCCCTGTAACGCGGCCACACAACGGTTGACCACAGTGGTTAAATCACCATCAATATTGACATGATAGACATCGGGTTCTTCGGCGTTCGGTTCTTCTAATGCGTCAAACTGGCTTTTTAGCAAGCCTGAGGGCATAAAATGACCTGCTCGCGCCATCATTCTGGCTTCGATTAATTCGTAGCTGCCATGCAGGTAAATAAAACGCATGGTTGGGTTGCCTTCACGCAGGCGATCACGATAGCGACGCTTCAGCGCGGAACAGACAATGATGCCGGTCTCGTTCTTGTGGCACAGGCTATAAGCTGCATCGCTGAGACGTTCCAGCCATGGTGCGCGATCCTCATCGTTTAATGGATTTCCACCGGCCATCTTCTGAATATTGGCGCGAGGATGCAGATCGTCGCCATCGATAAATTTTGCATTTAACGCACGGCTTAACGCTGCGCCGACCGATGATTTACCGCAACCTGATACGCCCATCAGAATAATGCTCTGTCCTGCCATAATTTGACCTCAGTCCCAAATTTGATAATTGCCAGTGGTTGATGGTTTTTAATTTATCATGTTACCGATAACATGTTACCGGTAACATGTTGATTTGTGAAGCGCGCCACAAATTGAAACCGAACCATCACCCTAAGAGAGACAACTATGTTTGCAGCCACCTTCATTATGCCAATATCACCACCGCTGTGCATCCTGAGCTCTAATTCAGTGTGTTCAATCAGCGCGTTTACAGGAGTTTCATCATGCCGTTAATCATTGTTGCTGTTGGGGTGGCGCTGCTGCTCCTGTTAATGTTGCGTTTTAAACTGAATGGTTTTTTGTCACTGATCTTAGTGGCGTTAGCCGTCGGTTTGATGGAAGGTATGCCGATCGCAAAGGTCATGGCATCGGTTAAAACCGGCGTCGGTGGCACCTTAGGCAGTCTGGCATTGGTACTGGCATTTGGTGCCATGCTGGGTAAATTAATGGCGGACAGCGGTGGTGCACAGCGTATTGCTACCACGCTGATTGCCTGGTTTGGTGTGAAACGGATTCAATGGGCCGTCGTGATCACTGGTTTTGTGGTCGGTTTTGCGCTGTTTTATGAAGTTGGTTTCGTGCTGATGATCCCGCTGGTGTTTACCATTGCTGCATCAGCCCGTATTCCGTTGTTGTACGTCGGTGTACCGATGGCGGCAGCTTTGTCTGTCACCCATGGTTTCTTACCGCCACATCCAGGCCCAACTGCAATAGCGGCCGTTTATGGTGCCGACTTGGGTAAAACGTTGCTGTACGGCATTATTCTGGCTGTGCCAACCGTTATTATCGCTGGTCCATTGTTTGCGATGACGTTGAAGAAAATGGATAAACCGATTCCACTGGGTTTATATAATCCAAAAGTATTCTCCGAAGAAGAAATGCCGGGATTTGGTGTCAGCGTATTTACTGCATTGATCCCAGTGATTCTGATGGCGGTGCAAGCAATAGCGAAAATGACACTGCCAGCAGGCTCTGCGGTTTTGGGTTATACCGGCTTCTTTGGTGACCCCGTGATTGCCACTATGCTGTCGGTGTTAGTTGCCATTTACACTTTTGGCCTGCAACGTGGCAAAGAGATGAAAGAGGTCATGACCACGATTACCGAATCAATCAGTGCTATTGCGATGATTATTCTGGTTATCGGCGGTGGTGGTGCGTTTAAACAAGTACTGGTCGATAGCGGCGTTGATAAATACATCGCTGCCATGATGCACGGCAGTGGAATTTCTCCGCTGGTATTGGCGTGGGGTGTGGCTTCTGCACTGCGCTTGGCGTTAGGTTCTGCTACGGTTGCTGCCATGACTACTGCCGGTATTGTCGCACCGATTATCGCGACTACCGGTGTCAGCCCTGAACTGATGGTGATTGCCACCGGTGCTGGTAGCGTGATTTTCTCGCATGTAAACGATCCCGGATTCTGGATCTTCAAAGAGTATTTCAACCTCTCTATTCCGGAAACCTTCAAGTCTTGGTCAATTCTGGAAACCCTGATTGCACTTTGTGGTCTGGCCGGAACACTGATTCTGAGCAATATGATCTAATTTACGGCATATTTTGGAGCATCCTTGGTGGATGCTCCTTCTCTTGCTTGACCCGCACCGGTTCTGCCAATACGCTAGAGCCGTCTGGTTAACCAATGAGGCCATTTATGGACGATAGCAGTCGCCACTCTGACTACTATTCAGCTAAGTTTTGTTTTTCTTGTTCATTTCCCCACTATTTAGGTGTTTCAGCCGTAGAGTCTGAATTACCGTCAGATGTCGATCATCTGTCTGTAAAACTGAGCGCTTATTCTGCCAATCAGGAGGCGCAAAATGTTTGAATGGATGATTGATCCCACCGCATGGTTGGGCTTATTAACACTGGTGGTACTTGAGATCATTCTCGGTATCGACAACTTGTTATTTATTGCCATATTGGCGGAAAAACTTCCCCCCGAACAACGTGATCGCGCCCGTTATTATGGTTTGGCGTTAGCGCTGTTGATGCGTTTTGGTCTGCTGGCCAGCCTGTCGCATATGGTGAGTTTTACACAACCTTTATTCACGATCTGGTCTCTGTCGTTATCCGGCCGTGATCTGATCTTGCTGATTGGTGGTTTTTTCCTGCTGTTTAAAGCAACCCGAGAATTGCACGGCCGCATTGAAGGCGTATTGCATAGCGACGATAAGAAAATCGTGTATCTGGGCTTTTGGGTCGTCGTGACGCAAATTGTTGTGTTAGATGCCGTCTTTTCACTGGATGCGGTTATTACGGCGGTTGGGATGTCCGATCATCTCACCGTTATGATGCTGGCCGTCACCATCGCGATCGCGATCATGATGTGGGCCAGTAAACCACTGACACTGTTTATCAACCGTCATCCGACGTTGGTGATCCTCTGTCTGGGGTTCTTGTTGATGATTGGTTTTAGTCTGATGGCGGATGGTCTGGGTTTCCATGTGCCAAAAGGTTACTTGTATGCCGCTATTGGCTTCTCGATCCTGATCGAATTTTTCAACCAATTGGCACGTGCTAACCACGAAAAACTGTTCAAAGGTAAGCTTCGTCGCCGTGAGCGAACCGCAGAAATGGTGATGAGTTTGCTGGGCGCAAAACAAGAAATATCAACCCATCAGGATGATGAACCAACTCACGTCTCACAACGCCCGGATGGCGTGTTCAGCGAAGAAGAAAAAGATATGGTTTCTCGGGTGCTGCAATTGTCATCACTGCCAATCCGTGCAGTAATGACGGTACGCCGCGACATCGAAATGCTGGATCTAACAGCACCCCAGCAGGATATTTTGCAGTTACTGGCACAAACACCTCATTCGCGTTTAGTGGTCACGCGCGACAATAACCGCGATGCGCCGCTGGGTATCATTCGTAAACGTGATGTGCTGGCGCAATTGCTGGAAGATAAAACGCTGCGGATAGAGTCATTGATCCAGCCTGCGCTGTGTTTACCGGAAACTATTTCGGTTTTGAATGCGTTGGAGCAATTCCGTCTGGCCAAAAATTATCTGGCGTTTGTGGTTGATGAATTCGGGAACTTTGAAGGGCTGGTTTCTATCCGCGATATTATGGAAGAGATCGCTGGTAAGTTGCCGGAAACCGGTGAAGAGTCGGAATATGTCATGTTGGCACCCGGTAGTTACCGCGTGAGCGGGGATATGTTGTTGACCGAATTACAACGTGAACTGGCTTTCCCTGCTGCGGCGACCGAACATTATCATACGGTAGCTGGCTGGTTACTGGAGTGGTTACAGCGTCTGCCTACGATTGATGAAGTAATTGAATATGAAGGCTGGCAAATCACCGTAACGGATATTCGAGCACACCGGATTGAGTCGGTATGGCTCACGCGTCAGCCAACAGAATAAAAACAGCAAACTTGGAATAATGATGATGCAACTAATGCAACGCTGGCAACAAGCCAGTCAATATCTGGCCGATTGGCGTGATAGTTTGCTGGCAGCTGAAACATCTCTGCAGCAGCACGACAAAGCTTATAGCTGGCGGGCATGGTTACTGCCTACGCTGTTGGGGTTATTGTTTGCTCTGCAAAACCCGTTGCTATTTGGGATGGCGCCGGCTTACGACGCCTCATTGTTTGCAACAATGGGCAAAATGTGGGCCGATGGCGGCGTACTATACCGGGATATGATTGATATCAAAGGGCCGGTTATTTTCCTGTTGGATGCGGTGGGGTATGCCATCGGTGGTTTTCAGGGGATCTGGCTGTTGGAAACGGTACTGCTGATCTGGGGGCTGAATGCACTCTATCGCACACTGGCCTTATGGGGCATTGCACCGTTAAGTCGATTGACTGGTATGTTGGCGTGGATGTTTCTATACGCCTACCGCTATTACTACGGCAACATGACGGAAGACTACACGTTCTGCTTTAGTTTGATCGCGCAGTATTATTTTGTCCGTATGTTATTGGCGACACAATTCCGTTGGCAAGATGCCGTGATCCCGGCTGTGACGTTTGGTTTGATTGCCATGTTACGTATGAATAATGCGGCCATGTGGTGCGGTTATTATCTGGCTCTGTTTGTTTACTGGGCATGGCAGCGTCGTTGGTTGGATGCTATCAAACTGACGCTCAGTGGTGTGGCTGGTTTACTGTGCGTCACCTTACCGCTGCTGGCTTATTTTGTCTGGCACGGTGTGTTAGCTGATTTCTGGTTTTACTCGTTTGGTATCTTCTTTGGTAACAGCTACGGTAATGGCCACTCGTTGATGGTGGGTTTCCTGGGGCTGGCCAGAACGGGTCTATTAATTTTATTACCTGTCTTCATTGGCTTGGTATGGCAGCAACTACGTCAGCCTGAAAATAAGCATCCGTGGGGAGCTTTATTAGGCATGCAATTGAGCGGTATTGTACTGGGCATTGTGGCTAACTCTGTATCAGGCCACACCTATGAACACTATGAAATATTGTTCTTCAGCTTTGCTATATTACTGCTACCAATGGTTATTCAGGCTGCTCGCAGTGGCGGTTTGGCAGGTCAAATTGGTTGTCGTCACCTGCAATGGGCCGGTTGTGTTACCTTACTGGTCTTGCTGGGCTATTTGCTGGCGCAACACATTATCTTCACCTGGTCACGTTTTGAATCACCAATTCCAAGACTGACTCATGAATTATTGGTGAGTTTTGCCGCCGGGGTGATTGCGTCATTACTGTTAATTGGCGTCTGGTTTATCACCCGTAGCCGTCAGTTATATTTACCGGCTATGTCGTTGTTGGTGGGGCTGGCCGTGCTGATGGTCGTGTTGCCAATAGAACGCGGGCTGACTAAAGGTCGTCCGTTTGATGAAGTTTCTGCGCAGATGGTGGATTATGTCCGCCAGAACTCCGGTTATGACGATCTGCTGTGGGTGGATGGAGTGATCCCTCAATATTACGTTTGGACCGAACGCCGCCCGGCTTCCGCATATCTATTCTTTGATAACGTGACACCGCCATATGACGTTCGGGAACGAATGATCAACGATCTGAAGCAAAACCAGCCGAAGTTCATTATCGCGAAACTGACGCGAATGGAAAAAGTGTTGGGTGGAAAAGATAAAGACAGTACGCCGTCATTTATCGCCTATTACAACTACATTAATGAAGCCTATCAGCCGGTATCACCTGAATTACCAAGGTTATATCAGCGAAAATAGTTATTCGACAGCAAGTAAAACGGCCCTAAAAAGGGCCGTTTTGTTTAGTTATCTATGTACAAGAAACTGGCTTATGGTTGAAATACACCAAAGTTATCCATGGCATATTTCGCGCGTTCGGCCACACTCATTTTCTTGATGTCACTGTCCGACATTTTTTCAACTTTACGCAGACGAGGCAACAAACCGGCACCGTTGGCGATCTGGATCGACAGACCCGGACGAGCGTTCAGTTCCAGCAACAGCGGCCCGCGTTTTTTATCCAACACGATATCGGTGCCGATGTAGCCAAGGCCAGACATTTCAAAACAAGCTGCAGACAGATTCAGCAGTTTTTCCCAGTGTGGAACCTGCAGATCATACAGATCGCGACCGGTATCCGGGTGGTAACGCATTGGGCTGTTGTATTGCACGGCTCGCAATGCTTTACCGGTACGCAGGCAAAGGCCCACGCCAACAGCGCCTTGGTGCAAATTCGCTTTACCATCCGATGATGCTGTGGAAAGACGCATCATGGCCATTACCGGAAAACCTTTGAAAATGATAACGCGGGTATCAGGAACCCCTTCATACGAGTAACCGTCAAACACATCATCAAATTGGATCAGATCTTCCACCAGCACAAAGTCCGGCTTGCCGCCTAAAGAAAACAGACCGGCCAGAATATTGGTGATATGGCGTTCCAGATCAGTTGCAGTACAAGAGCTGCCATTCGGTTTGTAATACAAGCCATCTTCATGGCGCATGATCACCAGAATGCCTTTACCACCGGAACCACGTGCTGGCTTGATACAAAAACCCGGCCATTCTTTAACCATTTCTGAAATCTTGGTTACTTCATGCTGATGTTGCACAGTGCCAATCAGTTTGGGCACAGTAACACCAGCATCGACCGCAATACGCTTAGTTTTCAGCTTGTTATCGACTAACGGATATAACGAGCGCGGATTATAGCGCCCGATATAACTGACGTTACGCTGGTTCATGCCCATAATACCGAGCTGAGCCAGCTTAAAAGGTGAGGTGTACTTATCTAAAAGCCACATGGCATTTACTTCTTATGCAGTTCGTCAGCTAACGGCTTGAACCGTTTAAGCTCAGACAGACGGTAGCCAGTGTAGTTACCCATCACCAATACGGTTGCCATGATGATCAGCTGTAACCCAAGGAAGTTAAAGGTCAGATGCTGGATCATGCCGCTGCTCATCGCCAGATAAGCCAGCACTGCAACCAATAGTGAGCCACCACCTTGCTTGAATACTTCTTTCGGACCTTCTTCTTCCCATAGAATCGACATACGTTCGATAGTCCAGGAAAGAATGATCATAGGGAAGAAGGTGATCCGCATACCCTGAGTGATACCCAGTTTATACGTCAGCACTGACAAACCACCGATGATACAAATAACGGTAATGATGATGGCGGAAATACGAGCAACCAACAGCAAGTTCAGTTTCGATAACCACGATCGAATAACTAAACCGACCCCGACAATACTGAGAAATCCGACCAATCCGGTGAGTAACTGTGTTTGCAGGAACGCGACCGCAATCAACACTGGCATGAAGGTACCAGAGGTTTTCAGACCGCAGATAACCCGCAGGAATACCACGACCATAACGCCGATTGGGATCAGCAGGATGCCTTTGAACAGCGATTGTTCTTCAACTGGCAGCATATCTACCGAGAAGTTAAACATATCGGTGTGTTCAAACTTTGCCTTCAATGCTTTATTAACGGGCACAAGTTTTTTAAGCACAGAGAAGGTAACCTGAGAATTGCTGGCACCGGTAACATCGAGCAGTGGTGTGGAGTTGTATTCCCACAATAACAGGTTGTCAGGGCGACCTTGAACACCGGTTACTGGGTCAAACAAGTCATATTTGTCGCCGTTGAACACCTGAACATAATCAACGGTACGCTGACGGCGGCGACCATCTTCCAGATTTACTGCGCGTACAACACGGGCTGGAATATCGGCTTGGTTCAGAATTTCAACCAACAGATAAGCTGGTTTTTTATGTTTAGTCAGCAAAGCTGCATTTTGTTCCTGATTTTTGAACTCTTTAATGATTTCGCGAGTCAGGGTAAATGCATCTGCGGAATGAGTTTTTGCTGCAGTCAGGATCTGATTGATCGCGGAAGCGATAGGCTCTTTTTCCAGTGACTTATCGATTGTTGGCACTACAACTGGCAATGCTTTGGCGTAAGGGTCGCTTAACATATCAGTACGATAGTAAAGTTCCTGATGACCAGTTGCGCTGCTGATTGACCATTCAGCGTGGGAGACGCCATCTTTGTTGACAAATGAAAGCCCATAACCGGGGCTGGCCGCGTTTTCGTCAACGTGAGTAAAACCTTCCTGCGTATCGGGTAATGCCAGCGAGGCCATAACCGGGCCGCCATTTGCATCAAACTCCACTTTGGCTTCTGCAGACCAAACGTTGCGATATTCCCCTGGCAACAGAGGAACATCAAATGCGATATGACGATACAGAACGAGTGCAATACCCAGAATATAGAGTAGTGCAACTACGATATAAAACGGACGGCGTGAGACCATGATGATTACTTCTTATCCTTGTTGTCAGTCGAAGTAGCTTCAGACGCAGCTGGTGCTACTTTTACTGGTTGAGCATCGGCCGGAATTGCTGTTTTAACTGGCTTTTTAACCGGCTTTTCGATGTCAGCAGTGGGTTGTACTGCTGGTTTGGTTTCATCTTTGATTGGTACTTTTTTCACAACAATAACTTTATCGCCTTCTTTTACTGTTTCAGTGGCAGTTTTAGGTTTTGACGAATCAGTGGTGCTGTCGGTTTTATTGGCTTTTTTCTGTACAGAGGCTTGCACTGCACCGGCTATCTGTGGTTTACCCTGTACGTTTTCACGTGCCACATCAACTACGGCAACATCTTTTATAAACTCACGCCCCATCAACACAGGGAAGTCCATGTTGGAACGGTCGGTTAAGCTGAAATCCGCTTTTTCGGTAACTGTACCGATACGAATAGTCATACGAACAATCGGACGATCTTCTAAACCGTTTGCCTGACGAATTCGGATGTATTTAACGAACGGTGCTTCGACATTAACTTCTTTGCCGCCATCAATTGGCATAATAAATTTAACCCAGCGGCGCCCTTCGCGTTCAAAGACAGTGACATCATGTGCACTGATAGAAGAGGTGGTGGCACCGGTATCAATACGGCTCATGAAATTGCCATTGGCTTCTTCAACATAAATCCATTCAGTTTCACCCAGGATCATTTTGCCATCTGGGGTGGTTTTACCCGGTTCGGCTGGAATGCAAAGATCTGAGGTGTCTTTCTTGGAGGATTTTTTATAAACCGGAGGCTGTGACTGTGGTGTCAGCTGTTTACTGAGTTGTTGTTGCAGATTTTTCAGTTCATTCAGCTGTTTTGCCGTATGGCCTTGCTGATCCAGCAGTATGCTCAGACGAGTATTTAATTCAGTTTGTTGCTTCAGTAATTGCTGTACTGCAGCATCATTGTTGCCTTCTGCAGCGGAATATCCTGAAAACAGACTCAAGGTGAGCAGGGTTAAACCCGGTAATACTTTAGTCATGATGATGTCGATTCGATGTGGTTAACAAAAAATTGTTGTAAGTTTATATCAGATAACGATCAGGGGACTAGTCTTCTGAGCCTCTGGTTGCAACAAAAACGGCGCGCTTTGGTGCCGGATAGCCTTCAATTGTGCGTGACGGATCATCGGGCATCAAATATTGTGCTAAAGATTCGTTTCGCATCCATTCGGTGCTGCGTTGTTCATCAGTGGTAGTGACTGCTTCATCGACCACGCGAACATCCTGAAAACCGCATTTTTTCAGCCATTTGATCATTGCCGCTGCCGAAGGCAAGAACCAGACATTGTTCATTTGCGCATAGCGATCATCGGGTACCAATACGGTGTTTTCATCCCCGTCGATGATTAATGTTTCCAGTACCAATTCGCCACCGTCACGCAGTTGATCTTTTAACTGATAAAGATGATCGATGGGGGAACGGCGATGATACAGCACACCCATGGAAAATACGGTGTCGAATGCACGGAGTGCTGGCAACTCTTGGATACCGAGCGGTAAAAAATGCACATGCTGATCATTGCCCGCTAAATGTTTGATGGCGCTAAATTGGCATAAAAACAGCGCAGTTGGGTCGATGCCGACGGCCATCTCGGCGCCTTCACCGCGCATGCGCCACAGGTGATAACCACTGCCACAGCCGACATCCAGCACATACCGACCTTTTAGTGGGCTGATATGCGGTGAAACACGATCCCATTTCCAGTCAGAACGCCATTCAGTATCAATATGAATACCAAATAAATGGAATGGCCCTTTACGCCATGGGTGTAAATGCTGCAGTAAGTTTTCCAGTTTTTTGGTTTCGCCAGCATTGAGTTCACCTGCCTGACCGATTTCGACGCGGTCTTGGATGTTGATGTGCGGGCTTGAGTAGTGTTCCAGCTTGGCTAACACTTTTTGCCATTTCGGCAAATTACCGTGCCGTTCACTGTTTTCCCACGCATGCAGTTGCGCGGGTAGAGTGTGTAGCCAGTGGCTTAAGCGGCTTTTGGCAATGACCTGATAAAAGGAGGCAAAATCAATCATGCGACGGCTCCTTTATCTTTGATGGCGATAATCGAACCAAAATTGAAGCACTGGAACCACAGATCAATGTGCTCAAAACCGGCGTCTAGTAGCCGTTGTTTATGGTTATCGACGCTGTCGGCACGCAATACGTTTTCCAGCATGGTGCGTTTTTGGCTGATTTCCAGTTCGCTATAACCATTGGCACGTTTGAAATCGAGGTGTAATTCCACCAGCAAATCACTGACCTCGGCATCATCGAAGCGGAATTTTTCACTTAGAATCAAAATACCACCGGGGCGCAAGCCTGCATAAATGCGGCGTAACAAGGTGATGCGTTCAGCTGGTTCAATGAATTGCAGTGTGAAATTCAGCACGACCACAGAGGCATTTTCAATTTCTACCGCTTGAATATCAGCTTGGCGGATCTCAACGGCAACGGCACTTTTGTAGGTGGCCAGATGCTGGCGACAGCGTTCGACCATCGGCGCTGAGTTATCGACGCCGATGATCTGGCAATCGGCATGCGAGACGTTGCGGCGCATCATTTGTGTTGCAGCACCCAGTGAACAGCCGAGATCATAAAGATTCGAGCCGGGCTGGGCGAAACGCGCGGTCATCATGCCGATAGCAGACAGAATATTGGAATAACCCGGCACGGAACGTTGGATCATGTCGGGAAAGACTTCAACGACCTTTTCGTCAAAGCAAAAGTCGCCCAACTGAGCAATCGGGGCGGCAAACAGTTGATCTTTCATGGTGGTAAACCAGAACAAAACAGAAAGCGAAATTGCCGCGCATGTTAGCAGATATCCCGACAGAAGGTCAGTGTTTCCATGACGTAAGCATCAGTTGTCGTTCCTACCCTTCGTACTTGAAGTTGCCGCGTCGTTGACGGTGTTCACTCACCCCACTCACATAGCACATCTATGCTCATGGGGATTCGTTCACTTGTCGCCTTGCTGCAACTCCAATTACTTTGGGTATAAGATAAGCTATCGCGTCAGTGTCGAGGGAGTTTCATGTGCACAAAATAGACGAAAACCAGGAAAGAACACAATTTGATGTCATTGTGGTGGGGGGCGGCATGGTGGGCGCTGCGGCTGCCTGTTTGCTGGCGCAACAAGGTTTGCAAATTGCAGTTGTCGAACAAACAGAACCAGAAGCGTATGCGCCAGAGCAAGCAATGGATCTACGTGTTTCGGCGATTAGCCCAGCGTCAGTAGCGTTATTGCAACAAGCCGGTGTCTGGGATGCGATTTTGGCGATGCGGGTGCGCGCCTATACCGAACTGGCGACTTGGGAAGTGAGCGGGTTGGAAACCCACTTTCATGCGCATGAAGCGGGCATTACCGAACTGGGTTATATCATTGAAAACCGCCTGATCCAGCTGGCGTTATGGCAACAACTGCAAACATTACCGAATGTTCGCTTGTATTGCCCGGCACAGATAAACACACTGATACAAACGAATGAACACGCGGAAATCACCTTGAATGATGGTCAGGTGCTGTCGGCGAGCTGGTTACTGGCGGCAGATGGTGCGAACTCCAGAATTCGGGCCTTGGCTAAGATTGGCGTAAATAGTTGGGATTACCGGCAAGACTGTCTGTTGATTAATGTGGATCTGGAAGACGAGGCGCCTGCCATTACTTGGCAGCAGTTTTATCCGTCTGGTCCGCGTTCCTTTTTACCGCTGGCGGGGAACAAAGCCTCGTTGGTTTGGTATGACACCCCAGCTCGGATCGCACAGTTAACGGCCATGACACCAGCGATGCTGGAGCGGGAAGTGAAACGCCATTTTCCCGAACAGTTACCGGCTTGCAAGGTGACCCATTTTGGCAGTTTTCCTCTGACGCGCCGACATGCTCAACACTATTACCAAGGGCGAGTGGTTTTGTTGGGGGATGCGGCGCACACCATTCATCCATTGGCCGGGCAGGGGGTTAATCTTGGCTTTAAGGATGTTGCCTGTTTAGTCGATCTTTGGCATTCAGTGCAGCAAAAACAGCAAGGTTTTGGCAGCAAGCAACTGCAACAATATGAGCGTAAACGCCTGTGCGATAACACCTTGATGCAATCAACGATGGATCTGTTTTATGCCGGTTTTAGTTCATCGCACATGCCGTTAAAAGTGCTACGCAATATCGCGTTACTGGCGGCGGAAAACGCCGGTTGGTTGAAGCAAAAAGCCCTGCGTTATGCGCTTGGGCTGTAATTGTATTGTTTAACCTGCTGTTCCACTTCCAGAAACACTTTCAGACTGCGGGATAAGTGTTTCTGTTTGTGGCGGATCAAATACAACGGGCGCACGATACTGTTCATCCCTTGCAGTTGTAAGGTGCTCAGGCGGCCACTTTCCAGTTGTTCTGTAATGACCGCCCGGGATAAACAACTGACGGTTTGGCTGTGACTGACCGCGTGTTTGATGGCTTCCGAGTTACCTAATTCCATCACCAGATTAAAGTGGTGGAGTTGTGGTAACAGCTGTTGCTCAACCACTTCGCGGGTGCCAGAGCCAGCTTCACGTAAGATCCACTGACATTTCGCCAGCTGTTCGGCACTGACGGTTTGTCCGGCTAACGGATGTGTTGCCGCACAAAACAGCAGCAGTTCATCCTGTCGCCAGAACTGGCTTTCCAGTTCCATGCGATGACAAGGGCCTTCGATAAAACCAATATCAACGTCGAAATTTGCCACTGCTTCTGCTATGTCGGCACTGTTTGCGACTCGTAATTCCAGTTGGATGCCGGGAAACTTTTCACGATAACGGGCAATCACGGCGGGCAACAGATAATTCCCAATCGTGGTGCTGGCACCAATTTTTAATATACTGCGACCATCAGCAAACAGGTTTTCCAGCTCTTGCGCCTGCTCCAGTAACGCTTGCGCGCGAGGGAAGAGTAAGCGAGCATTTTCATTGACAATCAAACGTTTGCCTGCGCGTTCAAACAGTTGCACACCCAGCTGATTTTCGAGATCAGCCAGCGCACTGCTGACAGCAGATTGAGATAACGAGAGTTTCTCTGCCCCGCGAGTGGTGGACTGAGTGTCGATAACGGCCAGAAAAACTTCTAATTGACGCAGCGTGATGTTCACAGTGATATCATTTTTTTGGATTGATTATTCAAATATAATCATTTTTAGTAATTAATTCATCTTTATTCTTTTATAAGCCATTTTACGGAGTTGGCACGTAATGATCATCGAGGAATGATTGACGGGAATAGTCAACCATTCCATTATCAACAGTGACGGGTAATCTCGCCTTCATTAAGGAGAAATGATGAAACTGTACTACGCTCCCGGTGCCTGTTCTCAGGCTTCCCACATTGCATTACGTGAATCAGGTTTAGATTTTCAGCTGGAAAAAGTCGATTTACGCCAGAAAATTACTGCGTCAGGCGAAGATTATCGCACCATTAACCCATTAGGTTATGTGCCTGCTTTGCAACTGGATACCGGTGATGTGATCACCGAAGGCCCGGCCATCATGCAATTTATTGCGGACCAAGCGCCTGCGGCGGGTTTGTTGCCTGTAGTTGGTGTTGCCCGCTATCGCGCGATTGGCTGGTTGAATTTTATCGCCACCGAATTACACAAAACCTGTTCACCGCTTTTTTCCCCGACTATCACCGAAGAACAACGTAAACCGATCATTGAACGTTTGTCATTGCGTCTGGATACTATCGAGCAGAAATTTGCGGCAGGCGGTTATTTGATGGGGGTGAATTACTGCGTCGCAGATATTTATCTGTTTGTTGTGACTGGCTGGTTTGGCCGTTTACAGATCCCATTAAAAAAATGGCCCCACATCGAGCGTTTCCGCGAAGTGGTGGCAACACGCCCGGCAGTACAAGCTGCGTTAGAAGCCGAAGGGTTAATTTAACTCACCCTTATTTTGTATGAAAGCCCGCGTTGCGGGCTTTTTTGTTTTGGCTTGCGCGTTTCAATGTCATTAAAGCTTTGGCACAATGCCGGCGAGAATAACCTCGATGCCATTTAGCGAGGAATTATTACGGAGAGCTATTTTGTCGCAGTTGCCCATTCACGATCTGTTGCCACAGCTTGCGCAGGCGTGCCATTCGCACAATCAGGTGATCCTGCAGGCATCGCCGGGAACGGGTAAGTCGACGGTAGTACCCTTATTCCTGTTACAAGAATTAGCGGGTTGTGGTCGTATTATCATGCTGGAACCGCGCCGCTTGGCTGCGCGAAATATTGCACTGTATCTGGCGCAACAACTTGGCGAACCGGTTGGGCAGCAGGTGGGTTATCGCGTGCGTGGTGAGCAGAAAACCAGTAACGCGACGCGGTTGGAAATTGTCACCGAAGGCATTTTGACGCGCATGCTGCAGCAAGATCCCGAGCTGAGTGGTGTCGATCTGCTGATTTTTGATGAGTTCCACGAACGCAGTTTACAAGCCGACACCGCCTTGGCGTTTGCGTTAGAAAGCCAGGCAGCATTGCGGCCCGATCTGAAATTACTGGTAATGTCAGCCACACTCGATGGTTTACCGTTGCCACAACTGTTACCCGATGCAATGGTGCTGAATTGCCCCGGTCGCAGTTATCCGATCACGTATCATTATCAGCCGGTAAACCGACAGCAACCGTTAGTGCCACAATGGGGATCGGTAATTGTTGAGGCGATTTCAAATGAACAGGGCAGCTTGTTAGTGTTTCTGCCCGGCGCCGGGGAAATCGATCGTTTGGCGGAATGGCTGCAGCCACGCTTACCCGATTCTATTGCCGTGTTACGTTTGCACGGCCGGTTACCGTTTGTCGAACAGCAGCGGGCGATCTTACCTTGTGCGGCAGGGCAACGCAAAGTCGTGCTGGCGACCAATGTAGCGGAAACCTCACTGACCATAGAAGGTATTCAGGTCGTCATTGATAGCGGTCTGGAACGGCGCAGCAGTTTCGATTTAAAAAGTGGTGTGACGCGACTAGAGACCAAACAGATCGCCAAAGCATCGGCGACTCAACGTGCGGGGCGTGCTGGTCGTTTAGGCCCCGGTGTTTGTTATCGGTTGTGGAGCCAGGAAGCGCAAGAACGTCTGGAAGAACAGGCTCCGGCAGAGATCCTGTGCAGTGATCTGTCATCATTGTTACTGGAAGCTGCACTGTGGGGCAGTACGCCGGAACAATTACCGTTGTTAGACCCGCCACCGGCTGCGGCATTGGCGGCAGGCCGCCAGTTGTTGCAATGGCTGGAAGTCTTTGATGCGCAGCATAAATTGACGGATAAAGGCCATCAGCTTGCCGCCTTACCTTGTGAACCCCGCTTGGGGCATTTGTTATTAGGGGCACAGGCGCTGGAACAGCAAGGTTATGCTGAGTTACTGGCTGCGGCCTGTTATCTGGTGGCGTTACAAGAAGAGCGCGTGTTGGGTAATGATCCTGTCTCCGTGCAGCTGCAGCGTTTAAGTCAAAGTTTACGCCCGGCGGCACAACGTTGGTGGCAACGGTTAAACGGTGAAGGTGCTTTGCCGTCTTGTTCTGTTGCGCAGATCGATCTGTTGTGTGCGCTGGCGTGGCCCGATCGTATCGCGAAAAACAGCGGTGAATTACGTTATCAGCTGGCAAATGGGCAGCGCGCCGATCTGATGTTTGACCACCCTTGTCAGGGCAAAGAGTGGCTGGTGGCCGTCTCACTGCAACAAACGGAACAAGGCTTACGTATCTATACCGCCGAGCCACTCGATATTGTTTTGTTGCAGACCATGCAACCGCAATTGTTGCGTGAAACCACCCATCTGGGCTGGGATAGCAAAGCCGAGCGAGTTCGTGCAGAAAAACAAGCCTGCTTAGGCGCGATTGTACTGAAACGTCAGCCACTCACTGATCTGAGTGCCGAACAAAAAACACAATGTTTGCTGGAAGGGATCCGCTTCCATGGTCTGGTGTGTTTGCCGTGGAATGAAGAGAGTGAGCAATGGTTGCAACGCTGGCGTTGTGCCGGCGATTGGCTGCCAGAATTAGCATTGCCAGCCGCTGACGATGTGACGTTATTAGCAAGTCTGGAGCAGTGGTTATTACCGCATCTGGATGGTTTATCGCGTTTAGATGATCTGCGCCGATTATCATTCCTGACCATTTTGAAAGGGAACGTAAGCTGGGCGCAGCAGCAAAAACTTGATGAGTTATTACCCACCCATTTTACCGCGCCAACCGGAAGCCGTATTCCATTGCGTTATGCTGCAGGACGCGCACCGGTGCTGGCAGTACGTATTCAGGAGATGTTTGGTCAACGCGACACACCGAAAGTAGCGCATGGCAAAATAGCATTGCAGATCGAGTTGTTATCGCCGGCGAAACGCCCGCTACAGATCACGCAGGATCTGGTGGCTTTCTGGCAAGGGGCGTATAACGATGTAAAAAAAGAGGGCAGAGGGCGTTACCCGAAACATTTTTGGCCCGATGATCCGCTAGAAGCGATGCCGACAAAAACAGTGAAAAGACTGATGCAAAAGGATTAATTCATTTTGGCAAAGAAACCGGTAAAAAAGAAAGTAACGGGATATCCATTCTGGCACTGGCGCCGTTGGATACGTTTTGCCATCAAACTGAGTTTGGTGGGCATTGCCTTCATGGTGATGTTTGGCATCTATCTCGACAGTCTGATCCACAGCAAGTTTGATGGTCAGAAATGGCAGCTTCCGGCTGTGGTCTATAGTCGTCCATTGGAGTTATTTCCGGGGCAGCGCTTGTCGGTGCAGCAGATGCTGCATGAGCTCAAGTTGCTGAATTACCGCGAAAGTACTCGTCCACAGGGGCCGGGGCAATATGCGGTGAATGGTCAGCGGATGCTGGTGATCCGCCGTTCGTTTGATTTTGCCGATGGCGCAGAAAAGACACGACCGTTATTGCTGAGTTTCAGCGGGCAACGTCTGGCGAGTATTCAGAATGCCGATAATCAGCATGAACTGGCTTATGTACGCATGGATCCGGTATTGCTCGATCGCCTCAGCGGTGATGAGATCGAAGATCGTATTTTGCTGCGCATTAATCAGGTGCCGCAAACGTTCGTCAACATGCTGTTGCTGGTGGAAGATCGTGATTTTTACAATCATGGCGGCGTCTCGATTCTCTCGATTGGTCGTGCGTTTCTGGCCAATTTACGCGCCGGTCATGCGGTACAGGGCGGCAGTACGCTGACCCAGCAGTTGGCGAAAAACTATTTCCTCACGCGTGAACGTAGCCTGATGCGTAAGGTGCAGGAAGCCTACATGGCGGTGATCATCGATTATCGTTATGAGAAAAACCAGATCCTCGAAACCTACATGAATGAGATCTACCTTGGTCAGAACTATGCGCAAGGTGTGTATGGCTTTGGTCTGGCGTCGTATTTCTATTTCGGTATGCCACTCAATGAGCTGGAGCCGGATCAAATGGCGTTGCTGGTGACTATGGTGCGCGGTCCGTCCTATTACGATCCATGGCGTTATCCGGAACGGGCACAACAGCGTCGCGACATGATTTTACGGCTGATGCTGGAAAATAATCAGCTGTCACCGGAGCAGTTCCAGCGGTATGCCTCGCGGCCTTTAGGGTTGCTGGAGCGAGGGCAGATGACTTTTGGTCGTACACCGGCTTTTATGAATCTGCTGCGTCGAGAATTACGCCAACGATTTGGTGAAGGGTTCCTCAAACAGTCCGGGCTGAAGATTTTTACCAGTCTGGATCCGGTGGCGCAACAAGCGGCAGAAGAGTCGGTTTCCTCGCAACTGGATAGCATTGAAAAACGCCTGAATCGCAAGGCTCTACAAGGCGCGATGGTGGTCACCAACCGCCATTCCGGCGAAGTGTCCGCGTTAGTTGGCGGACGGGATACCAATTATGCGGGGTTAAACCGTGCACTGGATGCGCGTCGTCCGATTGGTTCGCAGATTAAACCGGCTGTTTATCTGACCGCGTTGGATCAGGGCTATCAGTTGGCAACGCCGTTGAAAGATGAACCGTTGCAGCTGCGTAATCAGGGCGGTAAAACCTGGGCACCACAAAACTACGATAAAACCTATCGTGGCAATGTGCCGTTGTATGCAGCGATGGCTAATTCACTCAACGTCCCGACGGTTCGTTTAGGTATGGCGGTCGGTATCCCGGCGGTGGCGGAAACGCTGAAGAAACTGGGGGTGACGCAGGATATCCCACTTTTCCCTTCCTTGTTTTTAGGCATTCTGGAGTTATCGCCATTTGAGGTTAATCAGTTCTATCTGACGTTAGCGACACAGGGCTTATATCAGCCATTAACCGCGATCCGCACCATTCAGGATAGTGACGGCAAAGTGTTGTATCAGCGTGCGGAGAAAGCCGAACGCCGTGTTGACAGTCAATCTGCCTATCTGACGTTGTTTACCATGACCAAAGTTGCCAGTCAGGGCACGGCGCGAGTGTTGGCGTCGCAGTTCCCCGGTGTAGTGTTGGCGGGTAAAACCGGTACGACGGATAACCTGCGTGACGCATGGTTTACGGGGATGGATAACGACGAGTTGATCACCACTTGGGTGGGGCGTGATGATAATCAGCCAGCGGGTTTAACCGGCGCCAACGGCGCGTTGCCCTTGTTTACTAACTATATGCAACGACGGGGCGTGAATTCGCTGAAATTGCAGGTACCGCAGGGTATTTCCATGGTGAACTTCAACGTCGATGGTAAACCTGTAGCCAGTGGTTGCGGTGGTGCGCTGATGTTACCGGCGCGAACTGACAAACTGCCTCCGGCGGAAAGTTGTAGCAGTACGCCAGTGGATTGGATTAAAAATATGTTCTCTAGTGGGGAATAATTGGCTGGAATATTACGCTGGTCACCAACTCAACGCTGACACGCCGTAAATCCATCCATGGAGGCTTGGGCGCCGCATCCTTGCGGCGCACAGTCGACTTTTGAGTCGGTGACCAGCTGTCTCTCAGCTAAGGGGCAAACGCTAGTTATTAAGCCAGCATACCCTTACGCACCTGAGCTGCGATTTCTTTACCTTGTAACTCCGCAACAATTGCCAACGCAAAGTCGATGCTGGTGGCGGGGCCTTGGCTGGTGATCAGCTTGTTGGGTTTATCTACGACGACACGATCCTGACGGAGTTGTTTTGTAGGTAACTGACTTTGCGTACCGGGGTAACCAGTAACCAAGGCATCACCAATCAGATCATGATGAGCTAAAACCAATGCAGGGGAGGCACAAATTGCTGCGCGCCATAACTCGTTGGCATGTTGTTTTTTCAGTAACTCAATCACCATCGGGTTATCGCGCAGATATTCAGCACCAGGCAAACCGCCGGGTAATACGATCACATCAAACATTTCATGCGCGACTTCTTCCAGCAAATGATCCGCGACCAGATGTACACCACGAGAGGCGACGATTTCACGCTGCTTGTTGGGGTTAATCGATGCAACCGTGACTTTTATATTGCCGCGTACCAGCGTATCAATGCTGGTCACTGCTTCAATCTCTTCACAGCCGGGGGCAATAATAACCAGTGCTCTTTTGCTCATCATGTTCGTCCTTATGCGGTGACAAATTGTGATTCTAATGCTTTGATTTTTAGGTATAGCGCACGGTGTTGCGGTAGTTCAAGCCCATTTTGTTCGGCTTGCTGCAACAGATAACCGGTAATGTAGTCTATTTCCGTTCGGCGTCGATTGGCGATATCTTGCTGCATCGAGGAATAGTTCTTTGCAGTACGATCAACCACTTGCAAGACGAGTTCTTGCCATTCGTTAGCCGTGTTCGTCAGGCCTTGTTGCAATAACAGGGGGCGTAACTCCAGACACAGTGCGGCGATTTCATCCTGATGTTGTAACAGAATACCGCTTTGTTGGTTATAAACCGCCGTAAGCGGATTAATGACCGCATTCACCACCAGTTTTTGCCACTGCCGTTCCTGAATATGCTCACTCCAGGCGGCATGGCCTAAGGCATCGGCCAATGGCGATACTAATGTTTGCCACTGTTCACCTGCTGCATTAAGTGCACCGAGCCAGGTTTCGCCAAAGCCGGTGTGTTTAATATGGCTGGCATCGGTTTTCAGTGCGCCACAACTGGTGACGCCGGCTAACAACGGGTTATGCGGAAAATGTTCGGTCAGCCATTCAGCAGTGCCCATGCCGTTATGCAGCAGCACAATCGGGCAAGATTCGGGCAGTAAACCGACCAGCGGTTGTAAGGCATGGGTAACCTGCCAGACTTTGGTAGTGACCAGCAAACAGCCAATTTGCGCCAGATCCTGATAGCCGATGCAATCAAGTTCGCACATGCAAATTGAACCATCCAACTGTTCCAACAGCATGGGTTTGGCTTGTTGCCGGTGTGGCTGACGAGTATCCAGCAGGTTAACTTTCTGGCCGCTACGTTGCAGGTGGGTGGCAAACAAAGAACCCACGGCGCCGGCCCCTAAAATGGTCCACTGCATAAACAGGTTAACTCACTGTCAGATATAATAATTAATTGTACGATGTTGGCCATGAATTGGCAGTTTTATCTCCATCGTACTTGAAGTTACAACGCTAATTACTTCGGATATCGCTGTAGATTACCTTCATTCAGGTGCTGATTTCTGCTAGATTTAGCGCCAATTTGGAATGAGGAGAATTTACTATGCCGTCTTTTGACATTGTATCTGAAGTCGCGATGAACGAAGTTCAGAACGCAGTAGAAAACGCGAATCGCGAATTACAGACCCGTTTTGATTTTCGTGGCGTTGACGCCTCCTTTGAGCTGAACAAAGAAGAGATCAAAATGGCTGCCGATGCTGATTTCCAGCTGAAACAGATGATTGAAATCCTGCGTGATAAAATTGTGAAACGTGGTATGGATGTCAGCTGTCTGGATATCGGTGACATTGAACATTCTGGCCGCCGTTATTTTCAGGTGATCAAACTGAAGCAGGGTATCGAAACGGATGTGGCGAAAAAGCTCATCAAAATCATTAAAGATGCCAAGATCAAAGTACAGACCGCGATCCAAGGTGATGAGATTCGCGTGACGGGCAAAAAACGTGACGATCTGCAGGAAGCAATGGCGCTGGTGCGTCAGGCGGAGTTGGGGCAATCGTTCCAGTTTACCAATTTCCGTGACTAACCTGCGTTAGCGCTGTATCTGGCCTCCCGAGCGCATCTGCCTCCGGAGGCTTTATTTTTTGGAGTTGTCATGCCGCAAACGCATTGGTATCAACAGCTGTTTACCCGTCGGATGCTGATCTGTGTTTTCACCGGGTTCAGCTCAGGTTTGCCGCTTTATCTGTTACTCAATCTGGTGCCGGCTTGGCTGAAAACGGAACAGATTGATTTGAAAGCGATCGGATTGTTATCGCTGGTGCAATTTCCTTATACCTGGAAGTTTATCTGGTCACCACTGATCGATCGTTACCCCATTTTTAAGTTAGGGCGTCGACGTGGCTGGATGTTGCTCTCACAGCTGGCGTTGATTATCGCCATTGCGTCACTGGGCTTTTTTTCGCCACAAACCTCACTGTGGACGATTGCCTATCTGGCCTTTGGCGTGGCCTTTTTCAGCGCCAGTCAGGATATTGTGCTGGATGCCTATCGCCGAGAGATTTTATCGGATCACGAGCTGGGTCTCGGCAATTCGGTGCATGTGAATGCCTACCGGATCGCCGGTTTGGTGCCGGGCTCACTGTCGTTGATTTTGGCCGATCATCTGCCGTGGCATTGGGTGTTCCCGATCACCGCCTTGTTTATGTTACCGGGTCTGATGCTGACGTTGATGTGTAAAGAGCCGGCTTCGTCGCTGGTACCGCGCACGTTACGGGAAGCGGTGATTGAACCATTCCATGAGTTTCTTCAGCGACAAGGTGTGCAGAATGCACTGCTGATTCTGGCGTTTATCTTCCTGTATAAACTGGGCGATAGCATGGCGACGTCGCTGGCAACGCCGTTTTATCAAGACATTGGTTTTAGCAAAACAGAGATTGGTCTGATTGCCAAACATGCGGGGCTTTGGCCGAGTGTCATTGGCGGTATGCTGGGCGGGATCTGGATGTTGCAGCTGGGCATCAACCGCGCACTTTGGTTGTTTGGCATTGTACAGATATTGGCGATTTTCGGCTTTTATTGGTTAGCTGGCGTCGGGCACGATCGTGTGGCATCTGGGCTTTGCGATTGGTTTTGAAGCGTTTGGCGTCGGAATCGGTACCGCCGCTTTTATTGCTTTTATTGCCCGCACTACCGACCCACGTTATACCGCCACCCAGTTTGCGTTATTTACCAGTCTGGCCGCTGTGCCGCGCACTTTCTTTAATGCCAGCACGGGTTGGTTAGTCGAATTGATGGGCTGGCAACACTTCTTCCTGCTGTGTGCCTTATTGGCGGTTCCTGGCATGTTGTTGTTGTTTAAAGTCGCACCGTGGCAAAGCGAAAAAGCAGAGTAATAAAAAACCGGCAGGGTTTCCCTAGCCGGTTTTTTTAGCAACCCTTTGGGGTATACATGTAGCGTTTAGTCTAAACGCGTAACCTTGGTGATCACGATTGGGTTAGTTGGCACATCACTGGCCCGCAATTTGGGATCAACACTGGTCGGTTCATCTGCAATTTTTTCAAGCACATCTAAACCGGATACGACTGAACCAAACACGGTGTAACCGGGTTGTACGTTGGCATCTAAAGAAGTGTTGTCGTTCAGATTAAAATAGAACTGACGCGTGGCACTATTCGGGTCACTCATGCGTGCCATCGCTAACGTACCACGACGGTTAGACAAGCCATTGCTGGATTCATTTTCTACCGGAGAGTGTGTTGGCAGTGGATCAAAACCAGCTGTATAACCACCTGCTTGTGCGACAAACCCCGGGATCACGCGATGGAACAACGAATTGTTATAGCTACCGTCATCGACATAACTTAAAAAGTTAGCCACTGTTTTCGGTGCTTTTTCTGCTTCCAATTCGACAACAATTTTGCCGAGGTTGGTTTGCATTTCTACCCGCGGACCACTGGCCCAGACTAAACCGGGTAATAAGGCTAGCAGTGCTAATTTACGCAACTTCATCATTAAAATTGACCTTTAATGGCACCACGGATCTGATTATCAGACAGCGCCTGAGCCATGATTTCAGACAGCTGTTCATTCAGCAGCACTTCCAGATCATGAATATCTGGACGAGTCACGCTGTCCTGTGAAGAGGAACGGTTATACTCTTTGGTCAGAATATTGCCGTTGTTGGATACAGTCAGTTTAATGCGGCTTTTCGCATTGGCATTAAACATCATCCCTGGTTTGGTCAATGTCGCCTGTAATTCCTCAACGACGACACCGATATTGATATTGGATTGGCTGCCACGCGCCAGACCTTGCTGCTGGAAACCATCTTGCAGACGCTCGGCCAGCATAACATGTGGTGATACTTGGTTCGGGATCAAGGTCACAGGTGTATCAGGCAGAGCGATTTTAATGATCTGGCTACCCGCACGCTCATCCTGACCATTAACAGAAACATCAACACCTGGCTGATAGAGCCCATCCAGTTGATCATCTACAACTGGGTTCAGATTGGCTTTTTGTGGCCATGAAGCGGCACAACCAACAAACAGCAGCACGCTGAGGAGTAACATTAACTTTTTCATGGAGGCTCCTATCGATTTATTGAGCGTAAAATAACAAATTTACTGTTGCTGGCAATACATTCTGCGCCACCAAAGAGACGTTTTAATTTGATGTGATAATCCAAATGTCGGTTACCGACAATCCACAGTTCACCACCACGTTTCAGACAACGTTTGGCATCGCGGAACATCTGCCAAGCAATGTCATCGGTGATGGTTTGCAATTGATGAAATGGCGGATTACAAATAATGACATCAATACTGTTGCTGTCGATGCCATTCAGCGAGTGACCAACTTGAAAGCGGCTACGCGCCAGATCTTGCGGGCGGTTTTTTTCAACGTTCAACTGGCTCGATGCCACCGCCATATACGACTCATCGAGGAATAGCAGTTCAGCTTCCGGGTTATATTCCAGCGCCATTAAACCCAGCACACCGTTACCGCAACCTAAATCAACCATCAGCCCACGTTTTTGGCGTGGCAGATTTTCCAGCAGGAAACGTGCACCGATATCCAGACTGGCACGGGCAAACACGTTGGCATGGTTGGCGATCTGATAATCCGTGTTATCCAGTGGCCATACGGTCGGATAAGGGTTAGTAACCGCCGGACGATCTTCCACTTGTGGGTAGATCAAACGTGCTTTTTTCCACGCCAGCGAGGTTTTGGTGCTGCCCAGGATCTGTTCAAACAACGCCAGCGTCGAGTTGTGGATCTCTTTCACTTTACCCGCTGCAATGATGCGGGTTTCCGGTGTCACCACCTCGCGCAGACGCAGCAGCTGATATTCCAGCATCGCCAGTGTCTTTGGCACTTTGATCAGCACCAGTGACGGCGCTGCGGGTAACGGTGCCAGCACATCTTGCTGGTGCAGTGGCAGTTCTTCCAACTCATTGGTTTGCCAGTTACGGCGCGTAGCTTCCTGACTTAACAGTGAATCACTGATCGCAATTGGCTGATAATGCGCTAACCCGCAGGTGAGTGCGCCAAAGCTATCATTGAAAATCAGGATCGGGCCTTGGCTGGCGGCGCTTTGCAGTTGTTCAGCGGTGAGTTCCCGCAGCAGATATTCATCGGCAGCATCCCATGCTTGCAGATTGGGATCATTGGTAGAAGGGTAGCGGTGCAGCGTGAGCTCACTCGTTTCCAGGTTCAACAGGTTCATGCCGTTTCCATCTCATAATAATGTCGCTATTCTACCTGTCATCCTCGTTCAGACCAATGCACCGGAGCAGAAAATGCCGTTAGAACGTCAGTTACTTACCGATGCAGAGTTGTGGTGGCAGTCCGATTTTTTACCGGCACCGGTTGCGCAGCATTGGTATGCCTTATTACTGCAACAGGTTAACTGGCAACAATTACCGATCCGGATGTTTGGTCGGGTGCTGTTACAGCCGCGATTACTGTGTTGGTATGGTGATGCCAGTTACACCTACTCCAAGCTGACGCTCCCGGCCACGCCTTGGCCTGTTTGGTTATTGCCTTTAAAACAGCAGGTGGAACAGGCTGTTGGTGCCAGTTTTAACGGCGTATTACTCAATTATTACCGCGACGGACAAGATTCGATGGGCTGGCACAGCGATGATGAACCAGAGCTGGGGCGTGACCCGCTGATTGTCTCGGTCAGTTTAGGGGCTGCACGGCGTTTTACGCTGAAACACAAACAGCAACCATTGAAACACGAATTATTGTTAACCGAGGGTAGTTTGTTGGTGATGGCGGGGCACATGCAGCATTATTGGCTGCATGCGTTACCGAAAATGGCGCGTGTTCAGGATGGGCGGATCAACCTGACGTTCCGTCAGATTCTTTCTGGTTCATAGCGTTGCACCAAGGCTTGACTGACCTCAGCAATCACACTTTGCCAGTCACCCAATACCGGCTGGCGGAATAAACGTGCTGAATGATACCAGGGTGAATCAGCCCGGTCGGTCAACCAGCGCCAATCATTGTTATAGGCCAGTAATATCCAAACCGTTTTACCCATCGCCCCCGCCAGATGCGCCACGGCCGTATCCACCGTGATCACTAAATCCAACCCGGCAATAATGGCTGCCGTGGCTGCAAAATCATTTAATATTTTATCCGGGAAATGGACATTAGCGGCGGCGATGGTTTGTCTGACATGTTCCGGCAGCGGTTGCTGCAGGCAAAGATAATCCGCCGGCAGCACAGATAATAACGGCTTAAACGTCGCTAAGGGTATGGAGCGCGCACGATCGTTGTGATGTTTGGCATTGCCAGCCCAGACAAAACCAATTTGTGAACGTTGGCCTTTGTTTGGTTTTTGCTTGCTGTTGGCTACTTGTTTGGCGGGAATAGTTAAATAACCTTTCGCAGCAGGAATAGATGCCAGCGTCGTAGCGAAGGCGAGAGGCAGACTCATCAACGGGCATTGCCAGTCATGCGCGGGCAGGTTATCGCCACGTACAATAATTTGCTCAATACCAGGCAATTCACTTAGCAGGCTATGTAATACGTCTGGCACTTCAAGAATCACCCGCGCCCCGCGCTTGGCGACCAGAGTGACGTAACGACAAAACTGGATGGTGTCGCCAAAACCTTGTTCGGCATGCAATAAAATCGTTTGTCCGGATAAAAAAGGTTCTCCGCGCCATTGTGGTTTTTGCCACTGCCGTTGTTTGGTGTTTTCACTGAGCCAGGTTTTTCGCCATTCATATAGTTGCCAGCCCAGCAACATGTGTCCTTGTATCAAATGACAATGCGCCTGATTCCAGTAGGTTTCTGACAGGTTAGGATCTAACTCCCTAGCGCGTTTAAAATCCGCTTGCGCATCATCAAATTGACGCAATTCATATAACATCATGCCGTGTGTATTCAGCGCACTGGCAAAGTGAGGGCGCAATTGGATTGCCCGCCATAAGCAACTGAGGGCCAGCCAGTGACGTTGCATATCACGTAAAACAATCGCACAGTCGTGCCATAATTCGGCACTATTGGGCGATAACATCAGTGCTCGTCGATAACAGCCTAAAGCATCATTTAACCGGCGTTGTTTTAGTAATACACCCGCAAGCCCATGCCAAGCGTTAATGTGATTGGGTTGTTCGCGCGTCAGTTGCTGATAACGCTGCCGAGCTTGTTCCCATAAGCCGCATTTTTCCAAACTGACAGCAAGATTAAACAGCGCATCGGTGTATTGCGGCTGTTTTTTGAGGGCTTGCTGATAATAGGTTTGCGCTTCTTCATGTTGTTTTAAATCATCAAGGATCACGCCGCAGTTATTATCAGCATCGGCATTGTTGGGTTCCATGTCGGCAACTTGGTGATAGCACAGGAATGCCTCTTTATAGCGATGCAGTTGTCGTAAAATTGCACCCTGCTCGGTCAGACAATCGGTACAATCCGGCGATAATTGCAGGGCTTGTTGAATATAATGCAGCGCTTGTTCGTATAATTCGGCTTGTGACAATGCTTTCGCGGTAACTCGCCAGCTCATCGCTTCTTGCGGATAGTGCTGCAAGAGCTGGCCGAACAGATCTAAGGCTTCCGCATTTTTCCCCTGCTCATAAAATAAATTACCGAGATTAATCAAAGCGTCCCGGTGCTCGGGTTTTAATACTAAAACTTGCCGCCAACACTGTTCTGCCTGTTCCAAACGTTGCAGATGTTGGAATGTTACCCCCAGATTATTCCAAGCGGCAGACATAGCCGGGTCAACCGCAATCGCTCGTTCAAAACAATCTAATGCCGCCAGGTAATCTTTTTTTGCCAACAAAACCAAACCGCGGTCAGACAATAGATCACAATCGTCAGGGGCTAATTCCTGTGCTTGTTGCAACACATACTCTGATTCGGCGTAACGGGTTTGCTGATATAAAGAGATACCAAACAGGTGCAGGGCGGTGCGGTGGCGAGGCTGCTGTTGCAAAATATGGATATAACATTGTTGCGCATCATCGAGCCGACCCTGTTCATGCAGCCATTGTCCGCGTAACAGGTGTTGTTCTGATGTCGATGGCCGCTGAGGATCGGTTGTAAACATAGTAACTACTGGCTGTGCTGATGGCCGTCATTCGATGGGGATGGAATGTGAGACTGGCCCTGATTTGATAGCGCCACTATAACGAGCAAAGAATAACCATAACCAGCTGGGGTGGTGAAAAGAATATGAAATAAACGTTAAGAATTGTAAGTATTGAGAATAATTCCCAGAAATGAAAATAACCTTATCTGTAATCGGGTTGTATGTCAGGGCTGACACGTTATGCTGTAACTCCAATTACTTTGGGTTGGATATCACGGCGGAGAATAAACTATGTCGATGCAACAGCATATTGAACAAACCTTACAACAAGGGTTGGAACCAACCTGGTTGTCAGTAACCAACGAAAGTCACATGCATCGATCTTCCGGGCCGGATGCGGAAAGTCACTTTAAAGTGGTTGTGGTGAGTGCATTATTTGATGGTGAACGACTGGTCGCCCGTCATCGCCGGGTGAATACACTGTTGGCGCAGGCTTTGCAAAGTGGTGTACATGCGTTGGCGTTGCATACCTACACGCCGGCAGAGTGGCAAGCACGTGCAGCACTGGCACCCGATTCGCCAAATTGCGCCGGGCACAAATAATTAATAAACGACAGGAGAGGTGGTATGTCGTGGAGTAGATTTGGAATAGGGTTTTTGATGTTGGCAGCGTTAGCGGGGTGCGATAAACCTGGCGCCGAAAGCCCGATGCTGGAAATTCATGGCCGCACGATGGGCACTTTTTATGGTGTCAAAGTGGTCGGTGATTTCCCCGGTGGCCAACAGGCGCTGCAAACGCAGGTCGACACTCTGCTAAAACACTACAATGATGAAATCTCCACCTATGATCCAAACTCTTCTTTGTCGAAATTTAATCAACAACAAACTACCGCGCCGTTTCCTGTTTCGCAGGATATGGCGGATATCGTGATCAGTACGGTGCGGGTTGGTCAGCGTACGCAAGGCGTACTCGATGTCACCGTTGGGCCGCTGGTGAATTTATGGGGTTTTGGGCCGGATAAACGCCCAGTGAAAATCCCAACAGATGCGCAAATTGCCGCCGCGCGTCAACGTGTGGGTATCCAACATCTGCATGTCGATGTCAGTGCTGATCATGCGGAACTTCGTAAAGATATTCCTAACATGTATGTCGATCTGTCGACTGTCGGTGAAGGTTTTGGCGCAGACAAAGTGGCCGACTTCCTGGAATCACGCGGTGTGCACAATTATCTGGTGGAAATTGCTGGCGCTTCCCGTAGTCGGGGTGTGAATGCCAAAGGCGAACCATGGAAGCTGGCGATTCAGAAACCAACCGATGAGTTGGATGAAGTGCAAGCGATCGTCAAACCGGATGGTCGGGCGATCAGTACCTCAGGCAGCTATCGCAATTATTATGAACTCGATGGTCAGCGTTATTCGCACATTATCGATCCGGCGACTGGTAAACCGATCACCCATCGTCTGGTTTCAGCCACTGTGATCACGCCCACCGCACTGGAAGCCGATGGTTTAGATACCGCCCTGATGGTGATGGGGCCCGAGAAAGCGATGGCGTTTGCCCAGCAACAACGTCTGGCTGTCTATCTGGTGATCAAAACCGATAAAGGCTTCAAAGCGGAATACAGTGAGACATTTAAGCCTTATTTAGTGCAATAAATCGTCCGCTAAGACTCGTAGGGCAAAGGGCGTTGGTTCTCCCTTTGTCCAATGATGACATCATTCAGGGGTGATTTTTTTTGCCAAATTTAAAAACTGACTCATCCCTTCTTTATCCAGATAACCATCTGGTCGCTTATGCGAACGCAGATATTGATAGCCAGAAACAGTACTGACTAATTTATCTAAATCAATGTTGGAAATGATTTCATTCATCACGACTTCATAGCTTAGTTTTAATGCTTCCGCATCGACTACTTCTGCTTGTCGATATAGATAACCACAGCCTGTAGCTAGAAATTCAAGTGAACAATTAGCACGCATGGCGATTTGATTGGCTTTGAGCAAACTGGGTTCACTGCCTTTTAGATATTTACGAATTAACGCTTCGCTTAAACCAACGCGGCGGGCAAAGCCACTAACACTTTCTTCACCGATTAATTCTGCTAATCGTGTGGCAAAACTCATAAGTTCGTACCTTAGTTCGGGAATGTTATTAAGATCGATTGTAGTTGCTAGGTGTTCACTCTAGCATGCTGGTAATAAGACAATACAGGCGGAAAAAATAGATGATTTCACGTGTCGAAGCGGCCCCCGGTGGTTTTCAATTATCCGAGTTTATTCAAGGTTACTGGCGACTGGCGGAATGGAATATGTCTGCCCAGCAGCGACTGGATTTTCTCAAACAACATCTGGAGCTGGGTATTACCTCGGTTGACCACGCTGATATCTACGGCGGTTACAGCTGCGAACAACTGTTTGGTGAAGCGTTAGCACTGGAACCAGCTCTGCGTCAGCAACTGGAAATTGTGACCAAATGCGATATCAAATTACTGTCAGCAAAATATCCTGATCGCACGGTGAAGCATTACGACACCTCTGCCTCACACATTGCCTATTCGGTCGATAATTCACTGCAAAAATTAGGCACCGATTATCTCGATCTGTTACTGATCCACCGTCCGGATCCACTGATGAATGCCGATGAAGTAGCCGATACGTTTGTGCAGCTGAAACAAAGTGGCAAAGTGCGTCATTTCGGCGTGTCGAACTTCACCCCATATCAGTTCGACCTGCTGCAATCGCGTCTGGATTTCCCGCTGGTCACCAATCAGGTGGAAGTGAATCCGGTTAATATCTTCGCTTTACATGACGGTACGCTGGATCAAATGCAGATGAAGCGCATCCGCCCGATGATTTGGTCGGCGTTAGGTGGCGGCTCTATTTTTACCGCACAAACGGAACAGGCACACAGTCTGCGCACCGTGTTAAGTAATGTCAGCGAAGAGCTGGGCGGCGCAAGTCTGGATCAGGTGATTTACGCCTGGTTGCTGAAACTGCCTTGTCAGCCATTGCCAATTATTGGTTCCGGCAATATTGAGCGTGTGCGTTCTGCGGTAGCAGCAAAAGCGATCAATCTGACGCGTGAACAGTGGTTTAGCATCTGGGAAGCCGCTGCTGGTCATGAAGTGCCTTAAAACAAGCTGTGTTTCCTGGCTTGTCGTCAGCTAAAAGAGCGGTTAAACTCACAAATACTGTATGCATGAACAGTGTTTGTGATGAGAAAAATTATCCATGTGGATATGGACTGCTTTTTTGCTGCAGTCGAGATGCGCGACAATCCGGCGCTGGTGTCGTTGCCATTGGCGATTGGCAGCCCGGCGGAGCGTCGTGGCGTCATTTCGACCTGTAATTATGTCGCGCGTCGTTATGGCATTCGTTCGGCCATGGCGACGGCACATGCATTGCGTCTTTGCCCGCGTTTGGTATTACTGCCGGGCCGTATGGCGTTATACCGTGAGGTGTCGCGCCAAGTGATGCAGATCTTTGCCCGCTACAGCGAGATCATTGAACCTGTCTCGATCGATGAAGCTTATATTGATGTCACTGACAGCCCGTTATTTCAAGGCAGTGCGACACGTATTGCCGAAGCGATCCGGGCGGATATTCAACGCGAATTAAATCTCACCGCCTCTGCCGGTGTGGCGCCGAATAAATTCTTAGCCAAAATTGCTTCTGAGCGCAATAAACCAGACGGTCTGTTTGTCTTATCACCCCCACAGGTGCCGGAGTTTGTCCGCCAGCTGGCGTTATCACGTATTCCGGGTATTGGTGGAAAAACCGCCGAGCGGTTAAATGCGGTCGGTTTGCACACGTGTGCCGATGTGCAACAGTTTCCTCGTCAGCAACTACTGCTGCAATTTGGCAAAACCGGCTTGATGTTATTAGAGCGGGCGTATGGCATTGATGAGCGGCCGTTGAATACCTCACGGGAACGCAAATCGGTCGGTGTGGAAACCACTTTCGCGGTTGATATTGCATTAGAAGAACAGGGCCACGCCATGTTGCCGCAATTGTTGGCGGAGTTGTCGAAGCGGTTACAGCGCCGGGAGTGGCGCGGGCAGATCGCCCGGCAAGGCGTCAAAATCAAATTTGCCGATTTTCAGCAAACCACCGTTGAACGTTCGGTAAATCGATTTTCACCACCACTATTTGATGAGTTATTACATGAAGCCTGGCTGCGTGGCGGGGGTAAACCCGTGCGTTTGGTTGGCATCAATATTGGTTTTCCAGCCGCCGAAAATTCGCAACAGCTGCCGCTTGATCTGCAATAAAAAAGCCCTTCGTTTTACCGATGGGCTTTTTATTTGTTGATGACGGCTCACAGTCATCACCGGCGAAGGCGGCTAATTATTTCGCGGTGCAGGAAGCAAACATATCCAGCGAAGAATCATAAGCACTGGTTTTGACATCCAGCAGACCAAGCACCGAGTGGAACAGATTATCCTGCGATAGTGGCTCATCCGCTTTACGCAACAAACAGTTCTTATCCACTTTCATGCGTTGCAAGAAGCTTGGTGAAAACCATTGTAGTGCGCCGATATGGGTTTGCTCTTCCGGTGCAATCATATACGGCGCAGCATGCAGATAAATGCCTTTCTCGCCAGTTGACTCACCATGATCGGCCATATACAACATGGCGGTATCAAAACGCTGGTTGTTTTGCTGCAGTAATTTTATCACCTGACTCAACACATAATCGCTATACACAATGGTGTTGTCATAGGCGTTGATCAGCTCCTGACGCGGGCAATCTTGTAGCTGATTGGTGCGGCATTCTGGCAGGAATTTTTTGAATTTCTCCGGTGAACGCAGGTAATAGGCCGGGCCATGACTGCCTTTCATGTGCAAGACAATGACACCATCGTTAGTCAGCTTGTCGATGTAATCCTGTAACTGATATAGCAGAATTTCATCAAAACATTCCCCGTTAGTACACAAACCCGGTACTTTCAGATCTTGTACATTCTGTTCGCCGATGCGCACTGCGACACCACGACTGCTGGAGTTGTTATCTTTCCACAACAACTCAAAACCAGCATGTTTCAGTACATCCACCAGATTTTCACTGCGTTTGGCTTTGCTGTCGCTGTAATCCTGACGCGTAAATTTAGAGAACATGCAGGGCACGGATACCGCCGTTTCTGTGCCGCATGAACTGACATTACGATAGTTTACGATATCCAGCTTACTCAGCTCAGGGTTGGTATCGCGGGCATACCCATTCAGGCTGAACTCACTGGCGCGCGCCGCTTCACCGACCACAATCACGGTCAGCACTTTTTTCTGTCCGCCGGCAGTGATCTTGGCGCCTTTTTTCGCGTCTTCGCCCAACGGAGAAACGACGATTTTGCCGCCTTCCAGATTACTGCGAATATAAGATTCAATCGCGCCGACATAATTCACCGGCACAATCATGTGGCGGATATAAGTGTTATTACGGGCAAAAGAAGCGATATCGACATAATAAGCAGCGGCAACCCCACCACTGATCACCAGTGTTATCACCAGCGTCAGAACCTTATAACCGACCTCTTTCATAAACGACGCATAGTGGATCTTGCTGCGCAGCAGTAATACCACGGGCAATACGCCTAATAACAAAAGATAAAGTCCCAGTTTAAGACTGAGTAATTCCCCGGCTTCACGAGGGTCGGTCATTAAGGTGTTGCGTACCATTTCGCGATCGATGACGACCCCATAACTATCCATGAAATAGGCGGTGGTCGCGCCACCTAATAACAGCACCGACAAGAGCGGTTTGAATAACCATGGCAGTAACAACAAGGAGAGGATCTGGTTCAGCCAGGTGATTAACAGCAGATAAAGCGCGGCTAAAAACAGCACGCTATGCCAGCTGTCCGTGCCGATAGCATTAAACGCTGCCTGCCAGAACGAAAAGTTGGTAAAGGTAATAAAAAACCATGCCGCCAGTAAGATCTGGCGGGACGGTGTGAGTTGCAGTGAAAATCGACGTAAAAAGGTCATCAATAAACTCATTTATTTATTAGGGATCGCCGCCAGCATCGCTACCAGCAACTGCCAGAAACGGGCGACTGCCGGAATATGTACCCGCTCATCCGGTGAATGCGCACCCTGAATCGTTGGGCCGAAAGAGACCATATCCCAGTGTGAATATTGCGCTTTAAACAGACCACATTCTAAACCGGCATGGATCACCATCAACTTTGGCAATTCACCAAACAATGTTTCATGTTGTTGACGTAGCAACGCCAAGGTGGGTGATGATGGGTCGGGTGCCCAGCCCGGATAGGCACCATCAAACTGGCAATCAGCACCCGCCAGCGCACACAAAGAGGCGGTCATCTGCTCAACGTAACGACGGCCTTCGTCGTTTAATGAGCGGATCAGGCATTGGATATAAACGCCGGCTTCGTTGGTCTGGATCACGCCAAGGTTAGTCGAGGTTTCCACCACACCTTCAATCGCATGGCTCATGCGGATCACGCCATTCGGGCAGGCGAGCAGCATTTGCAGCAGACGTTGCTGATCAGCCAGAGTAAAGCAATTTGCTGGCTGTGCTGCTGGCAGGCACGAGATCTGTAAATAGCTATCTACTTCCTGCAGCTCAAGCTGTAGAGCTTTGGTGCGTTCAGCGATTAATTGCTGCACGGCATCGATACGATCTGCCGCCACCAGAATGACGGCTTCTGCTTCACGAGGAATAGCATTACGCAATGTGCCACCAGAAATAGTGGCCAGCCGAATTTGTTCTGCCTGCAAAGTCTGTAATACACGGCTTAACAGTTTATTGGCATTACCGCGATCTTGATGGATGTTGACACCCGAATGGCCGCCGCGCAGGCCTTTAACTTGCAGCGAGAATGCCTGCATACCGGCTGGAATGGCTTCACGCTGGCATTGGAAATGAATATTGGCATCGACACCACCAGCACAACCCATATAGGCTTCTGCATCTTGCTCTGAGTCGGTATTCAGCAAAATATCGCCTTCCAGCCAACCGGCCTGCAGACCAAACGCACCGCCCATACCGGCTTCTTCATCGACGGTCAGCAACACTTCCAGCGGGCCATGTTGCACTGTGTTATCAGCTAACACCGCCAGACAAGCGGCGGCACCAATACCGTTATCGGCACCTAACGTGGTGCCACGCGCGCGCACCCATTCACCATCGATATAGGCTTGGATTGGGTCGCGGGTAAAATCATGTTTGGTATCGGCGTTGGCTTGCGGCACCATATCGATATGCGCTTGCAAGATCACACCTTTGCGGTTTTCCAGACCCGGGGTCGCCGGCTTTTTCAGGATCAGGTTGCCAACGGGGTCAACCTTAACACTGATAGCCTGTGACGTTGCCCAGTCTTGTATCCATTGACTTAATGCAGCTTCATGCTTGGAGGGGCGGGGGATCTGGCAGAATTTGTCGAAAAAGAACCACAAATGAGACGGTGATAATTGTTGTAATTCACTCATGAAACATTCTCCTGCTCAGAAACAAAATGCGCCGCAGATAGCGCAGCGCATGCTTAATGGTTGTGGTGAAAATCAGATCGGGCGGCGAAACAGACGGAATCCAATGTATAGGATAAGGGATGTCGCCACCGAGCTGGCACTAAACAGATACATCACATAATAGGCGTGTTGCATGGGGTCATTACCATCCGGTAATAAATGGATCACGCCACGATTGATCAGCTGATTAGCCAGCAATGCCAGCAGTGCCCAACCACTGATCCATTTCATTTTTTGGTTATGTGAACGATGCGATTGGTTATACATCAGTCCAACCCAGAAACAGAACCAGACGGTAACAAAAATATATGAAAACAGAGCCATGGTGAGTTATCCGGTGGTGTGAATAAAAATCAGTTTTAACAACGCAAGCCTGATCATGCCACGAAAGTTAGCGTGACAGAAGTCACAACAGCGATCCGAAAAGAAGAGGATCACGTATATAGCCAAAGTAATTGGAGTTGCCGCGAGGCGACAAGTGAACGAATTCCCATGAGCATAGATAAACTATGTGATTGGGGTGAGTGAATGCAGTCAACGATGCGGCAACTTCAAGTACAAAGGGTATAGAGATAGAATTACTGATATCAGGGTGTCATCTGGCGGTCATGTTGTTGTCATCTTTGCCGGGCAGCGTGAAAGAGAGTAACATCCAGTGTCGTTACGGAGCCTGTATGTCTGCATTATTAGGGCGCTTTTACCTGGCGCATATCAACGATACACACTCTCATTTTGATGAAACCGCATTACCCCTGCGTCTGGCATTACCGGAAGGGGCGACTGATATTCGTCTGCATTGTGGTGGCTTTCCGCGGCTGGCCAGTTTTATCAAACGAGCCCGGCAACGCGCCATTTCAGAACAAATGCCGTTATTGCTGCTTGATGCCGGCGATAGTTTTCAAGGCACGCTCTATTTTTCCTGCTTCAAAGGGCAGGCGAATGCCGCATTACTCAATCAATTAGGCCTTGACGCCATGGTGGTCGGTAACCATGAGCTGGATACTGGCAATACACCGTTAGCCAATTTTTTACGCCAGATCCGGTTTCCGTTATTGGCCGCCAACTGGGATCTGTCCGGTGAAGCGCAAGATAAGCCGACGCGCATGCAGGATCATCCACTGATGGTCAGCTGGCAAAATCCTGCCCATCCGAAACCCTATATCGTGAAATGGGTCGATGACGTACCGGTGGCTATTTTTGGACTGGTACTGGAAAACATGCCGGACATCGCCGCCCCCGATGGCGATTCCCAGTTCTTGCCGGTAGTGGAAACGGCGAAAACAACAATTGAACAGATCCACGCTGACGGCATTGAACACATCATTTTACTCAGTCATCTCGGCTTTCCGCGTGATTGCCAGCTCGCACAGGAAGTGGAGGGCATTTCGCTGATCGTGGGCGGTCACACGCATACCCTGCAAGGTGATTTCGGCGCATTAGGTTTAGCTGATGAACACCCGTATGGCGAGCGGTTTAACCGAACCTTAGTGTTGCACGCCGGTTATAACTCGCTGATGGTGGGTTTAGCCGAAGTGGCCTTGTTGCCGGACGGGCAAATGCGTATTGAGCAAGGTGGGAATGTCTTACTCACCAGTGAAACCGCGTTGCTGCAATCACAACAAGGCGAACCGCTGCCAGCACCACAGCAGCGCACTATTCGGCGTTTCTTGCGTAACCAGCGTCATGTCGCAATGTTGCAGCCTGATTCCGCCATGGAGCGTCTGCTGGCTAATAATTACCGCTCTAAATTACGTCACTATGCCAGCGATCAGGTGGTGTCGTTACCTCGTGGTTTGCGTCATGTGCGTATTCCCGATGAACGCGGTGGCAGCCAGGTGGCACCGCTGGTGGCGGAAGCCATGCTATTTCAGGCGCGAGAAATGGGCGTGCCTGTTGATGTCGCGATTTTTAATGCCGGCGGAGCGCGTATCTCGTTACCCCCTGGGCCGGTCAGTGCCGCTGAATTAGCCGGGCGCTTGCTGCCCTTTGCCAGCACCATCAGCCATTTTGATGTGCGTGGCGGGCAATTACGCTTAGCGTTGGAAGGGGCCATTGTGAATGCGCTGGAACTCGGTGGCAGTGGCAGTTTTCCTTATCCGGCCGATCTGCGTTACAGCTACCATGCCAGTGCGCCACGTGGGCAACGGGTGCGGCAGTTGCACGTTAAAGATCGGTCCGGGCGCTGGCAGTTATTCGATGAACAACGCGATTATCGTTTGATCACCACCAGTTATACCGCGATGGGAAAAGAGGGTTACCATGCGCTGCTGAATCAACGCTCAGAGCCAGAACTGCTCGGGTTGATCATCTCCGACGCCTTTATCAACTACGCTCGTTCGCGCGGAATACTGACGCCACCGCAGGATGCGCTGTATCAGCTGAATTTTGACCAGCTAGTGAGTTAATTGAACCGGCTCGAAGCATAAAAATCGCTAAAAATACTATTTATTGGCCGCTGCTCTGGTATCCTTGGCAGTTAGCCATTTTTAAATCCCCAATAGGTTATGTTATGAGCAAAAAGTTTTATGTTTCGTGGGAAAATCTGCATCGTGAAGCGCGTCGTCTGTCTCGTCGTCAGCTTCCTGCAAGCCAATGGAAAGGCATCTTAGCGGTTAGTCGTGGTGGGTTGGTTCCTGCGGCTATTATGGCGCGTGAACTGGGTATCCGTTTTGTGGATACCATCTGCATTTCCAGCTACGAACATGATTCACAGGGTGATTTAAACGTTCTAAAACGTATTGATGGCGATGGTGAAGGCTTCCTGATCGTCGACGATCTGGTGGATAGTGGTAATACCGCACGCCTGTTGCGTGAAATGTACCCGAAAGCACGACTGGTTACTGTGTTTGCTAAACCGAAAGGCGAGCATCTGGTCGATGATTTCGAAGTGTCTATTCCACAAGACACGTGGATCGAGCAGCCATGGGATATGGTGCACTGCTTTGTTCCGCCAATTTGTGAAGAAAATCAGTAAACAAGCAAGGCTTCCGATGGGAGCCTTTCTTTTTTGCGCGACAAGGAGCATAAATAGAGAAAACCGCTCGCGGAGTCAGTATGTCAGCCCCATCCGACAAGAACTTAAGTGAAACTTTGTTCAACAAAGTTCAGCCCTATAAAATTCGAGAAACCTCTACTATTTCCAGTTCCGGCAATCCATTACCTTGTGAACCGCAAGAGCAGTTCCTGATTGACGGATTGTGTACGCCTTCATGGTTCCGGATTTTGCGACGGGCATTTTGGATCTGGCAAGGCGCTGAACCTATTGAGCTGGAAGAAACGCTGGCCCGCATTGCTACCAGCGATGGCGAACGGACTAACCCACAGCAAATCGATACCGTACAGGGTTTTATTCCTGGTAACTGGTGTTATGAGTGGAGTCAGGTAGCTGGTGAGCATAACCGCAAGGCGAAAGAAGCCGATGATGCCGGTGAACCTTGGATCGCCAAAAAAGAGTATTTCCTCGCTGCGCGTTACTATTCTATTGCCAGTTATCCGCATCTGAAGGGGGATGAGCTGGCCGAACAGGCGCAAGTGCAAGCCAACATTGCTTACCGTGAAGGTGGTCGTTATCTACCGGTGCCACTGAAAGAGCTGAAAGTACCGTTTCGCGGTAAAGAGGTTAAAGGTTATCTGCATCTGCCGCATGACGATCACCCGGTGCCATTGGTGATGGTGACCGGCGCCATTGATAGCCTGCAACTCGATTTTATCCGCTTGTTTGAAAAGGTGCTGGAACCGCTCGGTATCGGTATGTTGTCTCTCGATCTACCCGGTTGTGGTTATTCCAGCCATTGGCCGCTGGTGGAAGATTCCAGTCGTTTACACCAAGCCGTGTTGCATTATCTGAAAGATGTACCGTGGGTGGATGATCAACGTGTGGGTATGGTTGGTTTCCGTCTGGGTGGCAATGTTGCGGTACGCTTGTCTTATCTGGAACAGTTGCGCATGAAAGCGGTGGTTTGTGTTGGACCAGGCATGCACAACTATTTTACTGATCCGGCGATATTTGAGTTATCACCACCGATGATGCGCGCCAGTCTGGCTAACCGGTTAAATATGGATGCCTCAGATTGGGGGGCCGTACAAAAAAGCTGTCAGGTATTTTCACTAAAACGGCAGGGGCTGGTGGGTGTCAGCAAAACACGAGTGCCTATTTTGAGTATTGGGCATCGACGTGACTTTATTTGTTCGGAAGCAGATGTCCGCATGTTGGCATCATCCAGCTTAAGCGGTAAAGCGGTGGTGCTGGATAAAGAGCCGGTCAAAGAGCAGATGAACCGGATGTTAAGTGAAATTGGCGAATGGTTACGCCTGCATTTTAATCTCTGATCAAGATAACGCATAAAATAGCTGCGAAATTCCATTGCAGGGGGCGGTTAGCCTCCGGTATAAAGAAGCCCTTCATGGAGGGTTATCGCAGCAATGAAAAGCAAAACCATCGTCGTCAAGCTGGGCACCAGCATTCTTACTGGCGGCACACGTAAACTGGATCAAGCTCATATGGTTGAGTTGGTTCGTCAGTGTGCTGCTTTGCATCGTCATGGGCATCAAGTCGTGGTTGTTACCTCCGGCGCTATCGCCGCAGGTCGTGAGAAGTTGGGTTACCCCGATCTTCCCCCCACTATGCCCAACAAACAGATGCTGGCGGCGGTGGGGCAATGTCACCTGATGCAAGTGTGGCAGAACCTGTTCAGCATCTACGGCCTGCAAATCGGCCAGCTATTGCTGACCCGTGCCGATCTGGAAGATCGCGAACGCTATCTGAATGCACGCGACACGCTGCAGACACTGCTGCATAACCGTATTATTCCTGTTATTAATGAAAATGATGCGGTCGCGATTGCCGAAATTAAGGTCGGCGATAATGACAACCTGTCCGCGCGGGCTGCTATTCTGGCCGATGCCGATCTATTAATTCTGCTGACTGACCAGAAAGGGTTGTTTACTGCCGATCCGCGTACCAACCCGGATGCGACCTTGATTGAAGAAGTTACCGAAATCACCGATCAACTGCGTAGTCTGGCCGGTGACAGCGTGAGTGGCCTTGGCACCGGTGGCATGTCAACGAAACTGCAAGCCGCCGATATTGCCTGCCGTGCCGGTATTGAAGTGGTGATCGCCAGCGGTAAAACGCCGGAAGTGGTGGGGCGTCTGGCGAACAATGAAAAAGTCGGTACCCGCTTTAAAGCACAGGCCAACCCGCTGGAAGGTCGCAAGAGCTGGATTTTAGCGGGCCCGCAGTCGCACGGTGAAATTCACATTGATGCCGGTGCGGTGAAAGCAGTGCATGACAAAGGCTCGAGCTTGTTACCGAAGGGGATCACACAAATTGTCGGTGAATTCAGCCGTGGTGAAGCCGTGCGCATTATTACACCGGACGGCAAAGAGTTAGCGCGTGGCATTACGCGCTATACTGCTGATGAATTAGCCCGTGTACGTGGCCATCACTCGGATGAAATTGAAGCCTGCTTAGGTTATGGCTATGGTCCGGTGGCAATCCACCGTGATGATATGGTCTTGCTGTAAAGGAGAATGAACATGAGTTTATTAGCAATGGGCAAGGCCGCCCGCGAAGCATCGTTTGAATTAGCTATTGCTGCGACAGCCCGTAAAAATCAGGCCTTGTTGGCGATGGCTGATGAGTTGGAATTACAGCAGGATGTGATCCTGGCTGCCAACGCCAAAGATATTGAAGCCGGTCGAGCGTCAGGTTTAACCGACGCTCTGCTCGACCGTCTGCTGCTGAATGAATCACGTCTGGCTGGCATTGTTGCCGATGTGCGCAAAGTCGTGACACTGGATGATCCTGTGGGGGCTGAAATTGACAGTCGCGTGCTGGAAAATGGCATGCGCTTATCGCGTCGTCGTGTACCAATTGGCGTGATTGGTGTTATTTACGAAGCGCGCCCGAACGTAACCATTGATATCGCCGCTCTGTGTCTGAAAACCGGTAACGCCAGTATTTTGCGTGGTGGTCGTGAGACGTTTTATTCGAACATGGCGTTGGTGCAGGTCATTCAGGCGGCACTGTCAAAAACGGGTTTACCTGCGGCATCTGTGCAATACATTGAAAGCCCGGATCGTGCACTGGTGAGCGAACTGCTGACCATGGATCAATACGTCGACATGATCATCCCACGTGGTGGCGCGAATTTGCATCGCCTGTGTAAAGATCAAAGCACGATCCCAGTTATTATCGGCGGTTTTGGTGTCAGCCACTTATACGTGGATGAAAGTGCCGATCTGGTACGTGCGATTGACGTGATTGATAACGCAAAAGTACAGCGTCCATCCGCCTGTAATTCGCTGGATACCTTACTGCTGAATGAAAAAATTGCTGCCAAGATTGCACCAGCATTGGTAGCACGTATGAATCAGCAGAAAGTGACACTGGTGGCTGAACCGCAAGCGTTTGCTTTGTTGCAAGCGGCGGGCGCTAACCAATTACGTCAGGCGGGCGATGAAGATTTTGACACCGAATGGTTGAGTCTGACGCTGGGCGTGAAAGTGGTGGCTGATGTGAAAGCGGCGATTGCGCACTTGCAGGAACATAACGCCTGCCACTCTGATGCGATCCTGACCAACGATTTACGCCATGCCGAGTTGTTTATCAACGGTGTGGGTTCAGCGGCGGTGTATGTGAATGCATCAACGCGCTTTACTGATGGCGCCCAGTTTGGTTTAGGGGCCGAAGTGGCCGTTTCTACCCAGAAACTGCATGCCCGTGGCCCGATGGGGTTAACTGAATTGACCAGCTATAAATGGATCGGTCAGGCTGATTATCTGAGCCGCAGTTAATTCAATGTCGTTGCTATAAAGAGAAAGCCGCGCTAAGCATGAGGGCGGCTTTCTCTTTGGTGGTTTTAATCAAATATCTTGGTGAGTTGCGCCAGCGTTTTTACTTGTGCATTGACTCTTTCCATATCGGAACGAGTGCTCTTAATCACTGAATTCAAAGCTAAAAAATCAGATATACCTTGCTGATCGGCTTCTGTTAAAACAGCATTTTTCCCGATATATTCCAATCGTTGACCAATATTTATAATGTCACGTTCGATGTCATCTAACTGAGGTATCACATCGGGCATCTGCGCACGGTAATGCTCGTGTTTTAAAATCACTTCTTTGCGGATCTTATTCAAGATATCCATCTTTTTGATTTGTCGTTGTAAGCCATAATTTTGAAATTGCGCATACAAAATGGGAAACAGATCGACCGACTCATCTGAAAAATGCACATCACTGTTTTCCAGTTGGAAGAAAAACAATGCGGTCAGTGTCTGATTGATATTCACCCCATACAGCTCACCAAACGTTGAAAACCCAGCGGTCGGGATCGCATCAAAACTGTGTACCTGAGCTAGGCTTTGCTGATTGTGCAGGCGACGTAAAATACAGTCGTTTAAGATACCGCCGACGGGCTTAGCGTGTGGTTTTGTTGCCATAAACTCACGGAAATCCTGTTCGGTACGTTGGACTAAATCTTGTCGTTTAACCAGAAACAGTAACTCACCCATCGACAAGTCGCAGAAAAAAGAGACCCGATCATTTTCAAAATCAAAGCCGGCAATACTGCGAATAAACAGCTGACCTTCGATCTCAATGGCAAAGCTGTAATCTTCCAGCTGACGCTCTAAATCATGGTTATTACTGACGCGGAAATGTTTCTTCAACGCATCAATGAATGAAATAACATGATGATCATCTGTCAACACGGATTTGACCCAACGTTGTTCCTGTGAGGCTTCGGTGATCAAAAAAGAGACATCCTCTTTTTCAAAATTATGCGAAGTAAAAATGGCATAACGATAGGCTGGATTAATCTTCATAAACGCAATCACAGCATGCCCTTGCCGGATCTGCTTGCCGTCATAAATATAGGTATTTTTAAAATCGAGTTTGCCACCCGCTGAGCCGCCAATAAAATGACAAGGAAAATGACGGCTGCTGTAAACCGCTTCGCTGAAAAAAGACTCTGAGGCACTCAAACCATCCAGGAAGGTTAGGGCAACGGTATCATGATGTTTGATGGGAAATGGAATAGAGAGACGTGCCAGTGATTGCGCAATCCGTTGTACGCGATCGTGATGTGATACGCTGATCTCGCCGCGTTTTAGATCTTCATTATTCAACGCCACACTGGTGATCATCACTTGTTGCAGTAATCGTTGATCAAATGCCTGTACGACAATGGTATTCCAGCTACTACCGGTATCACAATAGAGAGAAGAAGCCGTATCCGGCTGGTGGCATAACTCCCCCGCGGTGGTGGTAGCCAATAACTGGCATTTAGGCGCACGGTTGCTCAGATATTGTTTCAGCGTCTGGCAACACTGATTAAAATCGATATGTGGACTGATATATGCCACTAAGAGCGCAGGCTCAGCGCCTTTGGGTAACCACTCCTGCAGATCTTGTAACAACTTCTGTGCAGCAGAGCGTAAGACATGGACAACGGGTTGATTATTGGCGGTTTCTGCAACTTTTTTTCCAAAAAATGAAAACATAGGTGCGTCCTAATTAATCGATTCAGCTTTGGCGCTCATTGCGGCTAACTGAATATGTATATAAGTTGTTATTGTTATACCCATTATTTATAGAACAGTTCTGACGACACCGATGTGCTATTGCTCGGAATAATCAAAACTAATAAATGATCCTGCTGCAAAGACGATTTCCCAACTATAAAAAGGCTATAATGCGCGATTACCACATTTTCTTTTTAAGATGCGGGATAACCCGCAACCAAACTCAGACAGGTAGATAGTCGTTATGATGAAACACAAAATTGATGTGATGATCTCGGAAGAAGATGTTCAGGCCAAAGTGGCTGAACTGGGGCGTCAGATCACCGCACATTATCAGGGAACCTCTGAGCTGGTTCTGGTTGGTTTATTACGCGGTTCTTGTTTGTTTTTGGCTGATCTGAGCCGTCATATTGATTTGCCGGTGAGCCTCGATTTCATGACCGCATCCAGTTACGGCAACAGTACGACAACTTCTCGCGAAGTGCGGGTGCTGAAAGATCTGGACGATGAAATCAAAGGCAAAGATGTGTTGATCGTGGAAGACATCATCGACAGCGGTTTTACGTTAAGCAAAATCCGCGACATCATCGGTTTGCGTGAACCCAAATCACTGGCGATTTGTACGCTGCTGAATAAACCGGCGCGTCGTGAAGTGCAAGTGCCGGTCGAGTGGACAGGCTTTACTATCCCGGATGAATTTGTGGTGGGTTACGGCATCGATTACGCCCAGCTGTATCGCAATCTGCGTTTTATCGGCAAGGTGATCCCGCAGGAATAAACCTGAGTTGGTTAAGTGATTAGCGGAATTACAGACATCAAAGCCACCGTACGCGGTGGCTTTGTTATTTACGCGGGAAATTGGCGGCCATCAGTTTGCTTAAACGACGTGATTCAGGATGGCGCCAGCGAATACGGGCTGGGATCGTTTGGTTTACCGGCGATGTCAGCGGTTTGTCTTCCATCAAGGCCATTAGCATAGTGAAGGCATTGAAGGCGAGGGCGGTATAGTCCTGTGCGATGCTGTCGATATGCAGTGGCATAAAATCCAGCAATTCGTGATCATCAAAACTGGCCAGCTGTAAGCCCTGCTGCATTTCCGGGTTTTGATTCAGATATTGCAGCACACCTTCCAGCAGCGAAAATGAAGCAGTAAACAACGCTTTGGGTGGACGCCCTAACTCGTTGCAAACCTCTTCCATCATGTCGTAACCGGAGTAGGAGAGATAATTGCGCTGTCGTATCCATTCTGGGCGCACAATCACCTGTGCCTGTTGCAAGCCCTGTTTATAGCCGGTCAGCCGTTGTTTGCTTGGTGTCAGGCTTGGCTCACCACCAAAGTAGTACACTTCCTCCGGCGATTGGGTGCCCAATACCTGGATCAGGTTGGCGGTAGCCGTAGTGGCATCGGTCATGATCAGCGGCAAGCTGGAGTCACCAATCTGACGACCGAGCTGTACCACCGGAACATAACTGTGGATCTTGCTATATGCTTCATCGCTGGTATTGCTGGAGATCACAATAAGACCATCAACCTGACGTTGCAGCAGATTATTAACCACCACACGCTCTTGCTCTGGATCTTCGTCTGAACACGCGATGATGATCTGAATACCGGCATTCCGAAACAACGATTCCAGCTCTTTAGCCAGACTAGCGTTGGTAAACTGGGTAAGGAAAGGAAGCACTAAACCAATCGTGTGGCTGCGTGACGAGCGTAATGCACGAGCATGAAAACTAGGTTGATAGCGGTGTTCTTCGGCAATTGCCAGTATGCGTTGCTGGGTATCTTCCGATACCCGATATTCATCGCCTTTACCATTCAATACCAGACTGGCGGTCGCCTTAGAGACGCCCGCGAGTTCTGCGATATTGCTGATAGTAATACGGTTTGGTTGTTTCACGTCAGATCCGATGGCAGGTAACTTTTTTATTCTATCACGCATGCTGACAACAACCAGTGATGAATTGAGAGTGTACCTGTCCCGGCAAAGTGTAAACTTTTTTGGATTGGATCTGGGAAATAACGTGCGGTCATGCACGCTTCACCATTATTGATAAATAACTCCAGTGCAGAGCTATCAAGCAACACCTGCAATGATTGTAATTTACCAAACCAGTAACGCGATTCTGTTTCTTGTGTACGCCAGTTCAAACGGGTCAGTATCAGGCACTCACCATCCCAGTTCAGGCTGGCATTATCGCGTAACGATAATGAGAATGGTCCATTGACATCCAGCAACAATTCGGCAGAAACACCATCAAATAATGGCGCTTCACTGGCATTGCCTTGCCATGTTGTACCTGCACCTTGCCGCAGCTGTTGCAATTCTTCGGCAGGCTGTTGATATAACTGACCATTACGGAAGAACAGTTCGCGCGGGCAGGTCATACAATCAACCCAACCAGATTTCACTGTCGGTTGTGCCAACTCATTATCGTCAGGCATGCCTAACCAGCCAAACATCAAGCGACGGCCATCGGCAGTCTCAGTGGTTTGTGGCGCATAAAACTCAAAGCCCAGATCCAGCTCATGAAATTCACCATGTGGGAATCTACCTTGCTGATAATCGAGTTCACCGACGAAATAACCGCATTGATATAAATTCAGATAACTGTATTGTTCTGCGGCCAAGCCTTGCGGGCAACATAGCAATATATCGTGGCCATCCAGATGAAACAGATCCGGGCATTCCCACATATAACCAAATTCTTTCAGGCCATTAAGATGGGTGCCGGCAATTTCACTGATCAATTGCCACTGTTGCAGGTCACTGCTGCGATAAAACAGCACCTTACCTTTGATCTCTGGTGTTTGTGCCGCTAACACCATGTACCACAAGCCATCGTGTTGCCACACTTTCGGGTCACGCACATGACCGGTATAACCTTCTGGCAGTGGAATCACCGGCCCTAGTTTTTGGTAGGTACCATCAGGCAGTTCTTCTGCCAGACACTGATTGGCTGTTCTGGAACCATCGGCATATTTCACATTACCGGTGTAGAGCAGCGTGATTTTGTCATTGTTTAATACGGCTGAGCCGGAATAACAACCGCTGATCTCATACTCTTCCGTTGGCAGCAGTGCGACAGGTTCATGACGCCAATGTACCAAATCAACAGAACTCCAGTGGCCCCACCATTTAGCGCCATGGCGGCAAGCGAGGGGGTTCCATTGATAGAACAGGTGGTAACGATCATGGGCTTGAATAAAACCGTTTGGATCATTCAACAAGCCCACTGTTGGTGCCAGATGCCAGTGCGGACGATATGGGTCACTGGCTGCAATAAGTTGCCCGGTCATTAACGACCGGGCGAGTTGTTTCAGTAAAGAAACTTCAGACATTATTCAGCGTCCGTGTTGTAACGCAATACAGTGGCGATAGCGAAGGCGGCACCGAAAGCGATAACCATACCAATCAAATAGTTCAGAACAGAGCTGGATTGTACAATCGCGATACCAGGGATACCGGTCAGGCCTACCGCAGTCATACCGACTTTGCTGGCTACTACCCAAGCACCACCCAGTGCGCCACCCGCCAGTGCTGCCAGGAATGGCTTCACAAAGCGCAGGTTAATACCGAAGATAGCCGCTTCAGTGATACCCAACAGACAAGAGACACCGGCTGGGATAGCAATTGATTTGATACGAGCATCTTTGGTTTTGAAATATACCGCCAGACAAGCACCACCTTGCGCCACGTTCGCCATTGCCCAGATTGGCAACAGGAAGTTTACACCCACGCTCTTATCGGCCAGCAGACCCAGCTCAATGGCATGGAAGCTGTGGTGAATACCGGTGATAACGATGGCTGAGTAAGTACCGCCGAATAACAGACCAGCTAACCAGCCCGCATGTTCATACAAATTTGTCAGAACAAAGGTAATACCTTCACCCAAACCACGACCCGCAGGGCCAATGAACAGCAGAGATACGAAGCCAGTGATCACGACAGTCAAAAATGGTGTCAGAATGAGATCCAATGCATCTGGGATCACGCGACGCAGTTGCTTTTCCAGATGGCTCATGAACCAGACCGCGATCAAGACCGGGAAAACCGTGCCCTGATAACCGATCATCGCAACGTCTATGCCCATGAAATTCATGGTTTTGAAGCCACTACCGACCGTCCAGGCATTGGTGAGTGCCGGATGGGTTAAGATCCCGCCCAGCGTTGCACCCAAATAAGGGTTACCACCAAACTCGCGTGCTGCAGTGAAACCGATTAGTATCGGCAGAATAATAAAGGCTGCAGAGCTGAACATATCCAGCATGATGAAAATGGCGCTGTCAGGGTTAGCCCAGCCGTAAGTACGTACCAGACCCAAAGTCCCCATCAGCAGACCTGATGCGACGATGGCAGGAATAATAGGTACAAAGATGTTCGACAGGGTGCGAGCAGCGCGCTGCACGATATTCAGTTTTTGTGTCGCCAGCTTTTTAACTTCACCTTCGCTGGATTCATTAATGCCTGCTACCGCCGTAAACGCGGCATAGACTTTGTTCACTATACCAGTACCAAAAATGATCTGGATTTGCCCCGCGTTACTGAAACAACCTTTCACGCCATCCACTTGTTCAATGGCATTTTTATTAATTTTGTTATCATCCTGCAAAACCAAACGCAAACGAGTTGCGCAGTGGGCTGCACTGACGATATTCTCTTTACCGCCCAGTAGTGGGATCAGTTCATTTGCTACAGAAGTTACATTCATGATTTTCCTCTTTGGATGTAACCGGTTAAATGAGATAGCGGGGGCTCAAGCCGTGATCTCATCAACCGATGCTGTTTCACAACAGCGTGGGTTGTACGTGCTGCCCTGTCTGCTTTACTTGGGGTGAACCAGACCGGGACGCACACTCTCTCATCATTAATCACTACCGTTACGTCATGCCGTTTTGCAGCATGTAGTGTGTTTGTTCTTTACCAGTTATTTATCCGCTGAGTGTGTCTTAGCTCTTAGCTCAACGAAATTTCATTTTCTTTTACAGTATACAAATAGTGTTTTACTGTTCTGTAATTAGTTTACTAAAACGGTTTAGCAAAACAACTAAACAAGCTAAAACGGTTTAGCAATTGCGATCAATCTAACAAAAATTGTGGATTCCTTAAGCAATAAGGCGTCTTTTGATGCCATCTTTGTTATTAGCTGGAATGATCCAGATCAGGTTATAATCCGTTATCTGCCTTGTGCATTACCGCTCTCTAATATGAAGAACTCTGACACTATGCTTGCTCTCGATATTCAGCAATTACGCAAAACCTATCAGGGAGGCGTCGAAGCCCTGAAAGGGATCGATCTCGCGGTTGAAGAAGGGGATTTTTACGCCCTGCTTGGCCCGAATGGCGCTGGTAAATCGACCACTATTGGTATTATCAGCTCGCTGGTGAATAAATCCGCCGGCTCGGTCAAAGTCTTTGGTTATGACATTGATACGCAACTGGAACAGGCAAAAGCGCAAATTGGTTTAGTGCCGCAAGAATTTAACTTCAGCCAGTTTGAGAAAGTCGAACAGATCGTGGTGCAACAAGCCGGATTTTATGGTGTGCCGCGTAAGGTAGCCGAAGAACGGGCTGAGAAATATCTGACCCAGCTCGATCTGTGGGAAAAACGCGATAAACAGGCACGCACGCTCTCGGGCGGTATGAAACGTCGTCTGATGATTGCCCGTGCGCTGATGCATGAGCCGAAATTACTGATCCTCGATGAACCGACTGCGGGGGTGGATATCGAGATCCGCCGTTCGATGTGGCAGTTTCTGCAAAATCTCAATGCCGAGGGCGTCACCATCATTCTGACGACCCATTATCTGGAAGAAGCCGAAATGCTGTGCCGTAATATCGGCATCATCGACAAAGGTCGTATCGTGGAAAACACCAGCATGCGTAATTTACTCAGTAAATTACAGGTGGAGACCTTCTTGCTGGATTTAGATCGTCCGGCTGCCAATGTTCAGCTGGCGGGTTTTAAATCTCATCCGGCGGGGGAATTAAGTCTGGAAGTTGAAATTCAGAAAAGTGACGGCCTGAATGGCGTGTTTGAGCAGTTGAACAACCAAAACGTCAAAGTGCTGAGTATGCGTAATAAAGCCAACCGGCTGGAAGAGTTGTTTGTTTCATTAGTAGAAAAAGGACGTCAGGCATGAATAGCGCCGTTTACTGGATTGCCTTCCAGAGCTTGGTTCGTAAAGAAATTAACCGTTTTACCCGTATTTGGGTTCAAACCTTAGTGCCGCCGGCGATCACCATGACACTCTATTTTGTCATTTTCGGTAATCTGATCGGCAGCCGGATTGGTGATATGCATGGTGTGACTTACATGCAGTTTATTGTGCCGGGTCTGATCATGATGTCGGTGATCACCAATTCTTACTCGAATGTCTCTTCATCCTTTTACAGTGCCAAGTTCCAGCGCAATATCGAAGAGCTGTTGGTGGCCCCGGTGCCGAATTATCTGATCATCTGGGGTTTTGTCGCCGGTGGTGTGGCGCGTGGTCTGTGTGTCGGTGCGATTGTCACGGCGGTGTCGTTATTTTTTGTGCCGTTTCATGTGCATGATCCGGTCAGCGTATTCATCATGTTAGTGCTGACGGCGATTTTATTTTCGCTGGGCGGGTTGTTGAATGCGATTTTTGCGAAGAGTTTTGATGATATCAGCATCATTCCGACATTTGTGCTGACACCGCTGACTTATCTGGGTGGCGTATTTTATTCCATTCAATTATTACCCCCATTCTGGCAGGCTGCTTCGCATGTAAACCCGATCATTTATATGATCAACGGGTTCCGTTACGGCTTTATCGGCATCTCTGATGTACCGATGTGGACATCCTATCTGGTGGTCTCGCTGTTCATTCTGGCGCTGTATACCACTTGCTGGTGGCTGGTGAAGAAAGGCACGGGCTTACGTCATTAATCAATGTGCCAGAAACAAAAAAGCCTCCTTGCGGAGGCTTTTTTATACTCTGTAAAATCTGAATCAATGTTCAAACATGGCAGAGATAGATTCTTCGTTGCTGATACGGCGAATAGCTTCTGCCAGCATTGGTGCCAGAGTCAGCTGTTTCACTTTACCCAGTGCGCGAATTTCATCGCTCAACGGAATAGAATCGGTAATGATCACTTCATCAATCACTGATTCAGCAATGTTTTTCGCTGCCAGACCAGAGAAGATTGGGTGAGTGGCATACGCAAATACACGTTTAGCGCCGCGCTCTTTCAGAGCTTCAGCAGCTTTACACAGCGTACCACCGGTATCGATCATGTCATCAACGATGATGCAGTCACGGTTTGCTACGTCACCGATCAGGTGCATAACCTGAGAGACGTTCGCGCGTGGACGGCGTTTGTCGATGATAGCGATGTCAGTTTCATCCAGCAGTTTAGCGATAGCACGCGCACGTACTACACCACCGATATCCGGAGAAACAACAACAGGATCTTCCAGTTGACGTGATTTCATGTCTTCCAGCAGAACTGGGCTACCAAATACGTTATCAACAGGAACATCGAAGAAGCCCTGAATCTGCTCAGCATGCAGATCGACTGTCAGAACGCGGTCAACACCCACGCTGGACAGGAAATCAGCAACAACTTTTGCAGTGATCGGTACACGTGAAGAACGTACACGACGATCCTGACGAGCATAGCCAAAGTAAGGAATTACCGCGGTAATACGACCAGCGGAAGCACGACGCATGGCATCAACCATAACAATCAGTTCCATCAGATTGTCATTGGTAGGAGCACAGGTTGATTGAATGATGAATACATCACTACCACGTACATTTTCGTTAATTTGTACGCTGATCTCACCATCGCTGAAGCGACCTACGGCTGCACTGCCAAGTTTGGTGAAGAGGCGGTCGGCAATCTTTTGCGCTAATTCCGGTGTGGCGTTACCGGCAAACAGCTTCATGTCAGGCACGGGATTAAACCTCTGGGTTTGTCCAGTTGGGGGTGAAGGCTAGCAGGAAATGTTGACGGGGCAGACATCTCAAGCATAAACCTGTTGCAAAACGACATGAAGGGGTGATAAGTTTTTCCCTCTTGCTACAAAACCATGTAGCCATGTCGGCATCAACGCCAAAATTTCTCTGGCATGGGCCTCATGTTCAAACTCCGCGAACACACAAGCACCAGTACCGGTCATTCTTGACGGGGCGTATTCTATCAACCAGCGTAAGGCCTTTTCAACCTCGGGGTAATTCTTTTTCACCAAAGGTTCGCAGTCATTGTGCCAATCACCCTGTTGTAATTCGGGCCATTTCTGCTTTGGTGTGTCCCGTTTGAGATCAGGATGCTGAAAAACAGCTGCTGTTGAAACATGACACGGCGGCACTAAAACCAGATACCATTTCTCTTTTATTTCAACCGGTTGTAACTGTTCACCAACGCCTTCGGCAAAAGCCGCATGTCCCCGCACAAAAACCGGCACATCGGCACCCAACTGACGGCCCAACTCGGCCAGTTCATCAATGGGTAAATGAATGTGCCAGAGATGATTGAGTGCGACCAAGGTGGTTGCCGCATCAGAGGAACCTCCGCCAATGCCACCGCCCATCGGCAAACGTTTATCCAGCTCAATCAAAACACCAAGTGGTGCCGCAGAGTGCTGCTTTAATAACATGGCGGCCCGATAGATCAGGTTTTGCTCCAGCGGTACATCAGCCAGTGCTGGTTCAATGGTTACCTGATTGCTGTCATTGATGTGAAAGCGTAGCCAGTCGCAGTGATCGAGAAAGATAAATAGCGTCTGTAATTCATGATAACCATCAGTACGACGACCATTGATGTGTAAAAACAGGTTCAGTTTTGCCGGTGCAGGCCATGCGATGGTGTTGGTTTGCATCATTGTGTCACCAGCTCCCAATCATTGATCACCAGACGGAGTTCGGTTTGCTGACCTTTAAAGGTGATTTTCTCTGGCATCATCCAACCATCAACTTCCTGGTAGCTTTGATATTGCATCTGCCAGTTGGGCGTTTTGATGTTAGTCACCTGACCGGTTGCATTGATGTCATAGTCGGTGTCGCCGGGCAGACCTTTGATCCATAACGGCAGTTTATAAACCGGCATTTGCCAGCCGGTTAAACGATAGACCAGATATTCGGCATCGCTGCCGCGGTATTCACGACCTTTATCATCAATGATGACCACTTTGTCACCTTCTTTGCTCATTTCCATAATGCGTGTGCCGAGCAGGCTGGTCAGATTGAGATGATAGTCATCGCCATTTTGCTGCCAGTGAATACGAGCGGAGCCTTTTTTCTCTGGCGTGATAATGGCCAGTTTACCGGAGATGGTCCAGTGGGTAATATTTTCCAGCTTCTGACGTTGCATACGCCAGCTGGCATTATCCAGTTGATGTTGTTGTGAGGTACACGCGCTCAGAATTAGCAGGCAAAAAAGCAATGATAGTTGTTGTAATGTTTTCACAAAGCCTCCTTTAACGATGCGACAGTATATACACTTCATACTTGAAGTTGCAGCGTCGTTGACGGCGTGCATTCACCCCAATCACATAGCGTCTTTATGTTCATGGGGATTCACTCACTTGTCGCCTTGTTGCAACGTCAATTACTTTGGCTACCGGCGCTGGCGCTTTGCTTTCAAAGATCGCCACTTTTTCGTAGAATAGCTGCCCTAAATTAGCTGACGAGTCCGCAGCCTGATGCATCATCTGTTTGTGCTGGGGGTAAACCATAAGACGGCGTCGTTGTCATTGCGTGAGCGAGTGGCCTTTGGGCCGGAGCGCATTGACGATGCTTTGGCGGCGTTAACATCGGTCCCCGGTGTCAGGGAAGGGGTAATACTTTCCACCTGTAATCGTACTGAACTTTACTGTGCTGTTGATAGCGGTGCCAGTGAAGAGGTAGCCCTATGGCTGTCACATTTCCAGCATCTGACGGAAGATGAACTCCAGCCGGCTTTATATCAGTTGCAAGATGGTGAAGCGGTGCGTCATCTGATGCGTGTCGCCGCAGGGCTGGATTCGCTGGTCTTGGGTGAACCGCAGATCTTAGGTCAGGTGAAACAAGCGCTGGATACCGCCAGTAAACAAGGTGCAGTAAAAGGGCTGTTGAATCGCTTATTCCAACGCACCTTTGGTGTCGCAAAACGCGTGCGCACCGAAACGGAAATTGGCGCGTACGGGGTTTCGGTTGCTTATGTCGCCGTTACGCTGGCGCGGCAGATTTTCGGTGATCTGTCGCAGGTCAAGGTGTTGCTGATCGGTGCAGGTGAAACAATAGAGCTGGTAGGCCAACATTTGTATGGGCATTCGGTCTCGCAAATGACGGTAGCCAACCGCACGTTGCTCCGCGCACAAGCGATTGCGGGCGCATGGCAGGCGGATGTCATTACCTTAAATGAGATCCCGCAGGTATTGCCGGATGTCGATTTGGTGATCAGCTCCACCGCCAGTCCGTTACCGATCTTAGGTAAGGGGTTGGTCGAGCGGGCGTTAAAACAGCGGCGTAATAAACCGATGTTGCTGATAGATATTGCTGTGCCCCGTGATATTGAGGAAGAAGTCGGTGAATTGTCCGATGCTTACCTGTATACCGTAGATGATCTGCAAAATATCGTCGCAGAAAATCAGCGGCACCGAGAACACGCAGCCCGGCAAGCAGAACAAATCGTGCAGGATGAGCGCGAACAGTTTATGAACTGGTTCCGCAGTTTATCGGCGCAAAACCATGTGCGCCTTTATCGCCAGCAGGCTGATGATATACGCCAGGAACAGTTAGCGCTGGCGTTACGCAAACTTGAGCAAGGTGAAGATGCTGCTGCGGTGTTATCTGAGCTGAGTGAGCGACTGACCAACAAACTTATTCATGCGCCCACCGAGGCGTTACGCCAAGCGGGCGAAGCCGAAGATAAAAGCTCGTTATTATTATTGAGTCAGGCATTACGACTCGACGAAAAAAATTAAATATCACGCGAATTGCGCTGATCAAAAAACAAATCAAACAGGAATGCTATGAAAGAAACAGTGATCAGAAAACTGGAAGGACTGATGGAGCGCTATGAAGAAGTTCAGGCGCTGCTGGGTGAACCGAATGTGGTTTCCGATCAGGAAAAATTCCGTGCTCTGACCCGAGAATATTCGCAACTGGGTGAAGTAGTTGCGGGTTTCCAGCAATATCAGCAGGCAGAAGCCGATCTGCAAGCCATCGAAGAGATGTTGGCGGGCGACGATGCTGAAATGAAAGCGATGGCACAAGACGAGCAGGCCGATGCTAAACAGCTGATTGAACGCGTAGAAGCTGAATTGCAGGTGTTACTGCTGCCAAAAGATCCAAAAGATGACAGCAACTGTTTTCTGGAAATTCGAGCTGGTGCCGGTGGCGATGAAGCCGCGATTTTTGCCGGTGATCTGTTCCGTATGTATTCCAAATATTCCGAACGACGTGGCTGGCGCATGGAAATTATGAGCACCAGCGATGGTGAGCATGGCGGTTATAAAGAAATCATCGTCCGTATGGAAGGTGAGCGTGTGTTTGGTGTGATGAAATTTGAATCGGGCGGTCATCGTGTGCAGCGTGTACCGGAAACCGAATCTCAGGGCCGCGTACACACGTCCGCCTGTACGGTGATGGTGTTACCGGAGATCCCGGAAAAAGAGATCCCGGAAATCAACCCAGCGGATCTGCGTATCGATACCTTCCGTGCCTCGGGTGCCGGTGGTCAGCACATCAATAAAACCGACTCAGCCATTCGTATTACCCACATTCCAACCGGTACCGTGGTTGAGTGTCAGGACGAACGTTCACAGCATAAAAACAAAGCGCGTGCGATGTCCGTGCTGGCGGCGCGTCTGGCGCAGCAGGAAGAAGATAAACGTCGTGCCGAAGCCGATTCCACGCGTCGTAGTATTTTGAGTACCGGTGATCGTTCTGACCGTATTCGTACCTATAACTACCCGCAGGGCCGTGTCAGTGATCATCGTATTAACCTGACACTTTACCGTCTGTCGGAAGTGATGGAAGGCGATCTGGATTGCCTGTTGCAACCACTGTTGCAGGAATACCAAGCCGACCAGTTGGCTGCGTTATCAGACAGTAATTAATCGATAGTTACTAAAAAATAGTCACTAACAGAGAGCAACTCATGCAAATAGCGTCCCTGCGTCAGCAGTTGATCCAGCGTTTTGCCGATAGCGACAGTGCAGCACTGGATGCGGATTGTCTGTTATGTGCGGTATTAAGTTGTACTCGTACTTTTTTGCGTACCTGGCCGGAACAAGCGCTAACGCCGGAACAAGTCGAGCAATTGGAACAACTCGCGATTCGCCGTGAACAAGGTGAACCGGTCGCTTATATTCTGGGCGTGCGTGAATTTTGGTCACTGCCAATACAGGTTTCGCCAGCGACGTTAATTCCACGCCCGGATACCGAATGTCTGGTGGAATGGGCGCTGAGTCTGTTACCAGAACGCGGGCAAGGCTTAAAAGCGCTGGATCTGGGCACCGGCACCGGCGCCATCGCACTGGCGCTGAAATCAGAATGTCCGGGTTTAACCATGTGGGCGTTAGAGCGCGAACCGGCTGCCTTGGAATTAGCGCGACGGAATGCCGCACGCTTAGGTTTTTCAGTCAAATTTCTGGCCAGTAACTGGTTTTCAGCGCTGAATGAACAAAATTTCCACCTGATTGTCTCTAATCCGCCCTATATTGATGCTGCTGATCCGCATCTGGCGCAGGGTGATGTCCGTTTTGAACCACTCAGCGCACTCGTTGCCGAAGAAGATGGTTTGGCGGATATCCGACAACTGATTGATCAAGCTCCGGAATATCTGACTGATGGTGGTTGGTTGTTGCTGGAGCATGGTTGGCAACAAGCGCAGGCAGTACGCGAATTACTGTTGGCACGCGGTTTTCATGCAGTCATGACAAGACAGGATTTAGGTGGTCAGGATCGTGTTTCTGGCGGCCAATGGTTCGGTGATGTTGCAAGGTAGTACGCAAATGAACATTACACATGATACTGATTTTGAAGGTTTAGATATTGCGATGCTGGCACTGATGGTGGCAGAAGATGTGCAAGAGCAGCCCGTATTGATCGATGGCTTGCAACGGTTACGTCAGCTGCGCACAGCGATTCGTCCATATGTGACGGCATGTGATATCAAACAACGCCGCCAGCAATTACTGCATGCGTTTTATCATGAGCTGCAGTTTGCGGGTGACTGGGAACATTATTATGCGGCAGAAAATTGTCTGCTGGATAATGTGTTGACCCAGCGCAGTGGCTTGCCGATCACCTTAGGTATCGTGTTAATGCATCTGGCGAACTCGGTAGAAATACCGGTACGTGGTGTCTGTTTCCCTGGTAATTTTTTACTGCTGTTTCCAGAAGATACACCGGTATTTATCGATCCGTTTACCGGTGAAGAGTGGGATGCAGCTCAGCGCTCATTAATGTTACGAGCAACGTTGGGTGATTTGACGACAATGGACAGCAAATACACCAAAGAAGCGGATCAACGTCAGATTTTATTGCGCTTATTGAGTGTCACCAAAGCCTGTATGCTCCAAAGCCGTCGTTTGCCGGAAGCGTTACGGGCCAGTGAAGTATTATTGAAAATGAACCCGGATGATCCGTATGAAATTCGAGATCGGGGTTTAGTGTATGAACAATTAGAATGCCCGCAATTGGCGGCCAACGATTATTCATATTTTATTGAACAATGTCCGCAAGATCCGGTCGCTGCTGTGCTGAAAGTGCAGCTGGCTTTTCTGGATCATGGCGCAACAACTTTGCACTGATGGAGTGAGGAATGAAACAGAAAGTCGTTCAGTTTAACGGGATCAATGTTGCGAACGATCAGCCATTCGTGCTGTTCGGTGGCATGAATGTATTGGAATCGCGCGATCTGGCGATGTCGATCTGCGAAACCTATGTCACCGTGACTGAAAAACTGGGCATTCCTCTGGTATTTAAAGCCAGCTGGGACAAAGCCAATCGCTCTTCTGTTCACTCCTACCGTGGCCCCGGTATGGAAGAAGGTTTACGTATTTTTGAAGAGTTGAAAAAAACTTTCGGCGTCAGCCTCATCACCGATGTGCATGAAACATGGCAGGCCAAACCGATCAGCGAAGTAGTGGATGTGCTGCAATTACCGGCATTTCTGGCGCGTCAGACTGATCTGGTTGAAGCGCTGGCGAAAACTGGCAACGTAGTGAATGTGAAAAAACCACAATTCCTAAGCCCGGGTCAGGTGAAAAATATCGTTGAAAAGTTCGCTGAGTGCGGTAATGAACGCGTGATCTTGTGTGAGCGCGGTGTGAATTTCGGTTATGACAATCTGGTTGTCGATATGCTGGGTTTTGGCGTGATGAAAAATGCCAGCCAAGGCAGCCCGGTTATTTTCGACGTCACCCACGCGCTGCAGTGTCGTGATCCGCTGGGTGCTGCCTCTGGTGGCCGTCGTCAACAGGTGGTTGATCTGGCGCGTGCCGGTATGGCGGTTGGTCTGGCTGGTCTGTTTATCGAAGCGCATCCTGATCCGGATCATGCGCGTTGTGACGGCCCAAGTGCTTTGCCGCTGGATAAACTGGAGCCATTCCTGCAGCAGATGAAAGCGATTGATGATTTAGTGAAAAATTTTGCGCCGCTGGAAATCAGCTAACTGTTAGTGGCTGGTGTTTATTAAGCTAAATAACAGCACTCTTTTTAAAGCCCCGAATAGGGGCTTTTTTGATCCGCTCGAACACATCACAGACAAAATACATTGCCACAAATATAATAAGCTATGTATATTATATGTATTGCTATTATCTTTGTGTGACCCGCATGAACAGTACTGACATCGCTTTTCTCTTTGGTGAAGTTGCCCGACTGACCCGAAGACGATTTAACCAACAAATGGAATCCTTCCGACTTACCCATGCGCAAAGCCGCACCTTGTTACGCTTATCGCGTTGTCAGGGGTTACGTCAGGTTGATCTGGCAAAAATACTAGAAATTCAGCCAATTACCTTGGTTAAACAATTAGATCAGCTGGTCGAGATGGGGCTGATTGAACGCCGCAATGATGAGCAAGATCGCCGGGCGTTTCGTTTATATCTGTTACCCGCAGCAGAACCGGTGCTTACCGAGATCCGTGCTGAAGTGCAGGATCTGCAAAGCGTAATGACCCAAGATCTAACGGCGGCGCAAATTGACGCATTTGTCGAAGCACTGTTGGTGATGAAAACCAATTTGCTGAGTGACGATATCGATAATGCTCATAGTGCCATGTTGGGTAAAGAGGACAAATCATGAGTGAAAAACAGCCTGAAAGCACCAATTCTCGTTCTTTAAATAAATTACGTCGCTGGCTGATGTTGGGGCCTTGTTTTGTCTTATTACTGGGTGGCAGTTATTTTTATCTGAACAGTGGCCGGTATGTTGAGACCGATAACGCTTACCTGAAAAGTGACAAGATCCCACTGAGTACCGAAGTGGCCGGGCAGGTTGTTGCGTTATACGTGAAAGAAAATGTGCCGGTAAAAGCAGGGCAGCCGTTGTTCGAAATTGATCCTGCTGCCTATCAAGTCGCGTTACAAAAAGCACAAGCTGATCTGGCTAATATCCGCACTACGATTTCCGCCTTAAAAGCACAATACCAGCAGGTAGAATCACAGATCGCCCTGCAAAACACCAATTACGCCTATGCGCAAAAAGCCTATAAGCGGCAGGCGGAATTAGCCGAACGCCATTTTGTTTCTGCCTCAGGGGTGGATGATTCCAAGCAAGCGGTCGATGTGGCTTCCCAGCAATTAGTCGTATTGCGTAATCAGTTAGAACAGTTGAAACAAAATCTGGCGGGAGATCCGGCTATTGCGGTTGATGAGCATCCGCAGGTTAAAGCGGCGTTAGCGGAAGTGGCGCAGGCGAAATTAGATCTGGCGCATACCCATGTTACGGCGCCGGATTCAGGCGTGGTCAGCCAATTACCAAAACTGGGGCAGCATCTGGCGGTTGGCGCTCAGGCATTAGCCTTGATCTCAGATAAATCGGTGTGGGTGGAGGCGAATTACAACGAAACAGATCTCACACACGTGAAATTAGGCCAAAGTGTCAATATCCATGTGGATACTTATCCTGATTGGGAAGGCAAAGGGATTGTGGAAAGCATCAGCCCAGCAACAGGGGCCGAGTTTTCAGTATTACCGGCGCAAAATTCAACCGGTAATTGGGTGAAGGTCATTCAGCGTATTCCGGTGCGGATCCGCATCAACGCGGGTCTTAATCAACCGGAGTTACGGACGGGGATGAGCGCTATCGTGGATATCGACACTGAGCACCGCCGCCATGTTCCCGGTATGGCGTGGGCACAGCAATAAGTAACAAGGTAGGCTAGCATGTCTGTCGCACTGAATCCCACAGTTCAACCCGCGCGTGTTGCGCACCGAGGCTTGATCACGGTTGCTGTGATGCTTGCCACGGTGATGCAAACGCTGGATACCACCATCGCCAACGTCGCCTTACCGTATATGCAAGGGAGTATGGCGGCGACGCAGGATCAGATCTCGTGGGTGCTCACCTCTTACATCGTGGCGGCAGCCATTTGTACGCCGTTAAACGGTTTTTTGGTGAACCGGTTTGGACGTAAAAGAGTATTTTTCTGGGAAGTGTTTGGGTTTACCTGTGTATCGGTATTGTGTGGTGTCGCGCAGTCGTTACCCGAGATCGTGACATTCCGTATTTTGCAGGGAATATTTGGTGCCGGTTTAGTGCCGCTGTCACAAGCGGTTCAGTTGGATGTTTATGAGCCCAAAGAACGTGGTCAGGCCATGGCGATCTGGGGTATCGGCGTCATGGTTGGCCCAATTTTGGGGCCAACACTGGGCGGATATCTGACAGAGTTTTACAACTGGCGCTGGGTGTTTTTCATCAATCTGCCGGTGGGTATTCTGGCGTTAGTCGGGATCTGGTTGTTTGTGCCGGAAACCAAACCCAATAAAACCATCCGCTTTGATGGCCTCGGCTTTGGCTTACTGGCGATTGCCATTGGTGCGTTACAGATGTTTTTGGATCGTGGTGAATCCAAAGACTGGTTTACCTCGACAGAAATTATCGTTGAAGGCATCTGTGCCATCTTGTTTATCTATCTGTTCATTGTGCATATGTTTACGCACAAAGCGCCGTTTATTCACCCGGCCATGTTCAAAGATCGAAACTTCTGTATTGGGTTATTACTGATCTTTATCTTAGGCGTCATGCTGCTGTCGACTGTGGCCTTGTTATCACCGTTTTTAGAAAACCTGCTGGGTTATCCGGTTTTAGCTACGGGGTTTGCCATGGCACCACGTGGGCTCGGAACCATGTTGAGTATGAGTCTGGTCGGCCATCTGATGCGTCGGTTTGATCTGCGGACTTTATTGGTTGTCGGTTTATTAATGATGGTGGAATCATTATGGGAAATGTCGCTGTTTGATCTGAATATCACTTTCATCGATCTGTTCAGAACAGGTTTTATCCAAGGTTTTGGTATGGGGTTCGTGTTTGTACCGCTGAGCACGATGACCTTTATGACACTCGATCAGAAATATAGAAATGAAGGCACGGCAATGTATAGCTTGTTGCGCAATATCGGTAGCAGTATTGGTATTTCAATCGTGGTCACGTTGCTATCGCAAAATACGCAGGTTTTTCATTCCATTCTGGCTGAGAATACCAACGGATTTAACGCTATCTGGTTACATCAGTTGCCGACCTTATGGGATCTGAAATCGGCAAGTGGCCTTGCTTTACTGAATAAAACCATCACTCAGCAAGCCAGTTTGATCGCTTATCTGCGTGATTTCCGGTTGATGATGTTTATTACATTACTCGCTCTACCGTTGATCTTTTTATTACGTAAACGCACTCCGGCAATAACACATTAATATCAGTGTGTATCGTCTGAATCAATCACGGGCGAAAGGGGCAACCAGACGGTAAAGACAGACCCTTGTCCGGGTTCACTTTGCACATCGATGTGACCCTGATGTTTTTTGATAATACCGTAGGCGACCGATAAACCTAGACCTGTGCCGGTTCCTAAGCGTTTCGTGGTGAAGAACGGGTCAAAAATCTTGGCTTTTACCTCTGGGCTCATGCCACTGCCAGTGTCGGCAATCGAGATATACACCTGATTTTGGTGTACGCCAGTTTTTACGCGGATCTCGCCATGAATATCAATCGAATGTACGGCGTTTAACAGCATGTTCATAAAAACCTGATTAAGTTGTGCGGGCATACAATGAACTTGCGGAATATCGCCATATTCCCGGATCACGTCAGCTTTATATTTAAGTTCATTACTCAGTATGTTGAGTGTGCTATTCAAACCATCTTGTAAATTAGCCCATTCCCAGTAATTTTCCCCGGCTCGGGAAAAATGCAGTAAGTCTTGGATGATCCGCCTGACGCGGACAGCCCCTTCTATCGAGTCTTGAAACAGCGGGCCAATATCCTCTTTCAGAAAATCGATATCGATTTCATCCCTTAATGACTGGATCTGTTGCGGCAAAACAGGATTAGCCGGTTCAGCGGATGATTTTTCATAAAGTGCAATTAGTTGAAATAGGTGGGTAAAATATCGCTGCAGCGAACTCAAATTCGAGGTGATAAACCCCATCGGATTATTAATTTCGTGGGCTATACCCGCAGCTAACTGGCCAATCGACGCCAATTTTTCAGATTGCCGTAGCTGACGATCGCTTTCTTCCAGTTTTTGAATTAACTCTTTTTGTTCTGCTTTTTCTTGCTCCAGCGCTAAAAGGACCAGTTTTCGCTCTTCAATTTCCTCCATCATTTTCCGTTGTGTATCGATGAGTTCGGCATTGATTTGCTTGTTTTTCAGTAACGCATTTTCTAACTGCTCCGTGCGGTTATGTACTTCATTTTCTAACATGACCTGTGATTGGAAAAGACTGAAATCAGTCATTTTGTCCGAGTTTCGTGCATCGGCTTGTTTGATCAATGCGGCGATGATCTTATTTAAGCGGACAATTTCATCTTGTAAATCAATGCGGGAATGCGGCTGTTCGGTCATGAGCTGGCATCTCCGTGACCAAAAGCAATACCGGTACAGGTTTGATTAAGATGTAACCCGCCGAATTGCTCTCCGAAACTACTAAATCCTGACGCTTGGTTACGCACAAAAACATCACTTACCGCGGGCAATTGCTGTGTCTTCACTATATCTGTCCGTCGCAAAATACAGTCGCACACCAGCGTCAGTGATATATCACCGAGTGCGGTTTGCAGTTTTTCAAATTGCTGATCTAGGTCTGTAGTCAGGTTGACGCTATTTGCAACCCGTAACACGACACCTTCATCGATAGCACAATAAAGCTGTAAGCTACCATCAGCATGCATTTTTTGGATCGAACGAACGTATTCATTGCCATTCATTTTGATAACAACCGGCGACGCTGCGAAAACTTGCGCATTAAGTTGTTCAACAGAACAGCCAATTTGCTGTGCATAAACATGGGCTGCGGGTAATCCATTGAGCTCTATGATTGTCCGGTTAACAATGTCTGCGGCCGTCACAACCAGTGGATCACTGGTACCGGAAAAGTGTTGTGTTTTAAACAAACGGAATTGCCGGTTTGTGTTAAATAAAATTAATACACAGCTATTTTCTAAAAACTTCCCACGATGAAAGGTATAGGTGTGAGCAAACTGTAAGTTATCAGCGGCAGAACCACCAAATAGAGGAATGCGCCCTAAGACCTTCTGAAAACAATGACTAATTAACTCTTCTTTTTTCGACAAGCCATCAATCAGTTGCATGGCAAAAGAGTAACGGTTGTGGCTATCTTGCGCTAATGAGGTTAATTGCGGCACTAAATTTTGTACAAACTGTGTGCCCTTTGTTTCACTGAAATCAGACAGTTGATTGAGTGAGCCGCTCACAACATCAAACTCATCTTTGGGAAATAAAACCGCAGTTAACGAGTGTTCTAAATAACCTTCCGGTCCGATTTCTCCCGCAGCAGTACAGCCAACCACCTGAATATCAGGGAATAAAGTATTAAAGCTCTCAGCTAATTGTTGTAAATCATAAGAACAAGAACAGAAAAACAAAATCAGGCTGGCAGGCGAACCATTACGAAACTGCTCTTTCAGCTCGGTAACCGCTGTTTGTGCATCGGGAGAATGGGATTGTGCCCGTAATATTTCGCTCATTATTGATCCTGACCATTGTTGGATGAATGACCTTTTCTTACTGTTTGAATGTAGCCAAGAATTGAGTAAAAAGCTGATTAAAACCAAGCCAAGAGATAAATCTGTGATAGCTCACACAGCAGTGATCCCGAAGCCCATCTGTTATCATGTATACATCTTGATTGTGTTCTGAAATGAGTTCCTGTGAGCCAACATCGTGTAGAAACCGACGTATTCGCAATTTTGGATCAACAACTAAGACCCGGCCCATTACTGGTCGGGTTTAGTGGTGGTCTGGATTCCCGCGTATTACTGGAATTATTAGCTCGTTATACTCGTCAACGAACGGGCTTTTCGTTGCAGGCCGTGCATGTCCATCATGGCTTGAACCTGTTGGCCGATCAGTGGTTAAGCCATTGTCAGCAAACTTGTCAGACACTAGCGATCCCGTTCACGGCACAACGTGTTGAGCTTAAAAAACAGAGTCGTCAAAGCTTGGAAGATCTGGCTCGTCAGGCGCGTTACGCAGTGTTTCGGCAGTATTTGCCGAAAGGTGGTACTTTGCTGACGGCTCATCATCAAGATGATCAGCTGGAAACACTGCTGTTAGCACTGAAGCGCGGTTCGGGTCCAAGAGGGTTAGCTGCCATGCCAATGGACGCTGATTTTGCGGATGGTCACTTAGTGCGCCCGCTGTTGTCTTTTAGTCGTCAGCAATTATTGGATTGGGCTATCAGTCAGCGCTTAAGCTGGATTGAAGATGACAGCAATCACGATGAGCGTTTTGATCGTAATTTTCTGCGCCAGCGGGTGATCCCATTATTGCGCGAACGTTGGCCAGAAATTGCGGTAACCGCAGCGCGTAGTGCTGCTTTATGCGCGGAACAAGAAACTTTACTCGATGAAATCGCCAAAACAGATCTGTTCGCCTGTCAGCATGTTGATGGCAGTTTACAGATTGAACGGTTGGAACGTTTGTCACCCGCACGGCGCCATCAGTTGTTGCGTTTCTGGTTACGTCAACAAACCGGCACGGTGCCATCGCACGCGCAATTACAGAAAATCTGGCCTGAAGTGGCATTAGCCCGTGCTGATGCAATGCCTGAATTAGTCTGGCAACAAGGGGTTATCCGCCGATATCAGCAGCGTTTATATCAAGTTTCCCCAATACCAGCAGCGATTTCGTCGCAAGCATTACAGATCGATATTCCCGTTCATTTAGTGAATGGTGTTTTGACGTTACAGACTGATGACGTAAGCGAAGTTCGTTTACGCATGCCGCAGTCGGACGAACAATTAACGATAGAATATGGCTTGCCAGGATCGCATAAAGCGCATCCGGTGGGGAGAGAACATTCGCGAGAGTTGAAAAAATTATGGCAGGAATATGGTGTTGCGCCTTGGCTCCGTAGCACAATGCCGGTCATCTGTTATCAGGGGAAGATTGCCGCAGTTATCGGTTTATTTGTCTGTCAGGATTATCTCTGTAAAACAGGGCATATCGGGTTAAAAATCGACTGGAACCAAAATGCCTGACTTTGGCTTCAGGCATCCCGGCGCAGATTTTTATTATGATACAGTTGTTCGTCGGCCTGATGATAGAGCTCTTTGGCGCTCATGCCGCTCGTCCAATTGATATAACCTAAACTACAGCCCACATTCAGTTGTTTCAGTTCTGGATGTTGTGCCAGACGTTTTTGTAAACGAACCATAACGCGTAACGCGGTAAATTCATCTGCCGGCTGGAACATCAGCGCAAATTCATCGCCACCCAGACGAAAGACCATATCGGTGCCGCGTACAACATCAGTCAAAAGTTCAGCAAACATTTTTAAAACACGGTCGCCAGTTGGGTGACCATGGGTGTCGTTGATCTGTTTAAAGTTATCTAAATCAACCAGCATCAATGTTAAGCCATTGGGCTGGCGATTGTTCTGCTCAATCGATAACTGCATAGCTTCGTCAAAATGAGCGCGGTTACCCACACCGGTTAAATGATCCATCCGGCATTGCTGATCCATCTCTTCCATTTTCAGAAACAAACGTAACGGATTAATCAATAACTGGTGTAATTGCTGCAACAGACGATGCTGATGCGGGTTCAGTTTACCAGTTAATTCGTAATCAACTTGGCCCAGCAACTGCATCTTAGGATCAAGCAGCGAGAAATGCTGTTTGTAAGCGCCACGACCGAGATTCAATATCTCAAAACGTTGTTCCATCCAGATATAAGCCATGCGGCAAACCGGCAAATGTTGGCTGGTCCAGGTGGCAAAAGATTGCAGCAGATCGGCGAGTTTTTCCTGGGTCATTAGCGTTTCCAACAGGGCTAATTTATCGCTGCTGGAGATCGGACTAAAGCCACTCACGCGGGCAAAATGCAGATCCGGGGCATGATCATATGTTGCTACAACAGATAAACCTTCCATATCTTTCACCCACTTAAAAACTAATCTTATTTTAAATAAAGCAAAAGCTATGCCTGTTTTAGATCTTTTTTTAATCTATTGATGTATAAGCTTTTTTATGGAAACGGCAGGAAGTGAGATATTGCTGGCTGACGTTTAGCTGTCGTTTCAACAGAGAGAAAAGAAAGCGAAGAGAATAAGTTGATATCGGGAAGACATTTTTTTGACATAAAAAAACCGGCCATCAGAGGCCGGTTCTCAATGCTGCAATTATTAAGCTAATTGGGCTTTAATTTTTGCTACAATTTCATCAATCGCAATTTCGGTTTTTTCGCCGCTGCGACGGTGTTTGTATTCCACCACGCCGCTGTCGATACCGCGTTCACCGATCACGATCGCATGTGGAATACCGATCAATTCCATATCAGCAAACATAACACCTGGGCGCTCTTTACGATCATCCAGCAACACTTCAACACCGGCTGCCTGCAGTTCAGTGTAGAAACGCTCAGCCAGTTCCTGCACGCGATGAGATTTGTGCATATTCATTGGAATGATCACCGCTTGGAATGGCGCCAGCGCATCGCTCCAGATGATACCGCGGTCGTCAAAGTTTTGTTCAATCGCCGCAGCTACCACACGGGTAACACCAATACCGTAACAGCCCATTTCCATCACAGTGGATTTGCCGCCTTCGTTCAGCACGGTTGCATTCATGGCTTCAGAGTATTTGGTGCCGAGTTGGAAAATGTGGCCCACTTCAATACCACGTTTCAGCAGCAGCGTGCCTTGACCACATGGGCTTGGATCACCTTCCACCACATTGCGAATATCAGCAATTTCATAACCTTGAATATCACGCTCCCAGTTCATGCCGGTCATGTGGAAATCATTTTCATTGGCGCCACAAACAAAATCAGCCAGATGAGCCGCGCTGCGATCGACGATCACTTTACATTTCAGGTTTTGTGGGCCAATGGAGCCGGCATCACAACCAGCCACTTCACGGATCTCTTCTTCGCTAGCGAAAGTTAATGGTGCTGCAACACCAGCTACTTTCTCTGCTTTGATGTCGTTCAGTTCATGATCACCACGTAAAACCAGCGCAACTACGCCCGCTTTACCTTGTTCATCGGCTTCACCTTTTACCAGCAGAGTTTTGACGGTCTGCTGTTCAGCTACTTTCAGGTAAGCAGAAACTTCCGCGATGGTGTGCGCATTGGGTGTAGCAATTTTGGTTGCACTCGCGGAGGGTGCTGGGCGTTCGCCAGCAGGAGCCAAGGCTTCGGCCATTTCCACGTTGGCGGCGTAATCAGATTCGGTAGAGAAAGCGATCACGTCTTCACCGCTGTTGGCCAGCACGTGGAATTCATGTGAACCGGTGCCACCGATAGAGCCGGTGTCAGCCAATACTGGGCGGAAATCCAGACCCATGCGGCTGAAAATGTTGCAGTAAGCCTGATGCATTTTGCCGTAGGTTTCTACCAGACTGTCTTTGTTCAGATGGAAGGAATAAGCATCTTTCATGGTGAATTCACGGCCACGCATCACACCAAAGCGAGGGCGAACTTCATCACGGAATTTAGTCTGGATCTGATAAAGATTCAGTGGCAACTGTTTGTAGCTGTTGACTTCGTAACGCACCAGTGCGGTAACGACTTCTTCATGCGTCGGGCCTAATACAAACGGACGGCTATGACGGTCAGTCAGACGGCACAGTTCTGGGCCATATTGTTCCCAACGACCAGACTCTTCCCACAATTCAGCGGGTTGTACCACAGGCATAGAGATTTCAATAGCGCCGGCTTTATTCATCTCATCACGTACGATGGCTTCAACTTTATGCAATACACGCAAACCGGTCGGTAACCAAGTATACAGGCCAGAAGCCAGTTTACGGATCATCCCGGCGCGCAGCATCAGCTGGTGGCTGATCACTTCCGCATCATTCGGTGTTTCTTTGAGCGTGGAAAGCAAATATTGGCTGGTACGCATGTTGGATCCTTCGTTTATTGAGCATTAGCCCGGCATCATCGCCGGTTATATTCGGAATTTGGGGCAAAATTCTAGCAGGCGGGTGGATGACACCCCAAGGGAAAAATCAACAATGTGCAGAAAAGCATAGCGATCCGCCGTAAAAATGACTTTTATGATATGCTGAAAACAATGACAGAAGGGGAGAAGTTAAGCTATGCGCTATCAGGTCGATACCCACGCTCATACCCTGGCCAGCACGCACGCCTACAGTACAATTCATGATTATATTGCCGAAGCTAAACGTAAAGGCATCATCATTTTTGCGATCACCGACCACGGCCCCGAGATGGCCGATGCGCCGCATGCGTGGCATTTTATCAATCAACGCGTTATTCCCCGCATCGTTGATGGCGTTGCTATCCTGCGTGGTATCGAGGCCAACATCAAAGATGAATTTGGCAATATTGATTGTAATGAAAAAATGCTGGGCGAATTAGACATTATTCTGGCCGGTTTTCATGAACAGGTTTTTGCGCCGAAAGATCGGGATACCAATACCCGAGCCATGATCAATGCGATGAAAAATGGACTGGTACACATTATTACCCATCCGGGTAATCCGCGTTTCCCGGTTGATATCCATGCCATTGCTGAAGCCGCTGCGAAGTATAATGTCGCCCTGGAAATCAACAACTCTTCGTTCTTACATTCCCGAGTCGGTAGTGATGTAAACTGTACGGCGATTGCTAAAGCGGTTCGTGATGCAGGTGGCTGGGTGAGTTTAGGTTCTGATTCACACGTGGCTTTTAGTCTGGGCGAGTTAGATAAAAGTCTGGAAATATTAGACAGTGTCGGTTTTCCGGCAGAACGCGTATTGAACCAAAGTCCGCGTGTATTACTCGATTTTCTTGAATCACATGGCAAACCGCCTATCCCAGAGTTCGCCGAGTTATAGTAAAGCGAAAATGGAGCCATATTCATGACTCCATTTTTATTTGATTATTTAGTTTGCTGCTTCATCTCTTCAGCTTGTTTGTCGGCCGCCTGCTGCAGTGTTTGTTCCACTTTTTTCGCATCTTCCAGTGGCTTCAGCTGATCTTTCAATATCGTATCTTGCGTGCTCGGTTTGGCTGCTGGTGGTGCATCATGACCTGCATCGCATCCGGTCGATAAAAACAATAATATCGATAATACAAAGCTCATATACCATGCGGCATGCATCATGGTTTTTCTCCCTATTCGATATCGGTGATGGCGCAGATAACAGCGACACCGTGCTGAACTTGCCAGTTGATATTAAATGTCAGTAATCGGACGCCGTATATTTTATCGTCATTATCTTGCTTGCGGTAGGCAGGGCGAGGATCTTGGCCAATCACTTGTTGTATAAATTCACGAAAGCCAGGGTGAGTTCGCGCAATTTTCTGACAACGAATCTCAACGTCAGGCGTAAAACTTACCGGCATGGTGACGGGCGCATCAGGTGCAAACCCACCACGTGCGTGAGGCAGACTATCAACAAATGGCAGATAGGGTTTGATGTCTACGATCGGCGTGCCATTGACTAAATCGACTCCGCCTAATTCCAGCCATACCCGATTTCCTTGCTGCCGGATCGCTTTTAGTTCCACCACCGATAATCCTACCGGATTGGGGCGAAAAGGGCTGCGCGATGCAAATACACCAACGCGCTGATTACCGCCTAAGCGGGGAGGGCGCACAGTTGGGTGCCATTCATCAGTTCCATTTTGATGAAACAGGAACATCAGCCACAAATGACTGAACTCTTCGAGCCCTCGCACACAATGCGGATCATTATACGGCGGCAATAATTCCAACTGCGCATTAATGGCGGTGACCAGCCCTGGTTGCCGAGGTACAGCAAACTTTTCCTGATAAGGGGAACGGATCACGCCAATAGTTGACAGGCTGAATGGTGTATTAGTCGGGCTCTCAGACATCATTATTCGCTGTCTTTAACCTTATAGGCTTGGCCATAACATACCATGCTTGATACACATTCAGTTGTTGCAGGCATGCTGATACATTTGCCAAACACAACGGCATTACCGCCTTTATCGGCCACTTTTCGGCGAGCATCTGTTTGTGCATCAATCATATTAGGCGGTGCTTGGGTGCTTTTACTCTGGCAGGATTCACCTTCCACTGTACCAATCGAAGTTGCATCGGCATCCAGGATCTGCGCTTTATTCAGAACATTCACCGAACCGGGTTTGAAGTATTCGGTGAAGTTTTCTTTATCCAGATTGGTATGTACCTGAAACAGACTACATCCACTTAACATGGTCATCAGCAGTGCAACAAACGGCAGACTTTTCATCAATTCAGCCTCTCATTAATAAGAAGTAGCATTATAGAGAGGCTGATCGAGAGATTCGATAGATATCAGTTATTCATCGTTCAGATGATGAAACAATTGCTGATAATAACGATCTTGACGCAACAACTCATCGTGGGTAGCCGTAATTCTGAAGCGGCCATTTTCCAACAACGCAATCCGGTCCATTTGTTCCAGACCGGACAGTCGGTGGGTGATCATCAACACAGATTTACCAATGCTGTGTTGTATGACGAGTTGCATAATACGCTGTTCTGTTGCCGGATCTAATCCTTCGGTCACTTCATCGAGTAATAACAACGGTGCATCGTGTAACAATGCCCGCGCTAATGACAACCGACGTTGCTCTCCACCCGATAACGCTCGACCACCTTCGCCCAGCCATTGGCGTAAACTTTCTTTCAGATTGGCACCATCTAATAAACCATCCAGTTCTACTTTGGTTAAGACGGCCAGCAGGTCGGCATCAGTGGCTGAGGGTTTGGCTAAACGTAAATTATCGGCCAGTGTGGCACTAAATATATGCACGCGCTGGCTGACGACAGACATCGACGCTCTTAATGCTTCATCACTGAACTCAGCAAGAGAACGGTTATCCAGCAAAATGTTACCTTGTGTCGCTTGCCATTCCCGCGTCAATAAACCTAATAAGGTTGATTTTCCACAGCCCGTTGGCCCGAGAATCGCTATTTTTTCACCTGCATTTAGTTGTAATGAAAGTTCATTCAATACACTCGTCGGCTGATCAGGGTAGGTAAATGTCAGTCCTTGAATGTTTAATGTTCCGCTACTGGCTGGGGTTTCATCTAAACCAAAGTGCGTTGCAGGTGTTGATTCCATGATCTGGTTTAGGCGTCTTGCGGCGGTAAGCGTAGACGATAAATATTGGAAAGCGCCGGCTAAAGGTTGTAATGCTTCAAAAGAAGCCAATGCAAAAAAGGCCATCAATGCGGTTAAAGGATCGGCTTGTGTTTGGTTACCTACACCGGCGGCAGAGAACCACAACATCGCGCACAACACCACACTCAGCAGCCCCATCATCAAGGCGCTGGCAAAACCGTTAATACTGGTCATGCGACGTTGCGCATTGAGCAGCGCTTGTTCTTCACGTTCAATCGATTGGCGGTAATGTTCGTCGGCGGCAAACAGCAACAAATCGGCCTGATTAGCCAGATAAGTGGTACAGGCTTCGCGTAAATGACTTTGGCTGGCAATGAGCGCTTGCCCCGGTTGTTTTCCTAAACGATAAAACAAGAAGGGTATAAAAAGCGCGATAAACAGTAACGCAGCACCCAGTAATAGCGCTAAGTGTGGATCAAACAGCAGAATGACACCCACCAGACAACCAATGATCAGGATGGCTGCTAATACCGGTGTGACAAGACGCAGATACAAATTATCTAATGCATCAATATCCGCAACCAGACGATTGAGTAATTCTCCCTGCCGCCAGGCACGCAACTGATGCAATGATAACGGCGCAATTTTTTTCCAGAATTGGATTCGCAACGAGGTCAGTACGCGGAAGGTCGCATCATGGCTGACGACGCGATCCCCCCAACGGCTGGCCGTGCGCACAATAGAGAAAAAACGTACAGCACCAGCGGGTGTCATATAGTTGAAACCATCTTTTCCCGCGACACTTAAACCCGCTACTGCACAAGCAGTTAAGAACCAACCGGAAAGTGATAACAATCCTAATCCAGCTAGTAAAGTGCAAAGCGTTAGCAGTAATCCTAACGACAACATGCCTGAGTGTTGCCAAAATAATTTCAGATAAGGACGTAACTCACGCATAGTCGTTCTCCGTCATGTTGGTAACGGCAATGTCTGGTTGTAGCAATAAAGCCCGGAAAGCATCATTCTGTTGGCTCAGTTCCATGAAATTGCCTTCGGCAACCAACTGACCTTGTTGCAACAATAAAATATGATCGACCTGCTGTAGCTGCTCAACGCGATGAGTTACCAATAAAGTGGTGTGTTTTCGCCATAACGGTGCCAATGCCTGCAGGATTTTATGCTCATTCACCCGATCTAAACTGGCGGTTGGTTCATCCAGCAATAATAAACGGCATGGTTTCAGCAAAGTTCGGGCCAGCGCTAAGCGCTGTGCTTGGCCAACCGACAAACCGGAGCTTTGCTCCGAAACAGTATAGTCCCAGCCTTTTTCCTGAATAATATCGAGCGCACCAGCTTGTTCGGCAGCATTTAGCAGTGATTCTTCACTGATCTTATGATCACCAAGTAATAAGTTGGCCCGCAGGCTACCGGGTAACAACCGAGGGTTTTGCGCCAACCAGCCAATGTATTGCCGATAATTGCGCATATCCAAAGTCGATAATTCCTGGCCATTAATCTTTAAGCTACCGGTATACGGAGCAAAACCTAATAATGCATTGAGCAGAGAGCTTTTACCTGATCCGGTTTTACCGACAATCGCTACAAATTGATTAGGCTTAATATTAAAAGACAACGGACCGGCTAATACCTTTCCATCATGTGCCAATACACAACAATTAGTAGCCTCAATAGTAAAGTCGGAGTGGTCTATAAGTGTTTCTTCTCCGCTCGTAGCAGTAATCACGTCCACATCGAGGAATGTCTGTAACGAATCGGCGGCACCAATAGCCTGTGCTTTTGCATGATAATGGGCACCCAGCTCCCGTAACGGCAGATAAAAATCAGGCGCCAGCAATAAAACAAATAAGCCACTGAACAGTGTTAGTTCACCGTAAGAACCAAAATTCAGATTACCGAGATAAGAAAAGCCGAAATAAACAGCAACAAGCGCAATTGATACTGACGCAAAGAATTCCAATACTGCAGAACTTAAAAACGCCATTCGTAGGACTTCCATCGTTCTGCCGCGGAAGTCTTCCGATGCCTGTTCGATTTTGTCACCTTCTGCTTTAGTCCGATAAAACAGACGTAAGGTTGTTAAACCTTGCAAACGATCAAGAAAGTGTGCAGACAAACGCGCTAATGCCTGAAAGTTTCGGCGGTTTGCATCTGCCGCACCCATACCAGTAAAAATCATAAACACCGGAATTAATGGCGCAGTTAATAGAAGAATAAGTCCACTCGCCCAGTTGGTTGGAAATACAAACAACAAAATAATCAAAGGCTGTACACCTGATAAAATGGATTGTGGCAAATAACGGGCATAAAAATCATGCAAGTGTTCAATTTGCTCTATTAATAAGC